>DATBKU010000042.1:0-18455 GCA_036555725.1 Streptosporangiaceae bacterium | reverse complement strand
TCGATCGCTCGCGCAGGGAGCCGCTGGCTCCCCTCTTGACCTTGCTCCGGGTGGGGTTTACCGAGCCGCCGCAGTCACCTGCGGCGCTGGTGGTCTCTTACACCACCGTTTCACCCTTACCCCGGCTGACGCCGGGGCGGTCTGTTTTCTGTGGCACTGTCCCGCGGGTCACCCCGGGTCGGCGTTACCGACCACCCTGCCCTGTGGAGCCCGGACCTTCCTCGGCGGGGCACAAGGCCCCGACGCGACCGCCCGGCCGGCTCGTCCGCCGTGTCTAAAGGTTACTCAGTAGGTGGATACTTCGAGGAGGTTGCCGTCGGGGTCGCGGAAGTAGACCGAGGTGATCGGGCCCTGCGCGCCGGTACGAGGGACCGGGCCCTCCTCGATCGGGACGCCGCACGAGTCCAGATGCCGTACGACCGTGTCGATGGGGACCGCGCTGACCAGGCAGAAGTCGGCTGAGCCCGCGGTCGGGCTGGTGGCCTTGGGCTCGAACTCGTGACCGGCCAGATGCAGGTTGATCTTGTGCGGGCCGAAGTGCAGCGCCCGGCGGCCGTCGCCGAACGTCTCGGCCCGCATGCCGAGCACCCGCGTGTAGAAGTCCACCGTACGGTCGATGTCCGCGACCGTGAGGACGAGGTGGTCGAGGCGATCGATCATGGGAGCCGCGTGAGCGCCTCGTCGATGCGGTCCTGGGACAGGTCGAGGTCTTCCATCCGGCCGGACATGAAACGGTCGTACGCCGCCATGTCGAAGTGGCCGTGCCCGCACAGCGCGGTGAGGATCACCTTGGGTTCGCCTGTTTCGGCGCACAGCCGGGCCTCTTCGATCGCGGCCGCCAGCGCGTGCGTCGGCTCCGGTGCCGGGACGATCCCCTCCGTACGGGCGAACAGCACCCCGGCCTCGAAGCACTCGCGCTGCCGCTTGGCGACGGCCTCGAAGAACCCCTCCTCGTACATGTGCGACAGCAGCGGCGCCATGCCGTGGTACCGCAGCCCGCCCGCGTGGATGGGGTCGGGGATGAAGTCGTGCCCCAGCGTGTGCATCTTCATCAGCGGCGTGAACCCGGCCGTGTCGCCGTAGTCGTACTCATACCGGCCGCGCGTAAAGGACGGGCAGGCCGCCGGCTCGACGGCCCGGATGACCGGCGAGATCTTGCCGGCCAGCTTCTCGCGCAGGAACGGCAGGAAGAGGCCGGCGAAGTTGGACCCGCCACCCGTACAGCCCACGATCAGGTCGGGCGCCTCATCGACCAGCGCGAGCTGCTCCAACGCCTCCTGCCCAATGACCGTCTGATGGGTGAGCACGTGATTGAGGACGCTGCCCAGCGCGTACCGGGTGTCCTCGGCGCCGCCCGCCACCTCGACGGCCTCGCTGATCGCGATGCCGAGTGAGCCGGTCGACGACGGGTCGTCGGCGAGGATCTTCTGCCCCGCCGAGGTGAGATCGGACGGGCTCGCGTGCACGCGCGCGCCGTACGTCTCCATCATCGAGCGGCGGTACGGCTTCTGGTCGTAGGAGGCCCGGACCATCCAGACCTCGCAGTCGATGCCGAACTGTGAGCAGGCAAAGGCGAGCGCGCTCCCCCACTGCCCGGCGCCGGTCTCGGTGGTCAGCCGCCGGATGCCCTGTCGCGCGTTGTAGAACGCCTGCGGCACCGCAGTGTTGGGCTTGTGCGACCCGACCGGCGAGACGCCCTCGTACTTGTAGTAGATGCGCGCCGGGGTGCCCAGCACCCGCTCCAGGCGCCGGGCCCGGATGAGCGGGGTCGGCCGCCACAGCCGGTAGACGTCGATGACCTCGTCGGGAATGTCGAGATACCGCTCGGTGCTGACCTCCTGCAGGATGAGATCCATCGGGAACAGCGGGGCCAGATCGTCCGGGCCGACGGGCTCGCGGGTTGCCGGGTGCAGCGGCGGAGGCGGCGGCGTCGGCAGGTCGGCGAGGACGTTGTACCACTGACGGGGGATCCGCGACTCGTCGAGCAGGATCTTGGTGGGCCCTCCGGCGGACGTGGTCATCGGCGACCTCCTGGCGTCGAAACGTTCGTAAAACAGCCTTCTCACGGCACAGTACGCCTCGTCACCGAGCGTACGAACGCAAAGGGCGTGTCCTCGTGGGTCTCGGCCGTCGCGCGGCAGGACATGGACCCACGGGACACGACCTAGATCTGGGTCAGATGGTGGATGTCGTTCAGGCCGCGTACGACCGCGGGGCCATCGTCGTACCAGTCGATGACCGACAGCGAGGCCACGTCGAGATGGATCCGGTACAGCGCCTCGGCCGGTGCGGCCAGCGCATGCCGTAGCAGCATCTTGATCGGCGTCACGTGCGACACGACCAGTACGGTCTGGTGCCGGTACCGCACCATCACCTTGTCCAGGGCCGTCCGTACCCGGCGGAACGTGTCGGTGAAGGTCTCGCCGTCCGGCGGCGCGACCGACGGATCGCCCAGCCAGGCGGTCAGCTGCTCCGGCCAGCGCTCCTTGACCTCGGCGAAGGTCATTCCCTCCCATGCGCCAAAGTCGGTCTCGCGGAAGCCCTCCTCCTCGCGGACGGGGGCGCCCACGACGGCGGCGACCTCCTTGGCGGTGTCGCGGCAGCGGCGCAGCGGCGAGCAGACGATCGCGTCGATGCCGTACGACGACAGCGCCTCGGCCGCGGCCCGGGCCTGCGCGACGCCCGTGTCGGTCAGCGGGATGTCGCCCACACCGGCGAACCGCCGCTCCGTGGAGTACGGGGTCTCTCCGTGCCGCAGCAGCAGCGTCGTGGTGGGCGCGGCCGCCGGCGCCCCCCAGCCCACCTGCGGTGCCGTCTTGGCCGCCGGGGCCGGTTCGGGGTCGGCGTCCTCGTCGTCCCCTGCCGTACGGCGGGTCCACTTCTTGCCCTGCGCGGCCGCGTCCATGGCCTCGTTGGCCAGCCGGTCGGCGTGCGCGTTGCGGGCCCGTGGCACCCAGGTGTAGCGCACGGACGAGAAGCGGGACGCCAGGTCCTGCGCCTCGAGCGCCAGCGGCTTCATGTCCGGATGCTTGATCTTCCAGCGCCCCGACATCTGCTCGACGACGAGCTTGGAGTCCATCCGTACCTCGACCGCGGCGTCGGCCGCCAGGTCGGCCGCCGCGCGCAGGCCGGCGATCAGGCCGCGGTACTCCGCGACGTTGTTGGTGGCGTGCCCGAGCGCCTCGGCGACCTCGGTCAGCACCCGCCCGGTGGCCGGGTCGCGGACGAGCGCGCCGTAGCCGGCCGGCCCCGGGTTGCCGCGCGACCCGCCGTCCGCCTCGACGACAAGCTTCGTACGGCGCCGGCTCATGGCTCGATCACCGTCGGCGCGCCGGTCATCGCGCTCACGGCGCTCACAGGCCGGACTCGGGCGTACGGATCAGGATGCGGCGGCACTCCTCGCAGCGGATGACCTCGTCCGGGGCCGCGGACCGCATCCGGTTCAGGTCGACCGTGTTCAGGGCGAGGTGGCAGCCCTGGCACTGGCCGCGCAGCAGGATGGCGGCGCCGACCCCGCCGAGCTGGCCGCGCAGCCGTTCGTACAGCGCGAGCAGATCGTCGGGGATGTCCTTGGCGACGGCCGTACGTGCCGTACTGGACAGGCCGGCCTCGTCGTCGAGCTCGCGCAGCCCGGCGTCGCGGCGCTCGGCCACCCGAGCGAGCTCGTCCTGCAGGTCGGTCTGGGACCGGCGCAGGTCGGCCAGGTGCTGCGCGGCGTTCTCGCGCCGCTCCATGATCTCCAGGACGACCTCTTCGAGGTCGGACTGGCGGCGCTGCAGCGAGGTGATCTCGGACTGCAGGTTCTCCAGGTCGCGCGCGGACGAGACCTGGCCGGAGTCGAGCCGGCCCTTGTCGCGGTCGGCGCGCTGCCGTACGGCGTCGACGTCGTGCTCGGCCTTCGTCTGCTCGCGGTCCAGGTCGGACACCTCCGTCTCGGCGGCGACGATGGTGTCCTTGATCTCGCTGCTGCGGCGCTCCAGGTCCTCGTACTCTGCGAGTTCCGGGAGCGTACGACGCCGGTGTTCCAGCCGGCCGAGCGTGCTGTCGAGCTCCTGCAGGTCGAGCAGGCGCAACTGGGCTTCGGGTGCGGCTTTCACTTTGCTCCTTCGGAAATCGTCCATGCGTCGGTGACCAGCGTGGAGACGTGCGTCCGCACGCCGAGCGCGCCGGCCAGCAGCCGCTCGGCGTCGGCCAGCCACGGCCACTCGGTCGCCCAATGAGCCGCGTCGATCAGCGCGGGGCCGTCGTACTCGCCGAACTCCGACGCCGGATGGTGGCGCAGGTCCGCGGTGAGGAAGACGTCGACCTCCGCGGCGCGGGCGGCCCCCAGCAGCGAGTCTCCCGCTCCCCCGGACACCGCCACTGTACGGATCGTACGGCCGGGATCACCGGCCACGCGGAGCCCCCCGGCGGTGGCGGGCAAGCCCTTGGCGGCCTGGGCGGCGAAGTCGCGCAGCGACACCGGCTCGTCCGGGGCGCCCACGCGGCCCAGGCCCCGCCGGGGCTCGTCGGCGGCGGGCGCCAGCGGCCGGAGCGGTCCGGTCAGTCCGACGGCGCGGGCCAGCGCGTCGGACACCCCTGGATCCGCGGCGTCGGCGTTGGTGTGTGCGGTGTAGAGCGCCACCCCGCTGGTGATCAGCCGGTGCACCACGCGCCCCTTGGGCGTCGTCGCGGCCACGCTGCTGACCGGCCTGAGCAGCAGCGGATGGTGGGTGACCAGCAGGTCGGCGCCCCACTCGACGGCCTCGGCGACCACGACGGCCACCGGATCGACGGCGAACATGACCCGCTCGACGGGCTGATCGGGGTCGCCGCAGACCAGCCCGACGGCGTCCCACGGCTCGGCCCACGCGGGGTCGTAGAAGCCGTCGAGGGCCGCGACGACATCGGTCAGCGACAGGGCTAGTGGCACGTCACGCAGGCTACCGCCCGCGATCCCGCGCTCGTCGGCGGCACACGTGTCCCGCCCGGCGCTGAGCGGGACGGCGCGGGGCGGGCAGGGCGCGCGGGGGCAGGCGCGGGGCGGGCAGGGCGCGCGGGGGGCAGGCGCGGGGCGCGGGGGCGCGCGGAGGACGGCGCTGCGGGCCGTGACGGCGACTGTGAGCGAACCCACGGAGCGCGTGCGACGATGAGGGCATGGATGCGCCGCAGGCAGATCGCCCGTACATGCCGGGATACGGCATCGTCGGCGCCGACGAGGGCAGCGGGCTGCTGCCGTGGTCGTGGGCGCTGGAGCGGGTCAACGCCGCCCGGAACTACTGGGTCGCCACCGTCCGGCCCGACGGGCACCCGCATGCCATGCCGGTCTGGGCCGTCTGGGATGAAAACAAGCTCTGGTTCAGCAGCAGCCTGCGGTCTCGCAAGATCCGCAACCTCGTGGCCAACCCGCACTGCGTGGTCACCACCGAAGACGCCGCCGATCCCGTGGTGATCGAGGGTACGGCCGAGGTGGTGACCGATATGAAAACGATCAAGCGCTTCCTCGACCGATCGAACGAGAAGTATCAAGTGTCGTATACCGTCGATTTCCTGGACCCCGCGGTGAACGCTACGGTGAGCGTCCAGCCGCGATGGGTATTCGGGCTGCGTCACGACGATTTCTCCGGCTCGCCCACCCGCTGGGTGTTCGATCATGGCGCGGAATCATTCCCGGTCGCCGAGACGTTGGAGCAAGCGTGAAGTCACCGTTTCGCCGTCGCCGCAGGCGGTCCGGCGCCCGTCCGGTAAAACCGGCGCAGGCCCCGGCCCAGCCCGAGGTTGTCGACTGGCCAGCTGAGGGGGCTGGACGGTCGCTGATGTCCGCCCTGCGCGGCGACGCCGAGACGGGAACCGGCTTCGGTGCCGGCATCTTCGAGGACCTGCATGCGATGTTCAGCGGCGGCAAGCGCATCCAGATCGAGGAGCAAGAGGCCGAGAAGATGCGCCGCCACGACGATCATCGGCAGTCAGGCAACCCCAACCGGCCCGATCTGGACTCCGGCGTCATCCGCATCCAACGGACATCCACTGACAAAGAGTGACATAACCCTGTCGAACATATTTTCGACCCCAAGGGTTATGTTATTAGGCGTGAGCACGTACGTACCGCCTGGCTGGCCACCGGAGGTACACCCGCCGGGCACCGAGCGCTTCGAAGACACCGCCAGTGCCTGGCTGCTCGAGCTGGTGCCGCCGGAGTACCGCCGGTACGGCGTGCTGCGCCGCTATCCCATCGTCCTGGCACGCATGGCCAAACACCACGTCGCGGCGTCCGTCGAGGCGGCCAGGGAGGGGTTCCGGTCGGCCCGGGTCGACCTGCGCGACCTGGTGCCTTCGCACGGCATCGACGTCGTCCTCGATGCGTACCGGCGCGAAGGCACCAGGCTCGTCCGGCTTTCGCAGGCCGTCGAGCTCGTCGAGCTCGCGCTGCGCGGGACGATGGTCCCCGACGACGGGGAGTACCGCCGCCGCTTCACCCCCAAACTCTGATCGGGGCCGCGCAAGCGGCACTCGCGGACGAGCACGACCTCGGTGTCGTACGTCCTATCCGGACGAGGATGCCCCCAAGACGGACTTCACATCGATCCGCTGCTTCAGGTACCCGTACTGCAGCATCATGTCGACCACCCGCTCGAGACGCACGGTGTTGATCGACGTCGGGTAGGCGCCCACGTGCAGCGTGGCGGCCGTGCTGGCGTCGATACGAGTGAAGGTCGGCAGGGTCTGCGCGAGTACCTGCCGGTCGGCCAGCAATGCCTGGGCCCGCACGATGGCGCGCTGGAAGGCGGCCAGCGTCCTGGGGTACTTCTTCGCCCAGGTGTCCGTGGAGGCGTAGCCGGCGACGGGGAAGTTCGCCGTCGGACCCTGACTGAGATCGGTGAGCAGCCGGGCGCCGATCGACTTCTGCATCTGGCTGCTGAACGGCTCGACGGCCTGCACCGCGTCCACGGTGTGACTCTTCAGGGCGATCTCCATGTTGGGGAAGGCGACCGCGACGAAGTTCTTGTTCTCGTCGAGATGGACTCCCTGCGGCTGCAGGATCGCCTGCATGAGCAACGTGCCGAGGTTGTGCTTGACGTTGATGCCGATCTTCTTACCTTTCAGATCCTGCACCGAGTGGATTTTGGAATCCTGGGAAACTAGGACCGTGTGCGTTCCGGGTGCGGACTGGAAACCGTCCGCCACGATGTGTAGCGGGAACCCGCTTGCCTTGGCCATGAAGTACGGCACGTAGGCACCAAAAGAGACGTCGAGATTACCGCTCGTGAGCCTGGGCGGTGCCTCCGCACCACCTTGCAGGATTTGAACTCTAACGGTAAGACCTTCAGCCCTAAAGAATCCGCGGTCGATCGCGAGTTTCAACTGGGCGCAGTCGGCCACGGGCAGGATGCCGACGTTGATGGTGGACTTTTCCGGGCCGGCGGGAGCCGGATTCGACGAGCTCGAACCGCCGCATCCGGTGATCGTCAAGGCCAGTGCGGCCACGATGGCGCCGCCGGTCAGCGCGCAGCGGCATATACGAGGGAACCCCATTGACGCTCCTTACTACCAGAGGGACTCGGAGGCGCGGGTCGTCGATTCCCAGGGTCGGAGAGTAGCGCAATTCATCGGGGATACTTCAATTTTCTACAAACAGCTACGGCACCCGGAGTTTGGCGACCGCGGCGGCGCTTACCCGTAATGCCCGATCGGGTCGGGGAATCGTGGCTCCCGCGGAGCATTTTGATCATCGGACGAGCGTCTTCCCATTCTTTCCGATCTTTCTTTTGTGTAGGGAAGTATTAACCACGCATGGCCCGACAAAAATATATTCGGCCGATTTGTCCCTTGGTGACCCGTTTCGCAGGCCTCGCGTCTCGGTGCTCAGCCGATCAAGACGCCGGCGGCCCGGCCCGGACCTGGCGGACCTCCGAAGTTTGCCGTGATGGCTTGCCTTGGCCGGGTAGGTTCGCGTTACGGTCGTCGCCGATCTAGGCGTACTTCGCGGTCAAACCACTGGGGAGGTGTCTGTGCGGGCGTTGGCCCTCGCGATGCTCGGGTTCGTCGCGTCCACGGCCTTGCTGAGCGGTACGGGCGCGCACGCGCAGCCGGTACGTACGGACCAGGCGAATCACGTCGTGCTCGTTGGCGTACCCGCGCTGACGTGGGACGACATCAGCGAACGCACGACGCCCAACCTGTGGCGGCTGGCGCATGAGGGCGCGGCCGGGGCGCTGTCGGTCCGGACGCAGGGCTCGGTGGCCTGCCCGCAGGACGGCTGGCTCACCGTGTCGGCCGGCACCCGAGCGGCCCGGATGGGCGGGTCGTGTGCGACCCCGCCGCCGACGCCCACCGTCGAGGGCGCGGGCGCCGTTCTCACCGAGTTCCCGCGCATCCGCCAGGCCAACCTCACCTCGAAGTTCCAGGCCCCGGTCGGCCTGCTCGGCGAGGCGGTGCACCGCGCGGGCGGTTGCACGCTGGCGGCCGGTCCCGGCGCCATGCTGGCCGCCGCCGACGCCCGGGGCAAGGTCGACATCTACGCCCCGGCGGCCGAGGCACTGACCCCCGCCGCGCTGGCCCGCTGCGCCGTCGGCGTCGTCGCCGTCAACGACGTGCTGACCCGGCACGACATCGGCCGGGCCGACGCCGCGATCGGCCACATACGCGACTCGCTGCCGCCCGGCACGACGCTGCTCGTCGCCGGGCTGACCGACGACCCGGGGGCGAAGGTCAAGGAGTCGGCCGGACCGCATCTGCGGGCGGCGATGGCGATCGGGCCGCGCTTCCGTGCGGGCAGCCTGCTCACCTCCGACTCGACCCGCCGGCCCAACATCGTGCTCACGCCCGACGTGACCACGACCATGTTGGGGACGGTGGGCCTCCCGATACCGGCCGATACGCTCGGCACCCCGTGGCAGAGCGGCGCCGCGCAGGCGCCCGACGTGGCGACCAACCTGTCCGACCAGGACGTGGCGGCACAGACGGTCCGCTGGCTGCTGCCACGCTTTTTCATCGGGCTCGTTCTCACCCAGGTGCTCTTCTACGGCGCGGCCGCCCTCGCGCTGCGTCGCCGCTGGGGCGCGACCGGACGGCGCCGGGTGCTCGCGGCGACGCGGCTGGCGGCGCTGGCCTGTGCCGCGGTTCCGGTCTCGACCTACCTGGCCAACCTGGTGCCGTGGTGGAGTACGGGCCACCCGCTGGTCGCGCTCGCCCTCAGCCTCGCCGCCGCCGACGCGCTCGTCGTCACGGTCGCCCTGGCCGGGCCCTGGCGGCAGACCCTGCTCGGCCCCGGCACGGTCGTCGCGGCGGCCACCGCGCTGACCGTCGGGCTCGACCTGCTCACCGGCACCCCGCTGCAGCTGAACAGTCTGATGGGCTACTCGCCGCTGGTCGGCGGCCGGTACTACGGCCTGGGCAACATCGCCTTCTCGGTGTTCGCCACGTCCACCCTGCTCGCCTCGGTCGGGGTGGCGCAGTGGCTGATCCGGCGGGGCGGCGGTCACGCGCGCGCGTGGGCCCTGGCCATCGTGCTGGCGCTGGGGCTGACCGCGATGGCGCTCGACGGGCTGCCGCTGTGGGGCGCCGACTTCGGCGGCGTGATCGCCTTCGTGCCCGGTCTGGCGGTGAGCGTGCTCGTCGTGGCGGGCAAGCGGATCTCGCTGACCAGGCTCGCGGCGTTCTGCGCGGCCGGCGGCCTCGCCGTCCTCGTCATCGCGTTCCTCGATCATCTGCGGCCGCCCGCTCAGCAGACCCACCTCGGCCGGTTCTTCGGCGACCTGCTGCACGGGTCGGCAGGGCCGATTGTCGAGCGGAAGTTCGGCGCGATGGTGCATACGTTCGGCAACATGACCCTCACGCCCATCGTGGTGGCCGGGCTGGTCCTGCTATACGTCCTGCTGCGCCGCCCCGACCGGCTCCGGGCCGGGGCGCTCGACATGGCCTTCACGCAGGCGCCGCTGCTGCGCGCCGGTCTCATGGGCGCGCTGCTGACCGCGATCGTCGGCACCCTCGTGAACGACTCCGGCGTCGCGGTGCTGGCTCTCGGCCTGGTCGTCGCGGTGCCGATCGCGCTGGCCGCGGGCGTACGGGCCATGGAGACCGGCGAGGGGGCGTCCCCGGAGGGACCGGAGCCACGGCCGGAGGCCCCACCGCTCGACTCCGCCGCCCGGGCGACATAGCGATCATGCGGATCTCCGGTTCAACCGTCCTGATCACCGGTGCGTCGTCCGGCATCGGCGCGGCGACCGCGCGCGCCGTGGCCCGGGCCGGCGGCCGTACGGTGCTCACGGGACGAGATCGCGAACGGCTGGCGGCGGTCGCCGAGGAGACGGGGGGCATACCGTTCGCGGCCGACGTCACACAGCCGTTCGAGATGGCCGAGCCGATCGACGTGCTCGTCAACAACGCCGGTGTCGGCTGGGCCGGGCTGTTCCGCGAGATGGACGAGGCCGACATCGACCGGCTCATCGCCGTCAACCTCGCGGCGCCGATCCGGCTCGCCCGGGCGCTGGTGCCGGGCATGGTCGAGCGCGGCCGTGGCCACGTCGTCTTTGTCGCCTCGATCGCGGGCGCCACCGGTGTGCGGGACGAGGCCGTCTACTCCGCCACCAAGGCCGGATTGATCACCTTCGCCGACAGCCTCCGCTACGAGCTGGCCGGTACGGGGGTCGGCGTCTCGGTGGTTGTGCCCGGCGTCATCGACACCCCGTTCTTCGAGCGGCGCGGGACGCCGTACAAGCGCCGTCGACCGGCACCGATCCCGGCCGAGCGCGTCGCCCGTACGATCGTCGCGGCGATCGAGCACGGCCGCGCCGAGGTGTACCAGCCGCGCTGGACCTGGGTTCCGGCCCGGATCCGCGGCGGCGTGCCCTGGGTCTTCCGCCGGCTCGCCGAGAAGTTCGGGTGACCGCCCTGCCGCCGCGACCGTAGACCCGGTTATCGGGACGGCGCCGTCGAGTCGGACGAACGCGCCACGGCCGAGGTGCTCGCTGTCCCTGGTTGCGCCATGACGCCCGCCGCGGCGGCCACGCCGACCGCCAGCAGTGCCGGAATGCCGAGCGCCAGCGGCAGCCCGACCACGCTGGCCGCGCCCCCGATGAGCACCGGCCCGGTGACCAGGCCGAGGTAGCCGAGCCCGGCGGCGCGGGCCAGGTTGCGGCCGGCCCGCGCCGGGTCGGCGTTGCCGGCGGCGGAGAACACCTGCGGCACGATGCACGACAGCCCGGCGCCCAGCGCGGCGAACCCGGCGAGGCCGCCGATCGGATGCCGGGCCAGCAGGCCACCCGCAAGGCCCGCCGCGGCGAGCAGCCCGCAGCCGCGCACCAGCCGCACGGGGCCGAGCCGCAGGGCAAGCCGGTCGCCGAACAGCCGCCCGATCGTCATCGCGATCGAGAACACCGCGAAGCCGAGGGCGGCGAAGCCCTGCGAGGTTCCGAGATCGTCGTGCATGTAGACGGCGCTCCAGTTGTCGGCGGCGCCCTCACCTACCAGGCAGCAGAACGCGACCAGGCCGAGCAACAGGACCACGACGCTCGGATGCGCGCGCAGCGGGCTGCGGGTCGGCGGCGTGGGGGGCATTGGCGGTGTCGGAAGTGTTGGAGGTGTCGGAGGCGTCAGCGGTGTCGGAGGCGTCAGCGATGTCGGCGCGGGGTCGGCCTCGGCACGGTCGGCCTGGTCGGGTGAGACCGCCTCCGTACGATCGTCTGGGTCGGGCGAGGGCAGCAGCCACCGTCCGGCCACCGCGCCGACGATCGCCAGCGGTATCGCGGCGGCCACGAACGTCGGCGTCGGCGCCACGTCGAGCCAGGCCAGCAGCCCGCCGAACAGGGCCCCGGCGAACCCGCCGACGCTGAAGACCGCGTGGAACGACGTCATGATGGGCCGTCCGTAGGCCCGCTCGACGCGTACGGCGTGCGCGTTCATGGCCACGTCCTGCGTGCCCGACGCCAGGCCGAACAGGAACAGCCCGGCGATGAGCGTGGGCAGGTCGGCGGCCAGGCCGAGCGGGATGGGCAGCAGCGCGAACAGCACGGCCGCGGGCCGCGTGACCCGGCCGCTGCCGAACCGGTCGACCAGCCTTCCGCAGACCAGCATCACGAGGACGAGCCCCGCCGGCATGGCGAGCAGCGCGGCGCCGAGCGTGCCGTCGCTGAGACCCAGGTGATGCTTGATCGCCGGGATCCGCGCGACCCAGACCGCGCCGACCATGCCGAGCAGGAAGAAATACGTCAGGACCGCGACGCGCGCTCGCCGCAATTCCGTCATATATGCCTCAACGCCGATCTCGATGTCCGGTTTGTTCATTGTGACCCACGCCTGAGACAGTCCTGGGCTAGTCGTTGGGAGGTGGATCGCGTCAGACCCCAACCATATTGGCTGTTCATTAGTGCTCTGATTTGCTATATATCGATCAGAAACAATCACATCGAGGAGAGATGACCCATACCGAGACCTACACGGAGAAGGAGATCGCCAGCCAGCCCGACCTGTGGCGGCACGCTGCAGGCCTGGCCGCCGAGGTGGCCGGCGCGCTGCCGCGCCCGGGCGAACGCGTCGCCGTGGTCGGCTGCGGCACGTCGTGGTTCATCGGCCAGTCGTACGGCGTGCTGCGCGAGCGGGCCGGGCTCGGCGAGACCGACGTCTTCGCCGCGTCGGAGTTCCCGCACGGCCGTTCGTACGATCGGGTGCTCGCCCTCAGCCGGTCCGGCACGACGACCGAGGTGCTCGACCTGCTCGCCGGGCTCGACGGCCGTACACCGTCCGTGGCGATCACCGCCGATCCGAGCACGCCGATTCTGGAGGCGGCCGACGAGGTCATCGTGCTCGACTTCGCCGACGAGAAGTCCGTGGTACAGACCCGGTTCGCCACGTCGCAGCTGGCGCTGCTGCGCGCGCATCTCGGCGAGGACCTGACGGCCGCCATCGCCGACGCCGAGAAGGCGGTGATCGACCCGCTCGGTGAGGAGCTCATCGACGCGGGCCAGTACACCTTCCTGGGCAGCGGCTGGACCTGCGGCATCGCCCGGGAGGCCGCGCTGAAGATGCGCGAGGCGGCCCGGGCGTGGACGGAGGCCTACCCCGCTATGGAGTACCGGCACGGCCCGATCAGCATCACCGGGCCCGGCCGGGTCGTGTGGGCGTTCGGCCCGGCTCCGGACGGCCTCGCAGACGACGTCGCCCGTACCGGCGGCCTGCTGCGGCTGTCGGCCGCCGACCCCATGGCCGAGCTGATCAGGGTGCAACGGCTGGCGGTTACGCTGGCGGCCGCCCAGGGTCTCGACCCCGATCGCCCGCGCAACCTCACCCGCTCGGTCATCCTCACGCCCAAGCAAGACGCACCCGCGCGACGCGCGTCCAAATAAGGCAGGCCCGATAGCACGTTTATCGGAGGCCGGATCCAGGAGCACCATGCCGCTCGCCGAGACCCGTGAGATTGTCGAAGCCGCCGCCGGCCGGCGCGGCGTCGGCGCGTTCAACGTGATCCAGCTCGAGCACGCGGAGGCGATCGTCGCGGGCGCCGAGGCGGCGGGCGCACCGGTCGTCCTGCAGATCAGCGAGAACTGCGTCGCCTACCACGGCGCGCTCGCGCCCATCGGGGTGGCGACGCTCGCCGTCGCCCGCGCCGCCGCCGTCCCGGTGGCCGTGCACCTCGACCACGCCACCTCCGCTGACCTGGTCGACGAGGCCATCGCGCTCGGCTTCGGCTCGGTGATGTACGACGCGTCGCACCGGTCGTACGACGACAACGTCGCCGACACGGCGCGGGTAGTGGCACGCTGCCACGCGGCCGGCGTCTGGGTCGAGGCCGAGCTCGGCGAGGTGAGCGGCAAGGACGGCGTGCACGCGCCCGACGCCCGTACCGACCCCGGCGAGGCGCGCGCGTACGTCACCGCCACGGGCGTCGACGCGCTCGCCGTCGCGGTCGGCAACTCGCACGCGATGCTCACCAAGGACGCCTCGCTCGACCTCGACCTGATCGCGGCGCTGGCGGCCGAGGTACCGGTGCCGCTCGTCCTGCACGGATCCTCCGGCGTGCCCGACGAGACCCTCACGGCCGCGGTCGGCCACGGCATGACCAAGATCAACATCGCCACCCACCTCAACCAGGCGTTCACCGCGGCGGTACGGGACCGACTCGGCGCCGACGCGAGGCTGGTCGACCCGCGCAAATACGTCGCCGCCGGCCGCGACGCGATCTCCCGCGAGGTGACACACCTGCTCGGCGTCATCAAAGCCGCCTGAAAGCGCCCGGCTGCGGGTGCCGATGGCCCCGGCTGCGGGCGGGGGTTGAGGTGTCAAAGTTGAGATGTCAAATAAGTGCGGCCGATCGGAGCGCTCCGGCGACACTCGACCGGTGCATGCCGCATAATGCCAGCTACACGCTGTAGCAGTCGGTCTGCTACCCCTGGGCGGCCGGGCGGGATCACGCGATGACAACCTCCACTCCGGCGGGCGCCGGCCCGCTCCAGCAGCTGCGGCCGCGGCTGGTGCGCTCCGGATGGGCCGTCCGCGTTCCGTCCGCACGGCCCGCCGAACAGCCCGGCGTCGAGCCGCTGATCGCCGCCCATCGCGCGGCCTGCCCCGGCGGCGACCTGGCCGAGATACGCCGCGCGTACGCGGTGGCCGAGCGGCAGCACCGCGGGGCGATGCGCAAGTCGGGCGCGCCGTACATCACTCATCCGCTCGCCGTCGCGATGATCCTCGCGGCGCTCGGCATGGACACCACCACCCTGGTCGCGGCTCTGCTGCACGACACCGTCGAGGACACGCCGTACACCCTCGGCGAGGTGCGGGCCGACTTCGGCGAAGACGTCGCCGTACTCGTCGACGGAGTCACCAAACTCGACGGTGAGCGGTGGGGCGACCGGGCCGAGGCCGAGACGTTCCGCAAGATGGTCCTCGCCGCCGCGGCCGACCTCCGCGTGCTGGTGATCAAGCTGGCCGACCGGCTGCACAACCTTCGTACGCTGGGTTTCCAGCCGCCGCACAAGCGGGAGCGGATCGCCAAGGCCTCGCTGGAGCTGCTCGTGCCGTTCGCCGAACGGCTCGGGATCTACGTGCTCAAGCGCGAAATGGACGACCTCGCCTTCGCCGCCCTGCACCCCGAGGCGTACGCCCGTACGCACGCGGCGGCGGAGGCGGCCATGGCCGTACGACCCGGGCTGGAGCCGGCGCTCGGCCGCATGCGGGCCTGCCTCGCGGACCACGACGTCGCCGCGCGGGTGATCACCCGGCCGCGGCACCTGTACGCGGTGCACGTCGAGCGCGACGGCGACGTGGCGGGGCTCCGGCCCACCGACGTGGCCCGCGTCCTGGTCCTGGTCGACGGCTCCGAACAGGACTGCTACGTCGCGCTCGGCGCGGTGCACTCGGCGTTCCACCCGATCACCGGGCGGGTGAAGGACTTCATCGCGCTGCCGAAGTACAACCTGTACCGGTCTCTGCACACCGTCGTGATCGGGCCCGAGGGCGAC
This sequence comes from Streptosporangiaceae bacterium, assembly GCA_036555725.1. Taxonomy (GTDB): domain Bacteria; phylum Actinomycetota; class Actinomycetes; order Streptosporangiales; family Streptosporangiaceae; genus CALAED01. The sequence goes on along the minus strand of DATBKU010000042.1, from coordinate 3,024 downwards.
ATGCTCGACGTGATCATCCGCAGCCGGGCCATGCACCCCGTCGCCGAGTACGGGATCATCGAGCACATTCGCGAGACCGGCGGCGACGCGGTCACCGGGCGGCGCGACCTCGGCTGGCTGGGCCGGCTGCTGGCCTGGCAGTCCGACGTGCCGTCGGCCGACTTCCTCGACAACCTGCGCGTCGACCTGAGCGGCGGAAACCTACCCGCTCTCACACCGTCCGGTGAGGTCGTCGCGCTGCCGCGGGGAGCCACCGCGATCGACTTCGCCTACGCGCTCGGCCCCGACACCGGCGACCACTGCATCGGCGCCGTGATCAACGGCCGGCTGGCCGCGCTGTCGGCCGAGGTACGCAGCGGGTACCTCGTAGAGATCCTCACCGCGCCCGAGGCGGGCCCGTCGGCCGACTGGCTGGAGTTCGCCAAGGCGGCGCAGACCAGGGCGCACATCCAGCACTGGCTGGCCCGCCGCGCCGCCGACGAGGCCGCGGTCACCGGACGGCACCGGCTCGTCCGGGCCCTGGCCGACCGCGACATCGACCTGCTGGTCGCCGAGGGCAGCGGCAGTTCGCTGTCGATCGCGCGCGGCCTCGGATACACCGAGATCGACGAGATGTACGCCGCCCTCGCCGCCGGCTCGCTGTCGCTCGGCGATCTGCTCCCCCGGTTCGCCCGGCCCTGAGTCGCGGTACGGGATGGTTCGCCCCATGTCCTATGTTGCTAGGTAGAGGATGTTTCGTACGGACGCTAGGAGGCGGAACGTCGGTGCCGACGCCAGAGGATCTTTACGAGCTGGAAGGCGAGCCGCCGCGGTTGACGCGGCCGGTGCTGCTGCACAGCCTGGGTGGCTTCATCGACGCCGGGTCGGCCGGTCAGCTACTGCGCGACCACATCCTCGACACGCTCGAGCACCGCGTGATCGCCCGGTTCGACGTTGACGAGCTCATCGACTACCGGGCCCGCCGGCCGGTGATGACCTACGACAAGGACCATTGGGAGGCCTACGAGTCGCCCGAGATCGTGGTCCGCCTCGTGCGCGACGCCGCCGACGTGCCGTTCCTCTTCCTCACCGGCCCCGAGCCCGACCGGCTGTGGGAACGGTTCACTACGGCCGTCCGCCTGCTCATCGAACAACTCGACGTCTCGCTCACCGTCTACGGCCACGGCATCCCGATGGGCGTCCCGCACACCCGCCCGCTCGGCGTGACCTCACATGGCACTCGTCCCGAGCTGATCGCCGACCGCCCGAAGTGGTTCGGCCGGGTCGAGGTCCCCGGCAGCATCGCCGGGCTGCTCGAGATGCGCCTGGGCGACGCCGGGCATGACGCCATCGGCTTCGCCGTGCACGTCCCGCACTACCTGTCGCAGACCGCCTACCCCGCCGCCGCGGTCACCGCCCTCGACGCCGTGGTCTCCGCCACCGGCCTGGTCATCCCGGCCGACGAGCTACGCGAGGCCGCCGCCCGTGCCGACGCCGACATCGCCGAGCAGGTCGCCGACTCCGAAGAGGTCATGAAGGTCGTCGAGGCGCTGGAACAGCAGTACGACGCGTTCGCCGGATCGGTGGAGCGTGACACCTTGCTCGCCGAGGAACGCGATATGCCGACGGCCGACGAGCTCGCCGCCCAGTTCGAACGCTTCCTCGCCGAACAAGACCGCCCCGGCGACCAGTAGCCCTCCTGTGCTTCGCATCGCGCCCCGCACACCGGGTACGCTTGCCCGGTCAACCGTTCGGCTCGGCCGCAGCCCCTCTCCGCGGCGCCGGTCGAGCCCACCGACGGGGCGCATAGCTCAGTGGTAGAGCTCTCGGCTTACAACCGAGCGGTCACAGGTTCGAACCCTGTTGCGCCCACCCATCCAGGTCTGTGCCGCTCGGCGAAGGGGATAGCGTCGAGGGTTATGCGGCTGCATGTCGGATGTGCCATGTGGACCCACGCGGCATGGCAGGGGCGCTTTCTGCCGCATCCGCTTCCGGCCGGCGAACGGCTGCGGGCGTATGCCACCTGGTGCAACGCCGTAGAGGGCAACACGACGTTCTACGCGAAGCCGGCTCGGAGCACGGTTGAGTCGTGGTCGCGGCAGACCGACACCGGCTTCCGGTTCCTGGCCAAGCTGCCCAGGTCGATCACGCACGAAGGCCGCCTCGCCGGCATCGACGAGGAGCTTCGATCGTTTTTGGCCGCGATCGAGCCGCTCGGGCCGCGCGGCGAGACCCTCTGGGTGCAGCTGCCGAAATCGTTCGGGCCGGCCGACGTCGACGTGCTGGCCGGCTTTCTGCGGCGGCTGCCCCGGTCGCACCGGTACGCGGTCGAGGTCCGCCATCGCGCGTTCTTCGACGATGTACGGTCCGGAGGGCTCCTCGAACGGGTGTTGACCGGTGTCGGTGCCGAGTGGATACCGTTCGACACCACCACGCTGTTCCAGAGCCGGCCGACCAGCGATGCCGAACGCGAGGCGTGGACGAACAAGCCGCGCGTCCCGCGCCGGTCGCGGGCGCTCACCGACCGGCCGATCGTCCGCTACATCGGCCGGGACGCCACCGAGCTTACGGTCGAGGGCTGGTGGCCGTGGGTCGACACGGTCACCCAATGGCTGCGCGAAGGCCGCTCCCCCACCGTCTTCGTCCACACCCCCGACAACGCCGACGCGCTGCCGCTCGCGCGCCGCTTCCATGAGGCCGTGCGAACCCGGCTCCCCGAGCTCGCCCCGCTCCCCGACCCGTCCCCCGCCGACCCCCTGACCCTCTTCTAAAGCCGCCGAACCGCCCCGGGCACGCCGGCACCCGGGGCGGCTCAGGTATGCCGTTCAGCTGCTGGAACGATCGCGCTCCAGCACGACCCACTGCAGGTCGCCGACCTGCTTGACGACATGGTCGTCATCCAATCCTGGTGGCCGCCGGGATGGGCGTCGCCACCCTCCCCGGCCTCGCGCTCGAGGCGCACCGCGCGCCAGGGATCCACGCCACGGAACTCGCCGGAAACGCCCGCCAGATCTACGCCGTCACCTACGGCGACCCGCCAGACCC
>DATBKU010000041.1:0-35474 GCA_036555725.1 Streptosporangiaceae bacterium | reverse complement strand
GCGATGACGCAGCTGATGCGGACCGACTACGACTCGTTCATCCGGTTCGGCATCACCCAGTTCACGCAGGGCGGATTCGACGACGAGATGGCGGCCGAGATGGTCCGCCGGTTTCCGGCGACCGAGCTCACCTCCCATGTCTGGGACATGCACATCGAGCGACCCGAGCCTGTCAGCGAGCTGTTGCGGCAGGTGGACAAACCGCTTCTGCTCGCGAAGCACGAGGGCTGCCTCGTCTTCACCGCCGAGGGCTACGAGGACCTGGTCGCGGCGTTTCCGGACGCGATGACGGTGAGCGTCCCCAAAGCGTCTCCGGCCAGCGAGGACTTCGCCGAGGCGCTGCGCGAATTCTGCGAGCGCGTCGGCGGCTAGGCCGCCGCGGGCTCCTCGGCCGGCTCGGACGTCGGCTGCGGGGGCCCGTGCGGGACGAAGTCGCTCTGGCGGACGAGGAGGAGAACGGCGAGCGCGCCGGTGAACAGGATCAGCGCACCGATCAACAGAATGTCGTTGAAGGCGTCGGTGAACGCGACTCCGGCGGCGTCGAAGGCGCGGTCGTGGAGCGCCGGAGGGGCCTGGTTCGCCGCGTCGGTGCCGCTGGCCGCGACCGCGTCGGCAAACCCGCTCGGTGCCCCGGGGAGGAGCGTGTGGAGCGAATCGGTGATCTTGCTCTGGAAGACCGCACCCAGGGCGGCGATCCCGGTGGATACGCCGGCGATCCGCATGGTGTTGTTGATCCCGGAGGCCATGCCCGACCGCGCCGCCGGCACGACTCCAAGAGCCGTCGAGGCGATCGACGGGTTGGAGAGACCGATGCCGAAGCCGGAGACGATGAAACCCGCCAGCAGCGTGGTCCACTCCGAGTCCGGCTTGGCGCCGCGCATCAGCAGCAGTCCGACCCCCACCAGCGCCAGCCCGATGGTCAGCGGCACCCGCGCCGGGACTTTCGCGACCAGCGTCCGGGTGGCAAGCGGCACGAAGAACGCGAACAGGGTCAGGGGCAGGAAGCGGACGCCGGCCTCGAGCGGCGTCATCCCGATCACGCTCTGCATGTAGATCGTGATGTAGAGGAACATCGCGAACATCCCGGCGCCGATCGCGAAGGTGCCGTAGGAGACACCCGAGAAGGCGGGCTTGCGGAACAGGTTGAGGTCGAACATCGCGTGCTCCTGGTGCCATTCCGCGAGCACGAAGGCCACGAGCAGGACCGCCGCGGCCACCAGCGAGCCGACGATCAGAGCACTGCCCCAGCCCTCGGCGTTGCCACGCAGCAGGCCGAAGATCAACGCGAAGAGCCCGACCGAGAAGGTGGTCAGGCCGACCCAGTCGAGGCGCTTGGCGTCGGGATCGCGCGACTCGCCCGCCTGGGTCTGGGCGAGGATCACGGTGCCGATCCCGATCGGGACGTTGACGAAGAAGATCCACTCCCAACCGAGCCCGTCGGTGAGCGCCCCGCCGACCAGCGGCCCGACCGCGACCGCGCCGCCGATCGTCGCGCCCCAGGCCGCGATCGCGGTGCCTCGCTCGGGTCCCTGGAACTCCTGGGCGATGAGTGCGAGCGACGTGGCGAACATCGCCGCGCCGCCCACGCCCTGCAGGCCTCGTGCGATGTGCAGGAAGGTGGCGCTGGTCGCGAGCCCGCAGAGCAGCGAGGCGAAGGTGAAGAGCCCGACGCCGATCACGAACAGCCGCCTCCGCCCGTAGCGGTCGGCGAGCGTGCCCATGGTCAGGGTGAGGGCAGCGAGGAGCAGCGTGTAGGCGTCGACCACCCACTGCAGCCCGGTCAGGTCGGTGTGGAGCTCCTTCTGGATGTCGGGCAGGGCGACATTGACGACAGTGATGTCGAGCAGCAACATGAACGTCGCCAGGCAGACCGCCAGCAGGCTCCACCACTTCCGGTGCATGGCACGCAGACTAGCTAGGCGAGCTTTCCGAACTTCTCGCGGATCCGGTGGTAGAAGTTCGCGCCCGGCACCTGGGCCAGCTTGCTGACCGATTCCTCGAAGTGCATCTCGAGCTGCTCCCCTGGCGCGAGCTCCCCGGCCGGCGCGCCGTCCAGGGAGATCTCGACCGGCTCGCGCCCGGCGGCATTCATCACCGTCAAGGCATCGTCCGGCGCGACGACGAGGGCTCGCGCGGCGAGCGTGTGCGGCGCGATGAAGCTGACCACATAGCCCTTCACGCCCCAGGCCAGAATCGGCCCGGCGTTCGCGAGGTTGTAGCCGGTGGAGCCCGCGGGAGTGGCGGCGACCAGCCCGTCGCAGCGGACGCGGCCAACCTCCTCCTCGCCGATCGTGTAGGAGAGCTCCGCGACGCGGCCGTGAGGCTGGCGCAGGAAGCTGACGTCGTTGAGCGCCACCGGATGGTCGAGCGGCAGATCGACGGTGATCGCCGGCATGTCCATCACCTCGAAATCGCCGCTGAACGCTCGTTCGAGCCCGTCCGCGAGCTGGTCGCGCTCGACGGCGGCGAGAAAGCCGATCGTGCCGAAGTTGATGCCGAAGACCGGGACGCCGGTCTTGCTGAAGTGGCGGAGCGCGTAGAGGATGCTGCCGTCCCCGCCGAGCACGAGGCAGAGGTCCGGCCGCTCGCCGTCCGCGACTCGCTCGATGTGGGCCGCGGCGTCCAGGTGCTTCTGGTGCTCGTCCGGAGTCGAGACGAGCTGCACGCCGGCCGCCCTCGCCACCTCGGAGGCCGTGGCGACGGCTTCCGTGGCGCCCTCGGGATGCGCGGGCGTGATCAGCATCGCGCGCTTCACGCTCATGGCTCGACCTCCTCGAGCGCCGCCTTGAGCTCGATCCCGTCGCCGCTCCGCGACGTCCAGACGAAGGTCTCCCGGTTTCCCTTCGGGCCGGGCAGCCCCGACGACGCCAGCCCCCGCACTACCAGCCCCTCCTTCTCGGCGGCCTTCGCCACCTTGCTGATCGCCTGGCGGCGGTCGGCGGCATCGCGGACGACGCCGCCCTTGCCGACCTTCTCCTTGCCGAGCTCGAATTGAGGCTTGACCAGCCCCAGCAGGTCAAACTCGTCGGCCGCTGTGGAGACGATCGGCGGGATCAGCATCGCAAGCGAGATGAAGGAGACGTCCACAGTGATCAGCTCAGGGCGAAAGGGCAACGATGAATCTCCCAGATAGCGGGCGTTGAGCCGTTCCATGACCAGGACGCGCGAGTCCTGCCGCAGCTGCCAGTCCAGCTGTCCGTAGCCGACGTCGACCGCGAGCACCATTCGCGCACCGCGTTGCAGCAGGCAGTCGGTGAAGCCGCCGGTGGACGCTCCCACGTCGAGCGCCAGGCGGTCCTCGACCTCGACCGGGAGCTCCTCGAGCGCGTTCTTGAGCTTGATCCCGCCCCGCGAAACGAACTCCTCGCCCTCTTCGACGATCAGCTCGGCGTCCTCGGGCACCAGCTCACTCGGCTTGTCCACGGTCGATCCGTTCTTGGCAAGCCGCACGCGCCCCGCCCGCACGGTCGCGGCGGCCGCGGTCCGCGACGGCGCCAGGCCGCGCTCGGCCAGCAGGGTGTCGGCGCGACGACGGGTCACGCGGCGAACCGTACAAGCGCCGCATCGGGTGGAGCGGCAGCGCGTTCGCAGCTTCGACTGTGATCGCGCTCACAGACGAATCGCACATACGTTCGTACCCTGGGTTTCGCGATGACTCTGTTCCGAGCAATACCGATCAACCTCCACGCCGCCCTCGAGGTCGCGGCCGCGCCGCTGCTCATCGTGGCGCCGTTCGCGCTCGGCTTCGACTACCTGGCGGGCGCGCTGAGCATCGGGCTCGGCGTCCTCCTGATCGGGCTCGCCACCTCCGTGTACGGCGACAGCTCCCGCGGCAACCTGCCGCTGAGCGCCCACGCGGGACTCGATTACACGCTCGCGCTCGCGACGATTGCGGCCGGCATCGTGGCGGGGTTCGGCGGGGACTACATCGCAACAGTCTTTTTGGTCGGATTCGGCTCCGCGCATCTGGCGCTGACCGCCTCAACGCGGTTCAGTCGTCCGCTCGGGGCCTGATACCGGCTACCTCCCACAGACAAAAAAGCAGCACACATATCTCTCCTCCCTGTAGTACCCAAGAAACGGCCCTCCTCGGAGGGCCGTTTCTTTTTGCTACTTGATGCCGACAACCATCGAGTCCGGGCCTACCAGGTGCTGCACGTAGCTCTGGCCGAAGCCCGCCTCCCTCATCCACCGCTGGCACTCGGCGCCCGTGTAGTCGAAGCCTGCTGACGTCTCGATCAGCATGTTGAGGCTCATCAGCAACCCGAACGCGTTCTCGCGCCGGTCGTCGTCGATGATCGACTCATAGACGATCAAGGCGCCGCCCTCGGGCAGGGCTCTGTGCGCCTTCTCGAGCAGCTGCCGCTTCTCGTCCAGGCCCCAGTCGTGAAGGATGTGACCCATGATCAGCACGTCGGCGCGCGGCAGCTCGTCGGCGAAGAAGTCGCCCGGATGGAAGCGCAGCCGCTCGCCTAGCCCGGCGGTCGCGACGTACTCATCGAAGAAGGGGGCTACCTCGGGCAGGTCGAAGCCTCCCCCGCTGACGTGCTCGTGGGCGAGCGCGACCTGTACCGGGACGCAACCCTCCGCGCATCCGATGTCGATCACCGTTTGGTAGCGCTCCCACGGGAAGGAGGCGGCGATCGCCATCGCCGGGCCCGCGCTGAGGCCGGTCATCGCCTTGAGGAAGCCGCGCAGCCTGGCCGGCTCGGAATAGAGCGCCTCGAAGAAGTCGCCCCCCGCCGTGGCCTCGTTCTGCGGCATGCCGGTGCGCAGTCCCTCGGTGAGCCCGTTCCAGAACCCGAACAGGCGCGCGTTCATCATCTCGAGCATCCCCCCGACGTAGGTGGGCTTGAGGCGATCGAGGAACAGATCGGTGGCGGGGGTGTTCGCGTACTCGCCCTTCTCGCGCTTGAGCATCCCGAGCGCGACGAGCGCGTCGAAGAAGTCGCGGGCGCTGCGCTCGTGCAGTCCTAGGCGCTCGCGCAGGACGTCTGCGTCGAGCGGTCCCGACGCCGCGAGCTCTGAGAACAACCCGAGCTCGATCGCGCTCAACAACGTCTTCGAACCCCAGAACGCCGAGCCCAGCTGCAGGATCCCCTCCGGTGTGGGGGGCGCCTGCTGTCTTTCACCTGCCGCTACCGGTGCCGTGCTCACTTGGCATCGCTCCTTTCCTCTGGTCCCGCTCGCGATCCCTTCTGCCTCATAGACAGCGGTCGCGCGGCATCTATTCCATGTAGCGAGACTGAGCTTGCCGCCGCCCGGCGGCCAGCTCAATGCTTGTTCGCTACCGCCGAACGGAGCGAGTGATCCGCTTGCCGGCGCCGGCGATCGCGCGCGTGTACTCCTCGCGCCGTGCCTGGAACCGCTCATGCGGGGCGCACAGCGCGAGGGCAGCCGTCGCCGGCCCGTCGCCGGTGCGTACCGGAGCCGCGGCGCACTCAACGCCTTCGAGGGCGCGCTGAGCCCCAACCGCGTAACCGCGTCGGCGCGTGCGCTCGAGCTCGCCGGGTTCGAGGCCGCTGTCGTCCCCAGAGGCTCGCTCGGCGAGCAGCACCGTCCCCGGCGGTGTCAGCTGTGCGGAAACGGGTTCCGCAGGTGCCGCCACACCCTCGGGCGGGCGTTGACTGGCGACGTACAGAACGCGGCCGCGCTCCCAAGCCGTGATGTGGACCGTCTCGCCGAAGTGGCTCGCCAGGCGGCGCGCCGTCGGCGTGATCGCGTCGCCGTACCCACTCGTGGCCAATTTCGTCTGGGCGAGCTCCAGCGTCCGCCAGCCGAGCCGGTAGCGCCCGCACGGCAGCCGCTCCGTCAGCCCGACGCTGGTCAGCTCTCTCAGCAGGGCGTGAGCGGTGGACTTGGCGATCCCCAGCTCATCTGCCACCTCTGTCGGCCCCCAATCGGGCCGTTCGACCGAGAAGAGATCGAGTACCAGGGTCGCCTTGTGGACGCTTGCGGGCACAGAAGAAGACTAGCTACGCCTCACCATGCCCTGATGATCTCTCCGGTGCGCCATCCCTCGATGCTTCGCTGGAAGGCGGACGCGATATCCAGCATCGGAACGGGGGTGCGGCCGGGATTGAAGGGCCCGAACTGCTCGTAGCTGTCCTGCGCTAGCCCCGGGCTCACGGCGTTGATTCGTACGCGGCGCTCGAGGTTGAGGGCGGCAGCGCGCACGAAGCCTTCGACGCCGCCGTTTGCGACGGCGAAGCTGGTCGCCTCCGGGATCGGATCGTCGAGGACGTAACCGGACATGAGCGTGAATGAGCCTCCCTCGGAGATCAGCGATCTGCCGAGGAGGACGAGGCGCATTTGCCCGAGGAGCTTGCTGTGAACGCCAAGCGCGAGCTCTTCCTCCGTCATGGTCTCGAACGGGCCGAAGTGCGCCTCGCCGGCCGCGCATGCGAGCGCGTCGAAGCTCCCGATGCGGCGGTACATGGACCGCACGGATTCGCGCGAGCTGATGTCCACCTGGACGTCGCCGGACTGCCTTCCGGCCACGACCACGTCATGTCGAGCCGAGAGCAGCTTGACCACGGCCGTGCCGATGGTTCCGGCGCCTCCAACCACGATGATGCGCACCGGATTCTCCTTTCTGCGCCGATGCCCTCGGCGCGCGGGTTGCTTGCCGTCAGGGAGCCGCTCGGTCGAGCACCGTGGCGGCGATGAGCTCGTCGAGCGCGGACTGGCCCGGCGGTTGCACGCGGGGGGCTGCGGCCATGGCTCGGACCCGGTCGAAGGAGTCGCCGATCGCGTCGCTGGTCAGCAGCGGCCCGTGTGCGGTGGCGATCGTGTCGGGGTGCAGGGCGGCGATGGAGTCGACGTGCCGTCGGTAGCGTGCCGGGTCCAGCCACTGGTGCCACGGTGAGATGAGGCTGTTGAGCAGCGCGAACGATTCGGTGAAGAGGTCTTCGGGTATGTCGTCGCGGTGGTGCACGGCGCCGGTGGTCATGGCCGCGAACGAGTCGACGCCCCACAAAACGCCGGTGGTCTCATCGAACAGGCCACGGGTGGTAGGGCCGTCGAAGATCGGTGGTAGCACCAGACGCATCCGACGGTCTCCGGCGAGGAAGCTGTCGCCGGGCTCGAGCCAGCGCAGCCGCTTGATCGGCAGTGACCGCTCCAGAGACAGCCGCTCCGTGGCGAAGAAGTTGGTCACCATTGTCGCCGACGGGCACATCGCCAAGGCGTCGGCGAGTCCTCCGGTGTGGTCGCCGTCGTCGTGTGACAGAAAGATCCAGCGCACGTCCTCCGGGTCGACCAACGAAAAGACCTGGTCCAGCCACCGCCGGCGATGGATGGGGGCGCCGGTATCGACGATGATCGGCTCGCTGCCCCGGACTAGCAGGGAGTTGACTGGAAGGTATTGGCCGGGTCCAGCGGCGGCCAGGTTGGGGATTAGCCAGGTCTCCGGGGCGACGAGCACGGGGTCGCTGGCCGGGATCTGGGAGCTGATCATCACGGTCTCCTTGCTGTGGTGGACGCCAGGGATGAGGGGCTCAAGACGGAGGGGCCCCTAGCCGGCGAGACTCATTCGTGTCCGAACCCCCGACACAACCGCCGCGGACGACGAAGGTTCCTTCCTAGCCGCCATCGCCTGCACGTCGACTTCACCCAGACGAGGTCCACGAGGTGTCACGCCTTCGCCGCCGCACGCGGCGATCAGAAACGCCGTTCCCGCAAGTGCCGCATACCGGCGCCGCACCCTGCGCTCCTCTCGTCGACCACAGTCACCATTCGCTTCGTCACTTGATAGGCGGAGGTCAGTTGGACCTCATTGACCTGCCAAGTACGGTAGGAACCGCGAGCGGGCATCCACATGACCAGACCTGACCCGAGTGCCGCGGGGTTGAAGACCGACGGTCCCGGGCCGATGGTCAGAACTGACTACTGCCGACCGGGAGACTTCAGGTGATTCCGTTTCCTGGCCCGCTGCGGTTGACGCCCGCGTGGCCGTTCGCGGGCCGCTCCGCCGAACTCGGGACGCTGCGATCGTTGTGGGCGAAGACCGCGGCCGATGGGCGGCGTGTGGCACTAATCGCCGGCGAGGCCGGGGTGGGCAAAACCCGGCTGGTTCGGGAGTTCGCCCACGAGGCCGCCGCCGGAGGCGCGGCGGTCCTATACGGCGTCTGCGACCCCGAGCTGGCAGTGCCCTACCAGCCGGTGGTCGAGTCCCTCGACCACCTGTTCCGGCACACCGATGCGGCCACCCTTGCCGCCGACCTCGAGCCGATGGGTGGAGAGCTGGTTCGGTTGTTCCCCGACCTTTCCGCCCGCGGTCTCGCGATCCCGGCGGCGCCGAGCGCGGACCCGGAGACCGCGCGGCACCGACTCCATACAGCGGTTGCGGGCCTGCTGGTCAACGTGTCCCGCCGCCGTCCGCTGGTGCTGATCCTCGATGACCTGCACTGGGCCGACCGGTCCACGATGCTGCTGGTGCGGCACCTGGTCCGCGCCACCGCGGACGCGCGGCTGCTGCTTATCGGCGGCTACCGCGACACCGGCCCGGACCTCGCCCCCGCGGTCCTGGATACGCTGGCCGACCTGCGCCGCGCCGACGGGGTGACCCGGCTTCGGCTGATCGGCCTGCAACAGGCCGAACTGATCGAACTCGTTACAGAGCTCACCGATGGACGCGCCGACGATGTGGTCGCCCTGGCCGGCGTGCTGGGCGAGCAGACAGGCGGGAACGCGTTCCTGCTCGGTGAGCTGTGGCGGCACCTGGTGGAGACGGGGCGGCTCGCCTCAGCGAGCGGTAGGTGGCAGTTGACGCTGCCGCCTGACCTCGACAGCCCAGACGGCGTTCGGGAGGTTGTTGGTCAACGCTTGGCGCGGTTGACGCCCGCGGCCCGTACGCTCCTGTCCATCAGCGCGGTGCTCGGCGAGGCGCAGGAGCTTACCCTGCTGCAGCGCGCGTGGCCCTCCGACGAGACCAGCCTGCACGACGCGATCGGGGAGGCGGTCGCCGGAGGCATGCTGCTCGAGAGCCCGGGAGCCCGGCTGGGGTACCGGTTCGCGCACGAACTGGTCCGCCGCGCCGTCTACGACAACCTGCTGGGGCTGGTGCGGGCCCGACTCCACCACCAGGTGGCGCAAGCCCTGCAAGCGCTGCACGGCGACGACCCGGGAATGGTTGCCGAGCTCGCCCGGCACCTGACCGCCGCGGCCCCGCTGGGAGACCGATCGCGGGCCGCGCAGCAGTGCCTGCGTGCGGCCGAGGTGGCGGAGGCCAGGCTGGCGTTCGACCAGGCAGCGCAGTGGCTGCGTACCGCCGTGGATCTGGGCGTCGCGCCCGGAGACCAGGGCCGGGTGCAGCTGCGGCTCGGCTCGGTGCTGCGCAGTAGCGGGTCCTGGACCGATGCGCTCGACGCCTACCGGACCGCGGCGCTGGTGGCCCGTGACCGGCACGACGCTGCGCTGCTAGCGGACGCTGCAATCGGGTTCGAGGAGACCTCCTGGCGGCCGGGGATCAGCGCCGACAGCGGCGCCGTGGACCTGCTTGAAGAGGCCGACGACGCCGTGGGTGCGCAGGACTCCCCTGCCCGGGTGCGCCTGCTCGCTGGTCTGGCCCGCGCCCGCGCGCACCAGGGCGACCAGCCCGCCGCCGTCGCGGCGCGGATCGGCGCCGTCGACATGGCGCGCCGGCTAGGCGACGAGCGGGGGCTGGCGTACGCCTTGGGACAGGCGATCTGGGCCCGCGGCCACGACTCCCCGGACACCGTGCTCGCGATGCTCGGCGAGTCGCACGATCTTGCGGAGCGGCTCGGGGAGGAGGAGCCGCGCAGCGTCGCGCTGTCGTGGCGGCTCCCGTTGCTGTGTGAGCTCGGCCGGGTCGAGGAGGCGCGACACGACCTCGAAACCCTGCAAGTGACGGCGGAACGCCTCGGGCAACGCCTGTTCCTGCACTACGTCGAGCAGGCGGGATCCGCGCTGGCGCTCTTCGACGGGCGACTCACCGACGCGCAGCTTCAGGCACGGCGTGCCCTCGAGTGGAGCCGGCAGATGGGCCGCGACGCGGTCGGCGTCTACGGCATCCAGATGTTCGGGATACGCCGCGAGCAGGGGCGGCTACCCGCCCTGCTGCCGGTCGCACGCACCCTTGCCGCGCGACCGAGTGCCGAGATCGCCTGGCGCCCCGCGCTCGCCGTGCTCTACGCGGAACTGGGCATGACCGAGCAGGCCAGGGCCGAGGTGGCCCGGCTATGCGACACCGGGTTGGCCCAGATCCCGCACGACGTCCTTCGCCTGGGTGCGCTCAGCTACCTAGCGGACGCGTGCTGGCTGCTGGGTGACGCCGAGCACGCAGCGATCGTCTACGAGGCCATGCGACCCCATGCCGGGCGCAACGTGCTGCTCGCCGGGCTGGTCGCTTGCTACGGCGTCGTCGACCGCTACCTCGGCATGCTGTGTGCGACCTGCGGGCGTTGGAACGAGGCCGAGCAGCACTTCACCGAGGCGCTGCGGCGCAACAGCGCGATGGGCAGCCCCACCTGGTCCGCCCACACCCGATACGCGCACGCCCGCATGCTGCTCGCCCGGCGCGGTCGCGGCGACGCCGAACGCGCCGCCACCTTGCTCGCGGCCGCGCGCCGCATCGCGAACGACCACGCGCTGACCGCGCTGCTCGCTCACATCGACAAGCTGACCCCAACACCCGGCACGGTCACCACGCTGCCGAACGGGCTCACCGCCCGCGAACTCGCCGTCCTCCGGCTGATCGGGCAGGGGCGAACCAACCGGGCGATCGGCCGCGAACTGTCCATCAGCGAACACACCGCCGCCAACCACGTCCGCAGCATCCTCATGAAGACGGGCAGCGCCAACCGGGCCGAGGCCGCCTCGTATGCCCACCACCACGGGCTCGCCGCTCCGCCACATGCCCCTTAACGTCGAGGAGAAACCGCCATGCCGCCTTATCTGACCAAACCGCTCCTCGCCACACAGCCACAGCTGACCACCGAGGCGATCGACGAAATCGAATCCACCGACACCGACGAGGACATCGAGTGGCTGCTCGCCTTCCTCAGCGCCGACCGGCTCGCCTGCTACTGCCTGTACCAGTCGGCCTGCCCGCGAGTGGCCCTCTAATTCGGTCTGGACCGATCTTCCGCCGGCGATGAGCCTTAGCCATCTTCCAGCCGTCGCGCAAGATGACACCGGTAGTGGCAGCGGCGGCGTCGCCCGGCTGGGCGTTGCCGCCGCTGTCGCGTTCAACGGCCGTGTAGGCGCCCAGGGTCGGGCACGAACGGCTCGGTTGGTACCGATGGTCGAGACGCCGGGTGGGACCCGTCGGCGGGAGCGGCCGTTTAAAGAACTGGCATTGCCCATTGCGCCGCTGATGATCGGCTGGTGCGAACGTATGAAATCTGGGGTGGCGGGGCCGTTATCGGGCCGGCTCCTCGAGATTACGGAGGAGGTCTCTTGCATTGAATCAGGCGGCGTTTTCGGCGGACCGGTTGGCTCTGGTGGCCAGGAGACTCTGGGTCCAGGTATACGTCTCGAAGCCCATCGGCTCGCTCGTTTCGAAAACGGCCAGCCCCGTCGTGACCACGGCTCCGGGCTGCAGGTACGGTACGTCCATCAGGGCGGATACCGTCCAGCTCTTTTCACCTGCCGGTATGGTCCATCTACCGCGAACGGCGACGTCGCCTTGCATGATCACGAAGTAAATGTCCACGTCCGTGGCCAGTTCATCGGGTGCGAACTCATTTGATCCACTGAGCTGGACGAATTGCCCGTCCAGGACGACCTTATGGACCAGCGCATGTGGCATGGTAACTCCTCGCCTTGTCGACCTTCCCTCTGATTTGAGTTCGCATTCGTCAGGGTTGTTCATGGTAATTTTGCGCAGTCAGCCACGACCGCACGCGCTGGGCCGAAACGGTGTTGCCCTTCTCTTCGTGCAGCGCCAGGCTCTGCCGGGCGGCACGGATCGCGGCCGCCTCGTCGCCGGTGTGGCTGAGCACATCGGCGAGATCCGCCAGGGCCTCGGCCCGGTCCGGCAGCAGGTCTGTTGACTCCGCCAGCCGTACGGAGTGCCGGGCGAGTTCGCGCGCCTCGTCCACCTGGTGCCGGCGGACGAGGATCTTGGCCTGCGCCCCGCGCCAGATCACCTGGGTCGCGATGTCCTCGTCGCCGGCGTTATCCCTGCTCACCTGGCAGGCGTCCGTCGCCTCCTCGAAGCGTCCCTGCGCGACCAGCGCTTGGGCGAGCATCGCCGCACTGGTGGCCAGCAGGCCTTTCTCGCCGAGCTCTGCGAGCCGCTCGTACCCGGTGCGCAGCAGCTTCTCGGCCGCCGCAGGTTGCCCGGCCAGGATTTCCACCAGCGCCGCGTGCTGGGACGCGATCGACTGCAGCCAGCCCAGCCGGTCGAGGATGGCGTCGGCTTCGCCGATGGCCCGGCGGGCCTCGTCGATGTCTCCCCGCATGGCGTGGAGCAGCCCGAGCGGAAGAAGGATGACCGCGACCGCGGCCGGGTTGCCGGCCACCTGTTCGCGGCTGCGGGTGCATAGAGCGATCGCCTCGTCCACGGCCATGGGACCGAAGGCCGCCGCGGACGCCCGCCAGCCGAGAATTTCGAACAGCTCACGGTCGTCCTGCGCGCGGCGGGCATGCCCGGCTGCTTGCTGCCAGGCGTGGTCGGCGGCGACCACCTGGCCTTTGGCCCAGCTGATGGACGCCTTCAGGCACCAGGCCCGGCATTGGCCGAGGTCGTCGCCGCAGGCAGCGAGGACTCGCAGGGCGCGATCGGCCGCCCCCACACCCTCTGCCATGACCCAGCTCGAGTCCGTCTGCAGTCGCAGGCGCTGCAGCTCGACTATGGCGCGGGCCTCCACACCGGCGGATCCCTCGGTCCGCGCTCGATCGATCGCTTCGGTCAGTACCTGGCTCGCCTCGGCGAATCTCCCTGTTTCGCACAGCGCCGCACCCAGCTTCGGCAACAGCGCGGTGCGCGCGGGATCGGGGCGGGGCAGGAGCGTCACCACGCGCTCCCACCATTGGGCTGCGGCGGCAAGGTCGTTCCGGAGCAGCGCAGCGCGCCCCGCGGCGATGTACCGGTCTGCCGCCTCGGCGGCCAGCCTCTGTACGCCTTTGCCGGTCTGTCCCAGCTCGGTGCGAGCTCGCCAGGCCTGTTCGAGGTGGTGTCCGACCGTCTCGTCCCGGGCGGCGGGCATCGACTTCAGCCAGCCGGCGACGTGCTCGTGCAGATCCACGCGCCGCAGCTTGGGAATCCCCGCGTACGCGACCTCCGCGATGAGCGCATGGGTGAAACGAAAGGCGTCCTCGCCCTCGAACTGGGGACGATCCGAGCGGATCAGCTGCTTGCGGACCAGCGACAGCAGGCAACTGTCCAGCCCGGGACGTTCGTCGTCGGTGAGCTGCGCGGCGACCGCTCCGCGGTGAAAGGCGTGTCCTTCGACCGCGCCGTAGTGCAACACCGAGCGTTCGGCGTGCTCGAGGGAGTCGATTCGTGCCCCCAGCACGGTGTGGATGCCCAGAGTCAGCAGAGCCTGATCGCCCTCGGTGCGCAGCGCGACGAGCTGCTCGAGAAAGAACGGATTGCCCTCGGCCGTGGCCACCAGCCGATCCACCGCGCGCGAAGCGAGGCTGCCCTCGCTCAGGGCTTCGACGAGCTCGTGCGCTTCGTTGTCCGCCAGGGGAGCGAGGGGGAGCACGGACCTGCCGTGCTGGGGCAGCGCCCAACCGGGCCGGGTCTCCATGAGCTCCGGCCGGGCCGGGCAGAGGATCAGGATGGCGCCGCCGCTGGAGAAGGCAACCAGATAGTCGAGCAAATCGAGCAACGCCGGCTCGGCCCAGTGGACGTCATCGACGAGGATCAGCAAGGCGCGATTCCTCGCGATGTGCTCCAGCAAGCTACGGACTGCCCAAAACGTCTCCTCGGCGGGAGCGGGCTCTCCCGATACGCCGATCGCGTTCAGAATCCGGCTGCTGATCAGCTTGGCCTGCTCCTCGTCCGCCACCAGCTCCTCGATGCGCCCGGCCGGGTCGCCCTCGGTCAGCTGCTGGACGATCTCCAACAGGGCCCGGTGACCGGCGCCTTCGGCTGAGGGGAGACAGCGACCGACCACCGTAGTGGCTCGATCACCGGACTCCACGAGGAATTCCCGGGCCAGCCGAGACTTCCCGATGCCGGGCGGGCCGTACAGGGTGACCATGCGGCAGGCCGACTCGCTGATCGCCTGCTCGAGCGCCCCGCGCAGCTCATTCAGCTCCTGCTTGCGCCCTACCAGCGGTGACGCGAAGCCAGTAACCGGCTCCGGCTCGGCACGCAGCTCGCGCAGCCGCCACACCCGCGTCTTCGCGGTGCGCGCGGGCACCTCGGGAACGGTTGCGGGCATCTCCGAGGCCGGCGGGACGACATCGACCTCGACGGTGTGTCGTACCAGGCCATAGACCCGTTCCCCGAGCAAGATGTCGCCGTCCGCGGCCGTCTGTAGCAGCCGCAGGGCGACCTCGATGACATCTCCGGTGGAGGAGATATCGCCCCGGGTCCCCGCGCTGACGTACGCCTCACCCGAGTCAAGCCCGAGCTTCAGTGGGACCGTAACTCCGTGATCGCGCTCCAGCCGTACGTTCAGCCCGATGAGAGCGTCACGGAGCTCCACGGCGGCACGCACCGCGCGGAACGCATCGTCCTCGCGTGCCTTCGTCAGCCCGAAGATCCCCACCGTCGCGGAGCCGCTGGATCGCCGCACGGCTCCCCCGTGCCGTTCGATCACGTCACGGCAGACGGCCGCGTGACTGTCGAGCACGTAATGCATCACCTCCGGATCCAGCCGTTCGGCGTGCCCGGCCGCTTCGATGACGTCCGCCGCGACCACGGTGACCAGCCTGCGCGCGGCAGGCTGCGGGCGGCTCGCCGGCGCAGACGGCGCACTGTCCCGAGGCGAGCCTTCCCGAGGCCGGCCTTCCCAAGGCGAGCGATCCTGAGGCGGATTTCTTGGCGGCGCGCTGTCCGGCGTGCGGGACGAGGCGACTGACCTGGGGGATGCCAGGACGGCTGAGTCGAGCTCGGGCGCCTGCAGCAGCATCTGCTGTTCCAGGCGCCGCAAGGCGAGGCTCGGTTCCACGCCCAATTCGTCGTCGAGCAGACGCCTGGTCTGTCGGTAGACGGCCAGTGCCTCGGCCTGCCGACCCGACCGGTAGAGCGCGAGCATGAGGTGACCGCTCAGGCGCTCGCGGTACGGGTGCGCAGTGACGAGCTTCCGCAGGCGCGGTACGAGCTCGGCGTGCCGCCCGAGAACCAACTCCCTGTCCATGAGTTCCTCGATGACGGCCACTCGCTGCTCCTCCAGCCCCTTGGCCTCGCCGCGCGCCAGTGCCATGAGGCCCAGTCCCTCCAGCGCGTCCCCGCGCCAGAGTGCGAGCGCCCGCCGCAAGCAGTCCGCGGCGCGTACCGGATCGTCCGGCAGGGCGGCCCGCCCCTCATCCGCCAGCGCATGGAATCGCTCTGCATCCAGGGAGCCGGGCGCGATCCTGGCCGCATAGCCGTGCGCATGGGTGACGATTGTGTGCGCTCCGAGTGCCTTGCGCAGGCCCGACACATACCCCTGGATCATCTTGACCGCGGTCGGCGGCGGGGACTCACCCCACACCTCGTCCACCAGCCGATCAGCGGAGACGACCTCGTTCGGATGAAGCAGCAGCACCCCGAGCACCACCCGCTGTTTGGCGGTGCCGAGCTCGACCATCGAGCCGTCCCTCATGACCTCCAGCGGGCCGAGGATACGGAAATCCATGTACATCTGCCTCTCGGCCGGCCTCTAACGATCCACAGCGCCCGTCGACTCATCTTGGAGCCGGCGACCTGACGTTGCGCACGGTAACTATGGCCGACAGCGGACAAACACGCCACACGAGACGTAGTTCAGCATGCCAACTACCAGGCGACACGCGGCGGGCCTGTTATGCCGTCGTTTGACCATGGCTCGACCACGTCGTGACAGAACTTCCTTACATCTTCGACCGTCGCCTTTGGGGAGGGCGTTATGATCACGGCCGATCGGCGATTCGCCCAGTACTGGTATGTGGACGACCGCACCAACAGCTACCTCGAGGTGAAGAATCACCTCCATGCGCCGCTCGCGCTGGTCGTACGGCTCCGGCTCGGTGACGGTGAGCTGATAGAGCTTGCGCCGTTCACCGTCGAGCCGTTCGCGACGACGCGCATCGGGCTCAGAGAACACCTATTGGGCTACTTCGACGAACCCTCGGCCGAGCCGCCCGAACGGGTGCGCTGGGGGGACGGCTCCCGGCCGCGCAGCCTCCTCGGCAACGCCGAGGTCGTGCCGATCTACCCGGCCGAAGCCGGCGCCCCGGACTTCAGCGGGTGGGTGGTCATCGAGAATTGCGACGAAGGACTCGCGCTGGTCCACCCGTGCCGGCTTCCCCCGCACTCGACGTCGAACACGCTGGACAGCGTGTGGTGGCTGCCGTACGACACCGCCCGCGTCTACTACGCCGTACAGAACACGCGCGCGGTCGACACTGCCGTCCGTGTCGGCGTGTTCGATGCCGCCGGGAACGAGCTGCCGGTCGCGACAGATGTATTGACCCTCCCGCCGTACGGGTTCCAGCTGCTTGCGCTCGATGAGCTGGTCGCCGGCGAGCTCGACGAGGTCGGCGGCATGCGGCTCACCTGGGGCGTGGACGCCACCGGCGGACCCGGCGACGGTGCGACCGGCGATGCCGGCACGCTCCGGCCGGTGCTCGCCCGCGGCATGCTGATCGACGAGAGCCGAGGATTCTCCTCGCCCTTGTGGTTGCACGGATTCCGCGGCGAGGTGCCCAACGAACACGCGAGCGAGCTGCACGCGGTGGGACTGGTGTTCGGCCGGCTCGGCGCCCTGCTGCCGGGCTCCGAGCTGATGGTGCATCCCCACCTGCTGCTGCGGAACGTGACCGGCCGCGAGATAGATGTGGACGTCACGATCGGGGGCAAAGACCAGAACGGACACGCCGCCGAAGGCCGGATCGGGCGCAGTCGGCTGGCGCCCGGCAGCGCGGCACACCTTGATCTCGAGGCCGAACGCCGCGCGGTGCGGGCCGACGTCGCGGACGGCCCCGGCACCCTGCGGCTGACGCACAACGGGCATCCGACCGACGTGGTCGTGGAGATGCTGAACGTCGACGAGACCGGCGACTTCTGCCTCTACGACAGGGTGGTGAGCCTGTACGAGTACGCCGTGCCAGCGCTGACCGCGATCTCCTTCAGCCTTACCGACGACCGGCGCACCTTCCTGATCTTGAAGAACGTGACCGACGCTGCCGAACGGGCCAGGGTCCTGATCGACCACCATGACGGCGCGCAGACGTACGAGTATCAAGTGGAGGTGGCTGCGCAGGATCACGTCATCGTCGATCTCGAATCGCTGAAGGCGACCCGAAAGGCCGACCTGTTCGGCAACGCGTTGCCGGCGAACATGGCGTTCGGCGGGTGTGTCGTCGTCGCGAACTCGCCCGGCGCGATCATCGTCAGCGACCCTACGTTCGTCCGGCCGCCGGCGACGAGCGACGCGGGAGCCCGGCCGGTGGAGCGGGCGCCGATCGCCTTCTCGTGCCCGGACACCACCGGGAGCGGCGGCACCAAGCAAAACGGCGGCGGAGGAGGTGGCGGCGGGGGCGGCGGCACCGGGGGTACGAAGCGGTACTCGGGCTCCCCCTTCCCCGGGAAGACGTGCAGCATCTCCCAGACCTGCAGTGCAGGGCACAAGGGAATCGACGTCGTATTCCGCGGCATCAAGGTGGGCTCGGCGGTCTCCGCTCTCGAGGCCGGGACCGTTACCGACGTGATCACCGGACGCGGGCCCGACAACGACGGCTTCGGCTGCAAGGCCAACGGAATCATCGTCAAAGGCCGAGACGGCGCCTACACCCACTACCTCCATGTGTCGGCGGGAAGTGGCGTGCGGAAGGGCACCAAGGTCAGGCAGGGCGGGCGTATCGGGACCGTGGACGTATCGGGTTGCTCGAACGGTCCGCACGTCCACGTTGAACGGCTCGACTCCGGTTTCGGCGGTACGTACGAGGACTACGAGGCCGACCTCGGGCATCGATCATGCGGCTTCACCATCCCCAGCTGCCGGCAATGACCACCAACATCCGCCGGAGCGCCGGCGCCGACCAGGGCTGGTTCCGGTCGCCGCCCGGCCCGGGGGCGCTGACCACCGCCATCTACGCGAACACGAAGGCTGGGCGGTGGTCATCCCGGTCCAGGCGTGGGTCGGCGGGATCGGCGCCGCGATCGTGATCGGTGCGATCGCCGGTCTGCTGCCGGCCCTCCGAGCCGCCCGCCTCTCTCCCACGGAGGCGCTGCGTACGCTGTGAGCGCCAACCGCCGTGGGTCGCGCGGCCCGCCCGTTCGACCCCGATCGCGGCTCAGGCGAGCGGCGTGAGGGCCTCGGTGAGTGGCTCGAGGAGATCGGGCTTGGCGCGGTGCGGAAGGTTCATGACCACGAGATCGACGCCCGCCTCGCGATAGGCCGACACCTGCTCGGCCGACGCGCCGATGCCCTTGTCGGGATCGACCCGCACGTTGACCGAGCAGGTGATCTCCTTGACGTCGCGGCCGATGGCGTCGCAGTGCGCCGCCAGGACGTCCTTGAGCTCGCGCCATTCGTCGACGCTCTGGGTGATCGCGTTCCAGTGCTGGGCCCAGCGCGCTGTCGTACGGAGCGTACGCGTCCGCCCCTTCCCGCCGATCACGATGGGCGGGTGCGGCCGCTGGACGGGTTTGGGCTCGCAGCGGGCGTCGGTGAGGTGGAGGTACCTGCCGTGGAACGTGGTGGTCGGCTGGCTGAGCAGGGCGACGATCGTTTCCACGCCCTCGTCGAACCGGTCGAAGCGTTCGCGCAGCGGCGGCAACTCGATGCCGTACGCGTCGCACTCGTACTGGTTCCAGCCGGCGCCCAGGCCGATGTCCAGCCTGCCCTCGGAGATGATGTCGACGGTGGCCGCCATGTTCGCCAGTACGGCCGGATGCCGGTAGATCATCCCGGTGACCTGGCAGCCGATCCTGATCCGCCGGGTGGCCTGAGCCATCGCGGCGAGCATCGTCCAGCCCTCCAGATTGGGGCCGCTCAGATCGCCGGTCAGCGGATAGAAGTGGTCCCAGTTCCAGGCCGACTCGAACACGTCGATCTGGTCGGCCGCGACCCAAACATCACGCATCTCCGCCCACGTCGTGTGCTCGGGCCTGGTCTTGATCGCGAACCGCACAGGGCTCCTCCTGACGTCCAACAGTCGATCTCGAACGTACGCAGCCACGGTCGAGCGTCCATCACCCACCTATTCTCCCCGCCGCCCCGGTCCCCGAGATAGGTGAACCGGCATCCGCGACCGCTGCCATCATCGGCCCACGCCGGTGCGCCGGGACAGCGGATCTCCGGTGGGGATGCTGATGAGTCTTGCCCCGGGTCGGATCGCGGTTGTGCCCTTGCGACGCCGGCGAGCAGGGCGGCCGCGCGATCGAATCGCGCGATTCCGCCGCGCGTGCCTCCAGGGTGGCGCCGCCGACCTGCGTCTTCAGCTCGGCGGCGGTCAGCCGTCGGGGGCGCTGATGGTCTCGGCGGGGTCGGCGGTCAGCGCGAGCCGTCCCGGCAGAGCGGTGGCGAACAGCGCCAGCGTGGCCACGGCAGTGAGCACGGCAAGGTAGCTGAGCGGCGGGAAGGACGGCCGCGCTGAGCCGGTCATCCCGGTGGCGTAGGCGGATAGCGTCGCCACCGCGACGGCGGAGCCAAGGAGGGTTCCGGTGAGCGTCACGACGAGGGTTTCCAGCCGCAACATGCGCAGGACTTGCCGCCGGGTGGTGCCGATCAGCCGGAGCAGGGCGAGTTCGCGTGCCCGCCCGGCGGTGGCAACGGCCAGGGTGTTGACGATCGCGATCGCCGTGAACGCGATGATCAGGCCCATGATCACGAGGTTGACCTCGGCGTTGTCCGCCTGCTTGGCCTGCCGGTCTTCCTGCGCCTGACCGGCGGACTCGGCATGGACGCCGGGGTAGCCGCGTACCGCTTGCCGTATCGCGTCCGCCGACCCGCCGGTGACGAGCACCTGGCGAGGGAGCGGATCGTCGACGTGGGCGGTGATCGTGTCGTAGGGCAACAGCACGTCGCCGAAGCCAAGCCCTCGGTCGTAGATCGCGACGATCCGCGCCCGGACCGGAGTGCCGTCGCCGAGCGTGACGGGCACCTCGTCGGCGAGGCGGGCGTGCATGTGCCCGGCCGCGGTGGCGCTGACCGCCATGGTGCCCGCGGCCAGCCGGTCCAGCGATCCGGCGCGTACGCCGGGGTCGATCGTCTGGGCCGGCGCCTCGGGGGTGAGGCCGCGGGCGCTGTACTTGCCGTGCCCGGCCCCGGCGCGGATCGTCGTGGGCACGATCTCGGTGACCCCGCGCACGCCCGGCAGGCTCCGTACGGTCGCGGTGGCGTCGGGCGGCACCCGCCCGGTCAGGACGTGACCGGCCTTGGCACCGTCCCGCGCCTGGCGGGTCGCCGCGTCGCCGACCGTCGCCGGCACGAACAGGATCGTGCAGGTCATACCGATCGCCAGCGTGAGCGGCGTGATGACGGAGGCGAACCGGCGGGCGTTCGCGCGGGTGTTGGCGGCCGCGAGATGCCCGCTCACCCGCGACAGTCGCAGCGGCTGGGTCAGCAGCGCCATCGCGGCGCGGGAGATGACCGGGCCGAGCAGCGCGACCGCGAACGCGGCGAGCACGACGGCGAGGAAGGTCACCGGTGTGGCGGCGGCCTCGGTGTCGAGCGCGCCGAGCACGGCCAGCAGCGTTACATGCCCGGCCAGTGCGAACAGACCGATCAGCGTACGCGCGAGCGGGGGCCTGCGCGGTTCGGCGGCCGCCTCGGCGAGGGCCTCGGCCGGACGGATGCGCGCCGTCCGGCGGGCGGACAGGCGAGCGGCCGCCCAGCCCGCGATCAGGGTGGCCAGTAGGGCGGCGGCCATCGGGAACGGGCTCAGCCGCAACGCCAGGTTGGCCGGCATCACGCCGTGGTCGACGAACAGCGTCCGCAGCCACCGCGCCACGCCGAGCCCCGCCGCCGCGCCCGGGACGCCCGCGGCGGCCCCGACCAGCAGGGCCTCCCGGCCGATCATCCTACGTACTTGTCGCGGTGTTGCGGCCACCGCCCGCAGCAGCGCCAGCTCGCGCCGCCGTTGCTCGATCAACAGCGCGAACGTGCCCACCACGACGAGGATCGCGACCAGCAGCGAGGTGCCGCCAAGTGCGCCGCCCATGCTGACCAACGTGACTCGTGACTTCGCCGCGTCGATGAACTCCAGCGGCCCGCGGGCGTCACCCGTGTACACCCTGGCCGGGGTGCCGCGCAGCGCCCGCCTGACCATCGTTTCGGCGGAGGTTTGCGCGGAGGGCTGCGCGGAGGCCGGGAAGACGCCGATCGCCGAGACCTGGCCGGGGCGCCGGGCCAGCCGGCGCGCCTCCGGCGCGGCGAAGAACAGGCTGCTGCCGCTGGGCAAGGCCTGCGTTGTGACGCCGACGACCGTGTACGTCTTCGGCGCGGCGGTGGCCGACACGGTCAAGGCCTGCCCTGGCCGCAGGCCGGCGCGGGCGTCCACGACCACCTCGCCGGCGGTATGCGGGGGACGGCCGGTCGCCAGCGTGAACGGGGTCAGCGCCGCGGAATCCCAGGCGTGCCCCGCCGCCGGCCCGCGCGCCGTCCACGCCGGGAAGGTCACCTCGGGCACGACCCGCCGCACTCCCGGCAGACCTCGCAGCCGCTCCGCCACGTCGGCCGGCAGCCAGGCGCGCTCTGTGAGCGGCTTGGACTTTGTCTTGACCTTGTCCTTCTTGTCCTTGGTCCAGTGCACCTGCTGGTCGGCACCGACCACGATCGGCGCACCGGCGTACCGTTCGGGCCGGACGCCGCCGCGCAGGCCCGTGTCCAGCAGCACACCGCAGGCGGTGATCAGCGCCGCCGCGCACATGAGGGCGACGAACGCGCCCGCGAAGGCGCCCTTGCGGTTGCGCAGCGTGTGCCAGGCGAGCGACAGCATCAGGCCCGCCCTCCCAGCACGGCCATACGCTCGGCCACACGGTCGGCGGACGGCCGGGTCATGCTGTCGACGATCCGCCCGTCGGCCAGGAACAGCGCGGCGTCGGCGTACCCGGCCGCGACCGGGTCATGGGTGACCATGACGACGGTCTGTCCGGCGGCGTCCACCGCCTGCCGCAGCAGCGTGAGCACTTCGCGTCCGGCCTCGGAGTCCAGCGCGCCGGTCGGCTCGTCGGCAAAGATCACCTCGGGGCTGGTGACGAGCGCGCGGGCGATCGCGACCCGCTGTTGCTGCCCGCCCGACAGCTCCGCGGGCCGATGGTGGGCGCGGTCGGAGAGGCCTACTCGGGCGAGCACCTCGGCGAGCCACTTCTTGTCGATGCCCCTGCCGGACAGCCGCAGCGGCAGCGTGACGTTCTGCGTCACATCCAGCGAAGACACCAGGTTGAACGCCTGGAAGACGAAGCCGACGCGGCTGCGACGCAGCTCCGTGAGCCGCACCTCGCTCATGCCGGTCAGGTCCGTGCCGCCAAGACGCACCGTCCCGGACGTCGGCGTGTCCAAGCCCGCCGCGCAATGCAGGAACGTCGACTTACCGGAGCCGGACGGACCCATGACGGCGGTGAAACCGCCGCGGGGGATGCCGACCGTCACCTCTTCCAAGGCGGTCACGGCGGCGGCGCCCCGACCGTACACCTTGTGCACCGACGTCAGCCGGACCGCTTCGGCGCCGGCCGCAGGCCGGCCGGCGGCATGCCTATTGCCGAGCAGCATGAGCCGCTCTCCCTTCTGGCGCTTGTCATTCGAGTCCGGGCTCGTCCGGGGCAGGGAAGACGAGCAAACGGGCATATACCGGGCGGGCAGTGTCCGGCGCGTCCTCGCCATCACCCTTGAAGCGGTTGACGAGCTTGATGTACTCCTCGAAGAACTCCCGTACCTCCTCCACGGTCAGGTGCAGGACCGAGCGCGAGTACGGCGCGGCGTCCGCCCACGGGCCCATCTCCATGCGCCGGGCCTGGAAGCGGGCGAACAGCTCGAGGTCGGCATCGAGTGACACGCGGTTCATCTCGTCGAGGACCGCACGCATCTCCGGGGTCTGCCGGCTGTGTGGGGGAAAACGACGGTCACCGCGCACCGCGCGCCACCACCGCTCCCGGCCGTGCGAACGCTCCGCGACCTCCTCGACGAACCCGTGCTTGGCCAACTCCCGCAGGTGGTAGCTGGTCGCCCCGGTGTTGAGGTCCAGGGCACGGGCCAGCGAGGCCGACGTGGCCGGACCGTGCATGGCCAGGTGTTCGACGATCTTCTGGCGCCGGGGGTTGGCGAGCGCCTTCAGCACCTCGAGGTCGTTGATCTCCTGCGGTATCGGCGAGCCCATGAATACACAATAATCTGTGCACAGATTATTGTGCAAACTAATCTGTGCATTATCTGCGGACGTGGCCCGTAGCCACTCGGCGGGGCTTGACGGTCACCAGCCGTCCTGATCGGCCAGTACCAGGCGACTCTCATCCACCAAGGCCGCCGCCCATCGTCGGTGAGCCTCATCGGTTTGAGGCCTGCGGGGATCGGAAGTAGTCGGCCAGTGGCGGCAGGTCGGCCGGTTGGGGTCCAGAAAGGTAGGGGAACGCTGGGGTGGCCAGTCGTGGGGCAGAGGCGTTCCCGAGTGTCGAGCCGGCCAGAACGGCCACGGCGATGTCGAAGGCGTTGTCGTCGAGCGCGCGTCCGTTGCCGCCGCCGGGGCGGAAGGCGGCGGGCTGAGCGGGCCGGTAGGTGAGAACGTCAGGAAGAAAAGCAGCCGCCACCCGCTCGGCGTGTGCGTCGGGGTCGGGCAGCCCGGCAAGGCTTCCGGTGGTATGCGCGGTGCGGCGGACCTTCTCGCCGTAGGTGTCGTGGTCGGCGTCCGGCGCCCCGGCGTTCAGCGCATCCAGTTCCGCTTCGCTCTCCGGAGGGTTGAAGAACAGGGGCCGGAACATCGCCTGGCCGATGCGGTTGACCTGTCGTGGCGGGGTGTGGTCAAAGAGGCTAATTCGTGCCCAGAGGGCGACGCGTGTGCCTCCCAGGGCGGCGTCCGGCAGTTGCAGGGCGATGGCGGTCACGTCACGGCCGGCGAAGGCGTTGTTGGGTGTCGCGCTGAATACCTCGGGGGTATAGCGTCCCCCCGCCAGCCCTTGGTTGAACTTGCCGATGGCAATACCGTCAGCGCAGAAGGGATCTGCTGCTAGACCAGCCCAGGCCAGCCCGTCGTCGCTGAGAGAGAACACCTCACCGGTGCGGCCCGCGCCCAGGAGCATCCCGTCCGCGCCGTGGCGCGCAGCGGGCCCGGTGGCGTGGAGGACTCGCACCTGCTGCTGTCCGTTCTCGCCCGGCTCGCTGAAGGTAACGCGAAGGGCGATGTCCTCGGTGGTGCCGCCGTCGCTGGCCACGACGAACTCGTAGAGGCCGTCGGGGCGGAAAGTCGTTGGAGACGAGCGCCCGGCATCGGGGTTGACGGTCACGATGAGAGCGGTGGTGCCGGGAGCGCCTGGAAAGGCGTAGAGGTCACAGAGGTTGACGCGGCCGTCGGCGCGGTCCGCGGCACTGTCGAAATGGTGCGACATCATCGGTCCTTTCATCGGTCTCGGACGGGTTGCGAGGTCGCAGTCAAGATCGTCGAACGTGCCTTGAGCCCCGTCCTTGTCGGCGGCGACAGTGATGACGAGGGGCCCGGCGCGACGGGTGTGGCCGCGCCTGGCGACCCTTCGGGCCCAAGGGGGCATCGGGCGGCTGTCCTCGTCTGCCGTCTCAACTCGCGCTTGGGGCTCCAAGGCGCGGTCATTTCGCTGACCCCTTCCGGACCGGGGCGGGCTCTGGCTCGGTGTTGCGGTGGAGGTGCCGGAGCAGGCTGTAGGTGACGATGGAGACGGCGATCATGAGGGCGGCGCCGATGGCGAAGGCCAGATGGAGGCCGTTGGTGAATGCGAGGCGGGCGGCGTCGAGTAGCTCGGTGCCGAGCCGGTCGTTGAGCTGGCTCGCCGCCGCCGTGGCGCCGCCGAGGGTGTCCCGTGCGGGTGCCGCGGTCTCGGGCGGGATGCCCGCCGGCACGGCCTCGGCCATCTGGCTGCGGTAGACGGCCGTGCCGATGACGCCCAGGAACGCGATGCCGAGCGCCCCGCCGAGTTCGGCGCTGGTCTCCACGAGCGCTGAGGCCGCCCCGGCCCGCTCCGGCGGTGCCGCACCGACGGCCAGGTCGGTGGCTACAGTGTCCACCGGGCCTATCGCGATCGAGAAGGTGACCGACCCGGCCACCAGGACCGCCAGCCCGCCGGTGCTGTGGAGCTGGGTGAACAGCCCGAGACCGACCGCTGCCAGCGCCAGGCCGGCGGCCATCACGACGGCTGGGCGGACCCGGCGTGTCAGCAGTGGTGTCAGCAGGGACCCGAGGATCAGCCCCGCTGAGGCGGGCAGCATCCACAGGCCCGCCGTCAGCGGCGAGAGCCCCAGCACCAGCTGCAGGTACTGAGCGATGAACAGCAGTGAGCCGAACCCGACGAGGAAGCTGACCAGGTTACTGATCAGAGACGCGCTGAACGCGGCGTCCCGGAACAGCCGCAGGTCCAGCAGCGGGTCGGCCCGGCTGTGCTGACGGCGTACGAACACCACCGCGGCCACGAGGCCGGCCGGCACCGCCAGCGCAGGCGGCCAGCCCAGACCGTCTTGGGCGAGC
The DNA here is from genome assembly GCA_036555725.1 of Streptosporangiaceae bacterium. Classification (GTDB taxonomy): domain Bacteria; phylum Actinomycetota; class Actinomycetes; order Streptosporangiales; family Streptosporangiaceae; genus CALAED01. The sequence continues at coordinate 9,722 of DATBKU010000041.1, read as the reverse complement.
TGCTTGAGGCCGTAGATGACGGAGAGCGCGGCGGCCACCGACAGGGCCACGCTGACCGGGTCCAGCCGACCGGCCGCGGGGTCCCGGAATTCCGGCAGCAGTACCGGTCCCAAGATGAGCAGCAGTGCCATCACAGGCACCGCCAGCAGGAACACCGATCCCCACCAGAACCACTGCAGCAACACCCCGCCTAGCAGCGGCCCGATCGCGCCTCCGACAGAGAAGCTGGTGAGCCACACCGAGACGGCGACGGTACGCTGCCGCGGATCGAGGAACATGCCCCGGATCAGTGACAGTGTGGAGGGCGCCACGGTGGCCCCGGCGACGCCGAGCAGGGCGCGGGCTGCGATGAGCATCTCCGCGGTGGTGGACCATGCGGCCAGCACCGAGGCGGCGCCGAAGGCCGCCGCGCCGACGAGGAGCAGCCGACGTCGGCCGATCCGGTCGCCGAGTGTGCCCATGGTGACCAGCGACCCGGCGACCAGGAACCCGTAGATGTCCACGATCCACAGCAGCTGGGTGCTGCTGGGCCGCACGTCGGCGCTGAGATGCGGGATCGCGAGGTTCAGCACGCTCAGGTCCATCGCATACAGCAGGCACGGGAGAGCGAGCACGGCCAGCGCGATCCACTCCCGGCGCCCGGCGCGGCGAGCATTGACGCCACTCATCAGCGCTCCGTGACCTCCGCGGCGAGGGTGCCGACGAAGCCGCTGCTCACCGTGCCGCCGGGACCGAGTCTCACCGACGTCGGGTTCAGGTCAGTTTCGGCTGGACGAGGATCGCGCTGCTTGAACGATAGATCACCGATGTGCCGCAGCGACTGCACGACCCGCGGTGCATGAGCCGGCGGCGGTGGGCGATCGAGGCGTGACGGCGGACGGCCCCGGCAGGCTGAGGGAATCCAGTCGACGGGCAACCAGTCGACGTCGCCGGGCTCGTGCCGTTCGACGTCATGAATCATGGTGCGCCTTTCGGGATAGGCATCCGCAGTCCTTGGCGAGTTCCCACGGTGCAAGGAGTGACTGTCGGTCGGCTGTCGGCCTGCTGCCGGTCCGTCCGAGCCGTCGATCGCGCAGGCGGGCTAGGGTGGCTCAATGCGTTTCGGCGTGCTCGGGCCGCTGGTGGTGTGGACCGATGACGGCGAGCGCGTCGCGATCCCTGAGCGCAAGGTTCGTACGCTGCTGGCCGATCTGCTGGTGAGCCGGGGACGGCCGGTGTCGGCGGACCGGCTGATCGACGACCTTTGGGGCGACCGGCTCCCGGTCAATCCCGCGGGCGCCCTGCAGTCCAAGGTCAGCAGGCTGCGCCGGGCCCTGGAGCAGGCCGAGCCGGGAGGGCGTGCGCTCGTGGTGTCCCAGCCGCCCGGCTACCTGCTCCAGGCCTGCGACGATGCCGTGGACGAGGGCCAGTTCGCGACGCTGGCCGGTCGGGCGCGGACGAGCGGTGATGCGCGTACCATCGCCGCCCTGCTGACCCAGGCGCTGGCGGTGTGGCGGGGCCCGGCGCTGGCCGACTTCACCGACGAGGAATTCGCCCGCCCGGCCGTCGCCCGGCTGGAGGAGGAGCGGCTGGCGGCGCTCGAGGAACAGGCTGAGGCCCGCCTGGCGCTCGGCGAACACCACCAGATCGCCGGCGAGCTCGGCGATCTGGTGGCCCGCCACCCCCTGCGCGAACGCCTGCGCGCCACGTACATGCTCGCCCTCTATCACGCCGGCAGGCAGGGCGAGGCGCTGGACAGTTATCACGATCTGCGCCACCGGCTGCGCAACGAGCTGGGTCTCAACCCCGGACCCGACGTGGCCGCCCTCCACCAAAGGATCCTCCGGCAAGATCCCGCGCTCCAGGAGGGGCAAGGACCGCGTCCCCGGACCAACCTTCCCGCCCAGCCGACGGAGCTGGTGGGCAGGGAACGAGCGGTGGCCGAGGTCCGCGCGCTGCTGGACCGGCACCGGCTGGTCACGCTCATCGGGCCGGGCGGCGTGGGCAAAACCCGGCTCGCACTGCAGGCGGCGACTGAGGTGATCGCGGACTTTCCCGACGGTGTCTGGCTGGTTGAGCTGGCCGCGGTCGAAGCGCGTGGCACGCGCCCGCTCGCGGAGTCCACCATGACGGTGCTGGGCATCCAGGGCAGCGCCCTTACCGACCCGGCCGAGCGGCTCGCCGACGCCCTGCGTACCAGCCGGACGCTCCTCATCTTCGACAACTGCGAACACGTAATCGAACAGGCGGCCCGGCTGACCGGAAAGCTGATGCGGGCCGCTCCCGGGGTACGGGTCCTGGCGACCAGCCGGGAACCCATGACGATCTCCGGCGAGACGATCTGGGCTGTACCGCCACTGGAGGCGCCCGAGCCGGCGGCCGCCGCTGACCCCGCCACTGTGGGTGACTACAGCGCCGTCCAGATGTTCCTCACCCGCGCGGGCCCCGGTTTCTCGCTCGACGGCGGCAACGCCGAGGCCGTAGCGGTGCTGTGCCGGCGGCTGGACGGGATACCGCTGGCGCTGGAGTTGGCCGCCACCCGGGTCCGGGCGATGGGCGTCCATGAGCTCGTCGCCAGGCTGAACGACCGGTTCCGCGTGTTGGCCGCCGGTTACCGAGATGCCCCACCCCGGCAGCGGACCCTGCGAGCCATGATCGACTGGAGCTGGAACCTGCTCACCGAGCCCGAACGCCTGGTGCTGCGGCGGCTTTCGGTGACCATGGACGGCTGCGCTCTGGAAGCCGCCGAGCAGATCTGCGCGGAAGGCGGGCTCGATGTTCTCGACATGGTGGCCAGGCTGGTGGATCGATCACTGGTGGTGGCGCTGGATGGGCCTCGGTACCGGCTGCTGGAATCCGTCGCGGCCTACGGCCTGGACCGGCTGCACGAGGCGGGCGAATACGAGACGGTACGGCGGCGTCACCGCGGCTACTACACCGAGCTCGCCGTACGCGCCGTACCCCGCCTGCGTGGCCACGACCAGCGGCAATGGCTCGGCCGCCTGGACGCCGAGAGCGCCAACATGGCCAGCGCGCTCGACGACGCGGTCCGCGACCATGACGCCGCCACAGCGCTCCGGCTGGTCAACGCACTGGCCTGGTATTGGTTCCTGCGTGGACGGCTGGGAGAGGCCCGGCGATCCCTGGACGCCGCGCTCGCCGTCGACGGCCGCCCGCCCCCCGCCGCCGCACGTGCCGTGGCCCTGGCCTGGCAATCCGGCATCACGGTCCTCGCCGGGCAGCGGCTGCACCAGACCGTCTCGCCACCGCTGGACTTGATCGACGACCCGGACGCGCGGGCCACCGCACAGTGGTTCCACGGATTCGTCGCCTCCGACTACGGCGACCCCTCCACCAGCCAGGCCATGATCGACGGTGCGCTGGCGACCTTCCAGGCACAAGGCAACCGGTGGGGGGCCGCAGCGTCGCTGAGCACCCGCGCCAAGCTCGCCATGATCCGCGGCGACCTGGCCGCCGTCGAACGCGACGCCACGCAGAGCCTGGCGATCTTCCAGGAGCTCGGCGACCGCTGGGGGCGGCTGCAGGCCACCGAATGGCTGGGCGCGCTCGCTGACACGACCGGCGACCACGTGCACGCGGCGCGGCTGCATCGAGCGGGCCTCCAGATGGCCGAGGAACTCGGCCTATGGCCACAGGCCGCCGACGCGCTGTCCTGGCTGGGCCGCAGCACCCTCAAGTCCGGCGACCCGGCCTCGGCACGCCCGCTCTTCGAGAAGGCCATGCGGCTGGCGACCGAGCACGGCTACAAGCCCGGGCAGGTCTTCGCCGAGATCGGACTCGGTCGCACCGCCCGCCGGCAAGGCGACCTCGACCACGCCGAAGGCCACATGCGCAACGTCCTGCAATGGAACCGCCACACCGGCTCCGAGCCGGACCTGACGCTCACGACGGCACTGTCGGAACTCGGCTTCATCGCCGAGCAACGCGGCGACCCGGACGCCGCCCAGGCCCTCCACCTGCAGGCCCTCACCGCAGCGCGGCAACGCGGTGAACTACGGGCCACGATGGACGCGCTCGTCGGCCTCGCCGGCGCCCACGCCCTGGCCGGCCGTCCCCGGCACGCCGCACGCCTGCTCGGGGCAGCGGACAAGGCCGTCCAATCGCTGACCGCCCCCATACCGCCAACCGAACTCGCCGACCTGAACCGCATCACCGCCGCCACGAAACACGCGCTGGACGAACCCGCCTTCACCACCGAATTCCAGCTCGGCCTCCAGACCGGCACCAGCCAAGCCCCGACACCACCAAGGTGAAGAAGCGACCGGCGTCGGATCGTCGCCAGTCTGTATCCCCAACACGTGATCAACCGCGCTCGAGGAGATCATCATGACCGCTACTTACACCTTCGATGTCTTTTCCAGCCTCGACGGCTTTGGCGCCGCCGGCGGCAACTGGACCGGGTACTGGGGCAAGCAGGGCCCCGAGCTGCTCGACCACCGCCTCGCCCTGTACAGCGAGAACCAGCAGATGGTCTTTGGGGCCAACACGTATCGGGCGTTCGCGCAGATGCTGGCCTCGAGCACCGAGGAGTCCGAGGTGCGTGACCCATGGGTCACCCGGATGAGGAGCCTGCCGGCAACGGTGGTGTCGACCACACTGGAAGGATCCCTCGACTGGCCGGACGCGACCGTCGTGAGCGGCGACGCCGTCGACGTCGTCGCCCGGCTCAAGGCCGAGTCCGCGGTGCCGTTGCGCTCGCACGGCAGCTTGTCGATGAACCGGGCCCTGATGGCCGCCGGTCTGGTCGACCGCGTCCAGGTGACGCTCTTCCCCGTGATCACCGGTCAGACCGGGCTGGACCCGATCTTCCAGGGTGCGGCCGACTTCGACCTCGAGCTGATCGAGAGCCGGACGCTCGACGGCCACACCCAAGAGCTCATCTACCGGCCCGCCCTGCACGTCTGAGTCCGTCCTGCCTCAGAGGGGCCTGTCCGGGGCGGTCATTGCCCGGTCCCGGTCCCGGTCGCGTCGGGCGGCGGCTCGTCACGGCGGAGCGGCCTGAGCCGCCACCAGCCGAGGAAGAACACGGCGATGACGAGCATGCCGAGCCCCATCCACAGGTTGATATTGATCTGGCTTGCCTTGGCCAGGTCTTTCGATGAGGTGAAGAACCCGGCCACGGTGAGCATGACCCCGTAGACGAGGAACAGCCCGCCGATCAGCACCCGCAGGTCGAACAACCTGGCTGCCGCTGACTGCGGGACTTCGGCACCGGTGTCTGGCACCTCGGACATGACGGCCTCCTGGCTACACGAAGATGATGGACAGCACGAGGACGATGCCCAGGGCGCCGCCGCCGAGCAGCTTGGGCGACTTCCACCAGACCGGCTTGGGCACGCTCGCCGGGTCGGGCGCGTTCGGGTCGGGCACGCCCCAGACCAGGCCGCCGAGCTCGGATACCGGCTTCGGCTTGGTCGCCAGGCTGACCAGCACCGTGACCACGAGGTCGGCCACGAAGGCGGCGATGGCCCCGTAGAAGTTGACCATCTGCGCGTTGATCGTGGCGTGGGTCGGGTCGTAGACGTGATGCGGGTAGAAGTAGCCGATGTGGTAGCCGACGAGGTGCATGACGGCAGCGCCGATCGTCCCGGCGGCCAGCCCGGCGATCCCGGCCCACGGCGTGGTGCGCTTCCAGAACATGGCCAGGATGAACGTGGCGAACAGCGGCGCGTTGAAGAACGAGAACAGCAACTGGATGTAGTTCATGATGTTGCTGTAACCCGAGGCGATGAACGCCGTGCCGATCCCGATCACGATGCCGACCACGGTCACCACCCGGCCGACATTCAGGTAGTACCGGTCGCGGCGGCCCTTCCTGATGTAGGTCTGCCAGATGTCGTAGGTGAAGACGGTATTGAACGAGCTGACGTTGGCCGCCATGCCGGCCATGAAGGCGGCCAGCAGGCCGGCCAGCGCTATGCCGAGCGCGCCGTTCGGCAGGTACCTGCCCATCAGCAGCGGGATGGCGTTGTTGTAGGTGAGCTCTCCCTTGGGCTGGCCCAGTTTGGGGATGACGGCCAGCGCGATCAGGCCGGGGATGATGGTCAGGGCGGGAATGAAGATCTTCGGGTACGCCCCGATCAGCGGCGTCCGCTGGCCCGCGTTCAGGTCCTTGGCCGACAGGGCCCGCTGGACCTCGGCGAAGTTCGTGGTCCAGTAGCCGAACGACAGGACGAAGCCGAGCCCGAAGACGATGCCGATCCAGTCGCCGAGCGGGTTCGTCCAGGACCCGGCCCCGACGCCGCCCCACGTGGAGAAGGCGGCGGCGCCCAGCTTGGTGTGATCGATCTTGTCTTGCAGGCCGCTCCAGCCGCCGACGCTGTGCAGCCCGATGATGACCAGCGGGACCAGCCCGGCGATGATCACGAAGAACTGCAGCACCTCGTTGTAGATCGCGCCGGACAGCCCGCCGAGCGTGATGTAGGCCAGCACGAACAGCGCCGAGACGACGATCGACACCCAGATCGGCCAGCCGATCAGCGCGTTGACGACCAGGGCCAGGGCGAACAGGTTCACCCCGGCGATCAGCACGGCGGCCAGCGCGAACGTCAGGGCGTTGAACAGGTGGGTGGGCGGGTTGAACCGGCGCAGCAGGAACTCCGGCACGCTGCGCACCCGTGACCCGTAGTAGAACGGCATCATCACGACGCCGAGGAACACCATCGCCGGGACCGCGCCGATCCAGTAGAAGTGCACGGTCGGCAGGCCGTACTGAGCGCCGTTCGCGGCCATGCCCAGGATCTCGATCGCGCCCAGGTTGGCCGAGATGAAGGCCAAGCCGGTCACCCAAGCCGGGAGGGACCGCCCGGACAGCAGGAAGTCCTCGCTGGTAGCGACCGCCCGGCGGGCGAATACCCCGATCGCTACGACCAGGGCAAAGTAGATTCCCAGGATCGTGTAGTCGAACGGGTTGACATGAAGCCTCAGCAAGCCCCATCACCTCCGCGCGCGGTCCATCCAGGCCTCTGCGCTACCCGGTCCGGGCCAGTTAATGTGCCCGGTAGCGTGCTGGGATGGAACCCATCACCTGGAGGAGGATCTGGCCATGAGTGACGACATGCCTGAGCCGGGAGACGCCGGCAGCGAGCCTGACCTGTCGCACACCGCCGAGTTCGCCAAGTTGCGGGCCGTGATGCGCGCTTCAGAAAAGCACCGGGAAGGCGGGGTCGATCCCGAACTCGAGGACACGGACGCCGATCCCGGAGCCGAGTAACGGGAGCGGGCGCCCGGGTCAGTGATCCGCGATTCGCGCAGGCGCGGGTACTCGCTGGGTACGGTTCCACCACAGCGAGAGTGCCACCGCCGCCGCGACGAGCAGGCCGCCGCCGACGGCGAACCACGAAGCCAGGTCGATGTGCTTGCGGACAATCGTGAAGGCGGCGGGCAGCTTGGCCAGCGTCCGGCTGAGCTGGTCGGCATCTTGCGCGCGGTAGAACGTGCCACCGGTGGTCCTGGAGATCTGCCTGAGCGCGTCAAAGTCGGCGTCGAACGGATTGCCTCCGCCAAACCGGCCACCGAACCCGGAACCCGCGCCGCCGAACCCGCTGTACCCGCCGAACTGCGCGGAACTGCAGGCGAGCGGCGCCGGGTTGTCGGTGCCGTAGCCGATGGTGAAGACGCGGACGCCCCGGCTGGCGGCCTGTTTCGCCGCGGTCTGGGGGTCGACCCCCCGGTTGTTCGAGCCGTCGGTGAGCACGACGATCACGTCGTTGGCGTAGCCGGCATCGCGGCCGCGGGAGGCGGTCGCGCCGGTCGGCGCTACCGACGGGTCGATCTGCGCGATGGCGTCGAGCGAGGTCAAGATGCCCTCGCCGATGGCGGTGCCGAACGAAGTAGTGAGACCGCCGGTCGCACTGAGCAGCTGCTTCGTATCCGCGCTGGGCGGGACGAGGACGACGGCCGTGCTCGCGAAGGCGACCAGGCCGATGCGCGGGCCGCCGGTCTGGGACTTGATGAAGGCGCTGGTCGCTTGCTCGGCGGCGGTGATCCGGTTCGGCTTGACGTCGGTGGAGCACATGGAGCCCGAGACGTCCAGGGCGAGCATGATCGTCGCGGACGACGAAGCGACGGGCACCGTCGCCTGCGGGCGGGCGGCACCGACCGCGAGCACGGCCAGGCCAAGCGTCAGTAGCGCCACCGGGATGCGCCGCCGCCAGCGCGAGCGGCCAGGCATGGCTGTCCGGACGAGCGCGAGCGAGGTCACCCGGACCACGGCGCGCCTGCGCCGGCGCCGTGTCAGCCACCAGGCGGCGAAGACCAGCGGAATGACGAGGAGTGCGAGCAGCGCCCACGGCCAGGAGAAGGACATTCAGACCACCCGGCCTGTCCGGGTTACGGTAAGCACCGCGCCCGCGGCGAGCAGCACGAGGGCCAGGGCGATGAACGCCCCGGCCAGCGGAAGCGGCTGGCTGGTGACGGTGAGCCTCAAGTCGATGGACGAGGCGATCCCGTCGAGCTCGCCCGCGTCCGATGCCGGATGGTACGTGCCGCCGGTAGCCTGCGAGATCGATTTGAGGGCGGCTGCGTCAAGCGCGGTGAACAGGTGGTAGCCGTCGACCACGACGGTGGTGCCCGTGCCGGTGCCGACCCCGACCGTGTCGATGTGCACGCCGGCCTTCTCGGCCACCGCGGCCGCCGCTTCGGTGCCGGCATCGGCGCCGGTGCTGCTGCCGGCGGCCCCGCCGTCGTTCTGGCCGTCGGAGAGCAGCACGATGGTGGCCGAGGGCCAGAAGCCGAGGTTCGGCACGCTGCCGTCGCGGCCGAAGGTGACGGTCTTGTGCGTGATCGCGGATAGCGAGGCGAGGATGGCGTCGCCGAGTGACGTGCCGCCGGCGGCCTTCAGCCGGCGGACCGCGGCCGAGGCGGTCGCGTGATCGGCGGTCGGCAGCGCGGCCTCGAGGCCGCCCTGGTGGAACGCGACAACGCCGATGTCCACATTGTCCGGCTGGGCCGTGATGAACGACAGCGCCGCCTTCTTCGCGGCGGCAAGACGGCTGGGCACCACGTCGGTGGCGGTCATGCTGCCCGAGACGTCCATGGCGAGGATGACGGTGCCGGAGGCACGGGACACCGGGACGGACGCCGCCGGGCCGGCCACAGCGATCGCGAGCACGGCGACGCCGGCGATGGTGAACCACACACCCCCGAGCCGGGCGCGGCCGCGTCCGGGGCCACCCGCCGTGAGCCCGGCCGCGGTGAGGGCCGCGGCCCGCCGCCTCGCTATAACTACCGCGGCCCAGGCCAGGCCCGCGGCCACGAGCAGGCCGGCGGCCAGGAGAGCGGGGTTCGAGAGGCTCATGCGCGCCTGCGCTGGGTGCTCGCGACGACCTCGATGAGCGCCGTGGCCAGGTCGGCGTCGGTGCCGATGCGGTGGATGGGCACCCCCGCCCGGCGCATTCCGGCGGCAAGGCTCGTGTCGCGTTCCTCGACGCGAGCGCGGAGCCGGTCGCGCAGCATCGGATCCGAAGAGTCGATGATGAGCTGCTCCCCGGTCTCGGCGTCTTCGACCACGACCAGGCCGACGTCGGGCAGCTCGTCATCGGCGGCATCGACGACGCGCAGGGCGACGACCTCGTGCCGCAGCACCAGGCGCAGGAGCGACCGCCCCCAGTCGCCGTCGCCGATGAAGTCGGAGACGACCACGACCAGGGCGCGGCGCCTGGCTAGCTTGGCGACCGCGTCGAGCATCGCCGCTAGGTCGGTCGTGCTGCCGTACTGGCCAC
>DATBKU010000040.1:0-234706 GCA_036555725.1 Streptosporangiaceae bacterium | reverse complement strand
CTGCCCGACATCCTCAAGGTTCGTCCTAAGGTGGTGCACCTCACATCGGGACGACGCCTTATCTCCGCGCCCTCGTACGCCTTAGACCGGCCTAAGCCGTCTTAGACCGGTCTAAGTACCCCACTGAACTGGGCGTTCTCAACGCTTGTAGTGCTTGGCGTGCAGCAGCGTGACCAGTTGCAGGGCGCGGGCCATGGCGCTCTCGTCGCGCTTGAACGTGGTCAGGTCGACGGGTGGGGTAAAGCGCTGCCGGGTGATCGCCTTGGCGCGGGCGAACTCCCGGAGGCCGTCCGGCCCGTGGATGCGCCCGAAGCCCGAGTCGCCGACCCCGCCGAACGGCAGGCCCGGCACGGTGGCGAAGGCGATCACGGCGTTGATCGAGGTCATCCCCGTACGCAGCCGCCTGGCCACGTCCATCGCCCGCGACCGGCTGCCCGAGAAGATCGCGCTGGCCAGGCCGTAGTTCGTGGCATTGGCCTTGGCGACGGCCTCGTCCATGCTCTCGACCTTGGTGACCGTGATGGTCGGGCCGAAGGTCTCCTCGCAGATCGCGGCCGACTCGTCCGGCACGTCCGCCAGCACGACCGGCTCGACGAACGGTCGCTTCACCGACTCGGCGCCGCCGACCAGCGCCCGGCCGCCCTGGCCGAGCGCGTCGCTGATGTGCCGCTCGATGACGTCGAGCTGGCCGGGCATAGTGATCGGGCCGTAGGCCGCCGTACGATCCTCGCCGGGGCGCAGCGCCTTGGCCTTCTCGGCGAGCTTGCCGACGAACTCGTCGTACACGCTGTCGACGACGTATACCCGCTCCACGCCGACACAGGTCTGCCCGGCATTGGACATCGCCCCCCACAGCGCGGCGTCGGACGCCGCGTCGAGGTCTGCATCGGCGTCCACGATGAAGGCGTCCTTGCCGCCGCACTCGGCCACGATCGGAGTCAGTGTCTCGGCGCAGGCGGCCATGACCTTCTTCGCCGTCGCGGTCGAGCCGGTGAAGGCCACCTTGTCGACCCCGGCCGAGGCCAGCGCCGCGCCGGTGGCACCGAACCCCGTCACAACCTGGAAGACCGGCTGCTCCGGCACCACGCCGGCGAAGATCTCGGCGAGCAGCGCCCCGACGCCCGGCGTGTACTCCGACGGCTTGAACACGACGGCGTTGCCCGCGGCCAGGGCGTACGCGATCGAGCCCATCGGCGTGAAGATCGGATAGTTCCACGGCCCGATGACGCCGACCACGCCCAGCGGGTGGTATTCCAGCGTGCACTTCTGGTTGATCGCGACCAGCCCGGGAAACACGCTGTGCGGCCCGAGCACCTTGTGCGCCTTCCTGGCGGCCCAGTCGAGGTGAGTGATCGCGCCGATCGTCTCCAGCTGCGCGTCGGCCAGCGGCTTGCCGGTCTCCTCGTGGATCAGCTCGGCGACCCGGCCGAGGCTGCGGGTCAGCGACCCCTTGAAGTTGAGCAGTCGCAGCCGGCGTTCCTTCCAGCCCAGCGCCCCCCACCAGTGCGCCGCCTCCCGCGCCCTGGCCACCGCCGCCCGTACGGCCTGCTCGTCGTGGACGGGATGCTTGCCGACGACCTCACCGGTAGCCGGGTTGAGCGACTCGAACGTCCCGCGCTCCGCTTCCATCGCCACGGACATCAACGACCTCCCAGGCAGGGATAGAACAAAGTTCGGTTTGGTGGTTTAGTAAACCACCACTTTCACGCGAAGTCTCAAGGCGTCGCGCTCCGCAGTCGCCGTTCGCGGCGCCGGGAGTCAGCCATTGGTCGGCCGCCAGAACTGGAACCAGCTGTGGCCGGCGTCGATCAAGATCGGTTGGATGCCGATTGCGTCGGTGAGGTGATAGACGGTGTCGAAAAAGGCGTGGTTGATCGGCGGCAGCCACAGCAGCCCGATCAGAATGAGGAACGCGTAGCCGCCGAACTGATTGGCCTGGTGCACCCAGCGGCGCGGCAGGTACGGCTCGATGATGCCGAAGCCGTCCAGGCCGGGAATGGGCAGCAGGTTGAGCACCGCCGCCGTTACCTGAAGGAAGGCGAGAAAGGACAGCGCGGACCAGAAGACCACATGGCCGAACGTCGCCATGTTGCTGACGACGAGGCCGAGGGCGATCGCGAAGATGGCGTTGGCGATCGGTCCGGCCGCCGAGATCAGGCTGTGCCGCAGCCGGCCGGGAATCGCACCCCGGTTGATCCAGACGGCTCCGCCCGGCAGGCCGATGCCCCCGATCAGGATGAAGAGCAGCGGAATGACAAAGCTCAGGCCGACGTCGGCGTACTTCCGCGGATCCAGCGTGAGGTAACCGCGGGTGGCGACGCTGTGGTCGCCGGAGCGGTACGCGAAGTACGCGTGGCCGAACTCGTGCAGGCACAGCGAGACGATCCAGCCGGTGATGACAAAGCCGAAGATCGCCAGTCGTGCCGGAAACTCGCGATACATGAACGTATAGCGCCACGCGATGAGGCCGCACAGCACGAACACCGCGACGATGATGAGGAAGACCGGGCCTGGACGGACGGCCGTCCTGCCCCGCTGGTTCACCGTGCCCATGAACGACTATCTTGTCGTACATCGGCAGTAAGTAGGGAGTTACACCGGAGGCCGTCCTTGTTACCTCGCGGAGTACGCGGTCATCTCCGAGAAGCTCGGCGCGGTCGACCCGCCCCGCTCTCGCGCCGATCTCGAGGACTACTTCGCGACGATGCGGCCCCGGCTTACGGTCAGCGAGGAGGTGCTGGCGGCCGTACGGGTTCCTGCGCGCCCCGTACGGCACGGATCTGGTGACAGGGCGTCCAGCATGGTGCTCAACCGAGCCGCGACCGACCTGCTGCCGGGGTGGGCCAGGAGGTCGCCATGGAAGGTCTTGGCCAGGATCACTCGGCCGACCGTGGCCCCGGAGCGCACGTCGGTCGCCTGCTCGTCCCAGCTGTCGATGTCGAACGTGCCGGTCGCCCGTTCACTCATATCTGCTCCCCGTCAGAAGTCCCGTCAGAAGTCCCCGTCAGAAGAGCATGCCGTCGCGTTCGATGCCGCGCAGCGAGTCGTAGTCGAGGGTGACGCAGTCGATGCCGCGGTCGGTGGCCAGCACTTTCGCCTGCGGCTTGATCTCCTGCGCGGCGAACACCCCGCGGACGGGGGCCAGCAGCGGGTCGCGGTTGAGCAGTTCCAGATACCTGGTCAGCTGCTCGACGCCGTCGATCTCGCCGCGGCGCTTGATCTCGATGGCCACGGTCGCGTTGCTGTGGTCGCGGCACAGGATGTCGACCGGCCCGATGGCGGTCGGGTACTCCCGCCGGATCAGCGACCATCCCTCGCCCAGGGTGGTGATGTGCTCGGCGAGCAGCTCCTGCAGGTGTGCCTCGACGCCGTCTTTCTGCAGGCCCGGGTCGACGCCGAGCTCATGGCTGGAGTCGTGTAGCACGTCGGCGATCGTGAGGATGAGCTGTTCGCCGGTCTTGCCGTGCGTGACCGTCCACTTTGCCGTCGCGCCGTGCTCGTCGTATGGCTCTTCGCGCAGCGTGCAGGGCGGGTTCATCCAGTTGAGCGGCTTGTACGCGCGGTCGTCCGCGTGGACGGAGACCGAGCCGTCGGCCTTGATGAGGATCAGCCGAGGGGCCAGGGGTAGGTGGGCGGTCAGCCGGCCGACATAGTCGACGCTGCACCGCGCGATGACGAGTCGCACGGGTGCTCACCGTACCTTAGGGCGGCCCCTCGGCTGAGGGTTTACCGGCTCTGGTGGAGCGTGGCGAGACGGCGGTAGTACTCGTCCTCGTCGATGTCGCCGCGGGCGAACCGCTCGGCGAGCACGGACTCGGCCTTCGTACGCGGGTCCTCCTGCTTCTGCTGCCAGCCCGTACGGCGGCGCAGGAGCCAGAAGCCGCCGGCCGCGATCGCGATCCAGAACAGCCCGAAGCTGATCGGGAACAGCACCCACCAGCCCGGACCGCCGCCGCCGTTGTGCCACGGCCCGGGGTGCGCCAGAAACGGCGTAGCGAGAGTCAACATCGAGACCTCCTTGGTCGATTTCGTATGTCTCGATGTTGGGCGCCGGGTTATGCCCCCCGAATCCGTTGCCGGGAGGCATCTGCTGTACCTCATCGGGAGTACTCCGGACGCCCGGAGCGTCACCGCGTGGGTTTGCGGCGAGCTCGGTAGGCGGCCACGGTCGTACGGCTGGCGCACGCGTTGGAGCAGAACCGGCGGCTGTGGTTGCGGGACTCGTCGACGTAGAAGCGGTCGCAGCCGGCGGCCTGGCACCGGCCGACGGCGACGGCCGGGTCGCCGCAGACGACGTGGGCCAGCGCGGCGGCGCAGCCGCGTCCCAGCCAGGGAACGGGGTCCTCGCCGTTGGGCGCGAAATGCAGGTGCGCGGCCCCGGGCGAGTCGTGATCGCTGACCTGGACGTGGGGCGGGAAGCGCGCCAGGAGGGCGTTGACCGGTCCGATCGGACCACTGTCGGCGGCCGCCTCGACCGCCGCCCGCAGGGCGGGCAGGAGTTCGGCGAGGTCGGCCTGGGACGGCGCCTCGATCCGGTGCTGGCGGAACATCTCGCGTCGCAGCGTGGACGCCTCTTCGCCATTGACCAGCTCCACGGCCAGCCGGGTCAGGTTCCCGATGTAGTCGACGTAACGCACTTGACCACCTACTGCAGGCGTCTGGATAGTAGGCATCATGGTTACTAATGCCACCTACATTGTGGACGATGGGATCGCCATCGCGCGCCTGCTCCAGCGCCTGGGCCGCTGGGACGATGCCCTGTCCTTGCTGCCGGAGCGCGATGCGGGCGCGGTCGCGGTGCGTGCGGAGATCCTCGTCGACCGCTTCTTTTGGCGGCTGGATCGGCCCGAACCGGCGCTGAACGCCATCACGGCCCTCGAGCCGGACGACCCCGTGCCGGCCGGGTTCCTGCGGGCTCAGGTCGCCTACACCCGGTTGGTGTTCGACCTGGATCCCGAACCCGATGCCGCGGCACAGGCGCGCGCCGGCTTCACGGCTGCGGCCACCGATGACCGGCTGACCGGCTGGGCCACGTTCTGGCTTGGTGTGCTGGCCGACATGGTGGACAAAGATCCGGGCGCCGCCGGCGGGCACTACGAGCGAGCGCTCTCGACGGCTCGGGAAACGCGCGACGCGCTGCTGGAGTCCTACGCGATACGCCACCAGGGCGTCCATCTCGTGCAGGCCGACAGGGAGGCCGGCGTCGGGCTGCTCCGCCGCTCCTACCACCTGCGCGCGGCCCTCGGCGCTCGTCCGCAGACCGCGGCGGCAGCGGCCACACTCGCCGACGAACTTCCGGCCGGAGCTGAGGCAGCCGAGCTACGCAAGACCGCCGCTCTCACCGCCCGCGAGCTCCAGCTCACCTGGCTCCTGCGCGCCTTGTGAGGGAACCAAATCACGCACGCCGGGCGGTCTTGACCTCGCTGAGGAAGGTGCTCCACGCGGCGGGGGAGAAGCACAGTGCGGGCCCCTGAGGGTTCTTCGAGTCCCGCCCTCCTCCAGACTGAGTCCCGCCGCCTCGCGCTGACGCCTTGAAGCCATGCCAAGCCTGCGCAGCCGGATCGTCGGCGTAACGGTGCCCATGGCGCCATTCTTACCGTCGAAATAACCCGGCGCCACGGAATAAGCCAAGGTGCAAATCCGCACCGCGCCCGGCCCTCTC
Source organism: Streptosporangiaceae bacterium (assembly GCA_036555725.1). GTDB lineage: Bacteria > Actinomycetota > Actinomycetes > Streptosporangiales > Streptosporangiaceae > CALAED01. The sequence goes on along the minus strand of DATBKU010000040.1, from coordinate 229,044 downwards.
CTTACCCAATCGTATTGATGCAGGCACTGCGTGCGACGAAGCTTGCGACGACAACGGAAAGAGGAGAAACGGGATGTCAACGATGACGGTGCTGGGCTCAGTGACGTTGCCGGGCGTGGCTCGGTCTGTGGCGACCGCACGGCGGTTCGTGGGCGAGATGCTGAGTCGCGGGCTCCACATCGTCGGTGAGTTGGCCGACGAGTGTGGCATCGAGGTCGAGGCCGGCGCCACCACCATTTGGGTACGTCTGGATTTTGCTGACTCCGCTAGTTAACGTCGCGGGGGAAGTCTCTTACACCTGGAGGCGCGATGTCCCTCGACGTATCTCCCGAACTTCTCGAAAACGCACAACTCGGCGAAATCGATGACGCGTCATTCGTCGACTGCATTCGCACTTCCCTGCCGTACGCCTGGGAAATGATCAGCAATCTCGTGGCCCGCCTCCACGTGGACGGTGGTGACTTCGCGGACAACCAGACCCCGCCTCCCGACGAGCGGGCGCGCGGCCAGCTCCTCCGCGTCCTCGCCAGCGACGCCATGCGCGGCGCCCTTGAACGCCACTTCGGCGTCAAGCTCGCCTTCCAGAACTGCCACCGCGTCGCCGTCTTCCCCGAGACCGGCGCCGCCTACCGCACCTTCATCACCCCGCGCTCCCAGATCCTCAACCAATCTCCCGAACTCCGCGACTGCTGACCACACGCGGAAGGGCCCGCGACCGCACGCCGGCCGCGGGCCCTTCCGTTCGCCTGTGCTCAGTTGAGCTTCTCGAGGATGAGGTCGAGCTTCCCGTTGACCCCCTGCACCTCCGTCCGCACGTCCGCGATCTCCGAGCGCACACCACCGATCTCGTTGTGCATCTCGGTCCGCAGACCGGTGATCTCGGTTCGCATTTCGGTGCGGAGCCCGGTGATTTCGCTGTGCATCTCCGAGCGGAGCCCGCTGATCTCGTTGTGCATGTCGTCGCGTAGCTCACCGACATCGGTGCGCAACCCGTTGACGTCGCCGCGTACGTCGTTGATCTCCAGGCGCAGACCGTCGATCCGTGTGTCGACGCCCTTGAAGCCGTCGCGGACCTCCGTGCGGAGGTCCTTGAAGACAACGTCGTTGCGGTCGACGACCGGCAGGATGCCGATCGTGGGGTCGTCGTTGTGCAACAGCTGTTGCGCAATTTCCTCGGGCCAGGCGGAGGCCATGGTGGTACGGGAGACCTTCGACGGAGTAAAGCCCTGCCGTACGGCCCGTAGGCTGATCGGTGTGAGCCCGCGCAAGAACCGCCGCCAGGTCGATAAGGCCGCCGAGCGGGGTTCGGGGCGCGTGGAACGTACGGAGTCCGACGCGAGCGGCGACTGGATCGTACGGCCCGTCGCGGCGGCGAACGCGACCAAGCCGTACCGCTGCCCAGGCTGCGACCAGGAGATCCCGGTCGGCGTCACGCACTTGGTCGCCTGGCGCGCGGACGGGCCGGGCGCCGAAGACCGGCGGCACTGGCACGCGTCGTGCTGGCGGGCTCGCGGCCGCCGGGCACCGCGCGTACAACGCTCCCGCGGCGCCCCGCGATATTGAAGGCGCCGGCGACGCGCCGAGCGCGGGCAGAATGCAGCCGAAGGCAGCGGAGAGGGAGGGTGAGATGGGGGACATTCGGGCGAGCACGGTGCTGCCGGCGCGGCGCAGCGACATTGAGTTGCACACGGCCGACGGCCTGACGCTGGTCGGCGAGATGGCCGTCCCGGAGGACCGGCCGCCGGTCGCCACCCTCGTCTGCCTGCACCCGCTGCCGACCGCCGAGGGCATGATGGACAGCCACGTACTGCGCAAGGCGTCGTACCGGCTGCCCGCCCTGGCCGGGCTCGCCGTACTCCGCTTCAACACGCGGGGTACATCCTCGGCGCGCGGCACCAGCGAAGGCACGTTCGGCGAAGGCGAGGCGGAGCGGTACGACGTGGCCGCCGCGCTGGAGTACGCCGAGTACCACGACCTGCCGCATCCGTGGCTGCTCGGCTGGTCCTTCGGCACCGAGCTGGCCCTGAGGTGGGGGCTCGACCCGGTCGTCGAGGGCGCGATCCTGCTGTCCCCGCCGCTGCGGCGCGCCACTGACGCGGACCTCGACACCTGGGGCGCGGACGGCCGGCCGCTGGTCGCACTGGTCCCCGAATTCGACGACTTTCTGCGCCCGCAGGAGGCGTACGAACGATTCAAGCGGGTACCGCATGCCGAGGTCATCCCAGTCAAGAACGCCAAGCATCTGTGGGTCGGCGAGCAGTACGTCCAAATCGTTCTGAACGAGATCGTGAAGCGTTTGGCGCCGGCGGCGTACCCCCTGCCGACCTCGTTGGACAAGTAAGTCGTCAACCTCGACGGCCGATGACGGCCACCGCCTCGGCGGAGCGGGGTAAACGGGCCAGTATGGCCTAACCGTTGAATTGACCCCCCGAAGGGCGTGTTCATGACTCTGCCGTTGTATGCCCGAGATGTCGGGGAGGGGACCCCGCTTGTGCTGTTGCACGCTTATCCCCTTTCCTCCGCGATGTGGCTGGCACAACGGGAAGATCTCGCGAAGCGGTTCCGAGTGGTGACCCCGGACCTGCGCGGGTTCGGTGGCTCCGTGCTGGGCGAAGACGATCCGTCGGTTGACGTCATGGCCGAGGACATCGCGGCCATGCTCCGGTCGAAGGGCATCGACCGGGCCGTCATCGGCGGCCTAGGGCTGGGCGGCTCCGTCGCCATTGAGTTCTGCCGCCGGCACCTGGATCGTGTGCTCGGCCTGGTGCTCGCCAACACCAAGGCGTCCGCCGACCCGCCGGACATACCGGCGGAGCGGCTACCGATGGCCGACCGCATCGAGGCCGAGGACTCCGTACGTGAGCTGGTCGATGCGATGCTGCCGAAGCTGGTCGGGCCGACCACGTTCCGGCAGCGCGCCCTGGTATACGGACGGGTGCGCGGGCTCGTACAGTCGACCCCGCCGAAGGCGGCGGCGTGGGCGCTGCGGGCCATGGCGTCCAGGCCGGACGCGATCGAGGACCTCAAGACGATCCGGGTGCCGGCGCTGGTCATCGCGGGCAGCGAGGACGAGCTGGCCACCGAGGACGACGCCCGCGCGATGGCAGACGCGCTGCCGAACGCCGAGCTGATGGTGATACCGCGCTGCGGCCACCTCACCGCCGTGGAACAGCCCGAGCTGTTCAACCAGGCCGTCGCCGAGTTCGTCACCGCGCTCGCCCGCATGTCGTCATAAACCGGCAGGCACAACACCTCGCTCGCCCACATGTCGTCACATACCGGCAGGCAACGACTCCGCGTTCCCCCGGCTGTCGTACTTAAGCGTCGAGCAATTACCGTCTCGTCGCGGGCCTGGCTCAGGTCTGTTCCTGGCGAGGGAAGACGACCTCACGGACGATGAGGGAGATCGCGGCCGCCGCCGGGATGGCAAGCAGGGCGCCGACGACGCCGAGCAGGGTGCCGCCGATGAGCGCCGCGACGATCGTCACCGCGGGCTGGACGTCGACCGACCGCTTCATGACGCGCGGTGCGATGAGGTAGTTCTCCACCTGTTGGTAGACCAGGAAGAAGACGCCGCAGGCGATGCCCTCGGGGACGCCGGTGAGGAAGCCGACCAGGGTGACCAGCACCGCGCCGATCGTGGCGCCGATCAACGGGATGAGGTCGGTGATCGCGACGATCAACGCCAGCGCGAGCGCGTACGGAATGCGCCAGATCTCCAGGAAGATGTACGTGCTGAAGCCGGCGATGATCGAGATGATGAAGTTGCCGGCGACGTAGCCTCCGATGCGCTCCAGGATCTCGTCGCTGAGCAGGGCGACCCGGGCGCGGCGCGACCGCGGGGCCAGCTTGTAGAAGAACGTCTTGATCTGGGGCAGTGAGCTCAGGAAGTACAGGGTCAGGATCAGGATCGTCAGCGTGCTGAAGATGCCGCTGACCGCCACCTTGCCCAGGCCCACGGCCCACGAGGCCAGGTTCTTTTGGAAGTCGGGCTTGGAGATCTGCTCCTGCGCACGTTGCAGAATGTGATAGCGACGGTCGAGGTCGGCGATCTTCGCGTTGCCCTGCAGCTCGGTGATGTAGTGCGGCAGATTGTCGATGAAGCCGGTGACCTGCTGGGTGAGCGGCGGCACCATCGCGGCGATGACGCCGGCGAAGAACACCACCAGGCCGACGAAGACGACCGTCACCGACCAGCGCCGGGACATGCCGACCTTCTGCAGGCGCTCCACCGCCGGGTTGAGGCCGACGGCGAGGAACATGGAGACGAGGATCAGCACCAGCACCTGGCGGGCGCTGAGGATGGCCTGCACCAGCAGCCATGCCGTGATGACGCCCAGCGCTCCGGTGAAGCCGAACAGGAAGGGATGGGTGCGGCCGAGTGGCTGCCCCGGCCGGCCGAACGGGAAGCTCTGGTCGGCACCGGCCTCGCGCTTGCGCTGGTCGATGTCGGTCAGCGGGTCGGCGGCCACGACCTCACCCGCAGCGCGTTCGCCGTCGGATGGGTCTTCGCCCGCCCGCTCGGCGGTGCGCGGCTCCGGGACCTGAGCGGGCGTGCCTCGGCGTTCCTCACTGGGAGCTTCGTCAGACACGCCAACCCCCTTCCCATCGAGAGACAGGTAAAGCTTAGAGGTACGGACGACAAAATCGCGCGTCGTGGCGCGGGCCACGCCACGACGCGCGATCGATCGTGCGGTGTTACCTCTTGGCCGGCGGAACCGGCCGCTCAACAACCGGCGGAGTTACTCCTGCCACCAGTCGTCGTCTTCTTCCTTCTTGCCCTGCGCAGGCTTCGTCTTCGTCGCCGCGTTCTGCTTGCCGCCGGCGTTGGCCGCGGCGGCGGCCGGCTCCTTGTTGGGCTCGTGCCCAGCGGGCGGGGCCGAGATGGCCGCCTTCTCCGGCGCCGCCGGGATGGCGTCGTCGGGGCCGCCCATCGGCGGCTGCATGCCACCGATGAGTTGACGCAGCTGGTTGAGATGACTGGTGATGCTGTCGCGCTGACGCGTGAGCTCGTCGACCTGCCGCTGCGCCGCGGTACGGATGCGGTCGGCCTCGGACTTGGTCTCGGCCAGCAGCTGCTCGGCCTGTCCCTTGGCCTCGGCGAGCACCTGGTCGGCGTTCTTCCGGGCATTGGCGACGAGCTGCTTGGCGTGCGAGTCGGCCTCGCGCCGGGTCTGGTCCGCCTGCTGGGTCGCCTTGGCGGCCCGCTGCTCGGCGGACGCGGCCCGCTGCTCGGCCTCGGCCACCAGCTTCTGCGTGGCGGCCTGCGCGGCGGCGTGCCGCTCGGCGTCCTGCCGGTCGGCCTCCTCGCGGCGGGCGGCCAGCTGGATCTCGAACTCGGCCTCCGCCTGGGCCCGCTGCGCTTCGCTTTCTTCGAGGATGCGCTGGGCCTGCGCCCGCATCTCGTCGGCCTGGCGCTTGGCGGTGGTGAGGATTTCGTCGCGCTCGCGCTTGGTGGACGCCCGGAGCTGGGCGACCTCGCGCTCGGTGGTGGTGCGGAGCTTGGCGATCTCGCGCTCCGCGGCGGCCCGCTTCTCCGCGACCTCATGGTCGGCGGTGGCGCGGAGCTTGGCCACTTCGCGCTCGGTGGTCGAGGTCAGTTCCTCCGCCTCGCGGCGGGCGGTGGTGCGGACCTCGTCGGCCTCGCGCTCGGCCGCGTTGCGCATGTCATCGCCCTCACGCTGGGCGGTGGCACGCAGCTCGGCGGCCTCGTTCTCCGCGGTGGCGCGGAGCTCGGCCGCGTCGACCTTGGCGGCGGCCTTGATCTCGTTCGCTTCCGACCGGGCGGCCTGGACGAGCTCGGTTGCCTGCTCCTCGGCGAGACGGAGCAACTGCTCGATCCGGGCGCCCAGACCCGAGTAGGTGGGGCGTTCCTGCTCCTGGAGCTGACGATGGGCGTCAGACAGCTCCCGCTGGAGGCCCTGGTGCTGCTCACGGGCCTGGCGCACCTCGTTGTCGAGCTGCTTGATGTGCTCGTCGACTTGGTGCCGGTCGTAGCCGCGAAGCACCACGTCGAACTCGCGCGGGGGCGTGTCCTCGAAGAAGTTGCTGAGCTGGGCGTCGATGTCGGACTGCATGTGGCTCAATCCTGCTGTGACGAGACGGCTACGGATAGTTAACAGACCGGTTGATCATCTCATTGCGACGCTCTGCTTTTCTGCCCCTTGATGGGGTTGCGCGCAGGGAGACGTCTTACCGGCGACAGCAGCGTACTCCCGCTGCTGCCGTGTTGGAGGCTCAACTAGACGTCCTGCGTGTTTTGTCGTGGTTGTGAGGTTACCGGCAGGTGGGAGTGGTGTTGTGTGGGCCCCCGGAAGGCCCCCAGAAAACCGACACAGAGCAGGACGAACGGACCCAGGAGGACCGTACGAATGCGGCGTTCCGTCGGGTGATTTCAGTCACGTCACGATTCCTGAACGTGATCGCTTCCGACCCGTTCTGCCCCTAGGAAGCCCCTAGAAACCCGCCTGCGTCGCCCCCTGAGCACCCGTAGGAGGCGCCGCCTGGACGAGTTCGGTGAGGACGCCGCCGCAGTCCTTCGGGTGCAGGAAGTTGATCCGCGAGTCCATCGAGCCGCGGCGCGGGCTCTCGTACAGCACCCGTACGCCCGTACCGCCGACCGCGCCGGCCGCCGCCCGGACGTCGTCGGTGCCGAACGCGATGTGATGCACCCCCTCGCCGTTCCTGGCCAGGAACTTCGCGACCGGCGAGTCGTCGCGGATCGGCTGCAGCAGCTGGATGTACGTCGCGCCGCCGTCGCCCGCGTCGTTGACCTTGAGCATCGCCTCCCGTACGCCCTGCTCTTCGCTCTCCTCGATGTGCACGTCGGTGAGCCCGTAGGTACGGCGGTAGAACTCGACGGTCGCCTCGAGGTCGTGACAGGCGATGCCGATGTGGTCGATCCGCGTGAGCATAGGCAAGACCTCCCGGAATGGCGGTGCGGTTCTCGTGGGTATGGTGGCAAACATTGCCGCCGGGAATGTGTGGAGGCCCCTGTCATGCCCGCTGTCACGCGTTCGGACTCCGTCATCGTCGCCGGAGCGCGTACGCCCATCGGCCGTCTGCTCGGCTCGCTCAAGACATTGAGCGCCATGGACCTCGGCGGCGTCGCCATCAAGGCCGCCCTGGACCGCGCCGGGCTGCGCGGCGACCAGGTCGACTACGTGATCATGGGCCAGGTGCTCCAGGCGGGCGCCGGTCAGATCCCGTCGCGGCAGGCGGCGGTCAAGGCCGGCATCCCGATGACCGTTCCGTCGCTGACGATCAACAAGGTCTGCCTGTCCGGCCTCGACGCGATCGCGCTCGCCGACCAGCTGATCCGGGCGGGCGAGTTCGACATCGTGGTCGCCGGCGGCATGGAGTCGATGACGCAGGCCCCGCACCTGCTGCCCAAGGCCCGTACCGGCTTCAAGTACGGCTCGGCCGAGGTCATCGACTCGATGGCGCACGACGGGCTCACCGACGCCTTCGACCACGTCTCGATGGGGGAGTCGACCGAGCGCTACAACACCAAGCTCGGCATCACCCGCGAGGAGCAGGACGAGTTCTCCGCCCGATCGCACCGGCGCGCCGCGGACGCCATCAAGAACGGCCGGTTCGACGACGAGGTCGTCCCGGTCGAGATCCCTCAGCGCGGCGGTGACCCGCTGGTCTTCGGTACGGACGAGGGGGTACGGGCCAACACGACCGTCGAGATTCTGAGCAAGCTGCGCCCGGCGTTCGGCAAGGACGGCACGATCACCGCCGGGTCGTCCTCGCAGATCTCCGACGGCGCGTGCGCGGTCGTCGTGATGTCCAGGGCCAAGGCCGAGGAGATGGGGCAGCCGTGGCTCGCCGAGATCGGCGCGCACGGCAACGTGGCGGGCCCGGACAACTCGCTGCAGTCCCAGCCGTCCGGCGCCATCAAGCACGCGCTCGGCAAGGCCGGCCTCGATGCCGGTGCCCTCGACCTGATCGAGATCAACGAGGCGTTCGCCTCCGTGGCCGTCCAGTCGATGCGCGACCTGGGCGTCGGCCCGGACAAGGTCAACGTCGACGGCGGCGCCATTGCGCTCGGCCACCCGATCGGCATGTCCGGCGCCCGGATCGCGCTGCACCTCGTGTACGAGTTGCGCCGCCGCGGCGGCGGCCTCGGCGCGGCCGCGCTGTGCGGCGGCGGCGGTCAGGGCGACGCCCTTCTCCTCCATGTCCCATCGGCCTGAACCTCTGAGCATGGGAGCGGCGGTGGCACGGTCCGTTGACGTCGATGACCTGGTCGAGCGGGCCCGCGACGGCTCGCCGCGAGCCGTCGCCCGGCTGATCACGCTCGTCGAGAACGCCTCGCCGCAGCTTCGTACGATCATGGCCGCGCTCGTCCCGTACGCGGGCAACGCGCGGATCGTGGGACTGACCGGGGCGCCGGGGGTGGGCAAGTCCACGTCGACCAGCGCGCTCGTCAAGGCCTTCCGGGCGCAGGGCAAGCGGGTCGGCGTGCTCGCGGTCGACCCGTCCTCACCGTTCACCGGCGGCGCGTTGCTCGGCGACCGGGTGCGCATGCAAGATCACGCCACCGACCCGGAGGTCTACATCCGGTCCATGGCAAGCCGCGGTCACCTGGGCGGTCTGGCCTGGGCCACGCCGCAGGCCATCCGGGTGCTGGACGCGGCGGGCTGCGAGGTCGTCCTCGTCGAGACCGTCGGGGTCGGACAGGCCGAGGTCGCGGTCGCCTCGCTCGCCGACTCGACGATCGTGCTGGTCGCGCCCGGCATGGGCGACTCCATCCAGGCCGCCAAGGCCGGAATCCTGGAGATCGCCGACGTCTTCGTCGTCAACAAGGCCGATCGCGACGGCGCCCAGCAGACCATCCGCGACATCCGCAACATGTCGGCGCTGGCCGAACGCGGGCCCGACGAGTGGAAGCCGCCGATCGTAGCCACCGTCGCATCCAAGAACGAGGGCATCGACGAGGTGGTCGAGGCGCTCGACAAGCACCACGCCTGGCTGGCCGCCGACGACACGCTGCACGAGCGGCGGCGGGCGCGGGCGCGCGACGAGATCGAGGCGATCGCGGTCACCGCGCTGCGCGAGCGCATGGGCGACCTGCATGGCGACCGGCGCCTCGACGCGCTGGCCGACCGCGTGCTGTCCGGCGAGTGCGACCCCTACGCCGCCGCCGACGAACTCGTCGCCGCCGTCACCGCGACAACCGACTGATCACTGATCACTGCGTATTGGCTACGGTCACCGTCACGGTCTTGAAGCCCAGCGCCTTCAGCATGTTCTGCAGCATCGCCTTGGTGTTCTGGTCGGCCCGTTCGCGCAGGCCGCTCTGCTGCGCCGCGGTCTGGATCTTCTGCGCCGCCAGCGTGTAGAGCTGCTGCTGGTCGTTCGGGTTGCCGCTGAAGAAGTCGCCGATCCGGTTGAAGATCCCGCGCTGGGTGGCGAAGACGTAGCTGTGCTTGGGGTCGAGGTTCGTGGGCTCCAGTTGCGCGCGCGGCAGCCGTACGGTGACCGCCGTGCGGTCCTTGTTCACCACCACGCCGCCGGAGCTCAGCTTGGAGAAGTCGACGAAGGCGTCGACGCTGCCGTTCCCGACGAACAGGGTGCGTTTGCCGCGCACCGGATCCGGCAGGAACTTGGCGTCCTTCTCGAGGTCGACGACGACCTGGAAGTTGCCGGTCGCCGCTTCATATCGCGAAAGATCACGGATCGACTTGAGCACGACGGGACTGCTGCGGTCCTTGGTCTGTTCGGCAAAGGGGTTGAGCCAGTTCGGCATCAGGTGCAGCCGCTGCACCACCGCGGCGATCACCACGATCGCCACGACCAGCAGCAGGGCATTGCGGATACCGTGCCGCCGGTCGACCCTGACCTCTATCGTCCGCTCGGGTTCGACCCGCTCATCGTTTTCGGCGCGTGCCATGAAGGACGGCATTCCCGAAGAAACGGCGGTGTCACCTACGGTGTGGGTGACGGCTTGGTGTCTCGGGGTTTGGCGTGCAGGTCAGGCTGGGTCGCGGCCTGCTCGACCTCGATGAGTGAGGCGGCGTGCCGTTGCGCCTCGTACGCCCTCTTGCCCCCGCGCACGCCGAACAGCCGCTTTGTGACGACGATGTAGACGACGAGGCCGAGGTTGATGACGAGCGCGCCGATTCGGACGGCCGTCACGCGCTCGATCAGCTCGTAGATCTCGATGGGCAGCCCGAAGGACGTGGCGATCACGGCGAAGTACTCGCCCCAGCGTTTGAGCAGCCACAGGCCGACGGCCTCGATGATCTCGATGGCGGCGTACACAAGCAGCCCGACCACCACCCAGGCGAGCGTGCTGGACTTCAGCGTGAACAGATGCCGGATCGACTCGATGATCTTCGAGTGGTCGAGATCCCAGCCCACCTGGCTGGCGATCGGCCGGAGCAGCGGGATCTCCTTGTCGAAGACCTGCTCGATCGACTCCCGCGACTGGGCGAACCGCCACACGCCGTACGCCGCGGCCACGACGACGAGGCCGCGAACGGCCCGCTCGACCGCGAAGAAACGCAGGATGAACGCGTCGCGCAACTGCTTGCCGCGCAGCACCAGCGGCGCCGTCTCGGCGGGGCCCGACGCGTGCGGCGCGCCGTGTACATACGTGCCGCAGCGCAGACAGCGCCACGCCTCGCCGGCCGGGGTCGGTACGTGCAGCCGGTCGCGCAGCCTCTGCTCGTCCGGGGCGAAGGTGATGTGTCCCTTGCGAGCGCACTGCAACAGGCTCCAGTCCACGGGGAGCAACTCTAGTGCCGGGCCGGACGGCGGCGCCGCGTCCCTCAGTCCACGTCGCGAAGCTCTCGGCGGTCGCCGTGTCGGCCACGGACGGCGCCGGCTCGTCGAACAGCCAGGCGGTGATCAGGGAGGTGTACGCGGCGGCCCGGGCTCGTCGCGGGTCGGCGCAGGCGCGCGAAGGCTGGACACAAGTAGGCGGCGGGTTGTCATTGTTTTTCTGACTTATCGGACGCCGGGCCGCCGCGCTGTGGGCCGCCCGGCTGGCGCTACCGTTGTCGGGTGCATCGCAAGCCACTTGACCTGCCCTTCGATCCCATCGCCCGGGCCGGGGTGCTGTGGGAACGGCGCTGGGGCGCCTCGCCGGCCATGCTCGCCGTCACGTCGATCATGCGGGCCCAGCAGATCCTGCTCGGCGAGCTCGATGCGCTGCTCAAGCCGTACGACCTGACCTTCGCGCGGTACGAGGCGCTGGTGCTGCTCACCTTCAGCCGGACGGGGGCACTGCCGCTTTCGAAGATCGGCGAGCGGCTGATGGTGCATCCGACCAGCGTCACCAACACGATCGACCGGCTGGAGCGGCAGGGGTACGTGGCCCGCCGGCGCAACCCGCGCGACGGACGCGGTGTGCTGGCGGAGATCACCGAACGCGGCGGGGAGGTCGTGGAGCGGGCGACCCGCGACCTGATGAGCCATGACTTCGCGATGCGCGGCTACCAGGACGACGACGAGCTGCTGGCGATCTTCGACGCGCTATGGCCGCTGCGCGTGGCCGCCGGCGACTTCACACCGCAGCACCCGGCGCCGGCGGGCTCGGCTGAGGCTGCGGAGGAAAATAGTAGGACGTCCTAGTATTCTGTGGGGTAGTACCTCATCGAGGGGGATCGCCCATGGACGCTCGGGATATCGAGGCGGGCCGAGCCCGCTGGCAGGCGCGGTACGAGGCGTCGCGCAAACGCAATGCCGACTTCACAACCCTGTCGGGGGTCGAGGTCGACCCGGTGTACGGACCGCCGGCCGTTGATTCGGGCGCAGACCCACGCTTCGAGCGGATCGGCTGGCCCGGGGAGTTCCCCTTCACGCGCGGGCTGTACGCCACCGGCTACCGGGGCCGCACGTGGACGATCAGGCAGTTCTCCGGCTTCGGCAACGCGCGGCAGACCAACGAGCGCTACAAGATGTTGCTGCGGGCCGGCGGCGGCGGGCTGTCGGTGGCCTTCGACATGCCCACCCTGATGGGCCGCGACTCCGACGACCCCCGCTCGATCGGCGAGATCGGGCACTGCGGCGTCGCGATCGACACCGCCGCCGATATGGACGTGCTGTTCGACGGCATCCCCCTCGGCGACGTCACCACGTCGATGACGATCTCCGGCCCGGCGGTGCCGATCTTCTGCATGTACCTCGTCGCCGCCGAACGGCAGGGCACCGACATCTCCGGTCTCGACGGCACGCTGCAGACCGACATCTTCAAGGAGTACATCGCGCAGAAGGAGTGGCTGTTCGAGCCCGAGCCGCACCTGCGCCTCATCGGCGACCTCATGGAGTTCTGCGCCCGCGAGATCCCGGCGTACAAGCCGCTCAGCGTGTCGGGCTACCACATCCGCGAGGCCGGGTCGACGGCGGCGCAGGAGCTCGCGTTCACGCTCGCCGACGGGTTCGGGTACGTCGAGCTGGGCCGGTCGCGCGGGCTCGACGTCAACACCTTCGCGCCCGGGCTGTCCTTCTTCTTCGACGCCCACATCGACTTCTTCGAGGAGATCGCCAAGTTCCGCGCCGCCCGCCGGATCTGGGCGCGGTGGCTGCGCGACGTCTACGGCGCGACCTCCGAGAAGGCGCAGTGGCTGCGGTTCCACACGCAGACCGCGGGGGTGTCGCTGACCGCCCAGCAGCCCGACAACAACGTGGTGCGGACGGCCGTCGAGGCGCTGTCCGCAGTGCTCGGCGGCACCAACTCGCTGCACACCAACGCCCTCGACGAGGTGCTCGCGCTGCCGTCGGAGAAGGCGGCCGAGATCGCGCTGCGCACCCAGCAGGTGATCATGGAAGAGACCGGCGTGGTCAACGTCGTCGACCCGCTGGGCGGCTCGTGGTACGTCGAGGCGCTCACCGATCGGCTGGAGGCCGAGGCCGAGGCGATCTTCACCAGGATCAAGGACATGAGTCCCGACGGCTCGATGACCGGCGGCATCCTGCGCGGAATCGAGGACGGGTGGTTCATGGCCGAGATCGCCGATGCCGCCTTCATCTACCAGCAGCAGCTCGAGAAGGGCGAAAAGAAGGTCGTCGGGGTCAACAGCCACACCGACACGATCGAGGAGCCGCTGGAGATCCTGCGGGTCAGCCACGAGGTGGAGCGGGAGCAGAAGCGGGTGCTGGCCGAGCGGCGGGCAGCGCGCGACCAGGCCGCCGTCGACGCCGCCCTGGCCCGGATGGTCGAGGTCGCCAGGACCTCGGAGAACATGATCCCGGCGATGCTCGACGCCGTCCGCGCCGAGGCCACCCTTGGGGAGATCTGCGGTGCACTCCGCGACGAATGGGGCACCTACTCCGAGCCCGCGCGCTTCTGAGAGACCCCGTCGGCGACGCGGGTGGCCGATGGAACCTCCCTTCTCTGGATAGCCTGGCGGAGTACGGACCCGTTCGGGCTCGGGCCACGGCGCGATCGCGCCACCTATCGGGCAGGATGGACGCATGCCTTCACCGGATTTCTCGTTGCACGGAGCCATCGACCTCGGGGCTCGTCAGGCGGCCGCCAAGAAGCAGCAGGAACGACAGCAGGCGGGCGGCGGCAGCCCGTACGTCGTCGACGTCACCGACGAGACCTTCAACACCGAGGTCGTCCAGCGTTCGCGCACGGTCCCGGTGATCGTGGACTTCTGGGCGGAGTGGTGCGGGCCCTGCAAACAGCTCAGCCCGATCCTCGAGAAGTTCGCGGGCGAGGACGCCGGTCGCTGGGTGCTGGCCAAGGTCGACATCGACGCCAACCCGCAGCTCGCCGCGTACATGCAGCAGATGGGCGTGCGCGGCATCCCGTTCGTGGCCGTCGTGGTCGCGGGCCAGCTGATGCCGTTCCTGCAGGGCGCGGCGCCGGAGGCCGACGTGCGCCGGGCCATCGACCAGCTGTTCGCGGCACTACAAGAGCAGGGGCTGCTGTCCGACATGCCGCCGGGTGAGGAGGACGCCGAGGCCGCGGAGGCCATGGAGGTCGACGAGGCCCAGCCGCCGCAGGACCCGGCGTACATGGCGGCCGAGGACGCGCTGCGCCGCGGCGACTTCGACGCGGCGGCCAAGGCGTTCCAGGAGATCCTCGACGCCCGGCCGCTGGAGTCCGACGCCAAGCGCGGCCTCGCCCTGGTCGAGCTGAGCCGCCGCGTCCATACCTACGACGCCGCGCAGGTGGAGAAGGACGCTGCGGCGAACCCCGCCGACGCGGAGGCGCAGATCCGGCAGGCCGACATCGAGCTGGTCTCCGGGCGCGTCGAGGCTGCCTTCGACCGGCTGGTGCAGGCGATCCGCCGTACGGCCGGCGATGACCGTGACGCCGTACGGGTGCACCTCCTCGGGTTGTTCGACGTGCTGCCGGGCGACGACCCGCGGGTGGTCAAGGCCCGCCGGGGGCTGTCGTCCGCCCTGTTCTAACTCGGCGTGATCCGCGCCGTGTAACTCGGCGTGATCCGCCCGCTCTGTACTTGGGGTGATCTGTCCGTGCTCGCGGGCATCTATCCGGTGTGAGCGCGCACATCATCACCATCTCGGCGACGTTCGGCGCAGGCGGCAGCGTCGTCGGACCCCTGGTCGCCGAGCGGCTGGGGCTGCCGTTCGTCGACCGCGCGATCCCGGTCGCGGTGGCCGAAGAGATCGGCTGCTCGCTGGAGGAGGCGCTCGTCCACGACGACCGCGCCGAGAGCGGCATCGGACGGATCCTGGCCGGCGCCGCGCGGCTGCCCAACGTCACGTTCGGCGGCATGGACATCTATCTGCCGGACAACTCCTACGTGCCGGAGGAGGAGTTCGTCGGCCGTACCGAGAAGGTGCTCGAGAAGGTCACCGAAGGCGTCATCCTCGGCCGGGCGGGCGCCCTCGTCCTGGCCACCAAGCCGTACACCCTGCACGTCCGCCTCGACGGCCCGCGGGCCCGCCGGCTGACCCGTGTGTCCGAGTCGTTCGGCCTGGGCGCCCGGGAGGCAGAGCGTATGCTCGATGACAATGACCGCGCCCGCGCGGCGTACGTCAAGCACTTCTACCGGGTCGATCCGGCCGACCCCGAGCTGTACCACCTCGTGCTGGACGGCACGAGACTCCCCGAATTGGTCTGCGCCGACCTCATCGTGTCGGCGGCGACCCAGGTGTAAGTGCGGGACGCGAGCGGTCGACGCAGACCTATCCGTGGCGTGTTAGGAGCATTTGCCGTGGCCACCGTGCCCAGCGTGTCGTACTCGATCACCGTCCGGCTGGAGGTCCCGGCGGGCGGCCGGGCCGTCAGCCAGATCACCCACGTGGTCGAGGACGCGGGCGGCATCGTCACCGCGCTCGACGTCACCACCGCCGGCCACGAGAAGCTGCGCATCGACGTCACCATCGCCACCCGCGACACCGAGCACGCCGAGGAGATCGTCGCCGCCATCGAGACCATCGAGGGCGTCAAGATCCACAAGGTCAGCGACCGTACGTTCCTGATGCACCTCGGCGGCAAGATCGAGATGCGCTCGAGGGTGCCGCTGCGGACCCGAGACGAGCTCTCGATGGCCTACACGCCCGGCGTGGCCCGCGTCTCGCTCGCCGTGGCCCGCAACCCAGAGGACGTACGGCGGCTGACCATCAAGCGCAACAGCGTCGCCGTCGTCACCGACGGCTCGGCTGTGCTCGGGCTCGGCAACATCGGCCCCGAGGCCGCACTGCCCGTCATGGAGGGCAAGGCCGCGCTGTTCAAGCGGTTCGCCGGCATCGACGCCTGGCCCATCTGCCTCGACACCCAGGACACCGACGAGATCGTCCGGACCGTACAGATCATCGCGCCCGCGTTCGGCGGCATCAACCTCGAGGACATCTCCGCGCCGCGCTGCTTCGAGGTCGAGGCGCGGCTGCGCGACCTGCTCGACATCCCGGTCTTCCACGACGACCAGCACGGCACCGCGATCGTCGTGCTGGCCGCGCTGACCAACGCGCTCCGCGTGGTCGGCAAGGACATCGGCTCGGTCCGCATCGCCATGGCCGGCGCGGGTGCCGCCGGGCACGCGATCCTCGGCCTGCTGCTGCACGCCGGCGTCAAGCACGCCATCGTGTGCGACTATCGCGGCGCCGTGCACAAAGGCCGCGACGATCTGGACAACTCGCTGCGCTGGATCGCCGAGAACACCAACGAGGAGAACTACACCGGCGACCTGAAGGGCGCCGTCCGGGGCTCCGACGTCTTCATCGGCGTGTCGGCGCCGGGCATCCTCACCGGCGACGACGTGGCGGCCATGAACGACGACGCGATCGTCTTCGCGCTGGCCAACCCCGAGCCGGAGGTGTCCCCCGACGCCGCCCGTGAGCACGCGGCGGTGGTGGCGACCGGGCGCAGCGACTACCCCAACCAGATCAACAACGTGCTGGCGTTCCCCGGTGTGTTCCGCGGCCTCCTCGACGCCCAGGCGAAGGGCGTCAACCAGGACATGCTGCTGGCCGCGGCGCACGCGCTGGCCCGGGTGGTGACCGACGACGAGCTCGGGCCCAACTACATCGTGCCGAGCGTCTTTCACGCCGAGGTCGTGCCCGCGGTCGCGGCCGCCGTACGGGACGCGGCGGGCGGTCGTCCGTCGCTCTCCGAGGCATAGAGACCCTCCCAGGCATAGAGACCCTCGGAGGCGTGAGACCTCTCAGCGCTTGGCCCGCAGCACCTGCTCGCGCCGGCGCGGCCAGAGCCCGCCGTACCAGAGGATGATGGCCCCGGTGATCAGGGCGCCGACGGCCGTGGCGACCCGGGCGAACGTGACGGCGGTGGACGGCCCGGTGTGCGGCAGGTTCTCCGGCGGCGGTGCCGCGTGCGTGCAGTTGGCGGTGCGCGTCGTGGATTTGAGCGTCCGGTCGTTCCAGACCACGGCCACCTTCGTGCTGTCGTCCTCCTTGAGGCTGAGCTTGCTGGTCCGGGAGGATCCGGAGCCCAGCTGGTCGGAGACGACGGGGCTGCCGTCCTGCTCGATGGTGTAGTTCTGCTTGGTGTTGCTGACGTTATTGACCTTGACCGTCACCGATCGGGCCGGGCACTGGACCCCGCCGATGGAGGCCGTCAGCGGCACGGCCGGGGTGGCGGTAGGGGTCGGGGTCTTGGTCGTGGTCTTCGTCGCGGTGGCCGTCGGCGTCTTGGTCGGCGTCTTGGTCGGCGCGGTGCCGGACTTGGTCGCCGTCGCGGTCGCGGTCACCGACGGCGACGCGCTCGTCGGCGCGCTGGAGGCCTGCGACTTGGTGTTCGACCGGTTGATCATCGGATATGCGATCAGCGCCGCGATGACAAAGAAGACAGCCGCGATGATGATCCTCGGCAGTTGTTGCATCGCGTCGCCCTCCCGGTCACCCGAGCGTCCGGAAACCCTAGATCATTCTTTACCTTGGGTCGTATTGTGCCGATTACCCAAGGGACAGGACTGCGTAACAGGCCAACTGGGTGGCGGGAGTGTCGCGGCCTGGCCGCAGGCCGCATGATGGAGTGATGGAAGACGGCATCGTGGTTGGTCGCCTCCTCGTCGCCACGCCAATGCTCGACGACCCGAATTTCCGGCGTGGAGTGGTCCTTGTGGTCGAGCACGATTTGCAGGAGGGGACGCTGGGTGTCGTGCTCAACCGGCCGACCGAGGTGCCGGTCGATCGGGTGCTGCCGCCGTGGGCGACGCTGGTGACCGGCCCGTCCGTGGTGTTCCAGGGCGGCCCGGTGGCCCTCGACAGCGCGCTGGCGCTGGCCCGCGTGCCGGGTGAGGAGGACCCGCTCGGCTGGCGGGCGCTCGAGGGCGTCCCGGCCGGGTCGCGGCTCGGCCTGGTCGATCTCGACGCGCCGCCGGAGGTGCTCGCCGCCGAGGTGACCGAGTTGCGGGTCTTCGCCGGATATGCCGGCTGGGGGGCTGGCCAGCTTCGGTCAGAGATCGAGGAGGGCGCCTGGTTCGTCCTGCCCGGCGAGCCGCACGACGTCTTCATCGACGATCCGGAGCGGCTGTGGCGGCGAGTGCTGCGCCGCCAGGGCGGTGAGCTGGCCATCGTCGCGACGTTCCCCGACGACCCCAGCCTCAACTAAACGTTAACTACACTGCAGGTGTGAGCCCCACGACGTTTTCTTCGCCGACCACCGTTCCCGAGAGCGACACTCGACCTGATCTCTCGCATGGCGATGGTGATCACGAGCGATTCGCCCATTACGTGCAGAAGGACAAGATCATGGAGAGTGCCGTCAGCGGCACTCCGGTGATCGCGCTCTGCGGCAAAGTCTGGGTGCCCAATCGTGACCCGAAGAAATACCCCGTGTGCCCAGAGTGCAAAGAGATCTTCGAGTCGATGTCCGCGGGCGGTGACGACGAATAGCCTGACGGCGTCGACGACACGCCGTACGAGGCGGAGCCGACCGAAGGCTGCCCGTGGTTCAAGGACACCTGCCCGTTTGCCTTTGGATTCGACCCGGTGCATAACTTCATGGACTACAGCTCCGACGACTGCATGAGCGCGTTCACCCCAGGTCAGGCCCGCCGCATCCGGGCCTCGTGGGCCGCCTACGGTCCCGGCGAGGTCGGTTCTGTCGGCTCGGCTCGGTAATCTTTCCCAACCGTGAGTACGTTCGCCGCTTCGAGCATGCCGCCCGCCTTCCCCGATCGAGCCGCGTGGGGCACTGCCTCCTCATTGCGCGCCTGGCAGCAGCAGGCGCTGGAGGCCTACTTCCGGTCCGGTCCCCGCGACTTCCTTGCCGTGGCGACCCCTGGTGCCGGGAAGACGACGTTCGCGCTGCGGCTCGCGCGCGAGCTGCTCGACCGCCGGGTGATCGCCGCGGTCACGGTGGTCTGCCCGACCGAGCACCTCAAGCGGCAGTGGGCCGAGTCGGCGGACCGGGTCGGCATCAAGCTCGATCCGGAGTTCAAGAACGCCCAGGGCCGCACGGCCAAGGACTTCATCGGCGTCGCCGTGACATACGCCCAGGTGGCCGCGCATCCGGCGCTGCACCGGGGGCGCACGGAGAACCGCAAGACGCTCGTCGTCCTCGACGAGGTGCACCACGCGGGGGACGGCCTGTCCTGGGGCGAGGCGATCCGCGAGGCGTTCGACCCGGCGGCCCGGCGGCTGGCGCTCAGCGGCACGCCCTTTCGCACCGACATCAACCCGATCCCGTTCGTGGCGTACGAGGAGGGGCCTGACGGGGTGCGGCGCAGCCGGGCCGACTACACCTACGGCTACGGGCCCGCGCTGGCCGACGGCGTCGTCCGGCCGGTGATCTTTCTGGCGTACGCGGGGGAGATGCGCTGGCGCACGCGCGCCGGCGACGAGATCACCGCGACGCTCGGTGAGCCGCTCACGCAAGACCAGACGGCGCAGGCCTGGCGGGCCGCGCTCGACCCCAAGGGCGACTGGATTCGCCAGGTGATCGTGGCGGCCGACCGGCGGCTCACCGAGATCCGGCAGATGATGCCCGACGCCGGCGGCCTCGTCATCGCCACCGACCACGAAACCGCCCGGGCGTACGCCAAGACGATCCGCAGCGTGACCGGGCAGGGCGCCACGGTCGTGCTGTCCGACGACCCGGCGGCGAGCCGCAAGATCAAGCAGTACACCGAGTCCGAGGATCGCTGGATGGTCGCGGTTCGCATGGTGTCCGAGGGCGTCGACATCCCGCGCCTCTCGGTGGGGGTGTATGCGACCAGCACGTCGACCCCCCTGTTCTTCGCCCAGGCCGTTGGCCGGTTCGTGCGGGTCAGGCGGCGGGGCGAGACCGCGTCGGTGTTCCTGCCCTCGGTGCCGGCGCTGATGAGCCACGCCGCCGAGATGGAGGCCGAGCGCGACCACGTCCTCGACCGCCCGATCCGCGAGGACGGCCTCGACGACGAGCTGCTGGCCGAGGCCAACCGGCGGCAGGACAACCCCGACGTCGGCGAGGAGCTGCCGTTCGAAACCGTCGAGGCGTCGGCGCAGTTCGACCGGGTGGTCTACGACGGCGGCGAGTTCGGCATGCAGGCCGCGCCCGGTTCGGCCGAGGAGGAAGACTTCCTCGGCATCCCCGGGCTGCTCGAGCCCGAGCAGGTGACGGCGCTGCTGCGCAAACGGCAGGCCGATCAGCTGGCGGCCCAGCGCAAGACCGGCAGGCAGCCCGCGCCGCACCGAATCGCCGCCGAGGACCTCCAGGCGCTGCGCAAGGAGCTGAACGGTCTGGTCGGCGCCTGGCATCACCGCACGGGCCGGCCGCACGGGGTCATCCACGCCGAACTGCGCCGGGTCTGCGGTGGGCCGCCTGCGGCGCAGTCCTCCGGAGATGACCTGCGCAAACGCATCGAGAAGATCCGCGAGTGGGCGAGCTCCCGGGGAAAAAGTTAGGCCGAAATGGGCCAGATGTCCCGCCGGATTGAGCCGTTTCAATAAGGTCGCCCGTGCAGTGCAAGACCATGTTCCATGTGGGTCCACGGTGCCGATCGCACTGAGGGGGGACCGCACCGGTGGTGATCTCGCCTGACGACTTGACGCTTGCCGCATTGGTGGCCTGGGTTGTCACAGCGCTGCTCGGGGCCAACCTGCTGGTCCGCGGCCGGGCGTACCGGCTGTGGGCGAGGTTGAGCCATGGACACCTGCAGGGGCAGTTGCCGGGGCATCCGAGGCCGCCCAAGACGCGGGCCGTCCTGATGGTGCTGCACGTCATGATGGCCGCGGGCGGGCTCACGCTCTGGCTGGCATACGAGATCCTCGACCTCGACTTGCTGATCTATGTCTGCGCCGGCCTGCTGGTCCTCGTCTCGCTGATCGGCATCTTCGTGGTCGACCGCTGGCGGCATGTGCCGGGGCGGCACGCGCTACCGACGCCCCGGTACGCACCCGGCTTCCCGATCTGGTCGGCCACCGTACACGTCATGGCCGGCACCGCGACGATCATGCTCGTCGTGCTGACACTGCTCGCCCACCTACAGGAGTGATCGGGCAAGAGTGACCGGACTCGGCGGGCGTCGAGAGTGACCGGGGTCAGCGGGCGTCGAGGTCGAGCCGGTCGATGATCTGCCGGACCGACTCCTCGGGGGTCTCGGCGACCGGCACTGTGATCGGGTGCTCGTCGGGGCCTGGGGGCTCCAGCTCCCGGAGCTGGGAGTCCAGCAGCTTCGCCGGGAAGAAGTGACCGTGCCGGTGGCCGATGCGGCTCGCGATCAGGTCGCGGTCGCCCTCGAGGTAGACGAGCCGTTCCTCGGACCGCCGCAGCCGGTCGCGATAGGCCCGCTTCAGCGCGGAGCAGGTCACCACGCCCGGCTTGCCGGCCGCGATGTGCTCGTCGATCCACGCGGCGATGCCGGCCAGCCAGGACGCCCGGTCGGCGTCGGACAGCGGGTGGCCGGCGTGCATCTTGGCGATGTTGGCCGGGGAGTGGAACTCGTCGGCGTCGGCGAACTCCCAGCCCAGCCGTCTGGCGAGCAGCTCGCCCACGGTGGTCTTGCCGCTGCCCGACACGCCCATCACGATGATGATCATTGCGACCCGACGACCGGGGCGCCGGTCAGCTCGACCCCGCCGTCCTGGAGCTGCCCGAGCGCCCGGTCGGTGGTCTCCTTGGCCACCCCGGCGGTGAGGTCGAGCAGCACCCGCGTGGTGAAACCTTCGGCCGCCGCGTCGAGCGCGGTGGCGCGGACGCAGTGGTCGGTGGCGATGCCCACGATGTCGACCGCGTCGATGTCGCTCTCACGCAGCCAGTCCGCGAGCGCGACGCCGTCGCGACTGGCCCCCTCGAACCCGCTGTACGCCGCGGCCCGTTCGCCCTTGCTGAAGATCTCCTCGACCGCGGACCTGTCGAAGTTGGGATGGAAGTCGGCGCCGGCCGTACCGACGACGCAGTGCGGCGGCCACGTGTCGGCGTAGTCCGGATGCGTGGAGAAGTGCGGCCCGGGGTCGATGTGGTAATCGCGGGTGGCGACGATGTGCGCGTAGCGGGACCCGTCCCGCAGCACGTAATCGGAGATCGCCGAGGCGACGCCGGCGCCGCCGGCCACCGGCAGCGAGCCGCCCTCGCAGAAGTCGTTCTGTACGTCCACAACGATTAGTGCCGTACTCACGGTATGGACGCTACCCCACGAACTCCGTGGGTATCGCAGGGTCCCCGCGGGACAGCTGCCGGGCCGTCGACGGCAGTTCCCCCAGGGCCCGCCGGTGCCGGGCGCGCGCCTCGTCCAGCGGCTCCCGCCCCACGACAGATCCGCCGCGCAGCAGCGGCACCAGCAGCTCCCGGTCGTGCAGGCCGGGCTCCGGCTCGCCCCTCGTCACGATCTCCGACCGCGCGACGCCCGCGCCGTCGATGTGCCGGACCGCCCACTTCCGCCCGCCCTTGCTCGGCTTGCCCACGGACCGCTTGGCGACCGGCCGCAGCGGGGCGTCCGGATCCGGCGAGTCGGACCGGGCCACCAGCTTGTAGACCAGCGCCGCCGTTGGCGCCCCCGACCCGGTGACCAGCGACGTCCCGACGCCGTACCCGTCGACCGGGGCGATCGCCAGCGCCGCGATCAGGTACTCGTCGAGGTCGCCGGTGGCCACGATCCGGGTCTGCGTGGCGCCCAGCGAGTCGAGCAGCCGCCGTACGTCACGGGAGACGACAGACGGGTCGCCGCTGTCGATTCGGACCGCTCCCAGTTCCGGCCCGGCCAGCTCGACCCCGACCCGTACGGCCCGTTCCACGTCGTAGGTGTCGACCAGCAGCGTCGTACCGGGCCCGGAGGCCGTGATCTGGGCCTGGAACGCGTGCCGCTCGCTGTCGTGCAGCAGCGTGAACGCGTGTGCGCTGGTGCCCGCCGTCGGCACGCCGTACCGCCGCCCGGCCTCGAGGTTGGAGGTGGTCGTGAACCCGGCGATATAGGCGGCCCGCGCGCTGGCCACGGCGGCCATCTCGTGGGTGCGCCGCGAGCCCATCTCGATGATCGGCCGGTCGCCGGCGGCATGGACCATGCGCGAGGCCGCCGACGCGATCGCGGAGTCGTGGTTGAGGATCGACAGCACGAGCGTCTCGAGCACCACGGCCTCGGCGAAGGTGCCCTCGATCCGGAGGATGGGGGAGCCGGGAAAGTAACAATCCCCTTCCGCGTAGCCGTACACGTCGCCGGAGAACCGGTACTTCGACAGCCAGTCGGCCGTGACGTCGTCGACGACGCCCTGCGCGGTGAGGAACTCCAAGGCCGGGTCGTCGAAGACGTACGCCTCCAGCGCGTCCAGCAACCGGCCGGTACCGGCGACCACGCCGTACCGCCGCCCGTTGGGCAGATGCCGCGCGAACACCTCGAACACCGCGCGTCGCGACGCTGTTCCGCTCCGCAGCGCACCCTGGACCATGGTCAGTTCATAGTGGTCGGTAAGCAGCGCCGTTGTGCTAGCAACGTCCACGAGTGGAACACTAGAGGTAGGGGCAGTTTGAATGTACGAGTAGGTCCTGTCCGAGTCGAGGCTGAGGGGCACGGCGCGAAAGGGGGCGCCCGGCAATGAGCACCAGTTCCGCTCCGGTCGAGGTCGAGCGCCCACGATCCGAAGAGGATGTACGGCCTGACCGGCCCTGGCTGACTATCGTGTGGAATGATCCGATCAATCTCATGTCGTACGTGACCTACGTGTTCCAGACCGTCTTCGGCTACTCGAAGCCGAAGGCCGAGAAGCTCATGCTCGACGTGCACCACAAGGGCAGGGCCGTGGTGTCGAACGGCACTCGGGAGGAAATGGAGCACGACGTCCAAACCCTGCACTCGTTCGGGTTGTGGGCCACGGTTAGGCAGGACATCTGAGTGTCCACGGGGTTCCGGCGGGTCCGGCACGGGTTGCGGATCACGCTGTCGGAAGACGAGACCACCGTCATCCGCACGCTGATGGAGCAGCTGCTGGTGATCCTCGGTGAGCTGCCGCAGGGCGACCCCGGGCTGGCCGAGCTCGGCATCTCCGAGAACCGTGCGGCGCCGGACGATCCGGTGCTGGCCCGGCTGTTCCCGGACGGCTACCGCGACGACACGGAGGCGGCCATAGAGTTCCGCCGCTACACCGAGTCCAGCCTGCGCGACGGCAAGCGGGAAGCCGTCGAGGTCGTGCTCGAGACGGCGAAGACGCCGGGCGAGATCACGCTCGATGAAGACCAGGCGCGGTCGTGGCTGCGGGCGCTCAACGACGTACGGCTGGCGCTCGGCACCCGGCTCGAGATCACCGAGGAGTCCTACGAGCGGATGGACGAGCTCGACTGGGACGACCCGAAGTTCCCGATGTTCTCGATGTACGACTGGCTCACCTTCCTGCAGGAATCCTTGGTCCGCGCGCTCGGCTAATCTTCAGACCATGCTGGAGATCGAGCGGGCCATCGTCGACAAGATCGTGGCGCACGCGCGCGCCGACCACCCCGACGAGGCGTGCGGCGTCGTGGCCGGTGCCATCGGGTCGGGCCGGCCGACCCGGTTCATCGCGATGATGAACGCCGAGCGGTCGCCGACGTTCTACCGCTTCGACTCGATGGAGCAGTTCAAGGTATGGCGTGAGATGGACGACCGCGACGAGGAGCCCGTCGTGATCTACCACTCCCACACGGCCACCGAGGCGTACCCGTCCCGTACCGACACCTCGTACGCGTCCGAGCCGAACGCCCACTACGTCCTGGTCTCCACCCGCGACCCCGAGCACGACGAGTTCCGTTCGTACCGCATCGTCGACGGCGAGGTGACCGAGGAAGTGGTCCGGGTCGTCGAGACGTACGACTGAATCGGTAAACTCGTGGTCATGCGGACGATCGAGCGGAGGGCCGCCGCCATTCGCACCTCGCCTGTGCAAAATTACCTGTTCGGGCACTCCCGCGCCGAAGTCGTCTACGACTGTTGTTGAGGGTCGGGTTTAGTTCTCAACCGGAAATCCCCGAGCGCGCGCTCGCGTTGTGAGGCGTGGGCGCCCGGGCACGTACGTACGACGCGAAGGAGACCACCCCAATGGCGATCGAGGTCCGCATTCCGACGATCATGCGCAACCTCACCGACGGCGCGAAGGCCGTCGACGGCAAGGGCAGCACACTGGACGAGCTGTTCGCCGACCTGGACACCCGCCACCCAGGGCTGCGCGGCCGCCTGGTCGACGAGAAGGGCCTGCGGCGGTTCGTCAACGTGTACCTGAACGACGAGGACGTGCGCTTCCTCGGCGGCCTGGAGACCGAGGTTTCCGACGGCGACACGATCACCGTGCTGCCCGCCGTGGCCGGTGGCTGACCTTTGGAGTTCTAGGTGAGGTTCGACTCGCTGCTGGACTCGCTCGGCCGCACCCCGCTGGTCGGGCTGCCCCGGCTGTCCCCGTCGGCGGAGGTACGGCTGTGGGCCAAGCTGGAGGACCGCAACCCCACCGGTTCCGTCAAGGACCGCCCGGCGCTGTGGATGATCCTGCGCGCCGAGAAGGAGGGCCTGCTCCGGCCCGGGGCCACCATCCTCGAGCCCACGTCGGGCAACACCGGCATCTCGCTGGCCATGGCCGCGAAGCTCAAGGGCTACCGGCTGATCTGCGTGATGCCGGAGAACACCTCTGCGGAGCGGCGCCAGCTGCTGGAGATGTGGGGCGCCGAGATCATCTCCTCGCCCGCCGCCGGCGGCTCCAACGAGGCCGTACGCCGGGCCAAGCTGCTCGCCGCCGAGCACCCCGACTGGGTGATGCTCTACCAGTACGGCAACGAGGCCAACGCGCTCGCCCACTATGAGGCGACCGGACCGGAGATCCTCGAGGACCTCCCGTCCATCACCCACTTCGTGGCAGGCCTGGGCACCACGGGCACGCTGATGGGCGTCGGCCGCTACCTGCGCGAGCAGGTGCCCGACGTCAAGATCGTCGCAGCCGAGCCCCGCTACGGCGAGCTGGTGTACGGCCTGCGCAACATCGACGAGGGCTTCGTTCCCGAGCTGTACGACGAGTCGGTGCTCACCACGCGGTTTTCCGTATCGTCGCGCGACGCACTGCGCCGCACGCGGGAGCTGCTCGAGCAGGAGGGCATCTTCGCCGGCATCTCGACCGGCGGCGCCCTGCACGCCGCCCTCGGCATGGCCGCCAAGGCCGTCAAGGCGGGCGAGCGCGCCGACATCGCCTTCATCGTCGCGGACGGCGGCTGGAAGTATCTGTCCACCGGCGCCTACGCCGGCACCCTCGACGAGGCCGAAGCCCGCCTGGAAGGCCAACTCTGGGCCTGAGCCCCTTATTCAACCTGGGGCTTCTCGCAGAGATGCCGTATGAGGACAGCGATATCGACGCGTAGGGGTTACTTGGCGGAAAGCCACTCCTCGGGGCGGGCGATCTGGCGGGCGCGGGCGTAGGCGATATCGAGGCCGAGCACCGTGTGGCCGTGGTAGGCGTCGCCCTCGTGTGAGGTGACCAGCGCCACGTCGACCGTTTCCGGGTTGGTCAGCGAGAGGGGCAGCAGCAGCTGCAGCCGCTCACGGGCCGGGTCCCAGCAGGGCACGGCGGCGCGGTAGCTGCGGCGCACCCGGGCCTCGGCCCGGCGCACGGCGCCCTCCATGACCAGGCTGGCCTGGTAGGGGTTGCTGCGCAGCGGGTCGGGCAGCGAGCCGAGGTTCTCCTGTGACTCCAGCAGGTGCTTCGGGCTGACCACTAGCTCGCGGCGCCAGTCGTAGACGAAGTCGCCGGGGTCCTCGGTATAGGTGGCGAAGCCGGGCAGCGCGGGGAAGTGGTCGTGGAGGCGGCGGTCGCTTTCGGCCAGCCACCCTTGGAGCTGCCAGGGCGGGCCGTCCGGGTCGCGGTTCGGGATGAACAGGCCGTAGATCGTCTCCTGCTGTGCGGTGGCGAGGCCGGTGTTGAAGACGCTGTGCGCCCCGTCGAGCGAGTTGATGATCTGACGCTGCTGGTAGAGCCGTTCGAACGTCCACTCCACGTACTCGCGGAGCACCCAGGTATCGTCATGCCTGGACTGGGCCGGACCCGCCCAGTTCTCCGGCTCGGCGATCCGGGCGAGCCGGTCGTACGCGTCGTCCTCGGTCACCTGATGGTCGGGATCGGTGCGGAGGGGGCCCAGGTCGGCGTGCTTGTGCAGGGCCCGCTGCGCCCGCTGGGATCGCCGCGAGTGGGCGGGTTGCGAACTCGGCTGGGCGGCGGACTGTGGCGCGGGCTGCTGGGGGGTGGGCTGCGGCGGCACGGGCTGCGCGGACGGCTGCGGCGGCGCGGCGCCGGGCGGCGTCAGCGGGGAGATCGCCGGGGACGTGCCGCCGGGTGTTCCGCCGCCCAGACCGCCCGGATGGGCGGGCGGGAACTCGGGGGCTCGTGCGGACTGGGTCACCTGCTGGCCCGGCTGACTCGCCTGGCCGGGCGACGGCGGGGGCTCACCGATGAAGTGCTGATGGTGGCGGCCGAGCTCGTTGTATCCGGCATGCTTCGATTCGTGCAGCGTCACAGCAATCTCTCCGCGTCGATCCGGGGGTGACCAGGGTAGTAGCTCCCGCCTGACACCATTAGTCCCATCCGTAACGGTCTCATGCATTCCTACCGCAAGATGGGGATGCGCGGGGCGGAGAGATAAGGTTCGGACTAGAACCGGATTCGGCTACGGTAGGGCGGGCATGGGCAGATTCGACAAGGCCACGGCGGTGCGCCGGCTCGGCGATGGCCGTTATGAGGCCGACCTCGACGGCAAATTCGGCTTCGCCCAGGCGCTCAACGGCGGCTACTTGATGGCCGTCATGCTCAACGCCGTCATCGACGCCGGACCCCATCCGCATCCGGTGGCGACCAGCGCGAACTTCCTCCGCGTCGCCCAGCCGGGCCCGGCCGAGGTGTGGGTCGAGTCGCGCAAGGCCGGCCGTACCGCCGCCGTCGCCCGCGTCACCCTCGTCCAAAGCGGCGAGCCGGTGGTGGACGCCCAGGTGAGCACCGGCACGCTGCACGCCGGCGCGACCGCCGACTGGTCCGCCGCCCCGGCGACGCCGCTGCCGCCGGTGGAGGACTGCCTGACGTTCGACTCGGGCCGCGAGAGCCGCGGCTTCGCCGACCAGGTGGACATGCGGTTCGACCCGGCCACCATGGGCTGGCTGGACGGGCAGCCGGCGGGGTCCCCGCAGATGCGGGCGTACTTCCGGCTGCGCGAGCCGTACCAGCTGGACGGTCCGGCGCTGGCGCTGGCCGTCGACGCGCTGCCGCCGGTGGTGCTCAACACCGGGGCCGGCGGGTGGGCGCCCACAGTCGAGCTGACCTGGCACATGCGGGCGGTGCCCGCGCCGGGCTGGCTGGCCCTGCACGGCAGCGGCCGGCTGGTCAGCGACGGGTGGTTCGACGAGGAGGTCGAAGCATGGGACTCGGCCGGACGGCTCGTCGCGCAGTGCCGTCAGTTGGCCCGCGTCGGCCGCGGCGGCCGGGTCGACATGTCGACCGGCGAGTGGCGCGATCCCGACCAGCCCTGATCGAAGGCGCACTCAAGCCGAACCCCTGGTGGGTGACCTAGCGTCAACACAGTGTGTGATGTCTCCCGCATTACACGCAGATAGTCGCGCCCGTCTCCTAGCCTTGGTGGATCATGTCAGACGCACCGATCGGGATCTTCGACAGCGGCGTCGGAGGCCTCACCGTCGCCCGCGCCGTCCTCGATCAGCTGCCCGGCGAGTCGATCTATTACGTCGCCGACAGCGCGCACCATCCGTACGGCCCCAAGCCGATCGCCCGGGTGCGCGCGCTCGCCCTCGACCGCATGGACCATCTGGTCAAGGAGGGCGTGAAGCTGCTGGTGATCGCCTGCAACAGCGCCAGCGCCGCGGTGCTGCGCGATGCGCGCGAGCGCTACGACGTCCCGGTCGTCGAAGTGATCAATCCGGCCACGCGCCGCGCCGCCCGCGCGACGCGCAACGGCAAGGTGGGTCTGATCGCCACGCGCGCTACGGTGACCAGCCGGTCGTACGACGACGCGTTCGCCGCCGCCCCGCACATCGGGCTGACCAGCGTGGCCTGCCCGCGGTTCGTTGAGTTCGTCGAGCGCGGGGTGACGATGAGCGACGAGCTGCTCGACGTCGCCGCCGGCTACCTCCGCCCCATCGTCGACGCGGGCTGCGACACGCTCATCCTCGGCTGCACCCACTACCCGCTCCTTACCGGCGTGATCTCGTATGTCGTCGGAGATGGGGTAACACTTGTCTCAAGTGCAGAAGAGACCGCCAAGGATGTCTATCGGGTGCTGCATGACGAAGGCCTCGCGCGAGCGGACACTATGACGGCGCCCGAGCATAGGTTTCACGCGACCGGGGATCCCGCCGTCTTCGCGGACCTCGGCCGTCGCTTCCTCGGGCCCGAGCTCGGGTCCGTGGAGACCGTGCCGGATGCCCGCGCGCGGCGCGGGACGCCACCCCGGACGGGGCGCCGCGGCGCCTAGGAGGACTTGCCGTGCTGGTGACTGTGATCGGCTGCTCGGGCAGCTTTCCAGGGCCGGACAGCCCGGCATCGTGCTATCTCGTCCAGGCCGACGGCTACTCGCTGCTGCTCGACCTCGGCAGCGGCGCGCTCGGCGCCTTGCAGCGGCACCACTCGCTGTACGACATCGACGCCGTCTGCCTGAGCCACCTGCACGCCGACCACTGCCTCGACCTGTGCGGATACTGGGTGGCCCGGCGCTACTGTCCGCACGGCCCGCAGCCCAAGATCCCCGTGTACGGGCCGGAGGGCACCGCCGAGCGGATGGCGCGGGCGTACGACCTCGAACCCGAGCCCGGCATGCGGGAGGCCTTCGACTTCCAGCCGCTGCGCTGCGGGCCGCGCGAGATCGGGCCGTTCACGGTGACGACCGCGCCGATGAGCCATCCGGTGGACGCGTACGGCTTCCGCGTCGAGTACGACGGGCAGGTCGTGGCGTACTCCGGCGACACCGGCGCCAGCGAGACCCTGGTCGATCTGGCCCGCGGCGCCGACCTGTTCCTGTGCGAGGCGTCCTTCCTCGACCGGCCCGACCTGCCGGCCGACCTGCACCTGACCGCGCGGGAGGCCGGGGAACACGCGACCCGCGCCGGCGTCGACAGGCTCGTGCTCACCCACCTCGTGCCGTGGAACGACCGGGACCGGTCGCTGGCCGAGGCCGAGGCGAGCGGCTTCACGGGCGACATCGAGCTGGCCCGGCAGGGCGCTTGCTACGACTTGACCTGACACCACGATGCGGGTCAGCCCGCCGTGGCCGCGGGGCATGTCCTAGGCTCGCAGGTATGGCTCGTCCCGATGACCGCGACAACGACCAGCTTCGCCCCGTCCGCATCCAGCGCGGCTGGCTGGACCATGCTGAAGGCTCCGTACTCGTCGAGTTCGGCGGCACGCGCGTGCTGTGCGCGGCGTCCGTCCAAGACTCGGTGCCGCGGTGGCGGCGCGACAGCGGGCTCGGCTGGGTGACGGCCGAGTACGCGATGCTGCCGCGCGCGACCAACACCCGCGGCGACCGCGAATCGGTCCGGGGCAAGCTGGGCGGCCGTACGCAGGAGATCTCGCGGCTGGTCGGGCGGTCGATCCGGGCCTGCGTCGACTTCAAGGCGCTCGGCGACAACACGGTCATCCTCGACTGCGACGTGCTGCAGGCCGACGGCGGCACCCGGACGGCCGCGATCACCGGCGCGTACGTCGCGCTGGCCGACGCGGTGGCCTGGATGCGGGAGCGGCGGCTGACCAAGGGCGATCCGCTGATCGCCTCGGTGGCCGCGGTCAGCGTGGGCGTCGTCGACGGCGAGCCGCGGCTCGACCTGTGCTACGAGGAGGACGTCGCCGCCGCGACCGACATGAACGTCGTGTGCACGGGCGACGGCCGTTTCGTCGAGGTGCAGGGCACGGCGGAAGGGCAGCCGTTCGACCGTGCCGAGCTCAACGCGCTGCTCGACCTCGCGGTCGCCGGCTGCGCCGACCTCACGCGCCTGCAGCGAGAAGCCCTCGGATGAGGCTTGTACTGGCCACCCGCAACGCCGGAAAGATCGAGGAGCTGCGCCGCATTCTGGCGTCCGCCATGGACATCGAAGTGATCGGGCTCGACGAGTATCCCGACGCGCCCGACGTTCCCGAGACCGAGCTGACCTTCGCCGGCAACGCCTTGCTCAAGGCCAGGGCCATCGCCGCGCACGCCGAGCTGCCCGCCGTCGCCGACGACTCCGGGCTGTGCGTCGACGCGCTCAACGGCATGCCCGGGGTGTTCTCCGCGCGGTGGGCCGGACGGCACGGCGACGACCTCGCCAACCTCGAGCTGCTGCTCGCCCAGCTGTCCGACGTGCCCGCCGAGTATCGCGGCGCGCACTTCGCCTGCGTGGCCGCCGTGGCCCTGCCCTCCGGTGTGGAGAAGACCGTCGAGGGCCGGATCGACGGCCGCGTCATCGACGCGCCCCGCGGTACGGGCGGCTTCGGCTACGACCCGATCTTCGTGCCCGACGGCGAGAGCCGTACCACCGCCGAGATGGCGCCCGCGGAGAAGGACGCGATCAGCCACCGCGGCCGTGCCTTCCGCGCGCTGGCCAAGACCCTGCCCGACCTGATCTCGTGATTCCGGGTCACTGCGTGGCGGCGGCGAGCGCGGCGCGGAGGGCGGCGGTGGCGGTGCGGTCTCCGGTGGTCCGGACGCCGGTGTCGTCGCTGCGGCCCCACAGCCACAGGTAGACGGCCTCGGCGCCGCCGAGCACGAGGGCGTCGGCGTCGTGCGGCAGCTCCGGCGAGATGTCCACCGACGACTCGCGCAGCTCCACCCGCCACACACGCGGGCCGGCGGCAACCCCCACCACCTGCCCCGTGCCGCTGTAGCGCGGCTCGATGGGCCCGACCGGCGTCGGCGCCGAGGTGAGCCGGTACCCGAGCCAGAGGTTCAGCACCTCGTCGACCCCGTCGGCGGCGACGTCCTGGTCGATCGGCCCGATCGGACCGAAGGCCGACTCGATGTCGGTTCGGTGCACCACCGTCTCGTGCGCCATACGCCGCCACCAGAACTGCGCCGTCCGGTCGTACGGCCACCAGGTCACGCACGGATCTTCGGGCGACCGGTCGGCCAGCTCGGCGTAGAGGTCGCCCGCCGCGGTCCGGAACCACACGACCAGGTCTATGCCGTCCGGGGGCGCGCTCTCCCACGTCTCCGGCGGCTCCTGCGTGCGGATCCAGCCGGTCACCCGGCGGTAGACGCTGCCGAGGTGGCGAATGACCTCGCCCGCGGTGAAGCCCGGGCAGGCGGGCACGGGCGCGGCGAGGTCGCGCCCCGCTGCGAACGCGGCGATGTGGGCGGCCTCGGCGCGCAACACGGCGAGATAACGGTCGGGCTTCATCGACCCCCAGCTTGGTCGGAGGGCGATCCTGCGGTCAAAGCTTGACGCGCAAGCGTACGACCGTGCCGTCCCAGCTCGTGCGGATCTGGACGAGATCGGTCAGCATGCGGACGCCCCACAGCCCGAACCCGCCGGCCGCGGCGGAGGCGGGTGGCAGGAAGCCGAGCAGGTCGCCGGGCCGCCAGTACCCGCAGTCGGCGACCTCGCAGATCAGGTCGCCGTCCGCGGCCCACATCCGGACGGCCATCGGGGGGGTGCCGTGCTTCACCGCGTTGGTGGCCACCTCGGTCACGGCCACGAGCAGCGTGCTCAGCCCGCCGCTCGGCAGGCCGTACTCCGCGGCGCAGTCGGCGACGAACCGCCGGACGTCGTGCATGTCCTCCGACACGATCGGCATGGACGAATACCGCGGCGGCAGCGGCAGCGCCGTGCGGTCGCAGTCGGCGCTGACCCGGCCCGGATCGGTGTAACCGTGGCTGGGCTGCGGCGTCCCATCCTCGACCACCTCGGGGTGCGTGCGACGCGCCTCGGCGATCACGTCGTCCGGTACGGCGTACCGGTTGTACGCGCACATGGCGGCGGCCCCGGACGCGCCGAACGCGGCGTTGACGATGGCCTCGTACCGGATCCACTCGACGGTTTCGAGCGGCGACCGGTCCTGGCAGAACGGCTCGGTCAGCGCGCACACCGGCTTGGGCGCATGGGCCCGCAGGAACGCGTCGTAGGCGGCGATGGTGCGGACGGGGTGCTGGTACCAGCCGACGGCGTCGACGAACTGCACGTCAGCTCCGTCGGCGCCGAGCTCCGCCCGCAGGGCGTCGATGCGCGGCCGCGGCACGACGGCGAGCATGGCGCTGCCGGCGGCGAGCCCGGCCCGCAGGAACGGCGTCGCGGCGGCCAGGAACTCCTGCTCGCCGTCGTACACCAGCGCCTGGTGGACGAGCCCGTTGTGCCCGGGGGTCATGACGCCGCTCCCCGGTCCGCTCTGGATCCCTGGGTGAGGCCGGGCAGCCGGTGCCAGCCCACCGTCTCGAAAACGAGGTCGAGATCGGGGCCGATGTTGTCGAGCAGCAGCCGTCCGCCGTTCCGGGGGCGGTTCGCGAACACGGTCAGCAGGTTCAGCGCACCCAGGTCGATGAAGCGCAGCCCGCCAAGGTCGAGGTGGACGTCGCAGTTGATGGTGGCGATCGTCGAGAGCGTCTCGGCGAACACGGCGTGCCGGGCTCCGTCCAGCTCACCTTCGAGCCGGAGCCCGGTGGGCTCGAAGGTGCGGGTGATCTTGAGAACACCGTCGTCGAACTCGGGATTGGCTTCCACGAGAACCTCATGTTCGTTGCGGAGCGCGATGAGCTCCCGGGAGCTACAGCTGCCTCGGTCAACCTGGCAGATGGCCATGGCCAGCGTGCTCGGTGCGATGGCCGCGCCCATCCGGTGCTCGCAGCCGAGCACGCGGTGATAGCCGCCGGGCTGGCGTACCGCCCAGCTGAGATCACCGGTGACGCGCACCCCGCGGTAGCCCTCTTCGAACGCCTGGCCGATCTCCATCTCTATCTTGCCGAGCAGCCGGTCCGGGTCCAACCGCCCGTCGCGGCCGCGCAACACGCGCGGAGAGATGATTCTCAACTGGCCGATCTCGGCGAACGGGCGCGGATCGATGCGATAGCGGCTCAGCATGCCCGGCAGCTCCTGCGCCCTCGCATCTGCGACATACACGATCTTCTCCGCCGTGGACAGGCCCTCGTATACGAAGGCCCCGACAACGTGCTCCTGCTCCTGGCGGCTGACGAACTCCAGCCAAGCGTGGTCACCCGGCCGCAAATCGCGGACCGGCCGTCGCGCGAACCAGGTCTCCATCGCCACGCCGTTCCCGTTCCGGCAGATTTGTCCAGCGTACGCCCAGTGCAGCCGCCCGCGCGGCCACCTAGGTCAGGTTCCGCCCAGCCGGACCCCGGGCAACCGGCCCCAGCCGACCATATCGATCACGGCGCGCAGGTGCAGCGGCACGCGGTCGAGGACGAGCGGGCCGCGGCCGGCCCGGCGCCCGGCGTAGCCGGCCAGCAGGTTCAACGCGCCCAGATCGATGAATTCCAGCCGGGCGCAGTCGAGGTGGATCTCGATGTCACGATCCGCCGAGCCGCCTGGCGTCGCCGTCAGCGTCGTCAGCGCCTCCGCGAAGACCGCGTGCCGAGCCGCGTCGATCTCGCCCTCGATCGACAGCCCGCGCGGCTGGAAGGTGCGGGTGATCCGCAGCACCGGGTCCTCGAACTCGGGATTCGGCCGTACCGCAACCTCGTGGGCGCGGCGCAGCTCGTCGACTTCGGCCGCGCTGACATTGCGCCGGTCGACCTGGCAGATCGCGGTAACCATGGTGCTCGCCGCGACCGCCTCACCGAACCGGCGCTCGCACTCCAGGATGCGGGCCACGCCGGCGTCGCGAACGGCCCAGCTCATCTCGGCGGTGACCCGTACGCCCCGCGCTCCGGCGGCCGCGGCCTGCTGGATCTCGCCGCTCAACGTGGCGAGCATCCGGCCGGAGTCGAAGTGCCCGTACGCCAGCGCGGCGTCCCGCCACGGGATCACCCGCAGCCGGCCGCTCTCGACGTGCGCCAGGTCGTCGCCGGACACCCCGGGCAGCTCCCAGGGGCGGGCGTCGGTCACGTAGACGACCGTGTCCTCGCCGTCGAGCCCGCCGCGCACGAACGGCCCGACTATGTGGCCCTGCTCCTCTTCGTCGGCGAAGGCCAGCCAGGCGAGATCACCAGGCCGCAGGTCGCGGACCGAGCGATGCGTGAGCCATGCCTCCATAGGCCTTCCAGCGAACGCGGTTCGATTTACTCAAGGGTACGCCGTGACCCCGCATCGCGACCGGCCGTCGCCCACTGTGGCCACCACGTGATGGCTTGCTAGATCGGCTACCGGTGCCACACCTGACCCGTGGGGCGCAGCACGATCTCGTTGACGTCGACCCCCGGCGGCTGCTCCACGGCGTACAGCACCGCGCGCGCGACGTCGTCGGGGCGCAGCTTCGGGTGCTTGGCGCGGCTCGGGTCGATCATGCCGGTATCGACGAGGCCCGGCTGGACCACGGTGACGCGTACGCCGGTGTCGGCGAGCTCGGCGCGCAGGTTCTGGGCGAGCCCGGTCACCGCCCACTTGGTCGCCGAATAAAGGCTCCCGCGGGTGGGGATCCGGCCGCCGACGGAGCCCGTGATCACCAGATGGCCCTTGGTCTCCAGCAGCGCGGGCAGCACGGCCCGCGCCGTGATCGCCGGCCCGTACACGTTGGTGAGCACCATCTCGCGCCACTCCTCCGGGGGCGCCGGGTCGTGCACGAACGACGTCTGGCTCCACAGCCCGGCGTTGGCGAACGCGACGTCCAGCCGGCCGTACGCCTCCGTCGCGCGGTCGACCATGCCGCGGACCTGTTCCCATTCCGTGACATCACAGGTGACGGCGAGCGCGCGAGACGTACCACCAAGTTCACCGGAGAGGCGTTCGAGAACCTCGCGGCGCCGCCCGCCCAGCACCACCCGATATCCCTGTTGAATCGCCAGTCGCGCCGTGGCGGCACCAATGCCGCTAGACGCTCCTGTGACGAGAAAAACTGAATCTGTCATGGATCCTTAGCCTCCAATGGTCTTCCTCGGTCGCATGTCTGCGGTGTACCACTAGGGATGACGCGCCTG
This sequence comes from Streptosporangiaceae bacterium, assembly GCA_036555725.1. Classification (GTDB taxonomy): domain Bacteria; phylum Actinomycetota; class Actinomycetes; order Streptosporangiales; family Streptosporangiaceae; genus CALAED01. The sequence continues at coordinate 193,178 of DATBKU010000040.1, read as the reverse complement.
CGGTACGTTCCGGGCCGAACTCGTCAGGCCGGCCGTTCCGGCCCGTCAAACGCCAGGAGGAGCCATGTACGACTACGTCATCGCCGGAGCCGGTTCGGCCGGATGCGTGCTGGCCGCTCGTCTCAGCGAGGATCCGGACGTTCGGGTACTCCTCGTCGAGGCCGGTCTCCCCGACACCGATCCCATGCTGCACGCCTCCGGGGCCTGGCCGGTGCTGTGGCTGTCTCGGTACGACTGGGCCTATTTCAGTGAGCCCGAGCCCGCCTTGAAGGGCCGCAAGGTGTTCCTGCCGCGCGGCAAGGTGGTCGGCGGCACGTCGTCCATCAACGCCATGATCTACATGCGCGGCAACCGGCTGGACTACGACGGCTGGGCCGCCGGTGGAGCGAGCGGGTGGAGCTACGCCGATGTGCTGCCGTACTTCCGCAAGGCGGAGGACAACGAGCGCGGCGAGAGCGAGTACCACGGGGCCGGCGGCCCGCTGACGGTGTGCGACCCGCACTATCGGCATCCGGTCATGCAGGCGGTTCTGGAAGGGGCCCAGCAGGCCGGGCATCCGTTCAACGACGATCTCAACGGGGCCGTGCAGGACGGCGTCGGGCTCTACCAGTCCACCCAGCGCAACGGCATGCGCTGCAGCGCCGCCGACGCCTACCTGCACCCGGCCCTGGACCGGCCGAACCTCGACCTGCTGACCGGCGCACTGGTCACCCGGCTGCTCCTCGACGGCACCAGCGTGCGCGGCCTCGAGGTGGACGTCGTCGGGGAACCCCGGGAGCTGCGCGCCGAGCGTGAGGTCATCCTGTCCGCAGGCGCCTACAACACGCCGCAGATCCTGCAGCTGTCGGGCATCGGCCGGCCCGCCGACCTCGCCCCGTTCGAGATCCCGCCTGTGGTCGACCTGCCCGTGGGGGAGAACCTGCAGGACCACATCCTGGTGCAGCTTGTGTACCTCACCGACGTCCCGTCGCTCATCGCCGCGAACACGCCGGAGAACCAGGCCCTGCTGGAGAAGGAGGCCGGCGGGATGCTGAGCTCCAACGGCGCGGAGATGGGCGGGTTCCTGCGGTCCCGGCCGGGCCTGGACGCGCCCGACATCCAGATCCACGGCGCCCCCGTGATGTTCATGGACCACGGTCTGGGCGTCCCGTTCGACCACGCCTACTCGATCGGGCCGACGCTGCTCACCCCGACCAGCCGCGGCAAGGTCTCACTGCGTACGGGCATGGCGGGGTCGGCGCCCCGCATCCTGCACAACCACTTCGGCACCGAGGAAGATCGGCAGGCGATGGTCAGCGGGCTGCGGCAGGTGCTCGAGATTACCAATCAGCCGGCGGTCCTTGCCCACCAGCGCGGCGAGCCGCTCAACGTCCCGCCGTCCGACAGTGACGCCGACCTGCTGGCGTGGTTGGAGCGCGAGGTGTTCAGCGTCTTCCATCCGGTCGGCACCTGCGCCATCGGATCCGTCGTCGACCCGGAGTTGCGCGTCTATGGCATGGAGAACCTGCGCGTCGTCGACGCGTCAGTCATGCCGACCATCGTCCGGGGCAACACCAACGCGCCGACGATCATGATCGCCGAGAAGGCCGCCGACCTCATCCGAGGCCGGTCCGCCTGAGCCGATCAAGCCCGTCCTGGGCTTGATCACAAACGCACCCAGCCGAAGCCGATCACGGAGGTCCGCCATGCCCGACATCCCGGAGTCACATCGTGATCTTCTAGATGCTCAGATCCTGAACCTGGCCACGATCGACCCGTCCGGGCGACCACAGGTCTCGGCGGTGTGGTTCCTCGCCGAGGATGGTGTGCCGCGCATCTCGCTGAACACCACGCGGAAGAAGGTCCGGAACCTGCGCCGCAACCCCGCGTGCACGCTGTACATCCTCGATCTGGCCAACCCGCTTCGCTACTTGGAGATCCGCGGCGACGCCGAGATCGAGCCGGACGACGACTACGCCTTCGCCGACCGGATGGGGGCCAAGTACGGCGCGGACGTACGGAGCATTGACGGCCCAGGTGCGAGCCGTGTCGTAGTGTCCGTACGTCCGAATCGGGTCAATGCGATCGACTTGAGCAGGTAACCCCACGCTGTCCGGGCCTGCCGGATGGGCGACCTGTGCGACCGCCCATCCGGGGCGCTTGACCGGCTGCCGGCCGGTGCGGGATCAGCCGCGGGTAGCGGGCTGGGTATGCGTGAGCGACACCGCCGCCGCCTTGCGTTGGCTTCGTCCCAGTAGCCCACCCTCTGCGCGGACGGTCAGGATACCCGGAGCTGGATCAGTTTCTGGTGGGTCCGTTGCATCTCCACGTCGAAACGGCCGACCTTGTCGGCGATGAATTCGATTTGAACAAGGCCACCTGCCTGAATTGTTCCCGTCTTTTCGTAGCCCTGAACGTGCACCGTGTCGGCTTTAGCGCTGTACACCTTGAGCCGGATATCTGTGCCCTTAGAGACTTTGTACACCCCCTGGAACATGGTGTATTTGCCCATGGCCGTGATTCCTATCACCAGCGCCCGCTGACCAGGCTCTAGCGAGGCATTCGAGTTTCCGCCACAGGCTACGGTCAGTACGAGAAGTGCGACCAACGCGAACATCCGAAAACGAGGCATGGAAACCAAAATAGGCCGTGGCGGAGCGCGCATAATTCCTCCAGGTGCTGACCGGATGGTGCAACGACGCGGATGTCAGCCGCGGATGACTTGTTGGGTATGCATGAGCGACACCGCCGCCTTGCGTTGGCTGTGTCGCAGGATCGCGTCCGGTGAGGCGGTGCGCGACAGGGCGACGGCGATCGCGACAGCGGCGACCATGATGGCAACTTCCGCCGCGGCCAGCTTGATGAACGCGTGGCGTGACCGACTGCCCGTACCGGCGCGGATCCGCGGCACCGTATGTCGGCGATGCCACCAGCCGAAGATCCCGAGCGCGATCAGTGCCGCCGCCTTGAGCGTCACCACCACGCCGTACCGTGATCCCCACACGGCGGACACCGAGCCGAGCAGTATCCACGCGGCGACGATGCCGCTGGCCGCGATCGCCGCATAACAACAAAGGGCGACCGTGCTGAAGCGCGGTACCGCCACGGCCAGCTCCGCCGGCTCCCCTCGCGCGTGCAGCAGGAGTGCGGCCAATCCGCCGACCCACAGCGACGCGGCGACGACATGGACGATCAAGGTGTACTTGATCACCGTGCCATGCGACGCGTGCCCCTGTAGTGCCATGACCACGAGGCCGTAGATCGCCAGGGGCAGCAAGATCAGCGCTCCCCGCCGGGTCTCGATGACCGCGGCCGCCGCCGCGATCACCAAGGCCAACGCGGTGTTGGTCAGGTAGTCCACCGCGGCGGGAAACGTACTTGCGGTGTCCGTGAACAGATTCGCGAGCTGCAGTTTGGTCACCGGCCGCGCGATCACGTCGGACCAGCTGAACAGCAGCAGCGCGGCAGTGGCGACACACCAGACCAACGCCAGCCGGCCAGCGGACCGCAGACAGCGCCGCGCCGTGGCGCTCGGCTCGCGGCCCGTCCCGGGCAGCAGGAGGCAGGCCAAGAGCAGGCCGATGACGCCGATCGATGACACGTCCATCACCAGCTTGGACGCCGGAAGCCCCCACGTGGTGAAGCTGCCCGTTCCGCCGATGGCAATGTCGTTGATATTGGACTGGGTCAGGTTGCCGCCGAGCCACATGGCGAACACGAGCGCGGCGACGCCCGCGACGGCCGTTCCCAGGACGACGAACAGGACGGTCCGGTTCCGCCGCGGGGTGGACAGCCGGGTGGCTCGCTGGGCGATCCGCTGCCGCACCCAGTACCGAGAGCGAGAACTACTGGTCGAGGTCACGAGTCACCCTCCTGCCGAACAAGACCGCACCGGACACCAAGACCACGACGGCCGCGGCCCCGACCCACGACTCCCAGGGCGGGGCGTTGTTCACCGAACTCGACACCTCGGCAAACGGAGCGAGTTGTACCACCTTCTTGGAGCCACCGGCGGCGGGTCCCGGCTTGGTGAGGGTGAACCGGATTCCGCTGGTCAGCGGGTGCCCGTCGTAAGCCACGACGCGGAACTCAACCCTGTATTCGCCCGCCGGGCCCAGCGGCTTTAGCTGCTGGGTCAGCTTGATGCTGTTGATTATCAGCGGTGCCCCCTGCTGGTATTGGGCGCCGTCGGGGCCTGCCACGACTATGCGGGCCCCCGCGGCGCCGAGAAGCGGTTTCGTGAACTCCAGCAGCAGTTCGCGGGGCGCCGCGTCGATTTTTCCGCCGTCCTTCGGACTGGTCGCCTTCAGGGCCGTATGCGCGCCGGCCGGCGCGGCCGAGACGCCCAGAAAAGTGGCACTGAGAAAAGCGATGAAAAGGGCGCCGAGAAAGGCGTCGAGGGAGCCGGCGCCGATGGCGGCGGCGAGCAGACGGACCGCGCCGGTCGGCCGGCCTGAGCCATTAGACACCGTGCACCTCCTCGCCGACCTGCCGCGCCACGCGGCAGGCGGGTTTGACCTCCTGAAGCGGCGCGACCCGTGCGGGGCGCGTTTCGCCTGCCGCACGGGCGCAGCCGCCTCCTCTACGCTCGTCGAAGAATTCACTCCATGTGCGTCGAAGAACACCGAAACGGTGCCGGCACCGTGATTACCTGACTTGGTAGGGGCGCATCATTTCGTGGTCTTCGTGTTCGACGAAGTGGCAGTGGTAGATGAACCTGCTTGCATGGTCGAACGGCGCGATGAACCGGGTGATCGATTGGGCAGGCGAGAAGTGGGTGTCCTTCTCGCCCAGTTCCCACGGCGCCAGCGGCAGTTTGGTGCCGGTCGGCCGACCGTTGGCGTCCAGGGCCTCCCGCTCGACGATCTGGAACTCGACGAGGTGGATGTGGAAGGCGTGCCCGCCGCCGACGCCCGGCATGTTCCACACCTCCCACTGCGCCGTGCTGCCGTTGGTCACGGTCTGGGAGATCGGGTCCGGCCACAGTTCCAGGTGGTTGGCGCCCGCGGCGTCGAGCGCGCCCAGTTGGAACCGTTTCTGCTGGCCGGCCGCGAACTGGTTCTCCAGTACGTTGAAGCTGACGCGGTGATTCTCGGTGGGTGTGCCGAGGTTCCGGCGGGCCGGCAGCGGCAGTTGGTTCGGCGGCAAGGTCGTGTCTTGGCCCCGCAGCGGCACCACTCGGAACTTCATGATCTGGCCGACGTTGTTCACGTCGTTCGTCGGGGTGCTCGTGTCTCCGGTGACGAAGTCGTTGATCAGGTAGAACTCCGAGCCCACCGACTGGCCGGTGAAGTCGACGATGAGGTCGACGCGTTCGGTGGTCACCATCAAGATGCCGGTGTTGGTTGCCTGGAGATTTGTCGCCCGCGGCGCGAGGCCGCCGTCCGCGCCGATCACCCAGGTCGGCAGCGCGATCGTGCCGGGCCGCGCGATCGGGTCGCGGACGATTTTGAGCGAGTAGGCCCGGAAGTTGTCCATATCCAGGATCCGGAACCGGTACCGGCGCGGCTCCACCTCCAGGATCGGCCAGGTGTTCCCGTTCACGGTCGAGGTGGTCCCTTGGACGCTGGAGTTCCAGTACGGCGGGATGTCGGAGGCCGGGATTTTCGGGCCGGTCAGGTCGCTGGTGGCGGGGTAGGAGATCGAGCCGTCGGCGTTGAAGGACTTGTCCTGCAGGATCATGTTGACTTCGTAGTACCGCTTGCCCGGCGGGTCGCCCACCATCGGCGCAGGGCCGGGCACCGTGCCGGCCGGCAGGTCGGCGTCGCCCCCCCTGATGGCGTAGAACCCGATCAGGCCCAGGTGGACGTCGAGCCGGGTCATGCCCAGCACGTGGTCGTGGTACATCAGCATTGTGGCGCGCTGGTCGTTGGGGTAAACCGACGTCGAGGTCCCCGGCGCCCAGTTGACGCCCCAGCGGTCCCGTGCTTCCTGCTTGAAGGCGTTGTAGTCGGTGCCGACCGTCGCGAAGCCGCGCGGGATGTTCCGCGCGACGGGCAGCCACCACGTCTCCGGCAGCCCGTCGCTCTCTTCGAAGTCGTGCGTTCCGTGCAGGTGCACCACCATCGGCTGCGGCCCGGTGTAGGGCGGCGGAGTGCTGGTGAACGTGGGCGTCGAGTCGCGCCCGGCGTTGCCGCCGGGCGGATTCGCCCAGTGGATCGTCGGATCCACGGTCAGCAGGTGCGGCAGAAAGTTGCCCCCGGAGTCGACCATCTGGTTGATCCAGGTGACCCGGGTCTGCTTGTTGACCCTGTTCTCCAGGGTCCAGCCGGGGAAGTGGAAGGTGTCGTTGCGGCCGGGGACTCCGTACGCGTTGACGAGGGTCTTCGGCATGCCGACGGGCAGCACCTGCTGCGAAATCCGACGCTGCGCCACCTGGAACTCGAGGCGGCTCGAGGTGTTCCGGGTCGGCGGCATGGCCGGCATGATGTACAGCGGGGTCACATACTTCGGTATGGAGCTGGGGTCGATGGTCGCGGCCTCGGCCTGGCTGCCACGCACCAGCAGCCGGGGCGCGCCGAGCGCTGCGGCGGCGCCGACGACGACACCGCCCTTGAGTACTTGTCTTCGGGTTGACATGGCGGATCCCGAACCTCCTGTCGGCATGAGAAATGCGATCATTGCGAAGCGGCCTGGTTTATTCGGGGCAGGCCAAATCCGCGGTGCGGGCGTGCCGCCGACCGGCGATCGCACCCGCGGTGAAATACTGCGGTGACGTTTGTTGGACGCGTGAATTCCTGAAGTAGGTGCTGTCTCCGGGCGCCACGATGCGCACGCAGGCAGTGCGAAGCTCACCTCCAACCAAGGTTGATCGGCCGCGCTCAGCGAGCGTGCGCGGCCTGCTCAGGGGCGCTCCGAAGAGCGGAAAGGAGGTTCGCTCGACCCCAGCTGTCGCCGACCTCGAGTGCAGGAGCAGGGAGAAGTGGGAGGGAAGCCGATAACTGAGTGGGGTGTTGTGCTGCCATTTGGGTTGCCATCCTGACACAGTGTTCTGCGCGTCTGCGGCAATGTTGAGTGGTAGCCGATCGGCAGTCAATAGATAATCAACGGCAGTAACCCTTAAGGGTTGTTGGGTCATCCGAATAGTCGGTCGACCTTTGCGTTATGCCGAAACAAGGCGCACGTTGTGGTCAAGAAAGGCCGAGTTCGGCCACCTCGGCGGACCGGCCCGCGACGTAACCGTGCACCACGGTCGAGGTGGTGCCGGGCGTGGGGCTGCGGGTCAGCGCCACACCGAGCGCGACGTGGCGACCATCAGGACGACCTCGGCCGCGGGGAGCCGGACGAACGTACGTCGGGCGCGCCGACCGGCCACGCACGGACGGTGTGGCGGCGGTGCCACCCGCCGAAGACGCCGAGGGCGACCAGGTGCCGTCGCCCTTCACGGCGGTCATGCGGGCTTCACGGGCCGGTTTCATGGTGGGTTTCGTGGCCGGCGATGTCCCGCCGGCGGGACAGGGCGAGGCGCACTAGCCGTACCACCGGGTGTATTCGCCGAGCGCCGCCCGCTCGGGGTGGAAGTCGTTGATCGGGGCGGTCTCGTCGACGTGGCCGACGGAGAGGTTGCAGACGACGAGGCGATCCGCGCCGAGGCCGAGAAATTTCCGGATCACGTCGGCATAGCGGGCGACGCTGTACTGCGGACAGCTGCCCAGGCCGGACGCGACCAATCCGAGCATGACGTTCTGCAGAAAGAATCCCATCTCCAGAAAGGTGCCGGGGACAGCGTTGCGCGGCAGATGGAAAATCATCGCGACCGGCGCGCCGTAGAAGCAGAGATTCCGCCGCTCGAAGTCCCGGCGGGCGGCCCGGTCGTCGCGCTCGACGCCCATCGCGCCGTAAAACGCGGCACCCCACGCGAAGGCGCGCTGTTCATGGCGCGCGCCCATCGGCGTCGGCCGGTTGACATAGTCGTGCTTGTACGGTTCGGCGGAGTCCATGGCCGCGCACAGCCGCCCGGACAGTTCGTCACGTGCCTCCTCCCTAATCACCGCGACCTGCCAAAACTGTGTGTTGCGCGGCGACGGCGCGTGCGCGGCGGCGGTGAGCACCCGCTCGAGCACGTCGCGCGAGACCGGCCGGTCGAGGAACGCGCGCTTACAGTGCCGGCTTGTGATGACGGAGAGAAACCCGGCATCCAAGGAAAGCGCTGGTCCGCCCTCGTGATCCGATTCTGACACTGTTCCGGACTTTCCCTTTCCACTAGCTTTATTCGTCCGAGAAAGATGCAAACCGCGCGGCTTTAGAGGTGATGATATGACCGCCAACGGCGTGATCGATGTGGCGTCGATAGTGGAGCTGAGCAGCGAACACCAGACGCTCCTGAGTCAGGTGAGCGAGGTCGCTCGGGAGTCTGCCCGGCGGGCCGGCGAATACGACCGTACGGCGCAGTTCCCCGCTGCGGATTTCGACGACCTGTTCGCCGCCGGGCTGCACGCGCCGGTGGTTCCGCGGGAGTACGGCGGACTCGGGATCGGGCCGCTGAGCGGCGACGCGCTGACCCTGTGGCTGATGACCAAGGAACTGGCCAAGGCCGACCTTTCCCTGGGCCGCTGCTGGGAGGGGCACGCGAACTCGCTGGCACTTATCGACGCACTGGGCTCGCCCGAGCAGAAGGCCCGCTGGTTCGCCGGGGTGGTCGAGCGCGGCGACAAGTGGGTCGCCTGGAGCGGCGAACCGCAGACCACCAAGCCAGGGGAGCGGCGCCGGTTCGGCACCAACGTCACCCGGGCCGACGGCGGCTGGGTGGTCAACGGCACCAAGATCTTCGCCACCAGCGCGACCGGCGCGGAGTGGGCGATCCTCATGGTCAACACGGCGGGCCCGGGCGGCGCCAAGCACGCGGAGGCCGACCCGGGCGGGCTGTTGATGCTGGCCTGCGAACTGTCCGACCCTTCCGTGGGGGTCGACGACTCCTGGTGGGACCCGATCGGCATGCGCGCGACGGTCAGCCATCTGGTGACGTTCACCGATACCTTCCTGCCGGACGCCAACCTGATCGGCCCGCCCGGCGCCTTCCTCCGCGAGGGCTGGAAGACCGCGTTCATCCCGCACTACGCGGCGAGCTTCCTCGGCGCCGCCGAGGGCGCGTACGAGTACGCCGTCGAGTACGTCATGCGGCAGAACAAGGTCGCCGACCCCTACGTTCAGCATCACGCGGGCAGCATGGCCGTGAACATCGAATCCGGCCACCTGTGGCTCCGGCACGTCGCGCGCATGTGGGACACCGGGCGGTACGAGGAGGCCAGGCAGGCCGGCAGCCGGGCCCGCCACGTGATCGAGCATCTCGCGCTCGAGACGGTCGATCACTGCATTCGCGCATGCGGCGCGCGCAGCCTGGTCCGCCCCAGCCCAGTCGAGCGGATCCTGCGCGATCTGTCCTTCTACGTACGCCATGACAACGACGACCACGTGCTCGCCACGATCGGCCGCGCCGTACTCGGCGAAACCAACGACCCGACCTTCTACAAACCATAACCGGGTGAGACCGATGAAAATCTCCACGAATCAATCCGCGCGCTTGACCGAGGCTGTTCAGCGATTCGGGATCGCGCCGTATTGGCCGGCTTATAAACCCGGCGTTCCAGACGAAGTCATCAAGGTGCTCGTCGGCGCGGCCAACCGGCACGCCGAGGCCGGCTCCCTCCTCGACCTCGGAACCGGTACCGGGCAGGCAGTGCGGAGTTTGCACCCGTACTTCCGCGACATCATCGCCGTCGAGCCGGTCAGGGATCTACTGGACCTGGCCGAGCGGGAGCTCCGCCCGCTGGTCGCACCTGGCACCCGGCTGCGGCTGGTGCACGCTCCGGCCGAGGACTTCACGCCACCTGAAGGGTGGACCGCATCACTCGCCACAATCTGCCGAGCCTTCCACTGGATGGACCAGCCACTGGTCCTGGAGCGACTGGCGCGGATCGTGCCCGTCACGGGCGTTGTGGCGATCTTCCGCGATCGCAGCTTCTGGCGCACAGACCCTCCTTGGGAGGGTGTGGTCGATCCCTGGAAAGACGCCGTACGGACGGTGGTTCTCGACTTCATCGGCAGGGAGCGAGAACGCCCCAGGCCGGACGGCTCCCCCTTCCGGGACAGGCCCTACAGCGAAATCCTAGCCGAGTCCCCCTTTAACGACGTCGAAGAGATCACCGTCCCGGTCCGTCGCACTTGGACGAGTGAGTCGATACTGGGTTACTTGTACTCGACCTCGTTCGCAGCGCGGCCGTTGTTCGGCGACCGGGTCGACGCGTTCGAGCGCGAGGTCAGACGTGTCCTCGCAGAGTACTCCGACGACGACACCTTCGCCGAGGACGAAGAATTCTTCATCTGGCTGGGTCGCAAACGTCGCAGGTAGATCTCGTCAAAGTCGCACCGGAAAGCTTTGATTAGGCGCCATTACCCCAGCACCATCTCATACTCCTGGTTCTGCGGATCGACGGCAAGATCGAGGCACGGCCTTGATAGCGGGTGATCGTCGTCACCGTCCGCGCTTATCCCCGTGGCCGCCGTCGCCAGTTGCGCGGCAGATACAGGGCGGGGCCGAGAGCGATCGCCGTCAACGCGAAGGCGAGCCAGAAGGTCTCGCTGAACGCGTGTGCGAGACCGGAGGCGAAGCCGGCGCGGGTCTCGGGCGCCAACGGGCGAAGCGCCGCGTCGCCGAGTTGCGGTACCTCGCTGACGATCGCGCGCTGCAGTACTACCGCCATGACCGCGGTCCCGATCGAGGCGCCGAGCCGCTTGATGGTGTTCAGGGCGCTGGCCGCCCGGGGAATGACGTCTCGCGGAAGCGACGCGTACGCCGCGGCCGTCAAGGGCATGTTGGTCGCCCCCACACCCAGCCCGAGCACGAACAGGGCGCCGACCAGGACCGGCCGCGACGCGTGGACACCCGCTTGCGCGTAGACGAAGAGCCCCAGCAAGGCCAGAACGACTCCGCCGGGCACCACCAAACCCGCGCCCACCGTGTCGGTCAATCGGCCGGCCAGCGGAAGCACGACCATCGAGCCGAACGCCAGGGACGCCATCACTACTCCGGTCGCGAACGGGCTCTGCCCGGCTGCGATCTGCCAGTACAACGGAAACAGCAGCAGCGCGCCGAACATGGCCACCGGGAAGAGGAGGTTCAACACGGCCGGGGCGGCGAAGCCGCGCTTCCTGAAGAGGGACAGGTCGATCAGCGCGCGTCCGCGCAGGGCGCGTGCGTGCAGCCCGTACAGCGCCAGCAGGAGGGTTCCGACGCCAAGCTCGACCGAGCCGCGGATACCGCCGAAACCACCGGTGCCACCGGTCTCCGACATGCCGTAGATGAAGACCGCGACACCGAAGGTCAGCAGAACGAGCCCACGTAGGTCGAGCCGTGCTCTCGGCCCCGAAGACGTACGCGGAAGGAGCCACATAGCCGTCAGCACGGCCACGATGCAAAGCGGGACGTTGATCAGGAAGATCCAGCGCCAGCCGATTGACGAGACAATGAGCCCGCCGAGCACCGGGCCCGCAACCGAACCGACAAGGGTGGGCGCGCCGAGAATACTCATGACTCGCCCCAGCCGCCAAGGCCCGGCGGCTTGGACAATTAGCGCGTCCCCTACCGGCGTAATCATGCCGCCGCCGATCCCCTGGAGGATCCGAAACGCGATCAGGGTGCCGCTGGACCAAGCGAGGCCGCATAGCACCGAAGCGCCCATGAACACCAGCAGCGCACCGATCCAGACGCGTTTGGCGCCGAATCGGTCAATAGCCCAGCCGGTTACCGGGATGATGCCGGCGAACGCCAGCATGTAACCCGTCAGAACCCATTGAACACTAGAGATCGACCCACCGAGATCACGGCCAATGGCTCGGGTCGCGACATAGACAATAGTCACGTCCAAAACCGCGATAAGCGAGCCCAAGACGACCACGGCGCCGACCTGGATCATCCGTCGATCAAAGGCCCTCCGGGCCAGCGGATCCCGCAGCGCCTCATCGGTCGGCGTCGTACTCATTGACTCAGCTCCTTTATCGTTGTCAGAGATTAGTTCATAGCTTCAGGCGTTCCGCCAGCCCCTTGTCGACTCCGACTGGAGATGGGCTTGGCTCAGCCCTTTCATTGGGGCCTGCCCGGCTACCCGCGTTATAAGCCTCTGACCTGGTCGGATAATGGCCGTGTCTTGCCATTTGGACGCCCGCCGACGAGCATCGAAGTAACCCGCCCGATCATAGGGCTGGGGCTGGGATGGCTGATGCTTTGACTTGCGGGAATGGAGGTAGAAGGCGGCGGTCCCGCCGGCGGGACAGAGGGTTCCACTAGTACACTTGGCTGTCCGGTCACCTGGCTGAAGGCGCAGGCCACGACGGGCGCACGGACATTTGGAGCACCTGGTTCACCTACGTCTCTCCGATCCCGGCACGTGCGGGTGGGGCCATCGGCATAGCCCGTTCAGGAAACCCGCAGGTAGGGACAATGGCAACATCAATATTTGGACGCCCAGGCCACTTCGCCTACTTCGACCATCAGCTCGGCAGGCCAGATTGGACCGGCAAGCGGGTAAAGCAGAAACGCTGGAAGTCATCGACCAGCTCATGTCACTGCTCACCGAAGACGGCACGCTCACGTTCTCCTTCCTTGATCCACTGTGGACGCCACTGCCCGAATCACCACATCTCTGAATCAGCAGTGAGCGATCGGTGGACCCGGGCGTACAGATCGCTTGAAGTGAACTACGCGGAAAAGCTGAACATGAGCCTCGACGAGGTGCTCACACGGGCGAAGAAAACTGCGCTTAAATCCGAGTCAGAAAGTTTGTCCAACCTGCGCAAGTACCCTGAACAGGCGCACGTGATCAATCGGGAGATGGACGTAGCCGGATTGCTTGAACAAATCCGCGGCGCCGCGCTGACCTGGGTGGCGTTGGTCAAATGCGCTAAACTTATGGTCGATCAGGGAAACGGTCCGGTCACCGAAGAACAATCACATAATCCTGTTCATCTACCGTTGTGGGCCGCGAACCTGGTCATTCCCATAGCAGATCGAGCCGCCGGGCTGCGCCGCTATCCCTGTTTTACTCTGGCCGTCTCTCCGGACGACCTCGAATGCAAGCCAATAGTTCTCCATAACGTCCTGGCAGCCGCTCCGGAGCGGCTGTGGTGAATACTGAGCAGGCCCGTACACGACGTGGGATCCACAGACCACAGGAGTTCATTGTGACCGGCGCGACCGAGCTGATCGACATGTACGGCGGGGAGCTGATGCGGGACCCGTTCACCGGATACGCCCGGGTTCGCGAGCAGGCTCCGCTGGTGCGCGGTGTCATGCCCGGCGTCGATCCCGCGTGGGTCGTCACCAGGTACGACGACGTCAAGATGGTGCTGAGCGATCCGCGGTTCGTCAACGACAAGGCGAACATTCCCGGGATTCACGTGCCGAACATGCGCGAGCAGGTCCTGCGCGCGCACGAGATACCCGCGGAGTACATGAAGTACCGGCTGCTCCGGATGGACGCGTTCGACGGTGCCGAACACGCTCGGCTGCGCAAACTTGTGTCGAAGGCGTTCAGCGTACGCAGAATCACCCAGATGCGGCCAAGGGTGGAGGAGATCGCCGAGGAGCTGCTCGATCGGCTCCCCGAGCTTGCCGAAGACGGGATCGTCGACCTGATCAAGCACTTCGCCAACGTGATGCCGGCGCACGTGCTCTGCGAGCTGGTCGGCATCCCCGAAGAAGACCGCGCGCAATGGGACAAGTGGTACGCGGTCGTGTCGCCGGTCGTCGGTGGTGGAGACAAGGCACAGGCCTGGCGCGAGATGGTCCCGTACGCGCAGTCGCTAATCGAGCGGCGCCGCGCCGAAGGTGGGGAGGCCGGGGATCTGCTCTCCGCGCTGATCAGCGCCCAGAACGAGGACGGTGAGCGACTCAGCGACATCGAGATGGTCGCGATGATGATAATGCTGGGTCTCACCGGACCACAGACCAATGCCACCTTCATCGGCAACGGGATCCTCGCACTGCTCACTCATCCCGATCAGCGCGCCATGCTGCGGGACAACCCTGAGCTGATGCCCCGCGCCGTTCACGAGTTGTTGCGCTTTTGCGGCCCAACCCAGGTGGTCCCGCGCATGCGGTACGCCACGGAGGATCTCGAGATCGGCGGCATGCCGGTACGGAAGGGCGAGGCAGTGTGGGTCGTCCTCGCCGGAGCCAATCACGACCCGACCAGGTTCGACGAGCCCGATCGGCTCGACATCACCCGCGAGTCGGACGGGCGTGCGGAAACCCACGTCGCGTTCGGCGGCGGCGTACATCATTGCCTGGCCGCGACGCAGGCCCGGCAGGACGCCGAGGTGGCGTTCGGTGCGTTGCTGCGGCGGTTCCCCGACCTCACCCTGGCCGTCGATCCGGCGACCCTCGAACGCGACCCGATGCCGTTCCAGTGGCGGCTGAAGAGGTTGCCCGTACGGCTCTGACGAGGAGATCGCCGTGACCAAGACACATTCCGGCTCGGCCGGTGCCACAGACCTGGTCGACATGGGTGACCGGGCGCTGATGCTGGACCCATACGATGGATATTCGCGGATCCGGGAGCAGGCCCCCTTGGTCCGGGCCGTGATGCCCGGTGTCGAGCCGGTGTGGATCGTAACCCGGTACGACGACATCAAGATGGTGCTGAGCGATCCGCGATTCGTCGTCGACCCGGCGAACGTGCCGGGGATGCGGGTCCGCAGCCTACGTGCGCAGATTCTGCGGGGGGCGCACGCCGTGCCTCCTGAGTACGAAAAGTATCGGAACGAGCAGATGGGCGCCTACGACGGCGCCAAGAACCTCAGGCTCCGTACGCTGGTGTCGCCCTCGTTCACCAGGCACAAGATCTCCAAGCTGCGGCCACGGATCTCGGAGATCACCGAGGAGTTGATCGACCGGCTACCCGGCTCGGCCGAGAACGGCGTCGTGGACCTGCTCCGGGACTTTGCCTACCCGCTGCCGGGCAGGGTACTTCGCGAGCTGGTCGGCATACCCGAGGAGGACCGCGAGCGGTGGGACGGCTGGTATAAGGCCATCTGGTCGGTGACCGGACAGAACAAGACCGAGGCGTGGCGGGGTCTGATCCCCTACATCCAGGAGCTGATCGAGCGATACCGCGCCAAGCCGGCGGACAACCTGACGTCGGGCCTGATCCGCGCCCAGACACAGGACGGTGACCGGCTCAGCGACACCGAGATGATTGCGCTGCTCGTCGCGGTAGGCCTCGCCGGGAAGCAGACCACCGCCGATCTGATCAGCAGCGGAACCGTCGCCCTGCTCAGGCACCCCGACCAGCTCGCCCTGCTGCGGGAACAGCCGGAGCTGATGCCTCGCGCCGTCCACGAGTTGCTGCGCTACTGCACGCCGACCCACGTGGCGCGCATGCGGTACGCGACTGAGGACATCGAGGTCGGCGGCGTGCTCGTCCGCAAGGGCGAGGCGATACGACCCGCCCTCGTCGCCGGGAACTACGATCCGCGCAAATTCGACGAGCCGAATCGGCTGGACATCACTCGCGCGCCGGACGGCCGTCTCGAGACGCACCTCGCCTTTTCGCACGGTCCGCATTACTGCCTGGGCGCGGCCCTCGCCCGCCTCGAGGGAGAGGTGGCTTTCGAGGCTTTGCTGCGCCGTCTACCAGGCCTCACGCTGGCGGCCGATCCGGGGAACCTCGAGTACGAGTTGATGCCCGGTCAATGGCGCATCTTGACGGCGCTGCCCGTCCGTCTCTATGGAGCGAGTCGATAACTCACATGGTCAGCTTTACGCATCACCCACGAAGGTCACCATGACCACAGCAGAGTCGGATCAGACCGGCGCTTCCGACGTGATCGACATGACGGACGAGAACTGGAGGTGGCGTTCGAGCGTTGCTGCACCACTTCCCGAACCCCGCCCTTGCCGTGGCCGTGGAAGACCTCAGAAACGAGCGGCTGCCGTTCCAGTGGGGCTATGCGACGGTACCCATGTGGCTTTGACCTGAACGGCGGGGGAGCGGTCAACCGCCCTTTTCCCGGACGAGCCAAATGACGAACTCGTCCTCCTCTGTAAAAGTGTCGGAGTCGGAATGCTTCGCAAGGGCATCTCGGACCTCGCACTCGAATTCCGCAACTCGGTCGCCGAACAGTGGCGCGCGGCGAATGAGGTTGAGTACAGAAAGCCAGGATCGACTCGCTGCTCCAGGTACGTCGGATCGGGACGGTGACCTTTGCCACTCATTGAACACGGAGCGGCGAGCACTCACCAGCATGGTGCCTTCGAAAGGGTTGGACCGCGCACTCGGGGGATCGCGATCCTGCCGAGAAGGTCAAGGATCACGCTCTGGCCACCACCCCCGTGGCACGATCGGTGCGAGACGGTCCAGGAGACGTCACGGGTCCAGCCAATGGAAGGTCCGGCAGAACGTGACCAGCGAGGCGGTCCAACCGTCCGGCGGGGTTTAATCGCTCAGCCAGTCGTGCACCCAGCCGCGGCCGCGTCCCTTGGGCGAGGAATGGACGGAAGGTTCGGTTAGGCCAGATCGAGCAAAATCCTGGATGGGATCGACCGCGATGATGTCGCGAAGGTGCAGATGCAGGGCCCGCACCGCCTGGCCGACACCGGTACCGAGGTCGAGGAGCGAGTCGGCCGGACCCTTCCGGCCGGCGGCGCGACGAGAACTCCGGCGACCTCTTCCGGGCACCCCCGGCTTATAACGCTAATATGGAGCCGTCCAAATCGGGGGGAACCGCCTCTGTCAACTCGCGGAACGATTCTCGGACATCTCCTCACCTGTGCATCTGGTACCGAGGAAGATTGACTCGATTCCCGATTGGCTTCATGTTACGGTAAATTTATGGACGTCATAGATGTTGTTGACATGAGTGATCAGGAGCTGCTGCGGGATCCCTTTACCGGCTATTCCCGGATCAGAGAGCAAACTCGGCTGATTCGTGGTGTCCTACCTGGCCTCGACCCGCAATGGATGGTCACCCGCTACGACGACGTCAAGATGGTGCTGAACGATACGCGATTCGTCAGCAACCCGGCGAACGTGCCGGGGATGCGCCTGCGGAACCTGAGTGAACAGATGGCGCTCGCCCGCGGATACCCAGCGGAGTATCTGAAGTACCGGCTGGACAACGTCGCCGAATTTGACGGCGCCGCGCACGTACGGCTTCGCACGCTGGTGTCGCGCGCGTTTTCGGTCCGGGAGGTCGCCAGGATGCGGCCGAGAATCGAGGACATCACCGAACGGTTGCTCCACCGGCTCGCCGAGGCAGTCAACGGCGGCGCGCGGGATAAACGGACCGTCGACCTGCTTTCGCATTTCGCTTATCCTCTGCCAAATATTGTCATCTGCGAACTGATCGGCATTCCCAATGAGGATCGCCCGCAATGGCAGCAGTGGATGCGGACCCTCTGGTCGGTGACCGGGCCGCAGGTGGGGACGACCATGCAGGACGTGGTCGCCGGGATCCGGCGGCTCATCGAGCGGCGTCGTGCCGAACCCGCAGATGATCTCATCACCAGGCTGATCCAGGCCCAGGGCGGGGTCGGGCTGGAAGAAGGCGACCGGCTCAACGACACCGAGATCATCTCGATGATCCTCATTCTGAACTTCGCTGGATACGAGACCACGACGCATCTGATCGGAAACGGAACCGCGGCCCTGCTCGCGCATCCCGATCAGCTTGCGCTGCTCCGGCGGGATCCGAGTCTGACCCCCGGCGCCGTGCACGAAATGTTGCGCTGGTGTGGTCCGACTCAGGTGGGGCACCTGCGCTATGCGACCGAGGATGTCGAGATCGGCGGCATGACGGTGCGGAAGAGCGAGGGGGTGCTGCCGATCCTGGTGAGCGCGAACTTCGATCCCCGTGTGTTCGAAGCTCCGGAACGGTTCGACATCACTCGCGAGGTGGGTGGGCGGCGGGAGACCCACGTCACCTTCTCGTATGGACCGCATTACTGCCTCGGCGCCGCATTGGCACGCCAGGAGGCGGAGGTCGCATTCGAGGCGTTGCTGCGCCACTTCCCGCATCTCGCTCTTGCCGTCGAACCAGCGGACCTCGAATACGAACCGGTGCCGCGGCACTGGCGGCTCAAGGCGCTGCCACTGATCTTGGACTCGACCGCTAACTGATTGGGGCCGAACATGGGCGCTGTCGATTTCGATCCGCGGAGCTATTGGGATGGCCGGCTTAAGAACGACTGGACCCTGCGCGGTACCGCCCTGTCGGACCTCTCCTACAGCTTCAATAGATGGATGTACCGGGTACGCCGCGATGTGTTCCGGCGAACCATTAAGAAACTCTCGCTCGACCTACGAGAGGCCGATGTGCTGGACGTCGGCCCGGGCACGGGCTTTTACATCGACCAATGGCAGCGGCTGGGAGCGCGCCACGTGTCCGGAATAGACATCGCCGAAAGTGCGGTCGAGCGCCTACAGAAAAGG
This sequence comes from Streptosporangiaceae bacterium, assembly GCA_036555725.1. Taxonomy (GTDB): domain Bacteria; phylum Actinomycetota; class Actinomycetes; order Streptosporangiales; family Streptosporangiaceae; genus CALAED01. Next base: position 174,774 of record DATBKU010000040.1, on the reverse strand, counting down.
TTCCCTGCTATACCGTTCGAGTGCATGGACATATCCGATGAGGCGGCAGCGCAGCCGGCCGGCCGGTTCGATATCATCTCCGCCTTCGACGTGCTCCTTCATATCGTCGACGACGAGCGGTTTGAGCAAGCGATCGAGAATGTTTACAGCCTGCTGGTCCCGGGTGGCTGGTTTGTATTCTCCGACCCATTCCGGCAGCGCGACGGTTTCACTAAAATGATTCACTATAGTACTAGGAAGCTGAATGATATCGAGCGGATACTGCGTCATACCGGTTTCGAGATCGTGAGTCGCCGACCGATGATCGTAACGATGACCACGCCGTTCGATCTTACGAGCAAATGGCGGTTTCGACTCTGGCAGATACTCGTCCCAGGTACGACCAGGAAGGAATGGATGGGTGGCGTCGTCGGGACTGTCCTTTACCTGATAGAGCAGGTGCTGACCCGGGTGCTCCGGGAAGGCCCGTCGATGGAAATCATGGTTTGCCGGAAGCCAGGCTGACCCAGGGTTTGATTCGCTGCGGCCGTCACCCGGGTTACCAGCCCGACCTGATTGTGTCCACGATGTGCGCACGATCTTCCTCGGACAACCACCAGCCGACGGGAATGTAGGCCACCCGATCTTGGATGCTGTCAAGACCGGGCAAGGTCACTGCGGGTGTGCCCATGCAACGGTGGGCGTCGTTGCGCCGAGCGACCACGGAAGTACCGATCCCGGCGTCGGTCAGCTTGCGCATGAATGCGGGCCGATCATCCACCTTGACCGGGTAAAGGTAGAACGACGACTTGCGGTCGTCGGCTCGCTCGGTGTGTTCCAGGCCGGGCACATCGGCCAGTTCCTTGTCGTAAAAAGCCGCGTTCTCTCGATGTAGACGGAGTGCATCGTCTACCGGGTCGAGATTCGCCCGGCCAATGGCCGCATTGATCTCGATCATGTAGAAGTTGTAACCCCACTCGGCGACATCGTAATCACGGTTGACCGGGTCCGACTGCGGTCCGATACCGAACCTGCGCAACAGGCGGGCGCGCCGGTATGACTCGTCGTCGGGCACCACGATCAGCCCTCCGGCACCACAGGTGAGGATTTTGCTCGGCCCGAAGCTGAACACGGAGAAGTTGCCGTGGTTGCCCAGTGGCATGCCCTGGTACGTCGCGCCCCAGGCATGGGCGCAGTCTTCGATGATCATTGGCCGGCGTCCATGGGCAGACTCGGCGTCGTCGACGATCTCGCGGAGCCGGTCGAGGTCCACCGGATAACCGGCCCAGTGCACGACGACGATCGCGCGGGTGGCGGGTGTGATCTTCCGTGCCAGGTCGTCGAGGTCCACGTTCAACGTCTCCGGATCCACATCGACCCATCGGATGGAGAGTCCGTTGGCGAGGATGGCCCAGTTCGTGGCCTCGAAGGTATACGGTGTGCTGAGCACCTCGCCCGGCAACTCTGGGTCCGTCGCCAAACGGACGGCGAGGTGCAGGCCGGACGTGCCATTGTTGACCGTGGCGAGCCGCGGATTTCCGATCCGGCCGCGCAGAGCTTCCTCGAACTCGTCGACCTTCGGACCGTGCGTTATGTGACCGCTGCCGAATACCTCGGCGACCCGATCGAGGGCGTCTGGCGCTATGACGGATTTGAGCAGCGGAATCATGATCTGCTCCCGGTTATGTGGCTCACCACGCGATTGTCCACTCATTGGCGGAAACAGTCTCTGGTGAAGTAGTCGGAACGGCCGCTGTCGTCGGTGAACTCGATGTACTGGGCGCCGACCAAGATGCCGTTGTAGTCGCGTGCCTGCAGGTGGACCCGTCGATCACCAAGATCGAAGGTGGCGAGAAACGCCGGCGGACCCTCCGGCTTTGCCGCGTCGGCATAGAGATGCGTTGCCGTCGCAGCCCAGTCGACCGGCTGGTTCGGGTCCGCGCCGAATGCCAGTACGGTGAGTTTGCCGTCGGCCAATTCCAGGTCCAGCGCCGAGATATTCATGTTCGCCGGGTCCAGTACAGACCAATGGCCGAGCAGGCTGTCCGGCGAGTTGGCCCCTGTCAGCAAGGCGGGAGGGAAGCCCTGTTCGGCTCCGCCTTGGTCATCGGACCGGCCGCCGATCGCCGGAACGAAGAACTCCCGCGTGTAGTAGTCGCGCCGTCCGGAGCCGTCGGTGAACCGATGAAACGCGTGGACGCCCATGACGCCGTGCACCAGGTTGGTCTGCAGGTGGGTGATCGTCGCCGGGCCTTCGAAAGTGGCCATGAAGGCATACCCGGCACCTGATCGCAAGGCGAACACGCCGTCCGCCGGGGTCTCACCCCAGGCGCCCGGACGAGGTTCGCCGCCACCGTACGCGTGCACGATGAAGCCCTCGTCGGTACGGCTGGTCCGGATGCGCGAGACACCATGAGAAAGCCGGGTGACACTGGCCCAGTCGCCGTCGAGACCTGGTGAATTGGCCGCGGCGGAGCCGGCGACCCGATCGTCCGTCTGTGTGTCTTGGTGAGTGGCCATCGTTGCGTGCTCCTCACGAAAGCCGGCGAGTCGTCGCGAGATCGGCTGCCGGGGCGGGGTTTTGGCGGAATTCGGCCTGCGCGGCCCGGACTATCCCGATCGGTATGTGCTGACCGGTCATCCTATGAAACTGGCGGGGGAGTTGGACCAGTGTCATCTCCGTGCCGTCGATCGCCGGATGCCCGTTCGCACGGGCGGCGGCGATCAGGCGAGTCTCCCTCCCCCCGTAGCTCAGATCGAAAATAACCGTTGCGGGGTCGATTCCGTCAATGGAGAACGGCATCGCGTCGTTAACCGGAGTCGCGTGAACCAGTACGTCATACGAACAAGGGTCGAACTCGTGCAACGGCACGAACGGAAGGCCGAGCAGCTTCGCGGCCCGCACCCCCGGTGGGATGCCGCGGTTGACCAGTGTCACCCGGCCACCGGCCCGAGAGATGCCGGCGGCGGCCGCCCGTCCCGCTCCGCCGCAACCGATCACCGCGACCCGTCTGCGGGCCACCTCCACTCGGTGCGCCGCCAGGGTGGCCACCACACCGGCCGCCTCGGTATCGGCCCACCAGCCGGAGCCGGCGCGAACCAGCAGGCTCGCCGCGCCGGCGCGGCGGGCGAACGGCGTCGCCTCGGTCGCGAGTGCGAGGGCGGCGTCCTTGTGCGGGGCCACGACAGCCATCGCGCCGAGCGGCAGGCCGAGTTCGTCCAGACCCGAGCGAAGCTCATCGAGGGCACGAGGAAGCTCGTCGCTGCTGAAGGGCAAGAACAACGCCGGTATCCCGAGCGACCAGTACGCGGTGTTGTGGGCCATCGGGCACAGCGACATGTTCGTCGAGGTGCCGATGATCCCGTACAGCCGCTTCGCGCGGGACACCAGCTCGGTGGGATAGTCGAGGCGCAGCCGCCGCAGTGACAATTCGCCCTCGGTCCCATGGTCGTCCAGGCGGCTGAACGCCACGGGAGCGCCGTACCTTGTCGCGAGCACGCGCGTCCAGGTCGCGACCGGGCCTCTGGCGTACGCCGTGACGTCATCGCGGCCGAGCGCCTTCAGCAGCAACAGCGGAGCCAGTGCCTGCGCGATCGTCTGTGCGGCGGGTGCCAGCCGGTAGAGGCGTGCCTTGACGCCGGTCAGTGCGGCGAACGTGCGCCGCAGGCCGGTGAGGTCGGTCGCGGGACCGTGCCACGACAGCACGCGGCGTTCCGGCGGAATTCGATCAAGCACCTCGGGATGAAGGTCGCGGTCCGCCTCCAGGTCAACAAGGTCATAGCGGTCGGCCGCCGCGATCAGACGTTCGCGCCGGCGGTCCGCCGGATCGGCGCAGCCACCTCCCGCTGTCGTGCTGCGCAGGGAGTAGAGCAGACCACCAGGGGCGAGGCCGTGCAGCGGACCGGGGTCGATGTCTCCGGTATGGTCCGCACGGACCTCGACCCACCGCACGCCGCCTGGTGCCGGCTGTTTCAACTGGTCGAGCGTTTGATTCAGCACCGCGCCGGAGGACATCTGCGAACCGGACACCGCCGCCACAATGGATATCTGCCGTTCGCCGTCGAGCGCCGTGCCGGAGCGACGATAGGTGAGGGGCGGATGAGCGGTCATTGCCGTCCGGTTCCCTTCCGGCCGTCGACGATCGCGCATGAATTGGACTCGAGAGCGGCTTCCTTGGCCCGCATGAGCACCTTGCGGAGGCTCAAGTCCAGCGTGTGCCCGTAGTTTTTCTCAAGCGTTCCGTACAGCTGGGACCAGCGTACGTTCAATGCTGATTTGGAGGTGTGGGGCCATTCCAGGGATGGCGTCCACGGTGGATCGAGGAAGGAAAAGGCGAGCTCGATACACCAGTAGTTGCGCCGCGCTATCCGGCAATTCGGATCGAGCAGCACGGTCCCGAGCTTGCCTCCGCAGTCGAGTACCTGCTTGCCGGTCCAGTCCGGCCTGCCGAATTGGTGGTCGAAGTAGGTGACCTGGCCTGGGCGTCCAGAAATCGACGTTGTCATCGTCACTGCCAGCGGCGCAGGTTTACGAGCGGGCGGTGACGATAACCCGTTCGCGCGGCCCGGAGATCGGACGCTCGTAAGTGAACCAGGTGCTCCAGATGTCCTTGAAGCCCGCCGCCTCCGCTTGTGCCTTCATGTACGGCGCGGATAGCCACGTGAACTGGGGCACCTCGGTGTGCGTCTGGGTGTCCGAATCGGTTCGCGGATCGTCGTTGGAGATGACGAGCGTGCCGTTGCCCGGGGGCAGCCAGGACCGGATTCGCTCCAGGGCGGGCCGGATGCCTTCGGCGAGGTCGAAGACGTGTCCGAGGAAGCCGTCAGCATAGACCACGCGCCAGTCGCCATCGGCGGGTGGCGCCCATTCGAAGAAGTCGGCGCACACCGTGTCGACGCCCTTCTTTCGCGCGAGTTCGACGGCCTCTTCCATCGCGTCAACGGCGACAAGGGGGTAGCCCTCCTGTACGAGCCCCGCCTCTACCGCGGCGTTGCCGCACCCCACACTGATCAGACCGGGTGCGTCGGTGCCGCTGTCGTCGAGGAACTTCCTGAGCAGGTCGCGCATCCAAATTCGGTAGGCGCCGCTGTACGTCGATGGGGTGATCGAATCGCCTACGGCGTTTCCTCTTTCCCAGATGTGAAATCTGCTCCGCTCCCCGTTGGTCTTGCTTAGGTAGACGGCACGTAGAGATTCGACGTTCACCACGTACGGGACTCCTTCTGTAATCGAGATTTTCGTATCGTGAAAATGATCGAGGGAACGGTGGCGCCGACGGCGGCCGGCCCACGGCACGGCATGTCCCGCCGGCGGGACACACTGCATAGCCAGACCTGTTACTAGTCGCGTACTGATCCTGCTTAAACAGCAGAGAGAGCGCAAGATGGTATACCTAAAAGTGCTGGTCAGGCCGTTATGACCGTCGGTGAAGGTGGGCGCAAGAATGCAACTCGTTCTAAATTGGCGCTATGTCTACTGTCAGCACAGAACATCTCCGGAGCCAGATCCTCGATGCGGCCCAGCGGTGCTTTGTCCGCAATGGCCTGCACGGCACCTCGATGGAGGATGTCGCCGCTGAGTCGGGACTGCCGGCGGAGACGGTCTCGCGTCACTTCGAGACCAGAGATGACCTAGTCGGCGGCATTGCCGCCAACATCCTGCGGCTGATCTCTGGCTTCTTCGAAGAGATTCGCCGAGAAGATCCCGTACGGCCGCTCGATGAGATCATCGAGCGATTCGCGAATACCGTCATCGCATTCAGCGGCCAGGACGGGCCGGGGCGCCTTACACCCATCTACTGGGCATCCGCGCTTTACAACGCGGAAATGGCCGAGCGAGCCCGGCCGCCCATCGAACAGGGTCGGTCCGGGTGGGTGGAAATCGCGGAACGGGAACGCGCGGCCGGGCGTCTTGCGCCGGACGCCGATCCCAAGGCCGTGGGCGCCATGCTGGCGTGTCTGATGCCCGGCATCCTGCTGCAGCACATGCTGTTGGACGATGTCGATGCCGCGACGTTCCGCAGCGGCGTCGTCGGACTCCTGGGCGCCAAAGCCTAAGAGCCCGCGCGAATAGGAGCTGCTGGGCTCATCCAGTGCCCTATCCGCGCGGACCCTAAGCCCGACGGGCTCCACGGCGCTGTGCCATGTGGATAAAGCACTGTGCCATGTGCATAAAGCGCGGATCAATCACCGAGAGCGACTCGGCCGTCGGCCATTTCCCATTTCTGGCCGCGGGGCACCTCGGTGATGTCGTCGCCGCTGGGCACCTCGGGCAGGACTATGGCACTCGGCACCTGGGGCATGCTGGCGGCCGAGTCCAGCTCCGAAATGATCCAGTTCTCCAGGCTCATCTTCATCTGCTCGGCGGTCGCCCGCCAGCGAGCAATTCGCTCCTGCGTGACGACGATCCTGGGCAGCACACTGGCCTGCGCGACGCTGTCGGTTTCCGCGCTGCGGCTGTTCCTGATCTCTTGCCGGAGGCGATTTCTCGACCAACTGCGGTCCTCGGCGCGATCAAGCCAGTAGTCCTGCTCGTCCGGCGGCAACGACGCGACCTCCGCGTGGTGCTGGAAGCTCAGCGTGTCCCGCCGGCGGGACAGTTCAAACCGGCGCGCGACCCACGCGTAGTTCCGCACCGTCTGGTAGTCGAGGCCGACCGCCTCGATGACCAGCTTGTAGCGGTCGGTAAAGCGAGACTGACCTACCACGATCCAGTCACCCAAGCACCACGCGGACGAGCTGACGATGCGGGAGATCTGTTCACCGGCCCGCTCCCAGCCTTCGAAGCTGAGCGCACCGGCGAACCGCAGCCCAAGCCGCGTCGCGAGGACTTGGTTACTGATCCGAGTGCCGTCTTTTTTTGTTTGGCGGTAGGAGCTCATGCTGGCAAGAACTGGGCGGGTGTCCTGACCGGCCACCATGGGGCAACCACTTCCTTACGAGTACCCCCGTGTGGGCGGTGGGAGCTAGTACAACCTTCAACTGAGAACCGGCTTTTCGCAAGACTAATTGACGGATTGCTTTCCGTGTGCCGCTAGATCCGCAGGTCAAAATGGGTTTACGCGATCACGATGACGGCCTACAACCGCTTTCCGCAGAGCGAAAACTGCGGTGAGTAATTGAGTAAGCCCTTATCGCGACTGAGTGCGATCGAGATTAGGCGGTTCTCAAAACTTGATCTTTGACAAGCCGTAAGCATACTTTTGGGGCCTTGTATGTGCGACCGTGCTCCATTGGAGCGGTCCATATTCTCCGCGCACAGCGTTTCGGCCGTCCGCAAGAACGAGATCAACTCCGACGTATGACAGTACGCTTCGCTCCGGTACGGACTCATGTGCTGCTTCGCGCCACGTGTCCAGCGCTCCAGGCCCCAACACGAATGACACTCCAGGCCGAGAACGGGTGAGTCCATGGCAGAACCCCCGGGGCGACGCCCGCGCGCTGATCGACATCTCGCTGTTTCCGAGTACGCGGCTTCACAGCGCCGGCCGCGACCGGTCGTGCTGTCGATCGCCCGGTTCGGCCTGGTGCTACTGATCCCGCTCTATTGGAGGTCGTCCGCGGCCACAGCCCGTTCTCGACCGGGTTGCTGTTCACCCCCCATGGCGCTCGGCGATCATGGCGATGCCGATCGCTCGCTCTCACCGGCGACCCGCGCCTACTTCGCCTCCGCCCCGCCTTCGACACGGCCTTCTGGGTCGTCTTCGCCCTCATCGCCCTCGCCCCCGCCATCCTCCTCCCGCGAGGGCATGAACAGAGCATCTAAGGCAGAGCCTCGCCGCAGCCGGGCAGTGTCGATAGAACTCGAAATCGAAGCGGCTGTTCGGCCGCCCTATTCGAGTGCGGTGGGGCCGGTGGGACTCGAACCCACAACCTCATGATCCTAAGTCATGCACCTCTGCCGGATTGGGCTACGGCCCCAGTATTCTTGCGGTTCTTGAGCCTACCAGCGTAAGTCGGTGTCTGAGTATGGCAGTTCGGGCGGAGGAATCTGAGATTCTCTTGACGGTTGTCCAGCCAGTCACCGTTGACATGATCTACGTGCAGGATTAGCCGCCTGCCATTCCATTCGCTGATCCCACACTCAGCACACGCATAGGAGACTCCGACCTGGAGAAGCGCGCGACGCAGGGTGCTGGGCTTGATCCGCTGGCTGGCTGGCGGCGCACAACCAGGATCTGTTCAGGCGTGAGGCGACGAGGTGATGGGCGACCCCTGTTGGGGGCGATGCGTCGGAAATGAGACGTATCGATACTGAAGTGCTTGAGTCGACGGCTTATGTGAGCATGTGTGCCGCCGGACCACGGAATTTCTAAGTAGCGCGGACGTCAGCAATACTTAGCGAGTCCGCGGCCGCTTCAGCCAGCAACTCCCGTGTGTATTTGTGATGGTACTTTCTGTTGACCACGATCCGTGGTTAACGCTGAGGCCTGACATTTTCGCGACGAAACGCCGACCTCATCTAGATGTGCGCTAGATGCCGAGGTCCTTGCGGAGGCGGTCGACGTGGCCGGTGGCTTTGACGTTGTAGTAGGCCTTCTCGATCTTGCCTTCGGGGTCGATGATGAAGGTCGACCGGATGACGCCGACGATGGTCTTGCCGTACAGCTTCTTCTCGCCGTACGCGCCATACGCCTGGAGCACCTTGGTGTCGGTGTCGGAGAGCAAGGGAAAGGTCAGCTCGTCGCGGTCGCGGAACTTGGCGAGCTTGGCCTCCTTGTCGGGGGAGATGCCGATGACGGTGGCGCCCGCCGCGGCGAGCTCCGGCAGGGCGTCGCGGAAGTCGATGGCCTCTTTCGTGCACCCGGGCGTCATGGCCGCGGGGTAGAAGTAGAGGATCACGCGCTTGCCACGGAGGGACGCGAGCGAGACGTCGTTCTCGTCGGCGTCGGGAAGCGTGAAGTCAGGCGCGACGTCGCCCGGCTGTAGCCGTGTCACCAGTACTCCCTTCAGGACATGTGCGGTACCACCGTACCGGTCCGGGGCTCGGAGCTGGCAGACTGATCACCGCATGCATCGGTCGATGCACGAATGGAAAAGGACACGTCATGGCCGAGAGAGTCCGCGACCCGCAGGCGCTGGAGCGGGAGATCGAGCGCACCCGCGCCGAGCTGGCGCGCACCGTCGACGCTCTCGCCGATCGGGTCAACCCGAAGCACGCGGCTCGGCGTGGCGTCATGCGCCTCCGAGAGGAGGCCGCACAGGTCACGGCGGTCGTCGGAGGGCTGATCGGCCCGGGGGACGCCGATGACGAGGGCGCCCGCGACCGCGGGGCCGCGTTGCTGATCGGCGCCGGGGTCGCGCTCGCCGCGACCGCCGTCGCGGTCATGGTGTGGCGCCGCAAACGTCGCTGAACAGTGCGTGACAAGGCCCCCGTCCGGCACAACGGATCGGGGCCTTGTGCATAACCAGCAGCTCATTCCTTGACCGCGCCAGAGAGCATGCCGGCGATGAAATGCCGCTGCAGGAAGACGTACAGGATCACGATGGGCGCGGCGACGATCAGCGACCCGGCCATCAGCAGCGGGTACGCGGTCTGGTGCTGCCCCTGGAAGACCGACAGGCCGAGCGGCGCCGTCCGCAGGCTCTCGTTCGAGTTGATGATGACGAGGGCGAGCAGGAACTCATTCCAGGTCCACATCGCGACCAGCACGACCATCGTGAGGATGGCCGGGCGGCCGACGGGCACCAGGATCCGCCACAGCGTGGTCCAGCTGGACGCGCCGTCCATCCGCGCGGCCTCCAGCAGCGACCGCGGCACGCTGCGGAAGTACGCCCGCATCCAGAACGTGCCGAACGACACCGACTGCGCCACCTGCGGCAGGATCAGCCCGGCGTAGGTGTTGTCGAGGTGTACGGAGCGCAGATCGAAGTACAGCGGCACGACGATCGCCTCGGTGGGGACCATCAGCCCGGCCAGGAACAGGTAGAAGAGCGCGCTCGCGCCGCGGAACCGCATCGTGCCCAGCGCGTAGCCGGCGAGGATCGACAGCAGCGCCGCCCCCGCCACCACGAACGCCGCGACGATCACGCTGTTCTTCAGGTAGGTGCCGAACCGGCCCGCACGCCAGGCCGTGGCGAAGTTGGCGAAGTCGAGATGGGGCACCTCCAGGGCCTGCGCGGCCACCGCCAGCAGCGGGAAAAGCGCGATGACCGAGAAGACGATCAGCACCGCGTAGCCGGTGAGCCGCTCGGCGCGCGACGTCACGAGCGACCCTCCACGAGGCGGCCGACGCCCACCGTGACCGTGAACACGAACGCGGCGAGCGTGATGCCGATCGCGCAGGCCAGCCCGACCTCGCCGGTGTTGAACGTACGGTTGTAGACCTCGTACGCGGGGACTTTGGTGGCGTCGCCCGGTCCGCCGCTGGTCGTCATGTAGATGAGGTCGAAGTTGCGCAGTGCGGCCACGATCGTCAGCGTCAGCGCGACGGACAGTTCCCGCCGCAGCCCGGGCAACGTAACGGCGAAGAACTCCCGTACGGCTCCGGCGCCGTCCACGCGCGCCGCCTCGTACAGTTCCCGCGGGATCCGCTGTACGCCCGCGAGCAGCAGCACCATCGCCAGCCCGATCTCCACCCATGTGCCGATGAGCCCGACCGACGGCAGGGCGAAGGTGAAGTCGCCGAGCCAGCCGCGCGACCAGTCCGGCAGGCCCAGGCCGTGCAGCCCGTGCAGGAAACCGTTGATGGGGCCGTGCGCCGAGTAGATCCACTGCCATGCCACGGCCACCGCCACCATCGCCACCACCTGCGGCAGGAACAGTACGGTCCGGAAGAACGCCAGGCCGCGCGGTTCCGTCCGGGACATGGCGCCGACGAGCACGAAGGCGACGCAGCACGGCAGCGCGGCGTAGAAGACGATCAGCACGATCGCGTGCCAGAGCCCGCCGCGCAGCGTCGGCTCGGTCAGCACGGCACCGTAGTTGGACAGGCCCGCCCACGTGCCGACCGACAGGCCGTCCCAATGGAAGAGCGAGATCCACGCGCCGTGCAGCAGCGGCCAGACCAGGAACGCCCCGTACACGACCAGGGCGGGCAGGACGTACAGGTACCCGACCCGGCGCGGCTCGTTCACTTCTTCTGCAGGAAGTCGGCGTAGTCCTTTTGCGCCTCGTCGAGCGCCTTCTCGGGTGTCGCCTTGCCCGCGATCAGCTTCTGCAGCGCCCCGCCGAGCACGTCGCCGAAGTCGGTCGTCGCGTAGTCGAGGTATGGCGTAAGGCCGTTGGTATCGCTGGCCGTCTGCCAGGCGGCGAAGACCTGCTTCATGAGGGCGCCGTCCGGCTGCTTGGAGGCGGGCTTGATCGCGGGGAGCACACCGGACTCGGTGGCGATGTCCATGGCCGCGGGGGTGGTGAGGAAGTTGAGGTAGGCGGCGGCGACGTCGGCGTGCTTGGTCTTCGACGTGATCGCCCACGGCAGGCTCTCCCCGCCCATCGTGGCCGACTGGCCGCCGGCCATGACCGGCGGCGGGAGCATGAAGCCGACGTTGTCGTGCATCTTCGCCTGCAGGTCGGCGGCGAACCAGGTGCCGCCGATCAGGAACACGCCCTGGCCCTTGGCGAAGTTGACCGGCGAATCGTCGTACTTGACGCTGTTGGCGTCCTTGGTGAGATAGCCCCTCTTCGACCAGTCGGCCAGCGTCCGCGCCGCGGCGAGGTTGGGCGGGTCGGTCCAGGACCCGCCCTTGCCGTAGACGAGGCTGCGCACGGTGTCCTTGGTCATCAGCTGGTCTTGGATCACGCCGTACTCGTGGATGCCGGGGAACTTGTCGAGGTTGCCGAACGCGATCGGCAGTTCGCCCTTGCCCTTGGCCCGGCCGAGGACCTGCTCGAACTCGCCCCACGTCGCCGGCGGCCGGAGTCCGAGCTTGGTGAGCTTCTGCTTGTTGTAGAAGATGCCGACGATCTCGCCGTTGAGCGACAGGCCGTACAGGCTGCCGGAGCCGATCGACCGGCCGTCGCGCGTCACGCTGTTGATGTCGAGGAGCGACTTCGGGTAGCGGTCCCGCCAGCCGTACGCCTTCAGGTACGGGTCGAGCGGGAGCAGCAGGCCGGCCTTGACGAACTGTGCCATCGCGCCGTAGCCCTGGTTGGCCTCGACGACGTCGGGTGGGTTATCGCCGGACAGCGCGAGCCGCAGCGTCTTCTGCAGATCCGGGAACGACCGCGACACGCGCTTGATCGTCACGTTCGGATACTTGGCCTGGAACGCGGCGTTGAGCCTGCGCATCTGCTCGTTCTGGCCGCCGCGCACCTCCTGGTCCCACACCGTGAGGGTGACCGGCCCGAGCTTGCCGATGTCGGTGCGTACGGCGGCGGGGGCCTTGGACGCGGACTTGCCATGGCCGGAGCCAGGGGCGCATGCGGTGGCGAGCGCGGCGACCACGGCCAGGCAGTACATGGCTGTGCGGCGGCGGTCCGGTTTCGGCATGGTGCGCGGTTCCTTTCTGCGGCCCCGGACGACAACGTTCAGTTGAACTGCGGCAGGTGCGCGCGGTGCGCGTGCAGGCCTTCGCGCAGGATATTCTCGGCGACCCGCTTGCTCCTGATGAAGGGGTGGGCCAGCAGCGCGCGGAGCGCTACCTGCTCGTCGCCGGTGGCGGCGGCATCCGCGGCCAGCCATTCGTACTGGTGCACCGCCTGCGTCAGCCCGCGTACGGCACGGGGCAGCTCACCCATGACCAGCGGCGTCGGGCCCTGCCGGCCGACGACGCACGGGACCTCGACGATCGCGTCGGGCTCCAGCGAGGAGATCGCGCCGCGGTTGCGGGTGTTGACGACGAGCCGGCGGCCCTCGTCGCGGGCGACGGCGCAGATGACGTCGACCGCGAACTCCCCGTGCTCGCCGCCTCCGCGCTCGGCGCTCGGCCGTGGGTCGGGCTTACCGGCCTCGGCGGCGATCTGCTCGTAGTACGCGGGCAGCATCGCCATGATGTCCGCGGCCCGCGTGGTGCCCTTCGCGCGCAGTTCCGCGACGATCTCGTCGTGGCAGAAGTAGTACTTCGAGTATGAGTTGACCAGCAGGCCGAGGGCGCGGCCGAGCTCAGCCATCCGGGCGGGATCGCGATGCGGGGTGGCCGCGGGCGCCGGGCGCATGGCGTCGAGCAGCGGAGCCAGGTCGACTTCGGCGCCGTTCAGCCTGGCCCGATCGGCCCACGTGCAGTGGTTGAGGCCGATCCAGTCGATCTCCAGGCCGCTGTAAGGCAGGCCCAGCAGCGCCGCCCAGGTTTCGGTGTCGCCCACCCACTGATCGCAGAGGCCGATGATCTTCGCGTCGGAGTAGCGCGTGACGGCGTCGGCGACGATGTTGGTCGGGTTGGTGTAGTTGACGATCCAGGCGTCCGGGGCGACCTCGGCGAGGATCGTGGCGATCTCGAGCAGCACGGGGACCGAGCGCAGCGCCATGAGGAAGCCGCCGGGGCCCGCCGTCTCCTGCCCGACCACGCCGTACGCCAGCGGAATCGACTCGTCGATGTGCCGGGCGGGCAGCCCACCGGGCCGGAACGTGGTGAAGACGAAGTCGGCGCCGTCGAGCGCGGCCTTGAGCTCGCCGTGTGCCGTCACGCTGAAATCGGCGCTCCGGGCCGCGAACATGGCCTGGGCCAGCCGCGTCATCACGTCGAGGTGTGCGGCGTCGATGTCGTAGCAGGCCAGTTCCGCCCCGGGCAGGTCGTCGGCACGGTGCAGCAGGCCCCTGATCACCCCGGGCAGATAGCCGCTGCCGGCTCCGATGATCGCTATCCGCATGTCCCCATCTCTCGTACCCGCACCGACTCGTCTTCGTACCGCGGCGGCGCACCTGCGGGTCACTTACCTTTCGTGCCGCCGCGGCCGCACCGGCCGGCCGCCTACTTTTCGTACCGCAGCGTCGGCTCCGCCCGGGTGACCGTTTCGTCCGCCGCCTTGGGGATGTAGGGCACTACGAAGGCGTAGTCGCGCAGCACCTCCTCGGGCACCTCGGTGGACTCGCCGAACGCGGCGATGTCGCCCCAGCAGGGGGCGCCCAGCGAGCCGCTGTAGTGCCGCACAGACAGGCCGGCGCACAGGTTCGCGAACCGGAGCCGCTCGGTGAGTGACCATTGGGCCAGCGTGCCGAACGCGAACCCGGCCGCGAAGACGTCGCCGGCGCCGGTCGGGTCGAGGGCCTCCACCGGCAGCGCCGCGGCCTCCGCCCGCTCGCCTGTGATCGAGTCGACGGCGATCGCGCCCTCGGCGCCGCGCTTGACCACGACGACGGGCACCAGCTCGGCCAGGGTGTCCAGCGCTCCCTCGGGCGTGCTCGTCCGCGTGTACGCCATCGCCTCGACGGCGTTGGGCAGGAAGACATCGACCAGCCGCAGCCGGTCGAGCACCTCGGCCGACCACGACTCGGTCGGATCCCAGCCGAGGTCGGAGAACACCGTCGCCCCGCCGTCGCGCAGCGCCTCGGCCCAGGTCGGCACCGGCCGGTCGACCTCGACGAAGCAGGTCTTGGCGGCGGGCGCGACGGCCACCAGCTCCACCGGTGGCACCGGCAGCGGTCGCGTGTAGGTGACCATGCTGCGATCGGAGTCGTACGCCAGTGACACCGTCACCGGCGTGGGCCAGCCGGCCATGCGGCGGGAGAGGCTGAGCTCGACGCCCTCCTGCTCCGACAGCGCCCGCCAGAGGTAGGCGCCGAACATGTCGTCACCGAACGCGGCGGCGAGGCCCACGCGCAGCCCCAGCCGGCTCATGGCGACCGCGATGTTGGCGATGCCGCCCGGCGCGGAGCCGAGGCCGTCGGTCACCAGCTCCGCGCCGGGCGGCGGCAGCCGGGGCAGCCCCGTGAAGATCATGTCCATGAAGACCTTGCCGGACAGAAAGACGTCGAGCCGCGGTCCCGCGCCTCCGTGCAGCGGCCGGCCGGCCGGCTCACGCTCACCGCACGGATCGTCGAGGGGCGGGTCGGGCGGTTCCCCCACGTCCTCCACGTTGCTCACGATAGAGGTCATGGCGTCAGACTAAGCGGCCATACCGACATGGCCGCACGCTCACAGGAACGTCTGGCCCTCGCCCCGGTACGTCGGAACACTCCCGAGAATCCGGTCGTCCGCCACCAGGTGCAGGGTGGCGAACCGCTCGCACATCTCCCCGGCCTTGGCGTGCCGGAACCACACGCGGTCGCCGACGCCCAGCTGATCGGCCGCGTGGCCCAGCAGCGGGGTCTGCACCTCGCCCGCCCCCTCTTCGGAGTCGTAGGCCAGGCCAGGGGGCAGGTACGGCTGCGGCAGCCGGGTCTTGTCGCCCGACCCGGACGCCAGGTAGCCGCCGCCGAGGCAGGTGACCACACCGGGGCCCGGGCGCCGTACGACCGGGAGCGCGAACATCGCGGCGGGCCGGCCGCTGAAGTTGGTGTAGTAGTCGAACAGCACCGAGTGGTAGAGGCCGGATCCGGCCGCGACCTCGGTGACCGCCTTCTCGGCCGCTGTCTTCTCCACGCTGCCGGTGCCGCCGCCGTTGACGAACTCCAGGTCCGGCCGCACATCGCGGACGGCCCGTACCACCGCGGCGCGGCGCCGGGCCAGCTCCAGCCGGGACCGGGCCTGCATGGTGCGGATCGCGCGGGCCCGCGCCGGCCGGCCGGGCGGGTCGTCGCCGACGCCCGCGATCTGGGACTCGTACGCCATGATTCCGGCGAGCCGGAGGCCGGGGCGCTTGACGATCTCCCGGGCGAGCGCCGCGGCCTGCCGGGGGGTGTGGACGGGGGAGCGGCGCGCTCCGATGCGGATCCGCCCGCCGAGGGCCTGGTACGAGGCGTCCAGGTCGAGGCAGACCCGGACCGGGTGCTCGCCCAGCTCCTTCTCGATGAGGTCGAGGTGGTCGGTCGAATCGACCATGACCGTCACGGTCGCCGCCGCGTGCGCGTCGGCGCTCAGCGCGGCCAGCGCGGTGCGGTCGGTGGTCGGATAGCCGACCAGAATGTCGTCGCTCGTCCGCCGGCGGGCCAGCCAGAGCGCCTCCGGCAAGGTGAACGCCATGATTCCGGCGAAGCCGTCGGTCGCCAGGACCTCCTCGAGGATGGCCCGGCACCGGACGGACTTGCTGGCCACGCGGATCGGCTTGCCACGGGCCCGGCGGACGAGATCGGCGGCGTTGGCGCGCAGGGCGTCCATGTCGACGATGGCGAACGGCGGATCAAGGTCTGCCGTCGCCGTGTCGTAACGCCGCCTGAGCTCCATAAATGCAGCGTGCCACAAAATCGACAAATATGAAAACTCTTCATATCCGCCTATGCGCTTCCGCGTCGCCGGTCACACTTGACCGGCCCCCGCCGTGGGAAGGTGTGGTCGGTGCTCCTGGTTGTGATAGGCACGCCTGACTTGATCAATACGCCTCGATTGGTCAATGCTCCCCGCCGCGGAGGTGCCCGATGACCCTGCTGACCGACGCCGATGAGCTGTCCGGCGATCTCGTCCGCCTCCGGCGCGAACTGCATCGGGAACCAGAGATCGGGCTCGACCTGCCCCGGACTCAGGAGAAGGTGCTGGCGGCGCTGGACGGGCTGCCGCTGGAGATAGCCAAAGGCAGCGCGTTGTCATCGGTGACCGCGGTGCTGCGCGGCGGGCGGCCCGGCCCCACCGTGCTGCTGCGCGGCGACATGGACGCGCTGCCGGTGACCGAGCGTTCGGGAGTGGCTTATCCGTCGCGGCTCGCGGGCCAGATGCACGCCTGCGGCCACGACCTGCACACCGCGATACTCGTCGGCGCGGCGCGGCTGCTCTCGGCCCGGCGCGACGAGCTGGCCGGGAACGTGGTCTTCATGTTCCAGCCGGGCGAGGAGGGCTGCCGGGGCGCCGAGTACATGATCGATGAGGGTGTGCTCGAAGCCGCGGGGGAGCGGCCGGTCGCCGCCTACGGCCTGCACGTCCTGTCGTCGGTGCTGCCGCGGGGCTGGTTCGCCGCGCGGTCCGGGCCGATGATGGCCGCCTCCGACCGTGTGGACGTCACCGTACGCGGCGCGGGCGGGCACGCGTCGCAGCCGCACCGCGCCAAGGACCCCATCCCGGCCGCGTGCGAGATGGTGCTGGCACTGCAGACGTTCGTGACCCGTACCTTCGACATCTTCGACGCCGTCGTGCTGACCGTCGGCAGCATCCACGGCGGCACGACCGACAACGTCATCCCCGACGAGGTCACCTTCGCCGCGACCATCCGGTCGTTCTCCGAAGCGTCGAAGGCTCGGGCCAAGGACGGCCTCGTCGAGGTCGTCCGGGGCATCGCCGCGGCGCACGGGCTGACCGTCGAGACCGAGTTCGCGATGGGCTACCCGGTCACGGTCAACGACGACGTCGAGACCGGCTTTGTCGAGGAACGCGTGGTCGAGCTGTTCGGCGTCGACCGTTTCGTCCGGATGCCCAACCCGCTGACCGGCGCCGAGGACTTCTCCTACGTCCTCAACGAGGTGCCGGGCACCTTCGTCTTCCTCGGCGCCTGCCCGTCCGACCGCGACCTCGCCACCGCCCCGTTCAACCATTCGCCCGAGGCCGCCTTCGACGACGACGTCCTCCCGAGCGGTGCCGCCCTACTCGCCGACCTGGCCCTGCACCGCCTCACCCAGCCAACCGCGCTGGGTTAGGTTCGGATCATGGCTGACGACATGTCGGCGAGCGTGGCCGCGTACGAGCAGACGGTGCGGTCCACGATCGCGGTGGCCGAGACACTCTCTCCAGGGGAGTGGGAGCGGCCCACGGAATGTCCCGGATGGGCGGTCAAAGACCAGCTCTCTCACATCGTGGGCGTCGAGCGCGGGCTGCTCGGCGAGTCCGACCCCGAGCACCGGCTCCCGGACGACCTGCCGTATCTGCGCAACGCCATGGGCCGCGCCATGGAGGTCGCCGTCGACATACGCCGTTCCGTTCCAGGGCCGAAGGTGCTCGACGAGCTGCGGGACGCGCTGGACCGGCGGCTGGCCGCGCTGCCGTCGATCGACCCCGATCAGGACGCCCTGCTGCCCAACGGCAGAACGGGCACATACGCCCGGCTAATGGTCTTCCGCGCCTTCGACTGCTGGACGCACGAGCAGGACATCCGCCGCGCCGTCGGCCGGCCGGGCAACCTCGACGGGCCCGCGGCCGCGTGCGCCCTCGACATCCTCTCCGGCGGGCTGCCGTACGTCGTCGGCAAGGTCGCCGCGGCCGCCCCGGGCCAGTCCGTGGCGTTCGAGGTCACCGGCGCGGTTCCGTTCACTCGTCAGGTGATCGTGGGCGACGACCGCCGCGCCCGCTTCGCGGACATCGCTGAGCCGACCGTGACGCTGCGGATGGGCTGGGAGACCTACACTCGCCTCGCTTGTGGCCGCCTACCCGCCGACGCCGTCGACGTCACGGTCTCTGGTGACGAGGACCTTGCCCACCGCGTCCTCACCGCTATGCCCGTCACCCCGTGACCCCAGGGCACGCAGTTTGTGCAGGCCGATGAGCAGGCCGCCCTGCAGGCCACGTGGGAACAACAGCATGACGCCGATCAACACCACGCCGAAGATCGCCGGCGGGAGGTTGGAGGCGACGTTGTGCGACACGTGCGCCGAGGTGGCGAAGTCGCTGGCCCAGCTGGGCACGAGGACGAGGATCAGCGACCCCCAGACCGCGCCGGCCAGGCTGCCCAGGCCGCCGAGGATGATCGCCGCGATCAGCTGCAGCGACAGCGTGAGCGGGAAGGCCCCGGGGGCGGCGAGGGTGTCCACAACCGCGAGCAGCCCACCGCCCAGCCCCGCGCACGCCGCAGCCGCGACGGACGCGATGATCCGGACCCGGGCCACGCGGACCCCGCTGAGCGCGGCGGCGATCTCGTCGTCACGGGTGGCCCGCAGCGACCGGCCGTACCTGCTCCGGGTCAGGTTCGCCAGCGCCCACATCGTGACCACCGCGGCCAGGCAACTGATCCAGGCCTGCCAGCGCTCCAGCGGGAACGTCGCACCGAGCGAGAGCGGCGGCGGGGATGGCGACACCGTCAGCCCGTTCTGCCCGCCCAGCCACTCGGTCAGCGGGCCGTAGTTGGCCAGCCCCGGCAGCCCGACGGCGAGGGCGAGCGTGGCGCCGGCGAGGTACGGGCCGTACAGCCGGGCGGCGCCCACCCCGACGATCAGTCCCGCGGCCGCGGTGACCAGAGCGGCGGCCACCAGCACGGCGAACAGCGGCCACTGCAGGTGGTTGAGCAGCAGCGCCGTCGTGTACGCGCCGACCGCCATGAACGCGCCGTGCCCGAGCGAGATCTGCCCGCCGAGCCCGGTCAGCACGGTGAGCCCGGCCGCCGCGCAGGTGATGAACGCGATTTGGGCGAGCTGCAGGTCGTGGTACGGGCTCAGCGCCGTGCTGATGCCGAGCAGGGCGGCGAACGCGACCAGCGCCCACGCGGTGTGGCGTACGAGGGTCAGCCGCAGCACGTTCACACTCGCCTCCCGGTGGTGACGGCGAACAGCCCGTTCGGGCGGACCATCAGCACCGCGATGAGCACGGCGAACGCGCCGAGCGTGACGATGTCGGAGCTGAGGTAGCCGGATACGTAACTGAGCGCGCAGCCGAGCAGCAGCCCGCCGACGACCGCCCCGATCGGGCTGTCGAGGCCGCCGATGACCGCCGCCGTGAAGCCGAAGACGAGAATCGAGTCGAACTGGCTGGGCCCGACGAACACCGACGGCGCGATCAGCACCCCGGCGAGCGCCCCGACCAGCGACGCCAGCGCCCAGCCGAGGGTGAGCATCCGGCCGACCCGGACCCCGAGCAGCCGTGACACCTCGGGCGCGAACGCCGCGGACCGCAGCTTGAGGCCCACGTCCGTACGGCGGAACAGCACCGTCAGCACGACCATCACCATGGCGACCGCCCCGATGACGAACAGGTCGAACGGGGACAGCAGCAGCCGGGTGCCGCCCACCGTGAACCCCTTGATGGTGAACGCGGGCGGGTAGGAGTGCGGCTGGTTGCCCCAGATCATCCCGGCGCCCGCCTCCAGCAGGACGAACAGCCCCAGGGTCACGATGACCGCGTTGAGCGGCGGCTTGTTCTCGACGGGCCGGATGACGATCCGCTCCACGACGGCCCCGAGCACCAGCCCGGCGGCGAGGGCGACGGCCAGCGCGACCCAATACGAGCCGCCGTGCTGGACGACCGTCCAGGCGAGGAACGTCGTGACCATCAGCATGGCGCCCTGCGCGAAGTTGACGATCCGGGTGGCCCGCCAGATCAGCACCAGGGCGAGGGCGACCGTCGCGAACACCATGCCCGAGGTCACCCCGGACAGCGTGAGGTTGAGGAACCTGACCATCAGAACCCCAGATATGCGTGGCGGAGCCGTTCGTCGACGGCCTCGGTCTGGTCGAGGTCGGCGGCCACCGCGCCGAGGTTGAGCACGATCGCGCGGTCGGCGATCGACAGCGCGCTGCGGGCGTTCTGCTCGACGAGGACGACGGTCAGGCCGTGCTCGTCGCGCTGCCGCCGCAGCACCCCCATGAGCTGGGCGACCACGCGGGGCGCCAGCCCGAGCGACGGCTCGTCGACCAGCAGCAGCCGGGGCCGCCCGACGAGCGCCCGGCCGAGCGCGAGCATCTGCCGCTCGCCGCCGGACAGGGTGGCGGCCACCCGGCCGCGCCGCTCGGCGAGCAGCGGGAACAGTTCGTACATCGCGGCGATCTGCTGCTGCAACGCCGCCTTGTCGCGGCGCCACAGCCCGCCGAGGCGCAGATTCTCGGCCACGGTGAGCTCGAGGATGACGCCGCTGTTCTCCGGTACGTGCGCCACGCCCAGCCGGGTGATCTCCTCGGCCGGGAGCCGGCCCACGTCGCGGCCGTCGACGGTGATCTGCCCGGCCCGCGACCGGACCAGCCCGCTGACCGTGCGCAGCAGCGTCGACTTGCCGGCGCCGTTCGCGCCGAGCACCGCGGTGATGCTGCCGGCCGGCATCTCGATCGACACCCTGTCGAGCGCGCGTACCGCCCCGTACGTGACGACCAGGTCCTTGATCTCAAGCACTGGACACCTCGCCCTCCAGCGCGCTGGCCTGCGCGTCGCCTTCCAGACCGTCGCCGTCGCCCTCGAGTACGTCCCCCTCGAATACGCCGCCGCCGTCCCCCTTACCTGCGCCGCCGTCCTCGAGGTTGCCGTCCTCGGGTACGTCGGACGGCTCCGGCCCGGCGTCGACCTCGTCGCCCAGATAGGCGGCGGTCACCAGGGGATCGTCGCGCACTTCGTCCGGCGTGCCGTGGGCGATGAGCCGGCCGAAGTCGAGCACCGCGACCTCGTCGCAGACCTCCATGACGAGGTCCATGTGGTGCTCGACCAGCACGACCGACATGTCCTCGCGCAGCCTTCTGAGCAGGGCGCCGAGGTCGTCGATCTCCGCGGCCGACTGCCCGGCGGCGGGCTCGTCGAGCAGCAGCAGGTCGGGCTCGGCGACCAGGGCGCGGGCGAGTGCCACCCGTTTCTGGATCCCGTACGGCAGCTCGCCGGGCCGCCTGCCGGCCACGTCGGCGACGTCGAGGTCGGCCAGCACCTGCCGGGCCCGGTCGCGCAGCGCACCCTCGTCGCGGTCGGACCGCGGCAGCGCGCCCAGCGCGGACAGCACCCCGGTACGGGCGTGCCGGTCGGCCCCGACCATGACGTTCTCCAGGGCCGTCAGCCCGGGGAACAGGCCGAGACCCTGCAGGGTGCGGGCGATGCCGAGCCTCGTCAGGTGGTGCGGGCGGTGCCGGGTGAGGCGTTCGCCCCGCCAGTACAGCTCGCCGGCCTGCGGCCGGATGAACCCGCACACCACGTTGAACAAGGTGGTCTTGCCGGCGCCGTTCGGTCCGATGACGCCCGTCACCCGGCCCTGCGGGACGCCGAAGGAGACGCCGTCCAGTGCCGTAAGGCCTCCAAAACGGACCGTTACGTCGCGAAGTTCGAGCAGCATCGGGGAAGGACTGATCATCATTCCTCGTCTCGAAGCCGACACGGACATCCCCGAAGCGACCTCCAGCGGTACTACCGTTTCACGGCTACCGTTTCGCGGCTACCGTGAAATGCGACGTACCGACCAGTCGGTATCGTCACCCTAGGTGGGCGTTCCCAGGAGCGTCAACGGTGAGATAGGTTGCGAATTCACCAGGGCTTTTGTACGGGAGGTCCGAGCTATGGCAGGTGAGCCGACCGCGCCTCCGCTGCCCGAACGGCTGCTCGCCGTGGCCACTCGGCTGTTCGCCGAGAAGGGCTTCGAGGCCACGTCCGTACAGGAGATCGTGGAGTCGGCCGGGGTCACCAAGGGGGCGATGTACCACTACTTCGCCTCCAAGGACGATCTCCTCTACGAGATCTACCATCGGCTGCTGATGATGCAGACGCGCCGGCTCGAACAATTCGCCGACGGTAAGGGAACCGCCGAGGAACGCCTCCGCGCCGCCGCGGTCGACGTACTCGACACCAGTTTTCTGCACTTGGACGATCTGACCGTTTTCTTCCGCTCGATGCACCTGCTGCCGCAGGAGAAGCGAAAGACCGTGCGCGCAGAGCGACGGCGTTATCACGAACGCTTCCGCGCGCTGGTCGAAGAAGGGCAGGCGGCGGGCCTTTTCCGGCGCGATGTCCCGGCCGACATCGTGGTGCAATTCTTCTTCGGCGCGGTGCATCAGCTCAGCACCTGGTACCACCCGAGCGGCCAGCTGGCGGCGCACGAGGTGAGCGAGTACTACGTCGGCCTGCTCCTGGACGGCCTCCAGCTCGAGCCGCCCGCGGAGAACGTGGAAAGAACCGGTCACGTCGAAAGAGCATCATGACCCAAGCGTCACCGCCGGGCGTCGACCTGGAGCGCCTCGGTACGCTTCCGGACCTCGCCACCGCCGGTCCGCTGACCGCCGAGCTGATCGCCGGCGGCCGCTCCAACCTGACGTACGTGGTGACCGACGGCACCCGCGAGTGGGTGCTGCGCCGCCCGCCCCTCGGCCACGTCCTCGCCACCGCGCACGACATGGCCAGGGAGTACCGGGTCATGACCGCCCTCGCCGGCACCCCGGTGCCGGTGCCGGAGACGTACGTCCTGTGCGAGGACGACGACGTGCTGGGCGCGCCGTTCTATCTCATGGAGAAGGTCGACGGCACGGTCTACCGCACGGCCGAGCAGACCGAGGCCCTCGGCGCCCCGCGGGCGGTCGCGATCGCGCACGACCTGATCGACGTGCTGGCGGGCCTGCACAGTGTCGATCCGGCGGGCGTCGGGCTCGGCGACTTCGGACGGCCCGAGGGCTTCGTGGAGCGCCAGGTCAGGCGCTGGCAGAAGCAGCTGGCCGCCTCGCGCAGCCGGGAGATCCCCGGCATCGACGAGCTGAGCGCCACGCTGGCCGCCGCCATCCCGGCGACCCAGCGGCACACGATCGTGCACGGCGACTACAAGCTCGACAACGTCATCGTCGCGGGTGACTCGATCGCCGCCGTGGTCGACTGGGAGATGGCGACCCTCGGCGACCCGCTGTGCGACGTCGGCCTGTTCAACGTCTACTGGGAGCGGGGCGAGGAGGGCGCCGCGGTGACCTCGCCCATCACCCCCGCGGCAGGCTTCCCGGACGGGTCGGAGCTGCTCGACCGGTACGCCGCCGCGAGCGGCCTCGACCTGACGCCGCTGCCCTGGTACGAGGCGCTCGGCTGCTTCAAGCTGGCGGTGATCAGCGAGGGCATCCACTTCCGGTTCCTGCAGGGCAAGACCGTGGGTGAGGGCTTCGAGATGATCGGCGACGTGGTGGCGCCGCTGGTGGCCGGCGGCCTCGCCAGGCTCGCCCGCCACTAATCTGGGAGACGATGAGCGTTCCGCCCACGTAGCGCGAACAGGAGCCTCAACCAGATGCCAGCCAAGCAGACGCCGCTGCTTACGGTCCACCGCGAGCTCGGCGCCAACCTCGTCGAGTTCGCCGGCTACCTGATGCCGCTGCGGTACGGCAGTGAGACCGCCGAGCACCAGGCCGTCCGTACCGGCGCCGGGCTGTTCGACCTCTCGCACATGGGCGAGATCTTCGTGTCCGGGCTGGGGGCGGCGGCCGCGCTCGACTACGCGCTGGTCGGGTACCTTTCGGCGCTCCGGGTCGGCAAGGCCCGCTACACCATGATCTGCGAGGCCGCCGGCGGGGTGCTCGACGACATCATCGTCTACCGGCTCGCGCCCGAGACGTTCATGGTCGTCGCCAATGCCGCCAATGTGGCGACCGTGCGGGGCGCGCTCGCCGAACGCGCCGAGGGCTTCGAGGCCGTCGTCGACGACCGTTCCGACTCGTACGCGCTCATCGCCGTCCAGGGGCCGCACGCCCAGCAGATCCTCGGCAAGCTGACCGAGGCCCCGCTCGGCGACCTGAAGTACTACGCCATCCTGGCCGAGCAGGTGGCCGGCATCGACGCGCTGATCGCCCGCACCGGCTACACGGGCGAGGACGGCTTCGAGCTGTTCGTCACCGCGAGCGACGCCGTACGGCTGTGGCGCGAGCTGGCGGCGTCGCCGGGACTGGTCCCGGCCGGGCTGTCCGCGCGCGACACGCTCCGCCTGGAGGCCGGGATGCCGCTGTACGGCAACGAGCTCACCATCGAGACGACGCCATACGACGCGGGCCTCGGCCGGGTGGTCAAGCTGGACAAGCCGGGCGATTTCGTCGGACGGGCGGCGTTGGCGGCGCGCGCCGACACGCCACCCGGGCGTACGCTCGTCGGACTGGTCGCCCGGGGGCGCCGGGTGCCGCGGCACGGCCACGACGTGGTCACGGCGGGCGAGGATGGCGGCACGCCGTGCGGTGTCGTGACGAGCGGCGCTCCGTCCCCGACACTGGGCAAGCCGATCGCGATGGCCTACCTCAACGCCGGGTACGCCAGCCCGGAGTCCGGCACCGCCGTCGATCTCGCGGTCGACATCAGGGGCAAGCGGGAGGCGGTCGACGTGGTCGCCCTGCCGTTCTACCGACGTCCGTCATAGCTAGGGAGAATCTCCGTGACCGTTCCTGAGCAGCTGCGTTACACCGAAGAACACGAATGGGTGTCCGGCCTTGACGACGACAGCGGAATCGTCACGGTCGGCATCACGGCGTACGCCGCGGACGCGCTCGGCGACATCGTCTACGTCGACCTGCCCGATGAGGGCGAGGCGATCGAGGCCGGCGAGCCGTGCGGCGAGGCCGAGTCGACGAAGTCGGTGAGCGACATCTACGCCCCGGTCAGCGGCGAGATCACCGCCGTCAACTCCGCCGTCGCCGACGACCCAGCGATGATCAACTCCGACCCGTATGGCGAGGGCTGGCTGTTCAAGGTTCGACTCGACGGGGAGCCCGGAGGCATGCTGGACGCGGCGGCCTACGCGAAGCTCATCGAGGAGTCCTGAACCGTGTCCACCCAGCAGTACGACTCGCTGGCCGCCGTCGACCCGGAGATCGCCGCGGCGATCGATAACGAGGTGCGGCGGCAGCAGACGACCCTGGAGATGATCGCGTCGGAGAACTTCGCCCCGACCGCGGTGCTGGAGGCCCAGGGCTCGGTGCTGACCAACAAGTACGCTGAGGGCTACCCGGGGCGGCGCTACTACGGCGGCTGCGAGTTCGTCGACGTTGCCGAGCAGCTGGCCATCGACCGGGCCAAGGAGTTGTTCGGCGCGGAGCACGCGAATGTCCAGCCGCACTCGGGCGCGCAGGCCAACACCGCCGTCTACTTCGCGATGCTGCAGCACGGCGACACGATCCTCGGCATGGATCTCGCCCACGGCGGCCACCTGACCCACGGCATGCGGCTGAACTACTCCGGCAAGGTCCTCAACGTGGTGCCCTACCACGTACGGCCCGACGACGGCCTGGTCGACATGGACGAGGTGGCGGCGCTGGCCTCGGAGCACCGGCCGAAGATGATCGTGGCCGGCTGGTCCGCGTACCCGCGGCAGCTCGACTTCGCGGCGTTCCGCGAGATCGCCGACTCGGTCGACGCGCTGCTGCTGGTCGACATGGCGCACTTCGCCGGACTGGTCGCGGCCGGCCTGCACCCCTCGCCCGTGCCGCACGCCGACATCGTCACCACGACCACGCACAAGACGCTGTGCGGGCCACGCGGCGGGCTCATCCTGTGCCGCGAGGAGTTCACCAAGAAGATCAACTCTGCGGTGTTCCCCGGCATGCAGGGCGGCCCGCTGGAGCACGTCATCGCCGCCAAGGCGGTGGCGCTGAAGATCGCCGCGACCGGGGAGTTCGCCGAGCGGCAGGCCCGCACCGTCGACGGCGCCAAGGCGCTCGCGGCGCGGCTGCTCGAGGACGACTGCGTCAAGGCCGGGGTGAAGGTGCTCACCGGCGGCACCGACGTGCACCTGATCCTGGTCGACCTCGTCGACTCCGAGCTCACCGGGCGCGACGCGGAGGACCGGCTGCACGACGTCGGCATCACGGTCAACCGCAACGCGGTGCCCAACGATCCGCGACCGCCGATGGTGACGTCGGGCCTGCGGGTGGGCACGCCGGCGCTGGCGACCCGCGGCTTCCAGGCCGCCGACTTCGCCGAGGTGGCCGATATCCTCGCCCTCGCGCTGCAGCCGTCGTACGACGCGGCGGCGCTGTCGGCGCGGGTGCGCTCGCTGACCGAGAAATACCCGCTCTACCCTGATCTGTAAGTGGCCATCTCGGTTTTCGATCTGTTCAAGATCGGCATCGGACCGTCGAGCTCGCACACGGGCGGGCCGATGGCGGCCGCGCACCGCTTCGCCCGCGGCCTGCACGCCGACGGCCTGCTGCCCGAGACGGCGTCCGTCCAGGTGATCCTGTACGGCTCGCTCGGCCTGACCGGCAAGGGGCACGGCAGCGACAAGGCGGTCATCCTCGGTCTCGAAGGCGAAAAGCCCGAGCTGGTCGACGTCGACGCGGTGCCCGCGCGGCTCGCCGCCGTCGCCGAGCGCGGCACCGTACGGCTGTACGGCGAGCGCGAGGTGCCGTTCGTCGTCGGCGAGCACCTGATCTTCGAACGCAAGAAGACGCTGCCGGGTCATCCCAACGGCATGCGGTTCACGGCGTACGGCGCCGGCGGCGAGGCGCTGCGGGAGCGGATCTACTACTCGGTCGGGGGCGGCTTCGTCGTCGACGAGAACGCCGCCGGCGCGAACCGGATCAAGCCGGACGACACGGTGCTGCCGCACCCCTTCTCCACCGCCGCCGAGCTGCTGGAGTGGACCGGCAAGACCGGCATGTCGATCTCCTCGGTGATGCTGGAGAACGAGAAGGCGTTCGGCCGGTCGGAGGCGGAGATCCGGGCCTGCCTCCTGGACCTGTGGCGGGTCATGTGCGAGTGCGTACGGCGCGGCTGCGCCAGCGAGGGCCTGCTGCCCGGCGGGCTCAAGGTGCGCCGCCGAGCTCCCCAGTTGCACCAGAAGCTGATCGACGAGGCCGACGGTGACCCGCTGCAGGCGATGGACTGGGTGACGCTGTTCGCGCTCGCCGTCAACGAGGAGAACGCCGCGGGCGGCCGCATCGTCACCGCGCCCACGAACGGCGCCGCCGGGATCGTGCCCGCCGTCCTGCACTACTACGACCGCTTCGTGCCCGACTCGAACGACGATCAGGTCGTCCGGTTCCTGCTCGCCGCCGGGGCGATCGGCGTGCTGTTCAAGGAGAACGCCTCGATCTCCGGCGCCGAGGTGGGCTGCCAGGGCGAGGTCGGCTCGGCCTGCTCGATGGCGGCCGCCGGGCTCACCGAGGTGCTCGGCGGCACCCCGGCACAGGTCGAGAACGCCGCGGAGATCGGCATCGAGCACAACCTCGGCCTCACCTGCGACCCCGTCGGCGGCCTCGTGCAGGTGCCCTGCATCGAGCGCAACGCGGTGGCGTCCATCAAGGCGATCAGCGCCGCCCGCCTCGCCCTGCGCGGTGACGGCACCCACTTCGTCTCACTCGACCGCGCCATCAAGACCATGCGCGACACCGGGCGCGACATGCTCGACAAGTACAAGGAGACCTCGCGCGGCGGCCTCGCCGTCAACGTCATCGAATGCTGAAACCGCTCAGAGGCCGAGGACGCTGTGGCGGACGTCCTTGCTCTCGCGGAGCTGGGCGGACGGACCGGCCGCGAGGACGCGGCCCTCGATGAGCAGATAGCCGCGGGCGGAGATGTCGAGGGCGCGCTCGACGTCCTGCTCGACCAGCAGGATGCCGACGCCCTCGGCGTTGATCGTCTGGATCGCGGCGAACACCTCGTCGACCACGACCGGGGCGAGCCCGAGCGACGGCTCGTCGAGCAGCAGCAGCCGCGGCCGCGCCATGAGGGCCCGGCCGATGGCGAGCATCTGCTGTTCGCCCCCGCTGAGGCTGCCCGCGAGCTGCCGCGACCGCTCCGCTAGCCGCGGGAACAGCTCGTACACGCGCGCGAGCTCGGCCCGATGGGTGGCGCGCGCGGCCTTACGGTACGCCCCGAGGCACAGGTTTTCCTCGACCGTCATATGCGGGAAGACCCGGCGGCCCTCCGGCACGGTCGCCACGCCATGCGCGCACACGCGGTGCGCGGCGAGCCCGGTCAGGTCGGTGCCGTCGACGACGACGCGGCCCCTCGTCGCGGTGTGCAGCCGGGCGATGGCGTGCACGAGCGTCGTCTTGCCCGCGCCGTTGGGCCCGATGATGCTGACCGTCTCGCCGTCCGCGACCTCCAGGCTGACCCCGCTGAGCGCCTGTGCGTCGCCGTAAAAGGCGTCGAGATCGCGCACGTCAAGCATGGGCGCGCTTCCCGAGGTAGGCCTGCACGACGGCGGGGTCGGACATGACGGCCTGCGGGTCGCCGTCGGCGATGCAGGTGCCCCGGTCCAGCACGACGATGCGGGTCGCCAGCTGGTTGACCACGCGCAGTAGGTGTTCCACGATCACGATCGCGGTGCCGGACTGCCGGATCCGCCGGACGACCTCGACGGCGTTGTCGATCTCGGCCGGAGTGAGGCCGGCGAGCGCCTCGTCGAGCAGCAGCACCGTCGGGTTGGTCGCGAGGGCGCGGGCGATCTCCAGCAACTGCCGCTGATGGAGGTTGAGCGCGGCGGGGAACGCGTCGGACAGGTGCGCGAGCCCGACGAAGCCGAGGTGCCGGTCGGCCTCGGTCCGCGCCTGCCGCAGCGACCGCGGCTCCCGGCCGAACATGGCGGCCATCGCCACGTTGTCCCGTACGGTCAGCGACGCGAACGGACGCGGGATCTGGTACGTCCGCGCCACGCCGGTGTGCGCGACCCGGTGCGGCGGCAGCTTCGCGGTGTCATGCCCGGCGATCGCGATGGTGCCCCGGGTCGGTCGCAGCGTGCCGGCCAGCAGGCTGACGAGGGTCGTCTTCCCGGAACCGTTCGGCCCGACGAGCCCGATCAGTTCACCGGCCCGGATCTGCAGCGACACGTCCTCCAGGGCCCGCACGCCGCCGAAGTACCGGGCCACGTTCGCGCACTCGACGAGGACCGCGGCGTCCTCATCCGGCGACGCTGGGGCCGGTACGTCCTGCTGCTCGGCCTGACCCTCGGCCTCCCGCGGGCGAGCCGGTTTCCGCGCCGGGGTACGGCCCGGCCAGACCGCGACCACCACCGCGGCGAGCGAACCGGCGAGGATCCAGTCCAGCGGGCCGCCGTATACGCCGGTGACGCGGAGGACGAGCACGACCACCGCGAACGCCGCCAAGGCGTACCAGGGCCGGGCGCGCAGCCGTACGTACAGGCCCTCGGGCGCGATCACCACGAGCACGGCGAGGATGCCGCCCAGCACGATGAGCCGCCAGTTGGCGAGGCCGGAGGCGGTGAGCCGGTCCTGGAGCAGTGTGATGAGCGCCGCGCCCAGCACCGGGCCCAGCCAGTGCGTGCGCCCGCCGAGCACGCTCATCACGATCACGAACAGCGGCACGGTCAGGTTGAACACGCTGGCCACCGCGACGAAGCCGATCTGCAGCGCGAAGATGCTCCCGCCCACGCCGCCGATCACGCCGCTCACCATGATGGCCAGCATCTTGTACCGGAAGGTGGCCACGCCGAGGCCCTCGGCCACCTCCTCGGCGTCGCGGATCGACGCCAGCGCCCAGCCGAACCGCGAGTGCTGGATCGCGTACGCCGCCCACACCGCCGCGACCGCGACGACCAGGCTGATCAGATACAGGTAGTCCTGAAACAGACCCAGCCCCGAAGGGAACGGCGGAACCGAGATGATGATGCCCTGCCCGCCGTCGATGGCCGTGTTGATGTGCGCCAGCGAGCCGAGGATGAACGGCACGGCCAGCGTCAGCAGCGCGAAGATCTCCCCGCGCAGCGACCGCAGCCGGAACGCCAGGCCCCCGATGACGAGCGCGAGCACGGCGCACAGCGCGGCCGCGGCCAGCAGGGTGAGATAGAAACTGACCTGGTGCCGTCCGTACAGCACGGCGGTGGTGTACGCGCCGACCCCGACGTACGCGGCCTGCCCGAAGCTGAAGTAGCCGCTGTAGCCGGACAGGATGTTCCAGCTGGTGGCCTGCGAGGTCCAGAACAGAATCGTCGTCAGCAGCGTGAGGTAGAAGACCGGGAAGCCGATGGTCTCCCGATACAGCGACAGCGTGGCGAGCAGGACGAACGCCAGCGGGAACGCCCACAGCCCGCGCTTCACCGCACACCCTCGCCGGCGAACGCCCTCCCGGGCAGACACCGCAAGACCCACCGGCTGCGCCTCATCGGGTGCCGCCGCGGGCGAACAACCCCTGGGGCCGGAGCAGCAGGACCAGCACGATGGTCGAGAACAGCACGAACGGCTCGGCCGCCGGCGACACGACCACCGAGACGACGGCCCCGAGCGCGCCGACCAGCAGGCCCGCGACGAGCGTGCCGACGAGGTGCCCGATCCCGCCGAGGATGACGACGGCGAACACCGTGCCGAACCACTCGAACGCCGTGGCCGGGGTCAGCGCGTTCGACAGCGCGAACAGCATGCCGGCCGCCGCGGCCGTGGCGCCCGCCGCCCCGGCCAGCAGCACCCCGATCCGCCGGTGGTCGATGCCGAAGGCGGCGGCGATCGCCCGGTCCTGGGCGAACGCGCGCAGCGCCCGCCCGGTGAAGGTGCGCCGCAGCGCGACGTGCGCGCCGCCGATCAGCACCACGGCCAGCGCGAACGCGAGCAGGGTGTTGAGCGGGAAGACCAGCCCGCCGACCGAGAAGGACCGGGTCGCGTACGGGTTCACCGCCGCGGTCAGCTGCCGGTAGTCGGCGCTCCAGAGGTTGCTGATGGCCTGCACGATGACGATGAGCAGGCCGAAGCTGAACAGCAGCGAGCTCAGCTCGGAGATCTGCAGCCGGTCGAAGACCCACTGCACGGTGGCGCCGAGCACGAACATCGCCGGCACCGTGACGACCACGGTGAGGATCGGGTCCATGCCCCACGACGAGGCGATCTGGAAGGTCAGGTAGGCCCCGAGCAGGATCAGCCCGAAGTGGATCAGGTTGATGATCCGCAACACGCCCCAGGTGATCGAGAGCCCGGCGGCCATCAGGGCGTACAGCCCGCCGACGAGCACCCCGGTGAGCGCCGCCTGAAGTGTGTCCATAGCGGTTGGCTCAGACCCTGGTCAGCCGGCGGGCGACTGCAGCTTCGCCGCCGCCCGATCGGTCGGCCAGACCGTCACCCAGTCGCGGTTCTGGATCTGCTTGATGGACAGCGTGGTCGGCCAGAAGTTGTGCACGCTCGGGTCGAAGGCGAGGTGCCCGCTGAACGTGGTGTCTGCGCCCTTGGCGTGCAGGCTGTCGCACATGGCCTTCTGGTCGATCTTGCCGGCGCCCTTCACCCCGGCCACGAGGATCTCCCACGCGTTCCAGGAGGCCGCCGCCTGGGTCTCGAACACTGTGTACGGCAGCTTCGCCTGGCTGGCCCGGGTCTTGAAGTCGTTGACGATGGTGGTCGCCGTCGGGCCGAGCTTGTCGAGCGTCGGCTTGTTCGGCTCGAAGATGGTGACCGACAAAAGCCCGTTCGACGTGTCGCCGAGCGCCAGCGGCGGACCTGGCGCGGGGAACAGGCTGAACATCATCGGCGGCTGGTACTTCAGCTGCTTCATGGCGTTCAGCAGGTTGACCGGGTCGACCCCGAGGCCGTCGTTGATGACGAGGTCGGGCTTGGCGTCCCGTACGCGGGTAGCGAGCGGCGCCCAGCTCGTCGTGGTCGGCGGGTACTTCGCCTCGAGCACGAGGTCCAGCCCGCGCTGCTTGGCGATCGACACCATGCCGGTCTTGTCGCTGCCCGCGCCGTACGACACGAAGTCGGTCGAGCCGTTCTGGTTGGTGAGGATGGCCACCTTCTTGGGCGGGTCGGGCAGGCTGGCGACCGCGTCGAACAGTTGGTTCGGGACGTACTCGTTCGGCTTCGGGCCGATCGACCACGCCGGGAACTGGCAGTTGTACGTCATCAGCGGCGCGATGACGGCCGTGTGCTGCGGCATGGTGTACCCGTGCCGCGCCGCCACCGCCATCGCCGACAGGATGTTCGGCGTCGCGTACGGGCCGATGATCAGGTCGACCTTGTCCTGTGAGATCAGCTGCTCGTAGAGCTGGCTGACCTTGGCCTGGTCGGACTCGTCGTCGCGGACGATCCACTTCACTTGACGGCCCAGCAGCCCGCCGTTCGCGTTGAGGCGGTCGACGAACTCCTGTCCGGCGATCTTGTGGATGGCGCCTGTCGCGGCGAAGGCGCCGCTCAACGAGAGCGTCGATCCGACGACGATCGGTTTGCCGCTCGCGTCGGATCCTCCGGTCGTACCCGACTTCTGCTCGCAGGCCGCCAACGGGGCCGCCAGCAGCGTGCCGGTCGCGAGCATCGTGATGAGACGGTTCCTGGTACTGCCCATGGCCAGCCACCTCGCCGCGGTCTGTGTGGTGCGTGAGTGTATGCTGACGCTTCACACCGTGCAATACCACTGAGCGGTAATACCTGCCAGTGATTACTGCTACTGAACAGTGGCATGGCACCTCCAGCCCGTGACCGCCCTCTCGTACGGCGTGCGTACGCTGGGCGGTTGGGGGCAACTGCCGAGTAGCAACGGCGTTGACCCCGCTGAGCCGGTTTCTTAAGGTAAGACGGCGTACCGACCGGTCGGTATGGCGTTGGGACCGTACGGAGGTGCCTGGTGACCGCTGCGCCGCCCGACGCCGCGGAGCTTCGCCGCCGCGTCGATGAGTTCCTCGAGTCGCATGATCCCGCCTCGACCGAGCGCCTGGAGTTCCTGCGCGCCCGCTTCGACGCCGGTCTCGCGTGGGTGCACTTCCCGGCCGGGCTCGGCGGGCTGGACGCGCCGCGGTCGCGGCAGGCGCAGGTGGACGCCCAGTTCGCCGCCGCCGGGGCGCCGGCCAACGACCCCGATCGCAACGGCATCGGGCTTGGCATGGCCGCGCCCACCATCCGGCAGTTCGGCACCGACGAGCAGAAGGCCCGCTGGCTGCGCCCGCTGTGGACCGCCGAGGAGATCTGGTGCCAGCTGTTCAGTGAGCCCGGCGCCGGCTCCGACCTGGCCGCCCTCGGCACCCGGGCGGTACGGGACGGCGACGACTGGATCGTGACCGGGCAGAAGGTGTGGACGTCCATGGCGCACGAGGCGCGCTGGGCGATCATGGTCACCCGTACGGACCCGGACGTGCCCAAGCACCGCGGTATGACGTACTTCGTCTGCGACATGACCGCGCCCGGCGTCGAGGTGCGCCCGCTGCGCCAACTCACCGGCGAGGCCGAGTTCAACGAGGTCTTCCTCACCGACGTACGGATCCCGGACGCCTACCGGCTCGGCGACGTCGGGGCCGGCTGGATGGTCGCGCAGACCACGCTGATGAACGAGCGCGTCGCCATCGGCGGGCGCCCTGGCGGCCGGGAGGTCGGCATGATCGGGGTGGCCGCGCGGGTCTGGCGCGAGTATCCCGAGCTGCGTACACCGGGACTGCACGACGCCCTGCTGCGGCTCTGGGTGGACACCGAGGCCGCCCGGTTGACCGGGGTGTGGATGCGCCAGCAACTGGCCGCCGGGCACCCCGGCCCGGAGGGGTCGGCCGTCAAGCTCGCCTTCGCGCGCATCAACCAGGAGGTCTCCGGGCTGGAGTTGGAGCTGCGCGGCGCCGAGGGGCTGCGTTACGACGACTGGACCATGCGCCGGCCCGGCAATGTGGACTTCACCGGCCGCTCGCCCGGCTATCGCTACCTGCGTGCCAAGGGCAACTCCATCGAGGGCGGCACCTCGGAGATCCTGCGCAACATCATCGCCGAGCGGGTGCTGGGCCTGCCAGGCGAGATCCGGGTCGACAAGGACGTCGCGTGGAAGGACCTCCCGAAATGATGGATCTTCTGTACAGCGACGTCGAGAACGAGCTGCGCGGCAGCGTGCGCGGCCTGCTGGAGGCCCGGTCGCCATGGACGGCCGTGCTCGAGCGGACCGAGAGCGCCGAGCCGTACGACACCAAGCTGTGGCGCACGCTGGCGGCAGAGGTCGGCGGCGCGGGGCTCGCGGTGCCCGAGGAGCTGGGCGGCGCGGGCGCGTCGTGCCGCGAGACGGCGGTCGTGCTGGAGGAGCTCGGCCGGGCCGTCGCGCCGGTTCCGTTCCTGGGCAGCGCCGTCCTGGCCACCGCGGCGCTGCTCCACGCCGGGGATACCGAGCTGATCGGCCCGCTGGCCGACGGCAGCCGTACGGCAGCGCTCGCCGTCCCGTTCTCCACGCCGCCCGGCGGCCCGCTCCCGTCCATATCGGTTTCGGATGGGGCGTTGACCGGAGAGGTACTGGGGGTCGCCGACGCGCTGCCCGCCGACATGCTGCTGGTCCAGGCGGACGGCGGGCTGTACGCGGTGGAGGCAGCGGACGTACGGCGGGCACCGGTGACCTCGCTCGACATGACCCGTCAGCTGTGCGATGTGTCGTTCGAGTCGACCCCGGCTCGCCTCGTGGCCTCCGGAGACGCCGCCGTACAGGCCGCGCTCACCGCCGGCGCGGCGCTGCTGGCGTCCGAGCAGCTGGGGCTGGCCGAGCGCTGCCTGGAGATCACGGTCGACTATCTCAAGACCCGGCACCAGTTCGGCCGCCCGGTCGGCTCCTTCCAGGGGCTCAAGCACCGGCTCGCCGACCTCTGGGTGGCGATCACCCAGGCGCGCGCGGTGGCCCGGTACGCGGCCGCCTGCGTGGCCGCCGACGACCCTGACGCACCGGTAGCCGTGGCCGTCGCCCAGGCGCACTGCTCGCCGGTCGCCGTACGGGCCGCGGAGGAGTGCGTGCAGATGCACGGCGGCATCGGGTTCACCTGGGAGCACCCCGCGCATCTCTACCTCAAGCGCGCCAAGAGCACGTCGATCGCCCTCGGCACCGCCGACCGGCACCGCGCGGCCCTCGCCGGCCTCGTCGACCTGCCTTCGTAAGGCTTCGTAAGGCTTTGTAAGGAGACCTCCGTGGACTTCGGCTTCGACCAGACCACCACCGACTACCGCGACCGGCTGCTGGAGTTCATGGACTCCCACGTCTACCCGGCCGAGCCGGTGTACGCCGAGCAGGCCGCCCAGCGCGACGACCCCTGGTCCACGCCGCCGGTCATGAAGGACCTACAGGCCGAGGCCCGTCGCCGCGGCCTCTGGAACCTCTTCCTGCCTCACGAGCCGTACGGCGCCGGGCTCACCAACCTGCAGTACGCCCCGCTCGCCGAGATCACCGGCCGGTCGCCGAAGATCGCCCCGCTGGCCCTCAACTGCGCGGCGCCGGACACCGGCAACATGGAGATCCTCGCGCTGTTCGGCACGGACGAGCAGAAGAAGCAGTGGCTGGAGCCGCTGCTCGACGCCGAGATCCGGTCCGCTTTCTGCATGACCGAGCCCGATGTGGCCTCCTCCGACGCCACC
Source organism: Streptosporangiaceae bacterium (assembly GCA_036555725.1). Classification (GTDB taxonomy): domain Bacteria; phylum Actinomycetota; class Actinomycetes; order Streptosporangiales; family Streptosporangiaceae; genus CALAED01. The sequence goes on along the minus strand of DATBKU010000040.1, from coordinate 138,985 downwards.
AACATCTCGCTGCGCATTCAGCGCGACGGCGACGAGTACGTCCTGAACGGCCGCAAGTGGTGGTCGTCAGGCGCGCTCAGCCCCGACTGCAAAATCCTCATCGTGATGGGCGTGACGTCGCCGGACGCCGATCCGTACCGCCGGCAGAGCCAGATCCTCGTCCCCCGGGACACTCCGGGCATCACCGTGCACCGGGGCCTGCACGTCTTCGGATACAGCGACGGCACCCACGGGGGCCACGCGGAGATCTCCTTCTCCGACGTACGGGTACCCGCGTCGAACATCCTGCTCGGCGAGGGAGAGGGCTTCCGCATCGCCCAGGAACGGCTCGGCCCCGGCCGGATCCACCACTGCATGCGGACGATCGGCATGGCCGAACGGGCCCTGCAGCTGATGTGCGAGCGTGTCTCCGGCCGCGTCGCCTTCGGCAAGCCCATCGGCGCGCAGGGCGTCGTGCAGGAATGGATCGCCGACTCCCGCATCCGCATCGAACAGGCCCGCCTGCTCGTCCTCAAGACGGCCTGGTTGATGGACACCGTGGGCAACAAGGGCGCCCGCGTCGAGGTGTCCGCCATCAAGGCCGCCGTCCCCGAGATGGCCAGCTGGGTCATCGACCGGGCCATCCAGGCGCACGGCGGCGGTGGCGTCTCGCAGGACTTCCCGCTGGCCGAACTGTGGGCCGGCGTCCGCACCCTGCACCTCGCCGACGGCCCCGACGAGGTCCACAAACGCTCCATCGCCCGCCGCGAACTCGCCGCCTACCGCCAGTCATGAGGGTGCCCACTCACACCACACCGTGGTGCCTTGCGTTGTGGTGTGGACACCCCACCTGCTGCTGACCGCCCGTACGATCTTCAGCCCGTTGCCGTGCTCAGTGTCGGCCGAGTTACTGGCCACCCGCGGACGGCTCACTCTCGACCCTTGATCGCTGACTTCCACCCTGACGCGCTCCTCGATGACCGCCAACCTGAGCTTGATCACGCCGCCCCGGCCCGACTCCGAGTGCGCCACCGCATTGGTCACCAGCTCACTCACGGCCAGCTCAACGTCATCGCTCTTGGGCCCCAGGACCGTACGGACCGTATCGCCTCGCCTTCGGGACCGACTCGAACGTCCCTGGCAGCTCGATCGTGCCGCCGACCTCACACGCCGCCGTCTCCCGATCCCTCTCGGTGAACATGCGGACCAGCTTTACCGAGGCCCTTTACTCGTCGCGGAATTCGGAGTGCTTCGTCCAGATTGGGTGTCGAAACCTTTCCTCTCGACGACTATCCGTGAAGCTGCGCTGGTAGAACGGCAAATTCTGCGCATGGCGACGCTCGCGACCCCGACCGTACGCCTCCGCCGTCTGGGCGCCGAGCTCAAGCGCATCCGCGAGGACGCCGGCCTCTCCCTCGATGCCGCGGGCGTCCGCCTCGGCCGCTCGGCCTCCTCGCTCAGCAAGATCGAGAACGGCCGCGTCGTCCTCCCGCGCCGGGACCTGACCTACATCCTCGACTGCTACGACGTCACCGACGAACCCCTCCGCGAGATGCTGTACGCCCTGGCCCGCGACGGCCGCAAGAAAGGCTGGTGGCGCCGCTACGCCGACACCCTCTCCCCAGCCGCCCAGGACTACATGAGCCTCGAAGCCGACGCCGCCGCCGTGCGCACCTTCCAACCCCTCGTCGTCCCCGGTCTCCTGCAATCCGAGTCCTACGCCCGCGCCGTCATCGAGGCCGGAATCCCTCTCGGCCCGCGCAACGTGGACCGACTTCTCTCGATCCGAATGGCGCGTCAAGCACTTCTCTCCGCGCCGTCACCACCCCAAATCTGGCTCATCATTTGGGAGGCCGTGCTGCGGCACACGATCGGCGGACGTGGTGTGATGGCCGAGCAACTCGCTCGGCGTCTGGGTGCCCGGTCGAATGGCGGTGCGTGGTAGCCCACGTCTGGAGTGCTGCAAGTACCAGGGCCGCGGCGAGGGCGGCGAGTCCGAGCGCCCAGCCTTCGTCGAGTCCGGCGAGCGTCGAGATCCACGTCACCAGAGCGAAGCTGGCGACGGTTCCGATGATCGCGACGGACCACCTGATGGCCACTCTCATGCCGCCTCACCTCACCTCACGACTCTGCATATATGGGACGCTTCCGGGCGCCCGTGGCGACACCCAGTTACCGAATCGTGACTCTGTAGTCAGGCGACCGGAACCCGTGGACTCGAATTCTCGTCGCGATCATGCAGTTCGGGCCGACGCCAATTGCCGCATTGTCGCGGCATGAAAAGTGGGGTAGCAGATTGTAGCTGGGACATGGGTGCGCTAGTATGTTCGAAGGGTTAGCTGCTTTCCTGAAGGGAGGTGTTCTCCTTGGCAGCGGCAGAAGATGACATAATCGGGCCGGTATTCAAGGAGATGCCTCCTGGGCCGGGTTTGGCATTGTTGTTGGATGCGCAAGAGCATGACCAACTCGATGACTTCGACATCATCGAGTTGGCTCGGTCGGCGCGGCGGCTGGCCTCGTGGGCGGCGGCGCTGGAGCTGGGCGCGATTGCCGAGCTGTCGGCTCGCCGGAAGGTCCCGGGCGAGCGGTTGGGGGCGTGGGACTCCGAGGTCGGCGAGTGGGTGACCGATGAGGTCGCCGCCGCCTTAACACTGTCGGGTGGCACTGCCGCACGGCAGGTGGTGGTCGCTGAGCAGCTCGTCGAGCAACTTCCGCGTACGTACCGGGCCTTGATCGACGGCCTTATCGACGTCGACAAGGCCAAAGTGATCGCCGACGGAGTGCGCGGAAACGACCCGGCAATCGCCGATATGGTCGAGGAGCGGGTGCTGCCCACCGCGCCGAGCCAGACCTGCGCGGAGCTGCGTTACGCGGTACGCAAGGCGATCCGCGACGCCGACCCCGACGCCCACGAGCAACGCCGCAAGGATGCCGAAGAGGCCCGGCGGCTGGAGCTGTGGGAGACCGACGCCGGCACCGGCGATCTGGTCGGGCGCGACCTGCCCGCCGCTGCCGCGAGCGCAGCCTTCAACCGGGTCAACGCGATCGCCCAGGCCCTCAAGGCCGACGGCGACCCACGAACCATCGATCAACTGCGTGCCGATGTATACATCGCGTTGTTGCGCAGCGAGCGCCCCAGTGCTCCCGAGCCCGAGCCACCGGCGGTCCCGGCGGTCGTCCACACCGAGTGCAGCCACGGGGCTCCGGCGGGTCGACGCTCGGCCGAGGTTGCGGACGGGCGTACGGCCGATGCGTTCAATGGCGGCCGTGGTGGTGTCACGCACCTCAGAGCCGAAGGGGACGTTGTCGTCAGTGGATATGTGATCGCGCCGGGCGATGGCGACACCGTCCACGATGAGCGGGCGGTGGCCGCCGCGATCGCGGCGGCGCTGCGTGGGCGGCTTGCCGAGTTGACCGACGGCCTGGGGCGCGAGGGGCGCAGGCTCGGCGGGCAGGCGGCGCTGGTGCGGGAGGTCGCTCGGCGCATCAAGAACTCGATCGCCGACCTACAACGTCGCTGGTGCGTTACCGGCGGGCCGGGCATTCATGGCGCCGGCTCCTATCGGGTGCCCACCGAAATGCGACGAAAGCTGCAAATTCGGGACGGTACCTGTCGGTTTCCCGGGTGTCGGCGACGAGCCGGCAAATGCGATGCCGATCACACGGAGGCGTACCACAAGGGCGGGCCGACGTGCCTGTGTAATTTGTCGAGTTTGTGTCGCCGGCATCACCGGTTGAAACAGCAACCGGAATGGCAGCTGATTCAGATTTGGCCGGGCGTGCTGTTGTGGATCGCGCCCTCCGGGCATTGGTACATCACCGGCCCCAACGTCAATTGACAGGAGCTTTGCACGCCGGTTCGCGCGTCTCGGCTATGGCGCGCTTGACGGCGGGGCGCCGTACCGGCCGCGCGGCACCACGTCCTACGGTGGGTGGGGTGGGTGAGGCGGAGGAACTGGCACAGCGGTGCGCGGCGGCGATGTACGAACGGGATCGGGCGTCGCAGCACCTCGGGATCGAGATCGGCGACGTTGGGCCCGGCCGGGCGCTGGCGCGGATGCGTGTGGGAGACCACATGGTCAACGGGCACAACATCGCGCACGGGGGGTACGTCTTTCTGCTCGCCGACAACGCGTTCGCCTTCGCGTGCAACACCTACGACCAGGTGACGGTGGCCGCGGCGGCCGAGGTGGTGTTCGTGTCGGCGGCCCGGCTGGGTGACGAACTCCTCGCGGAGGCCGTTGAACGTACGCGCTATGGCCGCAGCGGGATCTACGACGTGACAGTACGGCGCGCGAGCGACGATGCCGTCATCGCTGAGTTCCGGGGGCACAGCCGCAGCCGGCGGGAGCGGCTCCTCGCCGAGAACGAGTGAGATCCGTAGAACCAGGTCCGGCCAGCGAGAGTGCACGGCGAGAAAGCAGGCATAGCATCACGTTCAGGCCCCGCGCCGACGAGGAGTGGCGATGACCACCTCCGGAGACACCGCGGACCGCATCGAGCGGCTGGCCGATCACCTCGCCGGGAAGGGGTATCTCTTCAACCCGAGGTGGCGGACGGCGCTGCGGGCGGCTCAGCGGCATTTGTTCGTTCCGGTACGAGCGTGGGTGTCGCCCGACGTTCCGGACGCGGAGCCGTACGGCATCGACCGCGATCAAGACCCCGACCGCTGGTGGGACGCCGCGTACGCCGAGGCCGCGATTCTCACCCAGGCCGACGACGGGAAAGGCGACCCGACCAGGAACGAGGGCATCTGGACATCGTCCCTGTCGGCGCCGGGCATCGTGTTCGCCTTCCTCGAGCAGCTCGACGTACGGGATCACCAGCGCATCTTGGAGATCGGCACCGGTACCGGCTGGACGGCCGCGCTGCTCGCCCAGCGGGTCGGCGCGGACAACGTGACGAGCATCGAGATCGACCCGGAGATGGCCGAGCGGGCGCGGGCGAACCTGGCGGCGGCCGGCGTGCACCCGCGCCTGATCCTCGGCGACGGGACGGCCGGCCACCCGGACGGCGCGCCGTACGACCGCGTACATGTGACCTGCGGCGTGACCGACATCCCGGCCGAGTGGATCGCGCAGGTACGGCCCGGCGCCGTAATCGTGCTGCCCTGGATGCCGGGCTTCGCCGGCGGGTACCAGGCCCGGCTGATCGCCGCGGGTGACGGTACGGCCGTGGGCCGGTTCACCGGGTCGGCCGGCTACATGATGCTGCGGTCGCAACGCTTCCCGCCCATCCGCTGCGACGAGCCCGACGAGGCCGCGCGAACGACGACGCGGCTCGACCCGCGTACCGTCGCCCGGGACTCGGCCGGTGCGGCGCTCACGATCGCCGCCGTGCTGCCCGATGTGATCGCCGCGAGCATGCTCGACGTCAACGGCGGCTTCGAGCTGCGGCTGGGGGACCGGCACGGATCGTCCTGGGCGACCGCCGCGTTCGTGCCCGGTCGCGCCGAGTTCAACGTACGGCAGCGCGGCGACCGCCGGCTGTGGGACGAGGTCGCCGACGCCTATCTGCGGTGGGTACGAGCGGGTACCCCGGCCCGCGAGCGATTCGGCATGACCGTCACTCCGGACGACCAGTGGCTCTGGCTCGACGACCCGGCCCACAGGCTCACAACGGCGTGACGTACGCCCCCGAGATGTCCCCGTCCACCAGGAACTGCGACGCCGTGATGAATCCGGCGTCGTCCGAGGCGAGGAAGGCCACCGCCGCCGCGATCTCCTCGGCCTCGGCGAAGCGGCCCATCGGCACGTGCACCAGCCGCCGCTCGGCCCGCTCCGGATCCTTGGCGAACAGCTCGCGCAGCAGCGTGTTCACCGGGCCCGGAACGGACCCGCCGGGCGGTGGCCGAGCACCTCGAGGTGTCGGCCGTCTCGCTGCGCGGATTCCTGACCTAGGCCCTGAGCCAGGTCTTATCGCGGCCATAAACGCGGTCGCGTACGCTGAACGGCGTTGCCGGGGATCACGGAGGGCGTGCGAATGATCTGGCTGGCGGGTGCCGTCATCTTTTTCGTGGGGCTGATGCTGTCCATCGCCCTGCACGAGTTGGGTCATCTTTCCTTCGCCAAGCTCTTCGGGGTCCGCACCACGCAGTACATGGTCGGGTTCGGGCCGACCATGTGGTCACGGCACAAGGGCGAGACCGAGTACGGCGTCAAGTGGGTCCCGTTCGGCGGCTACATTCGGATGATCGGCATGCTGCCGCCCCGCAAGGAGGACGCGCCAGGCCGGGTCCGCCGGCTGACCACCGGGCCGTTCCAGGGACTCATCGACTCCGCTCGCGGCGCCGCGCTCGAGGAGGTACGGCCCAGCGACGGCAACCGCGTCTTCTACGCCAAGCCGTGGTGGCAGAAGTTGCTGATCATGACCGGCGGCCCGGCGATGAACATCTTGCTCGCCATGGTGTTCTTCGGCGTGGTGCTGATGGGGTTCGGGGCGTTCGAGGCGAAGACCACGGTGTCGGCGGTCAACGCCTGCGTGCTGCCCGCCAATGTGCAGCAGGACTGCAACAGCCCGCAGGCCCAGCCGGGGCCGGCGGCGCAGGCGGGGATCCGGCCCGGTGACACGTTCGTGTCCTTCGGCGCCACCAAGGTCAAGAACGGCGACCAGCTGCGCGACCTCATTCGCGGTTCCGCCGGCAAGACCGTTCCGATCGTGGTCAAGCGCGACGGCCAGGCGGTCACGCTCACCCTGCACCCGATCCCCAACCAGGTGCAATCGGATACCGACCCCAACAAGTTGCAGACCGTCGGCTTCCTTGGCGTCGTCTTCGAGCGGGCGCGCACCCCGCAGGGGCCGGGCGCGGTGTGGGACCAGATGACGTTCATGGCCACGCGCACCGTCACGGCCCTGGTCCATCTGCCCGAGAAGATGGTCGGCGTGGCGAAGGCGGCGTTCGGCGCGGAACGCGACCCCAACGGCCCGGTCGGCATCGTCGGCGTCAGCCGCATCGGCGGTGAGATCGCCGCCGCTCCGGCTCCCACCAGCGACAAGATCGCGGAGTTCCTCGGGCTGCTGGCGTCGTTCAACTTCGCCATCGGCGTGTTCAACCTGATTCCACTGCTGCCGCTCGACGGCGGGCACATCGCCGGCGCCCTCTGGGAGGGCGTCAAGCGCGGTTTCGCCCGCATCGCCCGCCGGCCCGATCCCGGACATGTCGACGTGGCCAAGGCGCTGCCGCTGGCGTACGGCATGGCGGCGATCCTCGTTGTGATGGGCGTGCTGCTCGCGTACGCCGACGTGGTCAACCCGATCAGAATCGGCGGGTAAGTCGTACGCCCCGTGGGCATCAATGCTGATGGGGAGCCATGGGGCATGTACGCGTCGGGTGTGTCCAGCGGGACGACGCTGGGCGGGTGAGCGCGGGAGGCAGTCGGCGCGCCGCTAGTGTCGTGAGTCATAGATTTCTAGGCGGTTGGCTAGACTGGGCAGATGCCGGGTCCCAAGCCGTTGCCGCTGGAATTGTCCGATGAGGAACGTCGGGTTCTGACCGGGTGGGCGCGCCGCCGGACGACGGCGCAGGCGTTGGCGGTGCGGTCGCGGATTGTGCTGGAGTGTGCGGCGGGGCGGTCGAACACCGAGATCGCCCAGTTGCTGGGGATCTCGCGGGAGACGGTGCGTAAATGGCGGGCGCGGTTTGCCTGTGATCGGCTGGAGGGGCTGACCGATGAGCCGCGGCCGGGTGCGCCTCGGAAGATCACCGATGAGCAGGTCGAGGCCGTGATCACGGCGACCTTGGAGCGGGAGCCGCCGAAGGGTGATACGCACTGGTCGACGCGGTCGATGGCCGAGCAGGCGGGCCTGAGCCAGTCGGCGATCTCGCGGATCTGGCGGGCGTTCGGTTTGAAGCCGCACCTGGTGCAGACGTGGAAGCTGTCGACCGATCCGCAGTTCATCGACAAGGTCCGCGACATCGTCGGGTTGTACATGGCCCCGCCGGCCGGTGCGCTGGTGTTGTGCGTGGACGAAAAGAGCCAGATGCAGGCGATCGACCGCACCGCCCCGATCCTGCCGGTGCTGCCGACCACTCCGGCGCGGATGACCCACGACTATGTACGACACGGGACCACCAGCCTGTTCGCCGCTTTCGATGTGGCCAGCGGCTCGGTGATCGCCGAGCACCACCGCCGCCACCGGCACCAAGAGTTCCTGCGGTTCCTCAAGACCATCGACGCGGCCGTGCCCGTCGATCTGGACCTGCACCTGATCTGCGACAACTACGCCACCCACAAAACCCCCGCGGTCAAGAAATGGCTGCTACGCCACCCCCGCTTCCACCTGCATTTCACCCCCACCAGCGGATCGTGGCTCAACCTCGTCGAACGCTGGTTCGCCGAGCTCACCAACCGCAAACTGCGCCGCTCCGCACACCGCAGCGTGATCGAACTCGAACGCGACGTCCGCGGCTGGATCAACGAATGGAACAACGACCCCAAGCCGTTCATCTGGACCAAGACCGCCGACGAGATCCTCGAAACCCTCGCCTCATACTGCCTACGAATTAACGATTCGGGACACTAGCTAGCGGCGCCGCCGCGCCTGGTCAGCCGGGGAAATCGTCGAAAGACCCGGCGATGGCGCGCACCGTGTCGATCGTGTCGGCCTCGGCCACGGTCTTGTCGGGCCGATAGCGGAGCACGCGTGCGAACCGCAGCGCCATGCCGCCGGGGTAGCGGCTGCTGCGCTGCACGCCGTCGAAGGCGATCTCGACGACGAGCTCGGGCCGTACGTACACCGTCCATGAGTCGCGCCGGGCCTCTAGCTCCTGCAGGCGCTTGGTCTGCCACTCGAGCAGTTGGTCGGTGAGCCCCTTGAAGGTCTTGCCCAGCATCACGAAATCGCCGGTCTCGGGATCGCGGGCGCCGAGGTGGAGGTTGGACAGGAAGCCGCGCCGGCGGCCGTGCCCCCACTCGGCGGCGAGCACGACGAGGTCGAGCGTGTGCCGCGGCTTCACCTTGATCCACCCGGCGCCGCGTCGCCCGGCGACGTAGGCCGTGTCGAGCGACTTGACCACGACGCCCTCGTGGCCGTGGGCGATCGCGTCCTGGAAGAACTCCGTCGCGGCCGCAATGGCCGCGTCGTCATCGAAGTCGACCACCCGGCGCGGCATCAGCAGCGACTCCGGCACCACCCCGGCCAGGGCCGCGTGCCGCTCCGCCCCGGGCAGATCGAGCAGATCGGCGCCGTCGAGGTGGAGCGCGTCGAACAGGAACACCGACAGCGGCACGCCCGGGTCCTTCGTGCTCGCCGTGCGCGCCCCGGTGACCTGGAACGGGTACGGCCGCCCGTCGGCGCGCAGCGCGATCAGCTCGCAGTCGAACACCGCCGAGCGGCGCGGCAGGTCTCGTACGGCGGTGACCACCTCGGGCACCCGGGCCGTGATGTCGTCGAGCGTGCGGGTGAAGACGCGTACGTCGCCGTCGGCGATGTGGATCTGGGCCCGGATGCCGTCGAGCTTCCACTCCACCGCCACCTGGGCGGCCCCGGCCGCCGCGGCCTTGTCGAAGGCGGCGTCGATGGACGGCGCGCTCTGCGCCAGCATCGGCTTGATCGGCCGGCCTACCTCCAGCCCGAACGCGCGCAGCCCCTCGGCGCCCTCGCGCAGTGCGGCCACCGCCACCGCGCCGAGCGAGCCGCGGAGCATCAGCGCCCGGCGCACCTCGGGCGCCGGCAGCCCGGCGGCGCTGGCGACCGCGTCGGCCATGACGCCGTCAAGCGCGCCCTGCCGCAGCTCACCGGAGAGCAGCCGGATCAAGAATCCCTGCTCCTCCAGGGTCGCGCGGCCCATCAGGCCCATCAGCAATGCCCGCCGAGCCGCCACCGAGCCCTTGCCGGACACAGCGCCGATCTCGGTGTAGGCGGCGTCGACCGCGCTGACGGTGAGCGTCGGCGTCGCGGCCGGTGGCGGCACGTCGCGCAGCGACGCGTAGCCCACGCCGATTTGGCGTTGCGGCAACTCACCGGACAAGTAGGCGACCGTGACAGCCACCTCGTCGCCCTCCGCCTTGCGGAGGCACTCGGCGAGCAGCTCGATCTTGGCCCGGCGAGCGGACGCGGCGGCGACGGCCTGCGACGTCTGGGCGACCTCTGCCAGCAACATCACAACATTGTCGCCCCTGGAACCGACAGAACTCCTTAAGGCTATGGATCCGCACAGCCCGCGGAGGTTAGTTTTCGGGGGGTACGTACAGAGGGAGATGGTTTGGGGCTGCCCCGTCCTCCGGACGCTTTCCATCGGGTGTACTCGCCGCCCGACCCGCCACCGCAGAGCCGCCGGCCGACCGTGATCGGCGTGCTGACGGCGGTGGTCGTGCTGGTCGTCGGCACCATCGGCTACGTGGTGTACGACAGGCGTGACACAGGTGCCAAGGCCGCCGACCGGGCGCCGTCCGCCGCGCGCCTGCGGCCGTCGCCGGCTGCGTCCTCCTCGCCGCCGGCGTCGCCCAACGCGGCGGCGTCCCCGCCGTCGACCACGTCTCCTCCCGCCGCGGTGCCGCGCCTGTACACGCTGGCGCCGCAGGCCTGCGTCGTTGTCTCGTCCGACACCGTGCAGCGCCTCGTCCCCGCGGCGACGATCGCGCGCGGCGGCGGCACGACCGCCTCGACGTGCGACTACTCGGGCAAGAGCAGGTCGCGCTACCGCGAGCTGCGCGTCGAGACGCAGATCTTCGCACCGGCCGGCAGCCCCGATCCGGTCGACGACGCCAAGGTCGCGATCGACAACCGCTGGGCCGACGCGAAGAGCGATCCGGTCGTGCGGACCCTGGACATCGAGCACGTCAACGGGCTGGGCGACGAGGCGTACCAGCGGTTCGCGAGCGACAAGGGCCAGCCGACGGTGCTGGGTGAGGTGGTCGTGCGGGTCCGGAACTCGCTCGCCGCGGTCAGCTACGTCGAGGACGCACCCGACGGCGACGACGAGGCGGCCCGGCAGCGGTGTCTCACCGAGGCGACCGCGGTCGTACGGGAGATCCTGCGCGCATTGCAATAGCACGCTAAAGCAGGGAAAGCGATTACCTGCAATTGCAGTTTAAATCGGGACTCTTGCCCCCATCCCATTCGCGGCGTGGGCAATGTACGCTGGGGTCCTTGCAATCAGGGGTGGGCAAGACTGTGACGACGCAACGCATAGGTTCCATCACGCTTTTTGCGGGAAGTAAACCGGCGGTGGCGTCCTTCGGTCCGACCGAGGAGGAGGTGAACGTCGTGACCGCAAACGGAGCCGGCATCTCTTGGGCCCGTTAGGTCAACGCGTTTCCGCAGGTCAGGGGAGGTTTAGACGTCTACGGGAGTCGCCGAGCCGCGCAGCTCGGCGACTCTTTGCGTTGAGTCCGTCGCTTTCTGCAAGCCAATCCCGATTGGTTGTGGCAATGGCTCCCCGGCGATAGGAGAACAATTCCTCGCCGCGCGTCACCATGGCTGCCGCGTTTCCCCAGGTGGCGGCTCGGCGATATTTGGAAAGAAGCCTTCCTATTTCCTATTGTTACCTAGTTCCGGAGAACGAACCGCCGAAGTCCGTCAGATCGGCGGGCGGGATGCCGATGTCATCCGGCACAAACCGGCTGGGCTTGCCGTCGAAGGGCCGCACCACGATCGAGCCGGTCACCTTCTGCCGATCGTCCGGGACGCCGACCAGCAGCGCGCCACCTGCGGAGCGGTCGCCGGCGAAGGCCACCGACTGGCCGAAGTGCGCCCCGGCGGCGGCGCTGCCCGGCACACCCGCGCTGCCCGCCTCGAGCCGCACGCTCTGGTCCGGATTGGCGAGCGGCACCAGCTGAGCGAACCCTCGCTGCCCGTTCGCGTTCGGCGCCCCCACCGCCAGCTGCGTTCCGGCACCGGTCACCGCCGAGCCGGCGAGTGCGACCGAGAGGCCGAACCGGTCGCCCGCGGCGCCGTCGGTCTTGGACAGCAGCTCCGCCGGCTTCAGCCCGGAACCGGTCGAGGTGAACATCTTCACGGCCCCGGCGCCCTGGTGCCCGTTCACGGTCTGCCCGGGAATGCCGGCCGCGACGTACCGAGTGTTGCCGTCCTCGACGTACGCCAGGCTGTAGCCGATCTCCCCGTTGGACACCGGCGGCACGTCGATGTTGCCGTAGTGCCAGTGCTCCAGCGTGACCTTGTCCGCGGGGCCCGAGATGTCGTTGAGCACGCTCACCGAGCCGGCGTTGGTGCCCTCACCGTTGACGTCCTCGAACGGCTCGCTGGTGATCAGGTCGCGCTGCCCGGCGTTGCCGCCGGTCGAGCCGAGGAGCACGGCCCAGCCGAACAGGTCGCCCTCCTCGGGGATGCCGGGGAAGGACTTGAAGTCCTGGCCGAAGGACTTGCGGGTGGCCGGCGCGCCGTCCGAGCCGAACCACGCGACGTGAACGGCCCCCGCGTCGCGGATCGAACCCGACCCGTCCCCCGACTTCGGTGGCCGGTCCTCGTACGGCGCCCCGATCGCCACCGCGGAGCCGTCCGTACCGCTCGCGTCCGCCCCGCCCAGCGACCAGCCGAACAGCTGGCCCGTCTGGGCCGGCCCCCAGTCGCCCGGCCGGAGCAACAGCCCGGGACGGCCCTTGCCCAGACCGTCGGGGGAGCCGAACACGACGTACACCGCGCCCGCGTCGACGCGCCCGCCGTCGTCGCGCCACGGTGCACCGACCACTAGATCGAGGCAGCGGTCGGCGTCGACGTGCGCGGTCGTGATAGACCAGCCGAAGCCGTCGCCGGACGCCGCCCCCGTGTTGGGCGACGGCCCGGACGTGACCCCCGGCGTGTCTTCGGTGAGAGTCGTCCAGTCGCCGTCGTCGATCTCGTCGTCGCCGTAGAGCACCGCGACCGCACCGGCCGCCACCATGTCGGCCACGTTCGCGCGGTAGTCGCCGACCGCGACGTCATTGTGGCCGTCGCCGTTGAAGTCGGTCGCCGCGGCCGAGTCGCAGGAGTCGGCGCCCGCCGCGCCGGGGGCGGTCAGCGTTCCGGTCAGCGCCCCGGCCACCAGGACGCCCGCCGCGACGAGGGCTCTCACACCCATAGCGAGACCCCCTTGTCGGTGGCGGAGGCGTACAGCTTCAACTGCGCGGGGTTCGCTCCGGACGGCACGTCGAAGACCAGCTCGCCCGCGATCATGCCGCCGGGCGTGATCGGCGTGTCATTCGTCAGGAACCCGCCGTTGACCCGCACCGGCGTGTGCGCGGCCCCGGCGCTGTCGATGAGCTGCTGCCGGGCGCGCGGCACCTTGACCGGATGCGCGAGGCCTTCGGTCGGTTCGGCCACGTTGCGGATCGACACCGGGACCAGGCAGAACCGGCCCTGGGCGGTCTGCCCGCCGTACGACTTGCCGCCGCAGCGCGGATGTCCCGCGGTGAACTCCAGCGACGAGCCGGTCACTGGGCGACCCACATCGGTCGCGGGCCGCAGCGGGGCCGGCGTGAACCCCTGGCGGGCGAGCACATCAGTGCCCGCGCCGCTGGTCGAGCCCTCGTTCGCCTTCCCGCCGCCGGAGAACAGGCCGTTGCCCAGCAGAGCCGCCACGACGGCGATCACGGCGACCGCTGCGGCGATCGCCCCGCCCAGGACGTACGGGCGGCGGCGGTCGCCCCCGTCGGCCCGGTCCCGGCTCGCGCGCTTGCCGGGGTCGGTGGCGAGGTCGGCGGGTGGCGGCGCGGGCAGCGTGCCGCGCGTCTGCCGCGGGATCGTGTCGGGCTGCACGTCGTCCAGCTGAGTCCGTCCGGCGTCCGCCGCGGCAGACGGTGACGGTGCAGGCGCCGCGGGGGGTGACGGTGCGGGTCCGGCGGGGGGTGACGGTGCGGGCCCGGCCGGCGCTGATGGTGCGGGTCCGGCGGGGGGTGACTGTACAGGCGCCGCGGCGGGCGCTGACGGTGCGGGCCCGGCGGCGAGCTTGGGCTCGTCGGTCCGCGTCTGGCCGGCGTCCGGCTCGGGGCTCTGCCACGTCTCCTCCAGGACCTGGGAGACGTTGGTGTTGATGCGCTGCGGGGCGCCGCCGACCAGGTCGAGCAGCAGCTGCTGCGCGGAGGGCCGCGCATTGGGATCCTTGCTCAGCGCGGCCTCGACCAGTGGAGCCAGCTTGCCGGGCAGCCCGTCGAGCTCCGGCTCGCCGTGGATGATGCGGGCGATCATGGCGATCGGCTCGCCCTCGCCGTACGGGTGCCGGGCCCGCCCCGAGAAGGCGACCAGGCACCCCCAGGCGAAGACGTCCGAGGCCGTCGTGACGTGCTGGCGCAGCAGGTGCTCGGGGGCCATCCACCCCGGGCTGCCGATGAGATCGCCGGTGGCGGTGTGGAAGGACGTGGCGTCCAGCGCCCGCGCGATGCCGAAGTCGATCACCCGCGGGCCGGACATCGACAAGATCACATTTGACGGCTTGAGATCGCGGTGCACCAGCCCGGCCGCGTGGATCGCGGTGAGCGCGGCCGCGACGCCGACGGCCACCCCGTGCAGGGTGCCCGGGGCCAGCGCGCCCTGCGTGCCCACCTGGTCGTAGAGCGTGGGCCCGTCGATGTACTCGGTGACGAGGTACGGCCGTTCGTCGTGGACGCCGCTGCCGATCACCGCTGCCGTGCAGAACGACGCAACCCGTTTGGCGTTCTGCACCTCGGACTCGAACCGTTCGCGGAACGCCCTGTCTTCGGCCAGCCCTGGCCGGATGACCTTGACCGCGACCACCTGGCCATCGTCGGCCCGCCCGAGGTAGACCGCCCCCATGCCGCCCGCGCCGAGCCGGCCCACGATCTGATAAGGCCCGACCGCCGTCGGATCGTCTGGTTGCAGTTGCTCCGCCCGGCCTGGGAGATCGCTCGACCCGTCCGTGTCCACCCGCAAACTCCCCGCGCCACAGCCCCCACCGTTTGGCCCCCACTATCGGATTAAGGTACCTCGCTGCAACCATCGGGGACAGTCGATGTTTTGGGGGTTGTGTGGAGGCCTGCGAGGTCTGGTGGGCGACCCTGGCCGACGTACGGCCGGAATATGTGGCGCTGCTCGACCCCGTCGAGCGCGGCCGGCGGGCGCGCTACCTGCGAGATGAGGATCGCGACCGCTTCACGCTCGGCGTCGCGGTGACCCGGCTGATGCTCGGCCCGCTGCTGGACATCCCGCCCGATCGGGTGCCGCTGACCCGGGCCTGCCGAGCCTGCGGCGAGCCGCACGGTCCGCCCGTCGTCGCCGGCGGCCCGCACCTGTCGGTCTCGCACTCCGGCGACCGGGTGGCCGTGGCGATCTCCGCCGGTGGCCCCGTCGGGGTCGACGTCGAGGCCACCACCAAGCGGCTGGACGAGTCCATCGAACGGCACGTGCTATCGCCCGGGGAGTCGCTGGACGGCGGTGATCTCCTGTCGTACTGGACGCGCAAGGAGGCGATCGTCAAGGCGACCGGCGACGGGTTGCGGGTGCCGATGACCGACATCACCGTGTCGCCGTCGGCGGCGTCCCCGCGGCTGCTGGCCTGGTCGGGCCGCACCGGTCTGGTCGACCGCGTCACCCTGCACCCGCTCGCCCCCGGGCCTGGCTACGCCGCCTGCCTCGCCCTCATCGACCAGCCCGGCGCGGTCGTACGGGAGCGTTCGTTCGCCACCAGGTCCTAACCGGCGAGCAGGCCGGACTTCACCCAGACCTTCCGGGCCGCGCCGTCGAGGAAGCCGACCTCTTGGAAGAAGCCGGTGCACTTCCGGAACGCCCACTGCAGGGTCTGCCGCCGGTGCGGGCTGCGCAGCGCCGTCTTCGCCGCCACCTTGGGATCGAGCCCGACGGCCTCGTAGCAGGACGGGCGGATCACCTGCGAGCGCATCAGCCACGTCAGCTGCGCCAGGCCGAGCGCGGCGAACCGGCGCCGCCCGGCCGAAACCCTCGCGACCTGCCGCTTGAGCTCCTCGCGGGCGTACTTGATGTGCCGCGCCTCCTCGATCACGTGGATCCGGGTGATCTCGCGTACGAGGGGCTGGATCCGCTCGTCGGGGAAGGTGACCCGCTGCAGGGCGTCGGTGAACTCCTCCACGACCAGTGTCGCCGCGAACATCGACAGCGGGATGTGGACGCCGCCGAACATCTTCGCCATGTGGTACTCGAAGGCCCGCATCGGGATCGGCCGCAGCCCGATGGTCTTGATCATGCGCCCGAACATGACCGAGTGACGGCACTCGTCGGCCACCTCGGTGAGGGCGTACGCCACGTGGTCACTGTCGTACTCGTTGCGGTACGCGTGCCCGACCAGGATCTGCATGAGCAGCAGCTCCGACCAGATGCCGAAGGAGGTAATGCTCGCCAGCTCATGCTTCGACAGCTCCACCCGCTGTCGATGCGTCAGCCCGTCCCACAGCGGCGTCTCGTACAGCGACAGCAGGTGCGGCGGCATGTAGAAGACGTCCGGGTCCTGCTCGGCGGCCCAGTCCACGTCCACGTCCGGGTCGTAGGAGTGCTTGCGCGAGGTCTTGAGCAGGCGCTCGGCCACCAGCTCCCGGTCGATCAGCTCCAGCGTGTGATCGCCGTCCTTGCACCGGATCTCCGCCCTGCCATCGGCCGGAGCGAGCGTCGCCATGCCGTCTCCTCGCGAGTTATTGGACAAGCTTAGAATTGAAGATACAGAACTCGTACGTTTGTATCTAGACTTGACGCCGTACGAGACTCGGCTCACAAGTCCCCGACCGCGAAAGGGCGGGCCGAGGTTGGCCTTTGACCTGCTGGGCAGGGCGCTGTCACGGGACGCGCCGCTGATCGACGAAGATGACGAGTTCACTCAGCGCATCCTCGACGCCGCGCTGGCCCAGTTCAACGACTTCGGGCTGCGCCGCACGACCGTCGACGACGTGGCACGGCGCGGCGGGCTGTCCCGCATCACGATCTACCGCCGGTTCGCGAAGAAGGAGCACCTCGTCGAGGCGGTGCTGTCGCGCGAGGTGCGGCGGTTTTTGTCCGGGCTCGCGGCCACCGCCGCCGGGCAGTCCACCCCCGAGACGCGCATCGTCGAGTCGATCGCGTTCAGCCTGCAGTACCTGTGCGGTCATCCGCTGCTCAACCGGCTGCTCGAGACCGAGCCCGAGTCGATCGTGCCGTGGCTGACCGTGCGCGGTGGGCCGGTGGTGGCCGCGGTCCGCGAGCAGGTTGCGGCGGTGATACGCCCGGAGATCTACGGTGCCGCCCCGGTTCCGGCCGGGGCCGCGCAGGCCATCGAGGTGGCGGCCGAGATGGGCGTACGGCTCACGCTGTCGTTCGTCCTCACCCGGCCCAGCGTCGTCCCGCTGGACACACCCGACGAGGCCAGGCGGTTCGCCCGGCAGTACATCGTGCCGATCTACGAAACTCTCGTACGGCGCCTGACCCGCGTGGACCGCGATATTTGACCTTCGATTACAAAATCGCCTACGGTCGTTGCTATGGGCAGGCCGAAGCAGTTCGATCCGGACGCCGCCGTGGACAGGGCCATGGAGGTGTTCTGGCGGAAGGGGTACGCCTCGACGTCACCCCAAGATCTGGTCGACGAGCTCGGCATCGGCCGCGGCAGCCTCTACAACGCCTTCGGCAGCAAGCGGGCGCTCTTCGAGCTCGCGCTGGGCCGGTACCGAGACACGCAGGCTGCGGAGCTGGTCGCGATCCTGGAGGAGCCCGGCCCGGTCAAGGCCCGGCTGCGCAGCGCCCTGGAGCTGCTCGTCGAGCTGGATCTCGGTGATGCCGGCCGCCGCGGCTGCTTCGCGGTCAACACCGCGGCCGAGCTGGCCGGGGTGGATCCGGACGCCACCGATCTGGTGCGGCGCATGTTCGATCGCACCGAGGCGGCGTTCCAGGCCGCGATCGAGGAGGGGCAGCGCGCGGGCGAGCTCGACCGCGCCCGCGACGCCAAGGCGACCGGGAGCCTGCTCCTCACCACCGTGGTCGGCATGCGCGTGGTCGCCAAGACCGTCGAGGGTCCGGAGCGGCTGCACCGGGTCATCGACGCGTTGCTCGACGCGATCTGATCATCTGCTTTGGCGTGCCCAATTTTTGTACCCGAAGTTCCAAAAAGGAGTCGCTGTCATGGACCTTCACCTTTCGGGCAAGACCGCTGTCGTTACCGGCGCCAGCCGCGGCATCGGGCTGGCCGTGACGAGAACCCTGGTGGCTGAGGGCATGCGCGTCGTCGGTGCCGCCCGTACGATCACCACGGAACTCGAGGAGACCGGCGCGATACCGGTGTCCGCCGATTTGAGCACGGCCGAGGGCGTGGGCCGGCTGGTCGACGAGGCGAGCGTCATCGACGTCCTCGTCAACAACGTCGGCGGCGGCGATGACGTCGACCTCGGCGGGTTCCTGTCCCTGGACGACGCACACTGGCGCGAGAACTTCGACGTCAACTTCTACAGCGCGCTGCGCGTGACTCGGGCGGCGCTGCCGAGCCTGATCGACCGCCGTGGCGCCATCGTCAACGTATCCTCGGCGGGCGCGCGCGTGCCGTCCGGCGGTCCGGTGGCCTACAACGTGGCCAAGGCGGCGCTGACCGCGCTGAGCAAGGCCCTTGCCGAGGAGTTCGGTCCGCGAGGCGTACGCGTCAACACCGTCTCGCCGGGCCCCGTCCGTACCTCGATCTGGGAGTCGGCGGACGGCTTCGGCGGAAAGCTGGCCGCCAATGCCGGTGTGGACCTGCCTGACTTCCTCGAACAAGTGCCCGAGATGATGGGCATGACGACGGGCCGGATCGCCGAGCCGGAGGAAGTCGCGGCTCTGATCGCGTACCTCGCCTCCGACCGAGCACGCAGCGTCTGCGGCGCCGACTACGCCATCAACGGCGGCCTCATCAAGACCGCCTGAGGCCCCTAACGTGCCCGCAGCCCGGAGCCGGTTCCGGGCTGCGGGCACGTCCCGCTCGACGCTCCTGCGGTGCCTCGCGGCTCAGGAGGCTGTGTCGGCTTCGGCGGCGATGACGGCGTCGACCTCGGCCTTGCGCTCGGCCTCCTCGGCCTGGAAGCGGGCGGCGTCGATCTTCTCGGCGATCTCCTCGTCCTGGGCCATGAGCGTCTCGAGGTCGGATTTCGAATAGTCGAGCACGCCCATATCGTCGTAGGCCTGCTGCACGCGCTCGGTCCACAGCCCGATGTCGCGCACGCAGGGCACGATGCGGCTGAACAGCAGGCTCTGGAACATCCGCATGTAGTCGGAGTTCTCGACCAGTTCCTTGACGTCCTTGTGGTCGATGCCGAAGTTCTCCCAGATCTCCCAGCCGCGGATCCGGTCGCGCATCAGGTAGCAGCCCTCGATGACGAAGTCCTCGCGCTCCCTGATCTCGGCGGGGGAGATCTGCTTGTAGTAGTCGCGCAGCGCCATCCGGCCGAACGCGACGTGCCGGGCCTCGTCCTGCATGACGTAGGCCAGGATCTGCTTGGGCAGCGGCTTGGTCGCGATGTCCCTGATCACCCCGAAGGCCGCCAGCGCGAGGCCCTCGATGAGCACCTGCATGCCGAGGTAGGGCATGTCCCAGCGCGAGTCGGTGAGGGTCTCGCCGAGCAGGCCCTGCAGGTTGTTGTTGATCGGGTAGACCATGCCGATCTTCTCGTGCACGAACTTCGAGAACAGCTCGACGTGCCGGGCCTCGTCCATCGTCTGGGTGGCCGAGTAGAACTTCGAGTCCAGGTCCGGCACGGTCTCCACGATCTTGGCGGCGGTGATCATGGCGCCCTGCTCTCCGTGCAGGAACTGGGAGAACTGCCAGGAGGCCTGGTGCCGGCGCAGGTCCTTTCGCTCCGCCTCGCTCATCTGGTCCCAGTACTTCGAGCCGTAGATGGCGATCGCCTGGTCCGGGACGCCCATGACGTCGAACGGGTCCACCTCGATGTCCCAGTCGATCCGCTTCACGGAGTCCCATTGCTTGTCCTTGCCCTTCTGGTACAGGGCAAGCAGCCGGTCGCGGCCCTCGTCGTACTCCCAGTTGAACCTGGCGTCCCCGGCAAGGCTGACATTCCAGCCGGGCTCCCCGACGGGCCTGGTGTAAAGGTCGTGAGTCGACACTGGCGCTCCCTCGAAACCGCCGTACGGCGTACACTAAACGTACGTTGTACGTACGGTGTCACGTACAACGTACAGGTGTCAATGGAGGAGATCGCGCATGACGGTTGGCCGGCAGGACGAGGTGCGTGTGCTCCTCAACCGGGATCGCATCGTGCGGGCCGCCACCGAGCTGATCGAGCGCGAGGGCGCCGACGCGCTGTCCATGCGCCGCGTCGCCGCCGAGCTCGACGTCGCCGTGATGTCGCTCTACAACCACGTGGCCGGCAAGGCGGCCCTGCTCGACGCCGTGGCCGAGCGGATCCTGGCCGGCATGATCATCCCTGACGACCCGGAGCTGCCCTGGACCGAGCGGGCGCGCTCACTGGTATGGGCCTTCCGCAAGGTGGCGCACGACTATCCGCGATCCGTGACGCTCGTGCTGACCCGAAAGGTCGACGCGCCGTCCGGCATTCGGCCCGTCGAGCACGCCCTGGCCATCGCCGACGACGCCGGCTTCGACGGTGAGACCTCGGTGCGGATCATGCGGGCACTGCTCGCGTACGCGATCGGCGCGCAGCTGCGCGAGGTGAGCGCCGCCAAGATGCTCGACTACCTGCCGGCCGACCGGGAGAACCCATTCGGCCTCCTCGACCCGGCCGAGTTCCCGCACGTGGTGGCGCTGCAGCAGGCCCTGCTGAGCCACGACCCGGAGACCGACTTCGAGTTCGGCCTCGACCTTCTGATCAGCGCCCTTGAAGCGTTGCCACGATCTGAGCCAGGCCGTACCAGCTGAAGTTCATCATGTGGCGGGCGGCGTCCTCGGCGGTCACCTCGGGGTGGCGCAGCCGCCACAGCCCGAGCCGCTCGCACGCGCCGATGATGATCTCCGCGTACGCCTCCGCCGTCGGCGCGGGTGCGTCCGGCGCGTACGTGTTCAGCAGCGGCGCGATCAGGTCGACCTGCTGCCGCCGGGTCGCCTCGACCGCCTCGGCGGTGGCGGCGGGCAGGGCGGTGTCATTCCGGCCCCCGGTCGAGGGCCCACCCCCGGCCATGGGCTCGTGCGCCAGCACCGCGTAGGCCTGCGCGTGGACGTCGATGAACTCGAAGTACGCGAGCAGCCCCCGCCAGAAGACGTCCTTGGGATCGGTGGCGCCCGCCATGGCGGCCCGGGTCCGCTCGTACAGCTCGGCCCGGCAGCGCGCGATACAGGCGAGTAGCAGCCCGTCCTTGGAGCCGAAGTACTCATACAGCATCGGCTTGGTCACACCGACCTGCTCGGCGATGTCGTCCATGGACACGGCGTGGTAGCCGCGCTCGGCGAACGCCCGCTCGGCGACGTCGAGCATCTGCCGCTCGCGGTCGGCGCGGGACATCCGCCGCCGTTTCGCCGCGCCCGCTGTGGCCCTGCTCACACGCGCCATCATATCCCTTACCGCCGGTAACTTACCGATGGTAACTTACTCGCAGTAGGCGACAGGAGGACCCGTGAGCGTACGCCCTGAGATCGTCATCATCGGCTCGGGTTTCGCCGGCGTCGGCATGGCGATCCAGCTCAAGAAGTCCGGCTTCCACGACTTCGTGGTGCTGGAGAAGAACGACGACCTCGGCGGCACCTGGCGCGACAACCAGTACCCCGGCTGTGCGTGCGACGTGCCCTCGCACATGTACTCCTTCTCCTTCGAGCTGAACCCGGACTGGTCGCGGATGTTCGCGCCGCAGCAGGAGATCTGGGACTACCTGCGGCGCACGGTCGACAAGTACGGCGTAGGCCCGCACGTGCGGTACGGCAGTGCCGTCGAATCGCTGGAGTACGAGGACGCGGCGCGCCGCTGGCGGGTCACGACGGCCACCGGCGAGGTCTACACGCCCAGGGCTGTGGTGTCCGGCATCGGAGCGTTGCACATCCCGTCGTACCCGGACATCCGGGGCCTGGAGCGGTTCGCCGGCACGGCCTTCCACTCCGCCGAGTGGGACCGGTCCTGCGACCTGACCGGCAAGCGCGTCGCGGTCATCGGCACCGGCGCGTCGGCGATCCAGTTCGTCCCGAAGGTCGCCGAGCAGGCCGAACGGGTGCACGTATTCCAGCGGACGGCCCCGTGGATCCAGCCGAAGCCGGACTTCGAGTTCCCCTCCGCGTTCCGCCACGTGCTGCGCCGGGTGCCCGGCAGCACCCGGGCCGTCCGGAACGGCATCTACTGGCTGCTCGAGTCGCGGGCGGCCGGGTTCGCGATCGACCCGCGGCTGTCCAAGCCCATGGCGGCCCTGGCGCACAAACACATGGCGCGGCAGGTGCCCGACCCCGAGCTGCGCGCCGCCCTCACCCCCGACTACACGATCGGCTGCAAGCGGGTGCTGCTGTCGTCCGACTACTACCCGACCCTCAGCCGGTCGCACGTCGACCTGGTCACCGACGGCATCGAGGAAGTACGGGAGCACTCCATCGTCACCTCGGACGGCGCATCGGGGGTGGCGGGGCGTAGCCATGGGGGCGAAACAGAGTACGAGGTCGACGTCATCATCTACGGCACCGGCTTCAAGGTGACCGACGCGCTCAAGGAGCAGCACATCGTCGGCCGCAACGGCACGAAGATCCAGGAGGCTTGGGCCGACGGCATCCAGGCGCACCATGGGGTAACGATCCCCGGCTTCCCGAACTTCTTCATGCTGCTCGGCCCCAACACCGGGCTCGGTCACAACTCGGTCGTCTTCATGATCGAGGTCCAGATCCAGCACATCCTGAGCTGCCTGCGGCTGCTGTCGAAACACCATGCCGACACGATCGAGGTGCGGCCGGAGGCCGCGCGCCGGTACAACGACCGCATCCAGCGACGGCTGCGGCGGGCCGTGTGGAGCGCGGGCGGCTGTCAGAGCTGGTACCTCGACGAGAACGGCGTCAACCGCACGCTCTGGCCGGGTTTCACGTTCGAGTACTGGGCGGGCACTCGCCGGGCCAGGCCGGCGGACTACATCACTACTTAGGCGCCCAGAGTCACTTAGGCGCCCAGATCGGGCTGAGCCCGGAGATGAGCTGCCGGATGATCGGACGCTGCTGCTCAGGCGTACGGCCGCGCAGGTCGAGGACCGCGTCGAGGCCGTCGTAGTACGGCGCGAGACATAGGAACGGCAGGATCATCAGGATGACCGACGTGATCACGTCGTCGTCACTGTCTTGCCGAAGCTCGCCCTTGTCGCGCCACAGCTGCAGCAATGGACGGATGACCTGCAGGTAGTGCTGCTCGGCGGTCTTCATCACCACGCCGCGGACGGTGTTGTCGATCTCCAGGTTGGTGGCGGCCTGGATGCCACGTTCCAACGGATGCTCGGCGTAGAACTCCGACCAGACGAAGCAGATGTCGATGAACCAGTCGGTGAACGACTGGTCGAAGTCGAGCGCCGCGATCTCGCGCTCCATCGCCTCGCGGGTGCGGCGCGACACCTCGTCGCAGATGAACGCGAAGAACTCCAGCTTGTCGGTGATGTAGGTGTGCAGAGCGCCTTCGGTGAGCCCCGCCTCGGCCGCGACCGCGGCCAGGTTCCCGTTCGAATAGCCGTGTCTGCCGAACTCCCGCAGCGCCGCCACGTAGACGCGCTCGCGAGTCGCCACGTCGAGCCGGAACCACTCTGCAGTAGGCATTGACCATCGCTCTCATAAAACTCTGGTGATCGCAATGTCAGGTTATCGCTCGTTTGGGGCTAACGAGGTCGATGTGGCCTGCTGACCCTCCCATGCCTGCCCCTTCGTACGGGACGTACGCTCGCCGCCGACCATGCTGGCCACGGCCGCGACGACGGTGAGCACGGCCATGACCAGCATGACCGCGATGGCGCGATGGAAGCCGCCGAGCAGGTCGGGCAGCGCGGAACTGTTCCCGCCCCCCTGCCCTACGGGCCCGCCCCCCGTGTGCGGCACCGTTCCGGCGTAGACCAGCGGCCGGTCTGGCCGGGCCAGCGTGCTGGCGATGAGGCTGAGCGCGACCGCGATGCCGAGTGTGTTGCCGATGTTCTGCAGGGTGAGCCGCATCCCGTTCACGGCGCCGAGCTGGACCGACGGTATGCGGGCCATGATCGCCGTGGTGTTCGCGGTGAGGAAGATTCCCGAGCCCGCGCCCATCAGCGCCAGCCCGGTCGCGACCACCGCGTACGGTGTGTCGGCGCCCAGCGCGGCCATCAAGATGAGCAGGCCGATGGCCGTGAGGACCGGCCCGCCCACCGCGACCGCTCGCGGGCTGGTCCGGCGCGACAGCGCGCCGGCCAGCGGCGAGGCGACCATCATGGCGATCGGCACCGGCAGCACGGCGAGCCCGGCGACCGCGGCGTCCGCACCCCAGACGCCCTGGAAGAACAGCGCGTAGACGAGCACGATGCCGAACCGTGCGAAGGTGTGCACGAAGGCCGCGACGTTGGCCAGCGTGAACCCCGCGTCGGCGAACAGCGAAAGGTTCAGCAGCGGGTAGGCCGCCCGCCGCTGTGCCCACCAGAAAACCGGGATGAGCACGGCGAACGCAACGAGGCCGGCGACGACGAGCGGGCTCCGCCAGCCGAGTGCCCCGGCCTCGGACAAGGCCAGCAGCAAGCCGCCCAGCCAGCCGAACAGCAGCACGCTGCCGAGCACGTCCACCGGTTCGCGCGGGCCGCGCGGCACCTTCTTGAGCGTCGCACCGCCCCAGGCGATGGCGGCGGCGCCGAGCGGCACGTTGAACCAGAACACCCACCGCCAACCGGCCGCGTCGGCGAGGAATCCGCCGACCGACGGACCGAGGATCTGGGCTACCGAGATCGTGGAGATGTAGAACCCCAGGCCCTGGCTGAGCAGGTGCTTCGGGAAGACGTGGCTGATGATCGCGGTGCCGTTGGCCAGGATCATCGCGAAGCCGGCCGCCTGCACGCAGCGCAGCACGATCAGCACCTCGATCGACGGGGCGAACCCGAGCGCCAGGCAGGACACCGTGAAGATCGCGTAGCCGGTGATGTACGTCTCGCGGCGCCCGAACACGTCCGACAGCCGCCCGCACACCATCAGCAAAACCGTGTTGACGAGCATGAACGACAGCAGCACCCAGCCGGACGCGAACGCCCCGGCGTGGAAGTGCCGTACCACCACCGGCAGCGCGACGTTGAGGGTGCTCACGTTGACGCCGGTGAGCAGCGTCCCCATGGTGATCACCGACAGGACTCGCCAGTGGTACGCCACGGTCAGCCCCGCCGCCCGCTCGCCGGGCTCATTCGCCGATGCCGCCGAGCTTGACGTGGCCCTTCAGCAGGTTGCGGGCGATGGTGCGGCGCTGGATCTCGTCGGTGCCCTCGAAGATGCGCAGCAGCCGCAGCTCCCGGTACCAGCGCTCGATCGGCAGCTCCTTGGTGTAGCCCATGCCGCCGTGGATCTGCATCACCCGGTCGGCGACCTTGTTCGCCATCTCGGCGCCGTTGAGCTTGGCGATCGACGCGGCGTGCCGGGCGTCCCTGCCGCTTTCCACCTGCCAGGCCGCGTACAGGGTCAGCCACTTGGCCGCCTCGATCTCCACCTGGGAGTCGGCGATCATCCACTGGATCGCCTGGTAATCGGCGATCGGGCGGCCCATGGACACGCGCACCTTCGCATAGTCGACGCCCATCTGCAGCAGACGTTCGGCCGACCCGATGGCGCGCGCCGGGATCAGGTAGCGGCCCTGGCCGATCCACGTCATCGCCAGCTGGAAGCCCTTGTGCAGTTCGCCGAGGATGTTGCCGGCCGGCACCCGTACGTCCTCGAAGACGAGCGAGGCCGGGCCCCACTCGCCCATCGTGTCGATCGGCGTCGACTGCCAGCCCATGTCGCGGTCGACGAGGAAGCAGGTGACGCCGCCGTTCTCCTTGTCGGTGACGGCGAACACCATGACGAAGTCGGCCTCGTTGCCGCCGGTGATGAAGGTCTTCTCGCCGTTGATCACCCATTCGGCGCCGTCGAGCCGGGCCGAGGTCTTTATGTTGCGGGCGTCCGAACCGGCGCCCGGCTCGGTGATCGCGAAGCACGACCGGCGCTCGCCCTCGATGGTCGGGACGAGGTAGCGCCGCTTCTGCTCCTCGTTGCCCGCGTACAGGATGTTGTCGGCCGACCCGCCGAACCGGAACGGCGCGAACGTACGGCCGGTCTCCATCGTGAGGATCGCCGTCATGACGGCCCCGAGGTTCATGCCGCCGTACTCCTCGGGGGTGTTCAGCCCCCAGAAGCCGATCTTCCTCGCCTTGACCTGGAGCTCGCGCAGCTGGTCCGGCTCGAGGCCGGGACGGCCCTGCCGCTCGTTGCGCAGCACCTCGGGCTCGAGCGGCATGACCTCCCTTTCGATGAAGGTCCGTACGGTGTCGCGGACCTGCCGTTCCTCGTCGGACAGCGAGAAGTCGACCATGTCCAGCCCCCTAGGCCCGCGGGCCGCCGGCCACGTAGATGACCTGGCCGGTGACGTAGGAGGAGTCGGGGCCGCACAGGAAGGACACGACGCCCGCGACGTCCTCCGGGACGCCCACGCGGCGCAGCGGAATGATCTTCGAGGCCTCCGTCTTGCGCTGCTCTGGATCGACGCCGATGCGCTGCGAGGTCGCCTTGGTCATCTCGGTGTCGATGAAGCCGGGCGCGATCGCGTTGACGTTGACGCCGAACGGGCCCAGCTCGATGGCGAGCGTCTTGGTCAGGCCCTGCAGCCCGGCCTTGGCGGTGGAGTAGTTGGCCTGGCCCCGGTTGCCCAGCGCGGACACGCTGGACAGATTGACGATCTTGCCCCAGCGGCCCTCGACCATGTGCTTCTGGGCGGCGCGGGCACACAGGAAACTGCCCTTGAGGTGGATGTCGATGACGGTGTCCCAGTCGTCGTCAGTCATCTTGAACAGCAGATTGTCGCGGAGCACGCCGGCGTTGTTGACCAGCACGTCGAGGCTGCCGAGCTCGCTGACCGTGCGCTCGGCCGCCGCCTCGACCTGGTCGCGCCGGGACACGTCGCAGCCGATCGCGATCGCCTCGCCGCCCGCCGCGCGTACGGCCTCGGCCGTCGCCTTGCCCGCGTCGGCCGTCAGGTCGATGACCGCCACCTTCGCGCCGTCGGCCGCCAGCCTGATCGCGGTGGCGGCGCCGATGCCCCGGCCCGCTCCCGTGACGAAAGCGACCCTGCCTGCCAGGGGAGATGCCATGTGGAACCCCGCTCTTCCGCACCGAATTCTAGAGCTACGTTCTAGGATTTAATATCACGCGGTCGGCCGGGCGAGGCGTACGAGGATCCGGGTGACCTCGTCGATGATCTCCTTCGCCTCGGCGTCGTTCTCGGCCGTCGCGACCTCGCGGCCGGCCTCGCCGATCACTGTGGTGAGCACGAGGACGAGCACCTGCCCGGCCCGTTCGTCGGCGTCGACGCGGAGCAGCCGGGTGTTCTGGCCGGTCCACTGCCGCCCGCGCTGGCGGCGCAGCAGGCTGAACCCGGCCGGCCCTTCGCTCTCATGGAACAGCCGGGCGACGTCGCGGTTCTCCCAGCAGACCTGGAGGAAGGCACGGGCGCCGGCCACGAAGAGCCGGATCGGGTCGGTCTCCCCGTCCGCCCGGGCGGCGGCGACGGAGGCGGCCGCCCGCCGTTCCTGCTCGCCGGTGTGGTGCTCCCACAGCGCGAGGTAGAGCCCGGCCTTGCCGCCGTAGTGGTGGTACAGGCTGCCGACGCTGATGCCGGACCGCGCCACGATCTCGGCGATGCCGGCGTCCGCGTACCCCTGGCTGGAGAAGACCTCCCGGGCCGCGGTCAGCAGCGCCTCTCTGGTGGCGTCGGCCCTGGCCCACTGCCGTCCGCCGGTGCCGGTCACCGGCGAGATATTAGTACCAGTGGTGGCTCTGCCAGAAGCTCCAGGCGCCACAGGGGTCGGTGTACCGGGCCTTGATGTAGCTGAGGCCCCACGCGATCTGGGTCGCCGAGTTGGTCTGCCAGTTCGGCCCGGCGCTGGCCATCTTGGAGCCGGGCAGTGCCTGCGGGATGCCGTGGGCGCCGCTGGAGGGGTTGTGTGCGCGCTCGTTCCAGTGGCTCTCGTGGGTCCAGATCTGCAGGAGCGACGGCCAGCAGCCTCCCCAGCCCTTGGCGGCGTTCATCTGCTTGCCCAGCGTCTGGTTCTGGGCGGAGCTGGGGTTGGGAGCGTTGGCCACCTCACGCGCTACAGCGTCAGCGGCCGCCTTGGCCTTGGCCTTCGCGCGGGCGGCGGCCCGCTTCTTCGCGGCCGCCGACAGCCGCTTGGCCCGCTCTCTGGCCGCGCGCTCCGCCCGGACCTGCTCCTCGTGCGCACGTTTCTTGGCGGCGGCGATCCCGGCCGCCTCGGCCGGGGTCACGTAGTCGTGGCTCACCAGGGCGATCGCGTCGTTGAGCGAAAGGTCCGCGTTGTTGGCGGCGGCGGGCGGCGGCGCGCCCTTGCCGAAGCTGACGTTGTAGATCACCACCGCCAGCACTGCGACGGCGACGAAGATGATCGTGAAGCTGTTGGTGAGGATCCGCCAGTAGAGCGGCCGCCTGTTCTCGTAGTCGGAGGCCGGCCGCCGGTTACGGGGCCGCTGGGGCGCGGGCGGCCGTTTCCGGCTTCCCTGCGTTGCCGGACGTGGTCGCGGGCGAGTGGCTGTCTGGCGGGGACCCATGAACACGTAGATTGCACCATGTTGGCGCTCTTTGCACAGCCTTCACGTGAATCACTCTGCTGTGAAGGACCAGCTCAGCGTACAAGCACATGGCGCGGCCCGCAGTCAAGTCCGCGCATTCGCGCTGCCAGCGACGCCAGAGTCGTCGATCAGTAACGTTCGCCGTGCGGACCGTCACCCTCTCGAGATTGCCTCGTTAGTAGTAAGTACTCGCTTTTTGGATCCAGCTTGAATAGAGTGCCCCAAATCACAGCGCGATGCGGCAGTGACGCTGGGTATGGGGCACCGCCACTGTGATTACCAACCCCGGGTGGGACCGGATGGGCGCCAACGTCCGCGAACTAGGGAGGGCTGGGATGACGCGTTGCGTGGTGGCCTTCGTGCATGACCAGGGCAGCGCCTGATGGTGCTGCTCGTCGACAAGGGCACGGAGCTGACGCGGCGGCGGCTCGGACGCGTACTCGACGAGACCGGCACCCTGTGCGTCACGTTCATCGAGGGCATCCGGCGCACCTGGGACTTCCGCACGTGGTGGGGGGAGTACGTCGAGCAGTGCTGGTTCATCGCCAGGGTGACCGCGCTGCCGGTGATCCTCATCGCGGTGCCGCTCGGCTCGACGATCTCGCTGCAGGTCGGCGAGATCTCCCGGCAGATCGGCGCGCAGTCGGCCACCGGCGCCGCCGTCGTCACCGCGCTGGTCCGCGAGGTGGCGCCGCTGGCCGCCGCGCTGCTCATCTCCGGGGCGGGCGGGTCGGCGATGACCGCCGACATGGGGGCGCGAAACATCCGTGACGAGCTGGCCGCGATGGAGGTCATGGGGATCAACCCGATCCACCGCCTGGTCACGCCCCGGCTGTGGGCGGCGAGCACGGTCGCGGTCCTGCTGTGCTCGTTGATCATCCTGTCCGGCGTGATCGGCGGCTACTACTTCAATGTCGTGCAGCAGGGCGTGAGCCCCGGCGCGTACTTCGACGGGGCCACCTCGCTGCTGCAGATCTGGGACCTTCTGGTCACCCTGCTCAAGGCGTGGATCTTCGGCTTCATCGCCGCGGCCGTCGCCTGCTACAAGGGCATGAACTGCGACTACGGGCCCATCGGGGTGGGCCGGGCGGTCAACCAGTCGACGGTCGTCACGTCGATCCTGCTGTTCGCCACCAACTACGTGATCACGACGTTGTACTACGTCCTCGTTCCCCCGAGGTTCTGATGGTCGCCATCCAACCCGTACGCCGGTTCGGCCAGGCGATCCAGGATCGCGCCGGACGGTTCGCCGACCTGGCGAACATGCCGATGTTCCTGGGCCGGGTCTGCTACCACCTGGTCCTCGACATTCCGCTGCGGCGCAAGTACGGCAAGACCATCGTCCGGCAGATCAGCGACATCTCCATCGGCGTCGGCGCGCTCGTGCTCGGCGGCGGCATGGTGTTCGTCGTCTTCTCGATGTCGTTCTTCACCGGCCTGCAGGTCGGCATGCAGGGCTACCCGGGGCTGGAGCGCATCGGGGTCGAGTCCTTCACCGGGCTGGTGGCCAGCTTCGCCAACGTGCGCGAGGTCACGCCGATCATCGCCGGCGTCGCGCTGATCGCTCAGGTGGGCTCGGCGTTCACGGCCGAGATCGGGGCCATGCGGATCTCGGAGGAGATCGACGCCCTCGAGGTCATGGGCATCAACTCCCTCGCGTTCCTGGTGTGCACCCGCATCATCGCGGCGGTCGCGGCGCTCGTCCCGCTGTACCTGCTGTCGCTGTTCGCCAGCTTCTTCGCCACCCGGTTCATCACGATCCATTATTTCGGCCTCTCGCCGGGCATCTACGACTACTACTTCCATCTCTATCTACCGCCGATCGACGTGCTTTACAGCGTCATCAAGGTGGCGGTGTTCGCGTTCATCGTCGTCTTCGTGCACTGCTACCGCGGCTACTACGCGTACGGCGGCCCGGTCGGCGTCGGCGTCGCGACCGGCCGCGCCATCCGGGAGTCGAGCGTCGCGATCATCGTGATGAACCTGATTCTGTCCTACATCTTCTGGGGCAACGGCGGAACCGTGAGGTTGACCGGATGAGCGCGCGGCTAAAGCGCGCCGCGGCTGCGCGGGAGGCACGGTGAGCCTCCCTAACGGTGACAACCTCTCCAAGCGGTCGAGACTTGTCTTCGGCGCCGTCGGGTCGGCCGTGCTGGTGGGCGGCGGGCTGCTGACGTTCGCCGGGGCGGCGCCGTCGCATCCGGGGTCGACGTCTTACACAGCCGCGTTCGGGCGCGCCGGGCAGGGCATGGATCATCGCTCGGACGTGAAGATCCGCGGCGTCACCGTCGGCGGGGTCGACGGTGTGACGCTCGACCGGAACGGCCGCGCGGTCGTGCGGTTCCGGCTCGACCGAGGCATCCGCCTGCCCGA
This sequence comes from Streptosporangiaceae bacterium, assembly GCA_036555725.1. Taxonomy (GTDB): domain Bacteria; phylum Actinomycetota; class Actinomycetes; order Streptosporangiales; family Streptosporangiaceae; genus CALAED01. Next base: position 108,030 of record DATBKU010000040.1, on the reverse strand, counting down.
CACCACGTCGGCCCGGATCGAGCCGGTGTCGGTGTTCGGGCCCAAGGACCTCGTGCTCGACCTCGGGGCGGGGGAGGGCACCGGCCCGTACCTGCGGAACGGCGGGGTCATCGCCAAGACCAAGGACCCGCAGGAGCTCGCCGACACGGCCTGGCCGACGTACCGGCTGACCTCGGCGATCGACCCGCAGGATGTGGCGACCGTGCTGCACACGTTCTCGCAGGGCCTGCAGGGGCAGGGTCCGGCGCTGCGGCGCATCGTCGGCAACGGCGGCAAGCTGATCGACCTGGCGTACGCCAACCGCGCGGAGATCCAGCTGCTGCTCATGGACATCGAGCGACTGTCGGACACGCTGGGCAGCCGCGGCGACACCCTCGTCGGCATCACGAGCGACCTCAACCGGCTGTCCCCGGTGCTGACCGACCGGCCCGACAAGATCGAGCAGCTGCTCGACAGCGTCTCCGAGCTCGCCGGGCGCACTGGCGACACGCTCGACCAGCACGGCACCAGCATCGGGCAGCTCATCGACGGCAGTAGCGGCATCATCGCCGTCCAGTACGAGCAGCTGCGCAACGTCCCGGTCTTGCTGGACGCGCTGAACGGCTTCTTCGGCGGCATCTCCCGGCTCATCCGGGTCCCCGGCCCACAGGGCACGGAGATCGCCCAGGTACACAACTACTTCCAGTCCGACGTCTGCGCGGCCCTGATCGACCTGTGCAGGACGCCATGAGCACGGAGCGAGTCCGCCGAGCGGGCGGAGTGGACAGGCGAGGAACAAGCCCGTCCGCGGAGCGCGCGAGAAGGGCGAGCGACGCATGAGCTGGGTGGCGAGGAGCAAGAAGGGGCGCGGCCCGGAGCGCGGCGCGTTGGTCCGGTTCGCCGTCTTCGCCGCCGTCACGCTGCTGCTCACCCTCTTCATCGCCGGGCAGATCCTGGGCACCAGCTTCAACGATCGCTACGCGCTCGTCGCCACCTTCGACGACGTCACCGGGCTGCTCGCCGGCGACAAGGTCAAGGTCGCCGGGGCGCCCGTGGGCCAGGTCAAGAGCATCAAAGTCAAGAACGGCAAGGCCGAGGTGCGCATGGAGGTCGACAAGACCGTACGGCTGCCCGCCGACTCGACCGCGGCCGTACGCTGGCGCAACCTCATCGGCCAGCGGATGATCTACCTGGAGCCGGGCCGCAGCCGGACCATGCTCGCCGACGGCGCCCGGGTGCCGCACACTCGCTCGGTGGTCGACCTCGGCGAGATCGTCAACAGCCTCGGCCCGCTCACCCGCAGCCTGGACCCCAACCAGATCAACCAGGTGCTGAGCGCGTTCGCCACGATGCTCGACGGCAACGAGGGCAACGTCAACCTGCTCATCCAGAACCTCGACGGCCTGCTGCAGACGTTCGCCGCGCGGCAGAAGGTCATCGAGCAGATGACCAAGGACTACACGACGGTCAGCGACGCCATCGCGCGCCGCGACCGGCAGATCGCACAGAGCGTCGACAACCTGGCCCAGCTCACCGACGTGTTCGCCAAGAACAGCCGGCTGCTCGATGACGCCGTGGTCGAGGTCTCCGGCGTCACCACGAATCTCAACCAAGTGCTCGGCGGCAACGAGCAGCAGCTCGGCCGGATCGTCCGCAACCTCGCCCGCTTTACGGACACCGCGCGGATCAACATCGATCAGCTGGAGACGATGGTGCAGCGGCTCCCGCTGACGTTGCGGGAGCTGTTCGCGGCCGGCAACGGCGGCCACTTCACCCGGGTCAACGTGATGTGCGTCAACATCGTCGAGGGCCCGTGCCCGTTCCCGATGGTGCTGCCGCAGCAGGATCCGCGCGAGCGGATCGCCAAGCCGTCCCCCAAGGACCTCGCCCGGCTCGGGTCGATGCTGCGGGGAGGCGGCTGATGCTCCGGATCGGCTCGCTCCGCGACGCCAACCGCCGGGTGGTGGCGGTGGTGACGATCGCCGTGCTTGCCGCCGCCTGCGCCTTCGCCTTCGCGGTCGGGCAGCTGAAGCTGTTCCGGGGCGGCTACGAGATGAGCGGGGTGTTCACCGACACCGGCGGCCTCAAGCGGAACGACGACGTCCGGGTGGCCGGGGTGAAGGTCGGCCAGATCACCTCGGTTCGGCCCGACTTCGGCCAGGGCCACATCGTCATCACCTGGACCGTCGACGACGGCATCGACCTGGGCCGTGCGACCCATGCCGACGTGGCGACGTCCACGCTGCTCGGCGGCCGGTACCTGCGGTTGTCCGGGCCCGTCGGCCGGCCGTACATGGCCGATCTGCCGGCGGACCGGCGGCGTATTCCGCTGGTGCGCACCAGCGTCCCGTTCACCGTCACCGACGCGATCGAGGGCGCGACCCGCATCACCGGCTCGCTCGACCAGAAGGCCATCAACAAGCTGCTCGACGAGACCACGAAGATCAAGACGCCGAGCAGCCAGAAGCTGCATCAGATGCTGCAGAACTTCCGTGTGCTGTCCACCACGCTCAACGACGAGTACCCGGACATCCAGCGGCTCATCGCCAACAGCAAGACGGTCACCGGCACGCTGGCCGCGAAGGACGCCGAGCTGGTCCGCATCGTGAACTCCAGCGAGATCCTCCTGCGTGCGCTGGTCCGGCGGCGCAACGAGCTGGCCGCCACGATCGGGCAGAGCAATCAGACCGTACGGACGCTCACCACCGTCATCTCCCGGAACCAGCGGGAGCTCAACACGCTGCTGGACGACCTGCACCTGCTGACCACGCGACTGCAGCCCAACATGGACGCGCTCAACACCGACTTCGCGCTGCTCGGGCCGACGTTCAGCCAGCTGGCGAACATCCGCGGCAACGGTCCCTGGCTGGAAGGCATGATCACGGGCGTGGGGCCACTGCAGCCGTTCGGCCCCAACGCCACGCCCAAGCAAGGGGGACCCTGATGAGCGAGGCCGAGCGGGGAGCACCGATGAGACGCGCGATCGTCGCCCTGGCGGTCTTCCTGGTTCCCGTCCTCACGCTCGGCGGCTGCTCGGTGCTCGAACCCGCCGACCAGCAGCGGCACATGACGGTGTACTTTCCGAAGGCCCGATCCTTCTACCCGAAGTCCCGGGTCAAGATCATGGGCGCCGACGTGGGGCTGGTCGACCGGGTGCAGAGCATGGGCGACCAGATCCGGGTCGACTTCCACATCCGCGAGGACGTGCCGTTGCCGAGAGGCGTACAGGCGTCCATCGTGCCGCTGAACCTCGTGGGCGAGCGCAACCTCGTGCTGCATCCGGCGTGGCGGCCCGGGCTGGCCAAGGAGACCGGCGACGTCATCCCGATCCAGCGCACCCACGTGCCGGTCGAGACCGACGACGCGCTCAAGGCGTTCACCAACCTGGCCAACGCGCTCGACCCGACCAAGACGCGCAAGGCGCTCGGCCAGGTCGCGAGCTCGGTCAACGGCAACGGCGAGGAGTTCAACGCGGCACTCGAACAGGGCGCCCGGCTGACCGGCAACGTCGCCGCTCAGGACAAGGAACTGCTCGCGGTGGCGCAGAACCTGAGCCGGCTGGCCGGCGTGGTCCGCGGCCGGGAGCAGGTGCTGGGCACGATGATCCGCGACTTCGGCACCGCCACCCAGGTGCTCAGCGGCGAGCGGCAGGATATCCAGCAGCTCATCCAGGGCGTGCTCCAGCTGACCGGGCAGGGCGACGGAATCATCCGCAAGTACCAGGGTCAGCTGCCGTACGACCTGGCCGTCCTCACCCGGGTCGCGCTCACGCTCAATGGCGACGCCAAGCAGCTGGGCATGCTGCTCCACGGGCTGCCGGGCATCGGCGGCGCGCTCATCCAGGCCTACGACCCGCAGGGGAAGTCGCTGCGCATCCGGTTCGGCACCGACGTGGTCCTGCGGACCTGGCTGAAGAGCCTGCTCGACAGCGACGAGGTCGGCTGCCCGCTGCCGAAACCCAACTCGAACTGCCCGTGGCAGGGCAGCGGGCTGATCGTGGGCGGGGGTGGCAAGTGAAACGGCATGCCGCGCTGGTGACCACCCTGCTGGTCGCGCTGCTCACGACCCTCGCGGGCTGCTCGGTCCGTACGGCCGGGGCCCCGCACGGCGGCCTCACCTTGACCGCGACCTTCGACGACGCGCAGAACCTCGTCGTCGGCCACAGCGTGCAGCTATCGGACGTCAAGGTTGGCTCGGTCACCGGCGTCAGGCTCGTCGGGTACCGGGCCAAGGTGACCATGTCGATCAAGAACGGTGTCAAGATCCCGCAGGGCACCTCGGCGGAGATCGCGGTGACGTCACTGCTGGGGGAGAACTTCGTACGGCTGACCCTGCCGCCGGGCGCCGACATGACCAAGGGTCCGTTCCTCGCCAACGGTCAGGAGATCGCCAGGACCAGCGAGCAGCCGCAGTTCGAGCAGGTGGTCGGCAAGGCCGGCCCGCTGATCGAGGCGGTGGCGGAGAACGACGTCGGCACGATCGTCGACGCCGGCGCCACGGCCCTCAACGGGAATGGCCCGCAGCTCAACGCCGCGCTCGCCAAGTCGACGACCCTGCTGTCGATCTTCGGGCAGCAGCGCCGGCAGCTCGGCGTGGCGGTCGACCAGCTCGGCAAGCTCGGCCGGTCGCTGGCCGGCGGCGACGACGAGCTGTCCCGGGCGCCGGGCGAACTGGCGCGGACGACCCGGCTGCTCAACGAGAACAAGGCCAAGATCCTCGGCACGATCGAGCAGCTCACCCGGACGGCCCGGCTGCTCAACGACAAGGTGCTCGAGGGCCGCATCCTGCGCCTGAAGACCATGATCCGCCGGCTCGACCCGGTCGTGGCCCAGCTCGGCGGGGAGCGGGCGCGGCTCACCCGGCTCATCAACGGGCTGGTGACCTTCGAGTCGAAGCTGCCGCGTGCCGCGTACGACGGGCAGCTGCTGATGTACCCGATCCTCAAGTTCCAGCTGCCGGGCGGGGTCGTGGTGCTCCCGAACGGGGGCGGTTCGAACAAGCCCGGCCATGTGCCCAACGATCTGAAGGACGCACTGCCCGACATCGACGACATCCTCGGCGGCGGGGTCGCCCCGATCCTGGGGGGCGGCCGGAAGTGAACAGGCGGATCCTGGTCAACCTGGTGGCCTTCACCGTGATCGGCGTGATCATGGTGGTCTGGGCGTTCCAGAACGTCGTCAAGTTCGACTTCATCGAGCATCCGTACCGAATCACCGCCGAGTTCGCCTCGTCGCCCGGTCTGCACCCCAACTTCGAGGTCGACTACCTGGGCCTGAAGATCGGAAAGATCGACTCGGTCACGCTGCAGCCGGACAAGGTCGTGGTCCACCTCGACATCGACCGCGGGGTATCGATCCCGCAGGGCACGCGGGCCGCCGCCGCGCACAAGTCCGCTGTCGGCGAGCCCGTCGTCGAGCTGACCCCCGCGCCGGGGCGGGGCACCGCGCCGCCGATGCGGCCGGGCACGGTGATCCCGTTGTCCCAGACGTCGGTGCCGCCGGAGTACGGAAACCTCTTCGGCGCCGTCAACCGGGCGGTCAGCGCCATCGACCCCAACGACGCCAGGATCCTCACGCACGAGCTGGCCGTCGGCTTCGACGGGCGTTCGGACTCGTTGCGGCAGATCATCGCCGGTACGGACGAGTTCACCAGCACTTTTGCCGGCAACACCGAGCTGCTCGACGGGCTGACCAAGGACCTCACCACGATCACGCACGTACTCGCGCAGCACCGCGGCGAGCTCGGGGAGGGCGTCGACAACCTCGCCCTGCTGACCCGGGCGCTGCGTGACGTACGCGGCGATCTCACCAAACTGCGCGACCGGGGGCCGGACTTCGTCGACCGGGTCAACCGGCTGCTGGCCAAGGCCGGCCCCGACATCGACTGCTCGCTGGACGCGCTCGGCTCGTTCTTCCCCGCGCTGGCCACCCCGGTACACCTGCGGGAGCTGCGGCAGGTGCTGGTGCAGGCGCCCGCCCTGCTGCACGTGCTCGACAGCATCATCGCCGGCACCCCGGGGCAGGAGGTGCTGAACACCGCCTTCGTCGTCACCCTGCGGACGCCCGCGACCCTCGAGAACAAGTACCCGCGGAAACAGCCGGCGGTCGCGAAGATCCCGTCCTGCGCCGACGGCCGCAACCCCGGCGCGGGAAAGCAGGCGCAGTTCGCCGGCGGCGACCCCAGCTCCGTGGACCCGTACCACACCGCGCAGCGGAACAAGGCGAGCCGGTCGGCCGCGGCGCGGAACACCTCGCATGACTCGGCGGCCGGTCCGCCGGGTTGGCTAGTCTACGTTCCCCCGGTGCTCGCACTGCTGGTGCTGATCAGGGTCTTGGTCGGTGCCGTGCCCGTACTGTCGCGGCGGAACCGCGCGAAGGACTGACCCCCACCCCCGAGGAGATCGCAGTGACAGCCAAGTCGACCAAGGGGCGCCCCGCCGCCGAGGGTCCCGGCAAGAAGAAGGTACGGCGGGTCCGGGTCATCGAGGTCATCGACGATGACGACGACGGCGAAGACCTCGATGAAGTCCTCGACGCGCTCGACAAGGCGGAGGCGCTGGAAAACACGGACACGCTCGACGACGAAGCCGACGACGAAGCCGACGCCGGGGAAGACGACGAGGCGGCACCGGCCAAGCCGGCGCGGAAGCCCGCGGCCGCCCGCAGGCCCAAGCCGTCCCGCGGCCCGGAGCCCGAGCCGTCGCGGCTCCGGGCCCTGCTCGGCTCGTCGCGTACCACCGCCGCATTGGTGATCGTGCTGATCGCGGCGCTGGCCACGGTGGCGATCTGGCAGTGGCGGCAGGCCGCCCGGCTCGCCGCGGAGCAGGACGACCGCCGCGACGTCGCCAAGGTGGCCGGCGCGTACGGCGACTCCGCGTTCGACTACACCGCCGCGACGTACAAGCAGACGATCGACCGGAACATGGCGTTGCTCGGCGGCGACCTGCTCGCCACCTACAAGCAGGACACGGTTCCGAACCTGCCGACCGTCTTCGCCAAGAACCCGCAGCTGGTCATGGAGTCCACGGTCCGCAAGGTGTACGTAGGGGACGTCAACGGCCGGCTGGCGACCGCGGTCATCCTGGTGGACATCAAGCTGCAGACCCCGCAGGGCACCAACGACGGCTCCAACGCGCTGCTCCGGTTGTCGCTGGCCAAGGACGCGGGAGGCTGGAAGGTCACCCAGCAGGCGGCGTCCGGGCAGAGCGACGACGCCGCGAGCCAGGTGCCGACGCTGCCCAACGCGAGCGGCACGCCCGGCCCGTCGAGCTCGCCGACGGCGAAACCCAAGAAATAAGCGCCTGGCGTGCTCGTGCGATTCGGTGGCGCCCGATTGCACGAGCACGCCAGGGGACCCGGGGTGCGTCCTGATCAGAGGTAGCGGGCGGCGGCGTTCTCGGCGGGCGCGTCGGCGCCCGTCACGCCGTCCGGGCCCTTCGGCACGCCGTTGTCGATCTCGGTGGGGGCGTTGATGGTGACGCGGTGCATCTTGCGCCGCTGCGAGTAGTCGGCCACCGCGTAGTGCTGGGTCGGCCGGTTGTCCCAGAAGGCCAGCGTGCCGACCCGCCAGTGCAGCCGGACCTGGAAGTACGGGTCGCGGACGGTGTCGAACAGCATCGGCAGCAATGCCTCGTTCTCGCGCCGCGACATGCCGATCAGCCGGGTCACCGAGCTGCGGTTGACGAACAGCGCCTTGCGCCCGGTCTCCGGGTGGATCCGCACGACGGGGTGGATCACCGGCGGGTTCTTCTCCTGCATCGCCCGCAGGTCCATCCGGTGCCCCTTCTCGATGGCCTTGGTCACCGACATCGTCAGGTCGTGCTCGGCGTACAGCTCGTCGCACAGCCGCTGGATCGACGGGGCCAGCGACTCGTACGCGAGGTACATGTTCGCCCAGTTCGTGTCGCCGCCGACGTCGGGCAGCAGCACCGCGCGCAGCAGCGACCCCATCGGCGGGGTCTTCATGAACGTGTTGTCGCTGTGCCAGGAGTCGCCGCCCTCGCCCTTGGGATCGGTCTGGTCGAGCACATGGATCGGGCTGCCCGACGTGTCCATCGGCGGCATGTTCGCCGTGCCGAACTGCTTGGCGAAGGCGGCGTGTTCGTCGTCGGTGATGTGCTGGTCGCGGAAGAAGAGCACCAGGTGGTCGAGCAGGCCCTGCCGGATCGTCGCCACCTGCTCCTCGTCCAGAGGTTTGCTCAGGTCGACGCCGGTGACCTCGGCCCCGATGTTCCGGGTCACGGGATGGAATTCGATCATGTCCTGGAGCCTCCTCGGGCGCGAAAAACAAGCAATCGCTAGGTTGAGAGTACTCCATGGGCCTGGACACCTGTCCAGGCCCAAAGGAAGCTCAGGCGACCTTGGCGAGGGCTTGTTCGAAGTCCTCCCACAGGTCATCGGGGTGCTCGATGCCGACGGCCACCCGCACGGTGCCCTCGCCGATATCGGCCGCGGCCAGCGCCTCGGCGTCCAGCTGCCGGTGCGAGGTGCTCGCGGGGTGCAGAACCAGGGTCTGCACGTTGCCGAGCGACGGGGTGAGCAGGGCCAGCCGTACGGCCTCGGTGAAGACGCGGCCGGCCTCCCGGCCCCCGGCGAGGTCGAAGGACAGCACGCCGCCGCCGCGCCCGCCGGCCAGCAGCCGCTGCGCGATCTCGTAGCTCGGCTGGCTGGGCAGACCCGGGTAGTACACGCGGGTGGTGGCCGGATGGGCGGCCAGCCGCTCGGCCAGCGTGAGCGCGTTCGAGCACTGCCGCTCGAGCCGCAGCGCGAGCGTCTGCATGCCGCGCAGCGTCAGCCATGCCGCGAACGGGTCGGTGGACGCGCCCATCTCGGTGGCGTGGTCCCAGAGATGACGGCGCAGCCCGGCCGCGCCGAAGACCGCCACGCCGCCGAGGATGTCGCCGTGCCCGCCGAGGTACTTCGTCGCCGAGTGCACGACGATGTCGGCGCCGTGCTCCAGCGGCCGGCACAGCAGCGGCGACGCGAACGTGTTGTCCACCACGCGGACGATTTCGCGCCCGGCGGTCTCGCCGATGAGCGCGGGCAGGTCGACCACCTGCGTCGTCGGGTTGGCGATCGTCTCCAGGTAGAGCAGCTTGGTGTGCGGCCGCAGCGCCTCCCGTACCTCCGCGGGGTCGCCGCCGGAGATGAGCGTCACCTCGACGCCCCACCGCTCGGCCAGATCGTTCAGCGTGGCGTACGTGCCGCCGTACAGGCAGCGCTGCGCGATCACGTGGTCGCCCGAGCTCAGCAGGCCGCGCAGCACGGTGTTGATCGCGCCCATGCCGGAGGCGAACGCGAGCGCGCCGGTCCCGCCCTCCAGATCGGCGACGGCGTCTTCGAGGGCCCGCACCGTCGGGTTGCCGAGCCGGCTGTAGAAGAAGGCGCCGTCCGGGCCGTCGAACGCCGCCGCCAAGGCGTCCGCACTGTCGAAGGAGAACTGGTGTTGCTGGTAGAGGGGCACGCCCACCGGCCTGCTGCCGACCGGCTGCGTGGTGGGAAGGTGGACGGTCCGGGTCTCAGGATGAAGGCTCATGCGGCCAGTCTTTCCGTGGAATGGATTGCGTTAACAGGACCAATGCCGCGATATTGGTTTGTCTATGGAACCAATCGAGTCGCTCGTCGGCCAGCTCGGGCGCTGGTCGGCCGGGCGCGGTCCGCTCTACCTGCTGCTGGCCGCCCGCTTCCGGCAACTGATCGACGACGGCATGCTCGCCCCGGGCACGCTGCTGCCGCCGGACCGTACGCTCGCGGCCGCCCTCGCCGTCGGCCGGACGACCGTGGTCGCCGCGTACGACACTCTGCGCCAGGAGGGCAAGATCGTACGGCAGCAGGGGAGCGGCACCCGGGTGGCGCCCGCGATCCTCAGCGCCGGGTCGCGGGTGGTGGGCACGTCCAACCCGCTCTTCCTCCATCTGCTGGAGCCGCCGGACGGGGTGATCCTGCTCAGCTGCGCCGCGCCCGACGGGCCACCGCCCGAGCTGGCCGAGGCGTACGGCTCGATCGCGCTGCCGGCCGCCGACCTGGGTTACCACCCGGCCGGCTACCCGGCGCTGCGGGCCGCCATCGCCGCGCGCTACACCAGCCGCGGCCTGCCGACCGAAACCGCGCAGATCATGGTCACGACCGGGGCCCAGCAGGCGCTCTCGCTATTGGCCAGGCTGCTGATCGCGCCCGGTGACCCCGTGCTCGTCGAGGCGCCGACGTACCCGGGAGCGCTCGACCTGTTCCGCGAGGCGACGGGCGTGCTGCACCCCATCGCGGTCGGTCCGTCCGGGCTCGACGTCGACGCCGCCGCCCGCGTCATGGCCGACCATCAACCGGCCCTGGCCTACGTCATCCCGACCTACCAGAACCCGACGGGCACGGTGCTGCCGCCGCTCGCCCGCCGCCGGCTCGTCGAGGCCGCCGCGGCGGCCGATGTGCCGCTGGTCGACGACGAGGCGCTCGCCGACCTCACGCTGTCCGGACAGCCACCGGAGCCGCTCGCCGCATTCGGCGATGTGATCAGCGTTGGCTCGCTCAGCAAGGTCGTCTGGGGCGGCCTGCGCATCGGCTGGATCCGCGCGTCCGGGCCGCTGATCTCGCGGCTGGCCCGGCTGAAGGCGATCCACGATCTCGGTACCGACGTGCCCGCGCAGCTTGCGGCGGCCGCGCTGCTGCCCGATCTCGACGCGCTTCGCGACCGGCAGATCGCCCGGCTGCGCGTCGGCCACGATCACCTGCGGGCCGAGCTCGCCGCGCGGCTGCCGTCGTGGGACTGCCCGCCCGCACTCGGCGGCCAGACGCTGTGGGTTCGGCTGCCGTACGGCGACGGCGCCTCGTTCGCGCAGGTCGCGATGCGGCACGGGGTCGCCGTCCTGCCCGGGGGTTCGGTCGATTCGCTCGGCGGCAGCGACGCCTGCCTGCGGCTGCACTTCATGACGTCGCGCGACCGGCTGACCGAGGCGGTCCGGCGGCTGGCCGCGGCGTGGCAGGCCTACGACGGTACGGCCGCGGCCGCCCCGGCGGCGCTCAACGCCATAGTCGTTTGAGTTTCCGGTCGCGTCACCGATGACTTTCGCCGTCCCGCAGGGTCTAACCCCACTGAAGGGAACTCGATTGTCATCACAGGAGTGACTGATGGACCTTCCGAAGATCGTGTCCCACGACGAGTGGCTGGCCGCCCGCAAAGAGCTGCTGGCCAAGGAGAAGGCGGCCACGCGGGCGCGCGACGCGGTGAACGCGCAGCGGCGTGAGCTGCCGATGGTCGAGGTGGACAAGGAGTACGTCTTCGAGGGCGCGAACGGCAAGTCGAGCCTGCTCGACCTCTTCGAGGGGCGCCGGCAGCTCATCGTCTACCACTTCATGTGGCGGTGGGACCTGGACGCAGGCTGCCCGAGCTGCTCGTTCCTCATGGACGCCGTGCCCCATCTCGCCCACCTCCACGCGGCGCACACCACGCTCGCCGCCGTGTCACGCGGGCCGTGGCCGAAGCTCGCCGGGTTCCGGAAGCGCATGGGCTGGACGGACGTGCCGTTCTACTCCTCGTACGGCGGCGACTTCAACTACGACTTCCACGTCACGCTCGACCAGGAGCGCGGCTTGGCCGAGTACAACTACCAGGCCGTCGACTTCGAGGGCGAGTTGCCCGGCATGAGCGTGTTCCTGCACGACGGCGATCGCGTCTTCCACACGTGGTCCGGGTACGCGCGCTCCGGCGACATCCTGCTCAGCACGTTCAACTGGCTCGACTTGACACCGCTCGGCCGCCAGGAAGACGACGGGATCATGAACTGGATCCGCCACCACGACAAATACAGCGACGAGGAGCTGGCGGGCCGATAAATCGGTTGCGAAACGTGCCGTCGCCGGGACACCATCGCCACGGTGCCGGGAGTGAGCTCCGGCGGAGTGGAAGGAGGCGTGACGCCATGATCGCCGCGGTTGCGCGGCGCGCCCTCGTGTGCGCGCCAGACGCCTTCCCTTTCGCCCAGCCCACCGGCCGGTCGGTAGCACGCTGACGCATCTGGTGGGCGCATCCTGACGCAGGAGACCACCAGTGCCGAAGCGCACGAACAACGACGGCGACTTCGTCCGCATGCGACCGCCAGGCGGTAAGAACCGCCGCGGCCGTGCCGTCGTCGGCGAGCACAAGCTCGACCAGCTGTACCCGGAGTACGCCCGGCGCGCCACGGGGCCGCGCGCCGAGAACGCCACCGATCCGCATTCCCCATCCGCGGGAACCCGGTGGTCGACGTGGGACGCGTCGGCCGCCGGGGAGCGCGGTCCGCGGCCGTACCCGGACTGGCTGGTCACCGAACTGGCCGCGCTCGACACCGAGCTCGGCATCGTCAAGACCGGCAAGGAGGCCGACGTCTTTCTCGTCGAGCGGGGCGTGCCGGGCGCCGGCCGGTCCACGCTGATGGCCGCCAAGCGGTACCGGGACGCCGAGCATCGCATGTTCCATCGCGACGCGGGCTATCTCGAAGGCCGTCGGGTCAGGGAGTCGCGGATCAACCGGGCCGTCGCCAAGCGCACCGCCTTCGGCATGGAGGCGATCGCGGGGCAGTGGGCGAACGCCGAGTTCGCCGCGCTGTGCCGGCTCTGGCAGGTCGGGGCGGCCGTGCCGTACCCGATCCAGATCCTCGGCACGGAGCTGCTCATGCAGTTCATCGGGACGCCCGACGGCTCGGCCGCGCCACGGCTGGCCCAGCTGCGGCCGTCGCCCGAGGAGCTGGAGGACCTCTGGGCGCAGCTCGGGCACAGTCTGTCGATCATGGCCATGGAGGGGCTCACACACGGCGACCTGTCCGCGTACAACGTGCTCGTCCACGAAGGAGAGCTCGTCATCATCGACGTCCCGCAGATCGTGGACGTGATCGGCAACCCGCGCGGGCGGGAGTTCCTCGAGCGTGACGTCCGCAACGTGGGCGCCTGGTTCGCCGGCCGCGGCCTCCCCACGGAGCGGGTGGATACGCTGGCCGCCGACCTGCTCGCCGACGCCGGTCTGGGGCCTGGCTCATAGGCCCGCTGTCCTACTGTGCGTCGCCGCTCGCGACGGACGGGGCCTATGAGCGGGCCCGGGTGACCGGTCCACTTCCAGGAGAGTCTTGCCGACGGTGGCCCGGGACTGGATGGCCGCGTGCGCGTCGGCCGCCCGCTCCAGCCGGAACCGCTGCCCGATCACCGGTCGCAGCCGGCCGGCGGCGGCCTCGGCGAGCGCGCTCGCCGTGTACGCGCGGAGCTCCCCGGGCGTGGCCCGCGGCATCGGTACGAGGGTCACACCACGGTCGGCGTACGCCGCGTCGGGGATGTTCGTCCAGGTTCCGCTGGCCAGGCCGTACTTGACCATCCGGCCGCCGCGGTCGAGCAGCTCGAACGCCGCCGTGCCGATATCGCCGCCGACTCCGTCGAAGACGACGTCGACGGCCCCGACGGCCCCGACGGCCCCGACGGCCGTCCGTACGCGGTCTGGCCAGTCCGGCGCGCGGTAGTCGACCGCGACGTCGGCGCCCAGTTCGCGGGCCACGCCGAGCTTGCGGGGGCCGCCGGCGGCCGCGACGACCGTGGCCCCGGCGGCGTGCGCCAGTTGGACGAGCAGGGTGCCCACCCCGCCCGCCGCCGCCTCGACGAGCACGCGGTCGCCGGCCCGTACGGCGGCGGTTCGGACCAGCATGGTGGCCGTCCGCCCGTCGGCCAGCAACGCCACGGCCACGTCGAGTGCGAGCCCGTCCGGCACCTCGATGAGGCCGGCGGCGTCGACGGCGACCTGCTCGGCGTAGCCGCCCGAGCCGCCGGTGCTGCTGACCACCCGCTTGCCGACCAGTCCCTGGTCGACGTCGGCGCCGACCGACGCGACCACGCCGCCCACCCCGTTGCCGGGGATCATCGGCAGCTCGCCCGCGAACGGGCCCGCACCGGTGGCGCGGAACTGGGTCTCGACGAAGGTGATGTTGGCGTACGCCACCTCGATCAGCGCCTGCCCGGGCCCGGTCACGGGGTCGGGCGCGTCGCCCGCCACCAGCACCTCGGGCCCGCCGAACTCCTTCAACCACACCGCGCGCATGAGCTCTCTTCCGATCGGCTTTCGTTCTTCGCGGCTCCAGCCTGCAACCTCAACCATGCTTCAGGTCAACTGGGCTTCCGGCGATGATGCTTGGTTGGTATCGTGATATCACGATGTCCAAACGCACGAAGAACATGGTGTTGCGGCTCGACCCCGAGCTGGCCGAGCGGCTTTCTCTTGTCGCCGAGGTCGAGGGCCGCACAGTGTCCGATGTGGCTCGGCAGGCGATCGCCGAGCTGGTGGAGCGGCGCCGCAAGGACCGCAGGTTCCTGCGGCTGCTCGACGACAACCTGGCCCGGCACGCGGAGGCGCTGCGCATGCTCCGCGACGAGCCCGGTGCCGCCGACTCCGTTGACGTGGCCGACCGGGGTGAGACCGCATGAGGCCCCTCGAGGTGCCCGATCTCGTCGTTGTCGCGGCGCGGGTGCTCGAGCTCGACCCCGACGCGGCGCTCGACCTGGTCGATCTCGACGTCGCGGGGCGGGCGGTGGCCATGGCGCGCTGCGCCGGGCCGCCCGAGGAGGCAGCCGCCCGGCTGCTGCGTGCCCTGCTTCACCATCGTCCGCTGGCCACGCGCAACGCCGAGGTGGCGGTCGTCGCGACGCTGCAGTTTCTGGCGCTCAACGGCCGCGAGCTGGTGATCGACCGGCCCGAGGCGCTGCGCGACCTCGTCCGGGGACTCTCGGCAGGTTCGCTGAGCCAGCGGGATGCCGCGTCCTGGCTGGGCGCGCGGATCGACCGCTACCGGAGCCACAAGGAGGAGGCCGGGGTGCGCAAGAGAATCAGCAGGCTCTGGGGCGAGCAGGAGCCCTGCAGATCGCCGCGCGAGCGGCGCAGCGTCGAGCTGGCGCGCGAGGAGGCCCGCGAGCTCGGGCACAACTACGTGGGCACCGAGCACCTGCTCCTCGGCTTGATCCGGGAGGCCGAGGGCTTCGCGGCCCGGGCGCTGACCCACGTGAACGTCGACGCCGACGCGGTCCGCCAGGAGATCCTGACGATCGTCGGGCGCGGCACCGAGCCGGGCGCGGGAAGCCCTGCCTTCACGCCTCGCGCCAAGAAGGTGCTGGCCCTGTCCGAGCGGGAGGCGCGGCGGCTGTCGACCAGCTGGATCGGCACCGAGCATCTGCTGCTCGCGCTGATCCGCGAGGGCGAGGGGCTGGCCTGCCAGATCCTGGTCAAGCTGGGAGTCGATCTCGCCGGCCTCGTCGACGAGGTCATGTGGACCATGCGCGGCGGCCATCCGCCCGTCGACGTGCTGCGCGACGGCCTCGACCGGCTCTTCGAGGAGTACGAGCAGCTCAGAGACGAAGTCGTGCGGCTCAGAGCGCTGCTGCGCCAGCACGGCATCGAGCCCGACGGCGGAGCCAGCCGCACTGCGTAGCCGACCGCGGATCGACGGCGCAGTTTCTCACAGCGCGCGATCAGGTCCAGCTCGGGTGACCGACGTCCTCCGACGGAGGCGACAAGCGCTGGGGCTTACCGGTCCCGTCGGCGCGGATCGCGTACAGCCGCGGAGTCTCTACCGCGCCGCGGGCAAAGACGATCCAGGCGCCGTCGGGCGACCAGTTGGGGTCCATGTCGAGGATGTTTTCGTCGGTGAGATGACGGTTGTTGTGGCCGTTGCCGTCGATAACGCAGATGCCATTCTTGCGGTTCTGATTCACCCAGGTGTAGGCGATCCGCTTGCCGTCCGGCGACCACATCGGGTCGTCCGCTCCGTTGGGCGCCGAGGTCACCTTGGTCCACGGCTTCCCGAACTGGTTCACGTCGAGGGTGAAGATCTGCTGTACGCCGTCGCGGTCGCTCCAGAACGCGAGGTGACGCCCGTCGCGGGACCAGTCGGGTCCACCTTCGGTGGAGTCGGAGAAGGTGACGCGTTGCGGCTTGGCCGACCCGATGGTGATGATGAACAGCTCCCGGTTCTCGCCGACGCTGTTCGCGTACGCCAGCTTCCGGCCATCGGGTGACCAGGACGTACGCGTTGACTTCGTGACATCGGTGATCTTCTGCAGGCCGGATCCGTCCGCGTTCATCACATACAGTTCGGCGCTGGTGCCCTTGGTCCGGCTGAAGGCGATGCGCTTGCGATCCGGCGACCACCGCGGCAGCGTGTCGCACTGCTCGTCGGGCAGCAGCCGCTTCGGCGCGGTGTTCGCGCCGGGGGTCAGCACGGCGATCGACCCGTGGCACTGTTTCGGCCAGCCTGGGGACCGGTCCTCGCGGACGAGCATGGGGTCGGTGGGCAGCGCCGCGCTCGCCGCCGCCTCCGTGACGCCCCCCTCCGGGGCACCGCCGCCTCCGCCGCTCCCGGTGCGGCCCTTGTCGGCGGAGTCGCTCAGGGCCGACTTCAAGGCCAGCCCGCCGGCGGTTGTCGCGGCGAGCGCGAGGACGGCTCCGCCCGCGACGAGCGCGACGGTGCGCCGTGGACGGGGCGGCCTGGCCCGCCGGTCCGGGGCGATCGGCTGCGGCGGGTGCGTCGGCGCGTCCGCGGTTGCCTGCGGCAGGGCGCTTCGGCCGGGCTCCGTCCGGGTCTGCGCGGCCGCGAGGTCGTGCGGCGCGGGCTCCGTCGGGATCTCCATCGGCGTGACGAGGGGCTGCGGCGCGGGCCCCGGCCTCGGCCCTGGCGGTGGCATCGGTGGCGGCATCGGTACGAAGCCGGCCGCGGGCGGCGGCGACCACGACCGGCTCAGGCTGGTCTGCACCGCCGAGTCCCCGGCCTGGCCGCCGATGAGGGTGAGCAGCAGGCTCTGTGCGGTCGGCCGGGCCCGCGGATTCTTCTCCAGCGCGGCCCGGACGAGCCCGTCCAGCGGCGCGGGCAGCGACCCGATGTCCGGCTGGGACTGGAGCATCCGCGCCGCCATGATGGCGAACGGGCCCTCGCCGAACGGGTGCCGCCCGTTGCCGGCGTACGCGATCAGGCAGCCCCACGCGAAGATGTCGACCGCGGTCGTCACTTCGTGGTTCTCGATCTGCTCCGGGGCGATCCAGCCGGGACTGCCGATCAACTGCCCGGTCATGGTGTGCCCCGTGGTGACGTCGAGGGCGCGCGCGATGCCGAAGTCGATCACGCGCGGCCCGGACATCGACAGCAAGACGTTGCGCGGCTTGAGGTCGCGGTGCACCAGCCCCGCGGCGTGGATGGCGACCAGCCCGGCGGCCACCCCGACCGCGACGCCGTGCAGCATGCCGGGCGACAGCGCGCCGTTGCGCTCGACGTACTCCGCCAGCGACGGCCCGTCGATGAACTCGGTCACCATGAACGCGCGGCCGTCGAGTTCGCCGTGGTCGAGCACCTGGGCCGTGCAGAACGAGGCCACCCGCTCGGCGTTGACGACCTCGTCGCGGAACCGGGCGAGGAACCCGGCGTCGTCGGCCAGTTCGGACCGGACGACCTTCACCGCCACCGGGCGGCCGTCCGGGGCGCGGCCGAGGTAGACCGTGCCCATGCCGCCCTCGCCGATCCGGCCCTGGATCGCATACGCCCCCACCGTGGTCGGATCCCCGGCCCGCAGCGGTCTCGCCGATGCCACCCGCCCCTGAGCATCCACTGGGCGACCACCTCCGATTGCCCCCGTCACCCGCGACGGTATCTCGCCGGACGAGTCCGCGCCTCTGCCTGGTACGACCGATTTCGGCGACTTCGATGCCTGGTAAGACGGCCGAATAACCCTTCAGGTTGCCGCCGGCCGCTGGGTCGCGGCGCGGGCGGCGGCATAGTCGGCCTTGCCGTTGGGCAGCCGCGGCGCCCGCTCAACGCGGACGAAGGACTTGGGGATCTTGTACCGGGCCAGGTGCCGGGCGCACGCGGCCCGCAGATCGTCGTCGCCGACCTCCGTGGTGAGCTCCACGACGGCCACGATCTCCTGGCCCCAGCGTTCGCTCGGGCGCCCCACCACCAGCGCGTCCGCGACGCCGGGCACCCCGCGGATGACCTTCTCGACCTCCTCGGCGAAGACCTTCTCGCCGCCGGTGTTGATCGTGGTGGCCTCCCGTCCGTACACCTCGATCCGGCCGTCGGCGCGCAGCCGGGCGCGGTCGCCGGCGATCGACAGCCGCCGCCCGCCGAGCGTGACGAACGTACGGGACGTCTTGCCGGGGTCGCCGAGGTAGCCGAGCGGGATCGCGCCACCCTGGGCCAGCCAGCCCAGCTCCTCCTCGCCGGGGGACTGCGGCCGGGACCGGTCCGCGCTCAGCACGGCCACGTCGGGGCCGGGCAGGAAGGCGTCCTCGCTGGATATGCAGGTCGCCGGGGCGCGGCCGGACGTCGAGCGGATCCGGCACCGCGGCGGCCAGCGCCTCCTCGTAGTCGAGGGCGCCGTCGAGCAGTGGGTGGCCGGACTCGTCGGCGACCTGCAACAGCAACGGCCGTGGCGCCGACAGCACCCGGTCCAGGGCCGGCGCGAATCGCGCGTGGTAGATCACCGCCGCCGGCCGTCCGTCGGCGAAGAGGTGGGCCAGCTCGTCGTCGACGTACCGATAGTTGACGTTGAACGGGGCGACCCGGGCCCGGTGCGCGCCGAGCAGTCCCTCCAGGTACTCCGGCCCGTTGTGCAGGTACAGGGCGAGATGGTCGTGCGGCGATTCCCACGGCTCGGTGACGGTGCCCCGGCAGCCCAGGCCGTGGTGGTGCAGGACCTGCGCCAGCCGCCGGCTCCGCTCGGCCATCTCCCGCCAGGTGCGGCGCCGGTTTCCCCACACTAGGCAGTCCCGATCGGGTACGGCGGCCGCGATGGCCTCGTGGACGGTGGCCAGGTCGAGCATGGGTCTCCCCGGATGTCGAGGCCGATCTTGCTCGTGCCGAGTCTAGTAAGTCAATGGTTACTCGGTGGCGAGGACCTGGTCGGCGATGTGCTCGGCGATGGCGAGCGACGATGTGGCCCCGGGCGAGGGCGCGTTCCGTACGGTCACGACGGGCCCGCGCCGGCCGATCCGGAAGTCGTCGACGAGCGAGCCGTCGGGGTCGACGGCCTGCGCCCGTACCCCGGCGGGGGCGGGCACCACGTCGGCGGTCGTCAGCTCCGGCACGAAGCCGCGCGCCGCCCGTACGAAGGCGCCCTTCGACACCGAGCCGTAGATCTCGCGCAGGCCGGTGCGCCAGTGCCGCGCCGCCAGCCGCCGGAACCCCGGCCAGCGCAGCGTCTCCCACAGGTCGCGGGCCACGATGTCGCGCTGCCGGTATCCCTCGCGAGCCAGCGCCAGCACGGCGTTGGGGCCGACGTCGACCGTGCCGTCGATGCGCCGGGTGAAGTGCACGCCGAGAAACGGATAACGCGGGTCGGGCACCGGATAGATCAGGCCGCGCACCAGATCACTGCGCCCCGGCACGAGCCGGTAGTACTCGCCGCGGAACGGCACGATCGCGGGCCCGTCGGTATCGCCGGCCAGCCGGGCCACCCGGTCGGACTGCAGCCCGGCGCAGACGACCAGCCGGTCGAACTCCAGCGTGTCGCCCGCCGCATGGACGGTGACCGTCGTGTTCGCACCGATCCCCGTGACGTCGAACCCCAGCCGTACGGCGCCGCCCGCCTTCGTCACGTCGTCGGCGTACGCACGGGCGACGGCGACGAAGTCGACGATCGCGGTCTGCGGCGAGTGCAGCGCCGCCACCCCGGCCGCGTGCGGTTCGATCTCGCGCAGCTCAGCGCCGGACAGCCAGCGCAGCCCCGGCACGCCGTTGGCCGTGGCGCGGCGCTCGATCTCGCGCAGCGGACCCACCTCGGCGTCGGTACGGGCGATGACGACCTTGCCGCACTCGTCGTATGGAATCCCGCGCTCGGCGCAGTAGTCCTTGAGCAGCCCAATGCCCCGGCGGCACAGCCTGGCCTTGAGCGACCCGGGCGCGTAGTACAGGCCCGCGTGCGCGACGCCGCTGTTGTGGCCGGTCTGGTGGGCGGCGATCCGGTCTTCCTTGTCGAGGACGGTCACCGTGGCGTCCGGGCGCAACTGGCCCAGGCGACGCGCGACGGCAAGGCCGAGGATGCCCGCTCCGACGACGCCGATTCGCATGAACCGAGCCTAAGGCCTGTTTCATGAGCCGCTGTCCTGCTGGCCGTCGCCGCTAGCGACGGACGGGCTCATGAAACAGGCCTAAGGCAGCTTCCAGTCGACGGGCGGGGCGCCCTGCTGTCCGAGCATGCGGTTGACGGTGCTGAACGGCCGTGATCCGAAGAACCCGCGGTCGGCCGACATCGGGCTCGGGTGGGCCGACTCGACGCATGGTGTCTCGCCCAGCAGCGGCCGGAGGTTACGTGCGTCGCGGCCCCACAGGATCGCCACCAGCGGTTTGCCGCGGGCGGCGAGCGCGCGGATCGCCTGCTCGGTGATCTCCTCCCAGCCCTTGCCGCGGTGCGAGGCCGGCTTGCGCGGCTCGACGGTCAGCGCCCGGTTGAGCAGCAGTACGCCCTGCTCGGTCCACGGCGTGAGGTCGCCGTTGCCGGGCTCCGGGTGGCCGAGGTCGGCGCGGTACTCGCGGAAGATGTTGATCAGACTGCCGGGCAGCGGCCGTACGTCCGGCGCGACCGAGAAGCTGAGCCCCACCGGATGCCCCGGCGTGGGATAGGGATCCTGGCCGACGATGAGCACCCGTACGGCGTCGAAGGGTTGCTGGAAGGCGCGCAGGATGCGGTCGCCGGCGGGCAGGTAGCGGCGACCCGCGGCCACCTCGGCGCGCAGGAACTCGCCCATCGCGGCGATCCGGGGCGCCACCGGTTCGAGCGCCGCGGCCCAGCCCGCGTCCATGACGTCGGTCAGCACAGATCCCGTCATGGAACGTCACCCTAACGGCGGCCGCCCTCCGACGTGCGAAGACTTACGGATGTGGCAAAGCCTCGGTTATCCCACCTTTTCACGAAGGCACAAGCATGCGACCGTGTCAGGAAGGCTGTCCATCGCTCGGGAGTGTCATGCGGATACGCGACATCATGCGGACCAAAGGAGACTCGGTGGCGACCGTGCGCCCGGATGCCACCGTGCGAGAGCTGCTCGCCGTGCTGGCCGAGCACAACATCGGGGCGGTTGTGGTGTCGGCCGACGACATGACGATCGCGGGGATCGCCTCCGAGCGCGACGTGGTACGGCATCTGCACCTGCGCGGCGACTCCCTGCTGGCGCGTCCCGTCTCGGAGATCATGACCCCCGACGTACGGACCTGCGGCCTCGACGATCACGTCGACCAGCTGCGCAGGGTCATGACCGAACACCGCATCCGGCACCTTCCGGTGCTCCGCGACGGGCGGCTGGCCGGGATCGTGAGCATCGGCGACATCGTCAAGAGCACGATCGACGAGCTGGAGACCGAGCGGGAGCACCTCGTCGGCTACATCCAGCGCAGCTGACGCGGGTCAGGCCGACAGCCGCAGGGCGAGGGCCGGGCACATCGCGACGGCGTGCCGGGCGTCCTCTTCCAGCCAGTCGGGCACCGGCGTGTTGGAGATGACGGGGAACCCGTCGGCACCGAGTCGCAGCAGGTCCGGGACGACCAGGGCGCACACGCCGTGGCCGTCGCAGCGCGACCAGTCCACGGTGAGCTGCACCTGTGTCTTCCGGCCCGGCAGCGGGAGCACGCCTTTCACGGGGCGTCCACAGGTGCCGTTGTCGAGGTGCGCATTGACGTCGGCGGTGAACGCCTCGATGGCCGATTCGATGAACCGTGTGGTGCCGTCGGGGTGGTGGCAGGCGCCGCGCCCCTTCACGCGCTGCGAGCCCCGCCTGATCGCCATCAGCGTCTCGTCGCCGGCCCGGCCCTCGGCGAGCTCGGCCACCGAACGGGCGATGGCCGGCAGCCCCAGGTAGCAGGGCCCGCACTGCCCGGCGGACTCCTCGCCCATGTACGCCGCGACGGCCGCGACCTCGCCGATCGGGCAGGTGTCGGCGGGCAGCGGCACGACGATCCCGGCGCCCAGCGTGGCGCCGACCTTGGACATGCCTTCGCGGGACACCGTCGCGATCGCGGCCTTCTCGGGCGACAGCCACGCGCCATGGTAGCCGCCCATGAGCACGCCCTGGCCGATGCCGATCCCGCACCGCTTGAGCACCTCCGCCAGCGGCACCCCGACCGGCACCTCGACGACGATCGAGCCGCCGATGGTGAGCATGGTGGTGCCGGGCTCCTTCTCGGTGCCCAGCTCTCGGTAGCGGCGCGGGCCCAGCCGGGCGAGGATGGCGAGCTGGGCGTACGTCTCGGCGTTGCTGAGCAGTGTGGGCAGCCCGTCGACGCCGCTATCCGCGGCGCGCACCTTACGGCCGGGCGGGATCGGGATCTCGCCGTTGACCCCGCGCACCAGCGCGCCGCCCTCGCCGGTGACGAACCCTTCGGGCAGCCGCACGATGCGGATGTTGCCGCGTACGTCGAGTTCTTCGACGGCGTCCTTGAGCGACTGCTCCGCCGGGCCGCCTTGGATCACGCCGAAGATGACCTCCTGCGCGCGCAGCGCGGTCGCGGCGATCATGGCGCCGTCGAGCACCAGGTGCGGCGTCCGGGCGACCAGCATCTTGTCCTTGAAGCTGGCCGGCTCGCCCTCAGTGGCGTTGACCAGCACCACCGTACGAGCGTTGCGCGACTCGGCCGCCTTGACGACGGCGCGCATCTTGCGAGCGAAAGGGAACGCGGCGCCACCACGCCCCCGCAGGTCAACGGCCTCGGCGATGGCGAGCACCTGACTCAGTGAGAGGTACGGCGAGCGTCCGTGGATGCGGCGATGGCCCTGCCGGTTGATCCGGGCGAGCCGATCGAGGCCCCGAGTGAGCCGGGGCGGCCCGAGCGACGCGCCCTGGGGTATTTCCACATCGGTTGTCGCGGTCATCGTCGCCCCCTTCTGATCCAGACCGAGGTCTCAGCGCGGAGATTAGCCCAGAACTCGATCTCTTCCAGGTCGGGCGCCGCGGGCGGCTTCGCACGGTCGCTCCGCCGCCCGAAGAACCCGTCGTCCGAGTCGAGCCAGTCGCGCCGGAGCAGTCGATCGAGCAGGCGCGGCCGTTCGTCGCCGAGGTCCAGGTCGTCGTCGACGGCGTCGCGGACCCGCGGCTGCGGCCCGGTCCCGACTCGCGATTGCGCCCCAGTGCCGACCCGCGGTTGCGGACCGGTCCCGACGCTTGGCTGCGACCCGGTTCCGACGCTTGGCTGCGGCCCGGTGGCGCCGCGCACGCGCGGTTGCGGATCGGTCGTCTCCCGGATGGGCGCCTGGGGGGCGGTGTAGTCGGGGACGGCCGGCATGGGACCGGTGGTCCACATGAGGTTCTCCCGCGACCGCGCATCGCCAGGGGCCGGGACGCCGCCGGCCGGCCGCGGTACGGACGGTATCGGCTGTTCGTACGACCCGGTGGGCACCCGCGGTCTGGTGTACTCGCGCGGCGGCGTGTACTCCGGCGGCGCCGTTCGCGGGGACGTGTACTCGCGGGGCGGGGTGTACTGGGGCGGCCGGGGATACTCGCGCGATGGACTGGGCGTGTACTCGCGCAGCGGCGCGCCCGGCTGTGTGTACTCGCGCAGCGGCGCGCCCGGGTCGCGCGACGGCGTCGGCTCCCGCCGCGGTCCGGGGTCACGCGATGGCGTGGGCCCGCGCCGCGGTTCCGGCTCGCGCGGCGGCTGGCGTCGTTCGCGCCCGGGCGGCGCCGAACGCGGGCGCGGTCCGGCCTCGTCGCCGGGCCGTCGCCGGGGCCTGCCGTTCACGGGACGTTCGGCGCGGGAACGTCCGTTGACACGCTCGGCGGCCGCGGCGCGTTCGCTCGCGGGCCGCCGCGGCGGCGTGTCGTCGGCGTCGTCGAAGCTCATGAGGCGCTCGGCCCGCGTGCTCGGGCCCGCGCTGAACAACCTGATCAGTACCGCGAGCACGACCAGGAGCAGGCACACGACGTAGCTCACGGTCACAAAGGTCTTGGCGGCGCGCCCGGCGGTCAGGCCGTGCACGATCGACAGCGGCCAGCAGAAGTAGGCGATGCCGTGGATCACCCGCCACACCCAAGGCCGGGCGGCGTCGACGAACCGGGCGCGCATCCGGCCGACGACGTACACCACGATGAACAGATCGCTCGCGATCGTGCCCACGCCGGTGGCGACGAGCCGGTCGCGGGTGTCGAGGAACGGCACCACGGCGTCGATGACCGTGGCGTGCTCGGCGATGATCTGCAGCACGATGTGGGCGCCGAGAAAGCCGAGGCCGAGCAGCCCGAGCCCGCGGTGGATCCCCTGGGAGATGACGCGGTAGCGCGGCGGCACGAAGCGCTCGGTCGCGAGGAGGCCCCAGACCACGGCCCCGGTGAACGCGAGCAAGGCGCCGACGCCCACATAGAAGAGCAGGAAGCTCTGGATCATCGCGACCGCGTGCGCGCCGGGGTAGGTGTTCACCACCGGGTACATCCCGACGGCGACCACGACCGCGACGGCGAAGACCGTCAGCCGCTTAAGGGTCATGCCCTGTTCACCGAGCGGCCGGCCTTGGCCGGCGAGGGCAGCAGCGTCGGCGGTCCGGACGGGTCGTTCCCGTTTCCATTGCCGTTCCCCCCGTCGCCGTTGCCGTTCCCGTCCCCCGGCAGGCCCGGCACGCTGGGAAGTCCGGGGATGCCCAGGTTGACGACGTCCTCGCCGGGCAGGACCTGCTGGTCGTTGTGCACCGCGACGTAGGAGTCGAGGTCGGTGCCCTCGTGGAAGGTCCACCCGCCGACCGTCTGGCCCGCGATGGTCACGACCCTGTCGGCGTGCCGCAGCGCGAACCGCACCTGCGGTTCGCTGGTGCCGCCGCCGCACGGACGGTCGCTGCTGACCTTGCCGAGGTAGGCGCCGCGCTTGACCAGACTGCCCGCCGCGATGCGCGGCTGTCCGCTCAGCTGGTAGTACTCCGTGGCCATGCCGTTCGCGTGGATCAACATGACGAGGCCGCCACGGGTGGGCGTGTCGCAGAACCGGTAGAGCCGTCCGTCGGCGGCCGCGATGACCTTGCCGTCGCCGCCGCTGAACCCGACGCCGTACTTGTCGGCGACCAGCGACCAGGGCTGCCCTTGCTTCCACGGAAGCATGAGGGGGGTGGCCGTCGCCGGCTTCGCCGCCGAGTTGTAGCGGACCAGCAGCTGCCGCTCAGTGGTCGGCATGATCGCCGTCGGCGCCGTACGCAGCAGCTTGGAGAACGCGGACGTGCCGGCGAACGCGACCTGCCAGCGGTTGCCCACGACGTGGGCCAGGTACAGCGACACGTCGGGCATCGCCGGGCTGCCCTTGGGCGGTGGCAGCGCTGCGGAGCCGAAGGTCCAGGTCTTGGTGGACCGGGTACGCGCGACGATCGGCTGACCGGTCGTCTTCGTGCCGTACGTCCGTCGTGCGAGCTCACCGCGCTGAATCAGTGCCTGCTGCCGGACGGTGCTGGTGAGCGCCGCCAGCCGGATCGGCGCACGAGTCTCACGCGACGCCCGCGGTGGCTCCACCCGGTCGGACGGCTCCACCGGCACACCGGGTGCGTCGGCCACGACTCCGCGCACACCAAAGGTGGTGACGGCCATGCGCTCGATGATCGCGCACAGCACGACACACAGCCCGACGTTGGTCGCCAGGGCAGCCGTACTGATGCGGTTGACCCTGGCAAGCAGCGACGAGCCGCCTCCACTGTGTTTACGCCTCGACACCGTCTTTCCTTTCGGGAACACGATGGACGCAGCAGTCGGAGCTTATGCGCCTCTCGATGCGCGCGGCTACCAAAGTGGCAAGATGGACATGAGTCCCAAGGTAAGGCCCTGATCACGGGGCAATAACATTTGCGCGATAACCAACCTTCCAACGCGCCGCTTTCTCTCCGTTACGCACTGTAACGTTATTGCGATTCCGTGCAATAGGTCCTTAACCGCTGTTAAGGCATGCCGACCTTCCATAGGCCGCGCCCGTGGCTCGCCACCAGCAGCTGCCTGCCGTCCGGGTACAGGGTCAGGTCGGCCGCGACCACGTTCGGCAGGCCCCGTCCGAGGACGGACCACTTGCCGGGCCTGGCGGCATCGGCGATGAACACGCCGTTGTCCATGGCCACGACCAGGTGGTGCTGCCACACGACGAGGTCGTCGCCGGGGAGGTCCGGCAGGTTGCCGCTGATGTCGGTCCAGGTCGTGCCGCCGTCCTTGGACTCGAAGACGTGTCCGTCGCCGGCGTCCGGGATCCAGTGCCGCGAGAAGCCGCTGAACACCGCGTACACGTGTGCCGGGTTCGCGGGATCGGTGGTGAGCGCCGCGACGTACCGGTTGGGCAGGTTCGGCGCCGTGATCGCGTGCCAGGTGCCGCCGAAGTTGGTGGCCAGGCCGCGGACGAAGCCGGTGCCCTCCTCGTCGAGCGGGTTGCAGGGCCCGCACCAGCCCGCGTAGCTCACGCCGCCGTTGGTCTCGACCGCCGTGGTGGAGTGCCCCTCGCCCGTGTCGTACACGGCCTTCCAGTCGCAGGTCGTGCCCTCGCACACGGTGTCGAAGCCCTTGGCCGTCTCCCAGACGAACTGGCCGCCGGTGATCCAGTGGCCGAGCGACTTCACGTCGCGCTCGAACGGCGTGATGAACCGCGGCGAGGGGTCGCAGCCCGGCAGGGTCGGGTTCCACTCGCACGCCGGGGAGATCAGCCGGAACGCCGGAGTACTGCCGTCGGTCCGGCCGCCGTTCGTGGTGATCGCGATCGACGCGTCGACGTACTCCACCGCCGCCCGGTCGGCGTTCGCCGGGTCGACGAGCGTGTCCCCGCCGTCACCGCCGAACGGCGACACCATCGTGTCGCTGGTCGGCATCAGCAGGCCGGTGCCGTTGTCCTGCATGCCGCCCCAAATACTGGTGCCGTGTCCAGCCGATGCCCGCCCGGCTTCGGCGTAGTAATACTGAAGGCTGTGCAGGTCACGGTTGCGGTCGGTCCACTGCACCGCGTTCCGCAGCGCGGCCGGCCTGGTCCAGACCCCGCCGTCGTTGCCGAAGTACGCTGTGCCGTCACTGCCGATCACCGCGGCGTGCTGGTCGGGGTGCGTGGTGAACGGGCAGTTGGTCGGCCCGCCGGCCTCGAAGCACGGGAGCCCGAAGTTCCAGTACGGCCCGATCGCGTGCCAGGTCGTGCCGCCGTCACTGGACTCGAAGATCTCCTCCAGGCCGAGGTAGAGGTGCTTGGGATCCTTCGGGTCCACCTCGATGTACTCGTTGTACCAGGCCTGCACGCCCGGCTCGTACGTCGACGGGAAGTCCAGCGCGGAGCCGGAGGCCGCCAGCTTGGCGGCGTCGGCGACCTGCGTCCACGGGCCGTTCGGGTCGCCGTTCGCCGAGACGTACACGCCCTTGAGGATGGTGGTTTGGGCGGGCGCGGGCGGCCCGTTGAGCAGGTAGTTCGGCGACTGGATCACCGCGTACAGCTTGTCGCCCTTGGGGTTGTATGCCAGGGACGTACGACCGATGTCGCTGTTGTCGAGACCGGCCGGGGCGATCCGCGCGAAGCTTCCGGGCGCGCCGCCGCTCTTCGACAGATAGAACCCGTTGTACGGCGTGCCCTCCCGCCAGGCGAGGACGGCCAGGACGGTCGAAGGGGCGCTCGGCCGTACGACCACATCGGTGATCATCGACTGGCGGTACGGCGAGTTGTCCGGGTTCGGGTCGGGCTTGAGGACGAGCGTCCAGGCCGTGGTCTGCCGCGCGGACAGCGAGCGTCGCCACAGCCCGCGGCTGGTGGCGGCATAGAGGTAGGTCTTGCTCGCCCGGAGCCGGAATACCTGCGCATTCGTCAGTTCTGTGCCGCCGACTCGGCTGAAGGAGCGGCCGTGGTCGGTCGAGCGCCACACGCCTTGCCCGGTGTAGGAGTCGGAGTTGGTGTTGGCCTCGCCCGTCGCCACCCACAGCGAGTGGTCGGCCGGGTTCACCCACAGCGCGCCGATCGACATCGTGATCTTGTCTTGGAAGGACGGGCGCCAGTGCCGGCCGTGGTCGGTGGAGACCCAGACCCCGCCGTCGGCGGCCCCCGCGTATAGCCACCTGCCGTCGGTGGCGAGTGCGGTCATCCGGCCGGAGACCAGTCCCCACCCGGCGCCGTAGTTCGACCACACCGGGTCGGCGAAGCCGGGGGCGTCGTTGTCGTACGGACCGGTGGTCACCTCGGACCAGCGACCGCCCTTGACCGGCAGAGCGGCGGCCGCCGCGTTGGCCTCGGCCAGCGCCTCGCCCGGCACCTCGACGCCGGGTGACGTACGGGCCTCCGCCCACTGCATGGCCGCCTCGAGGACCTCGCCGCCGGATTCTTCGTTGCCGCCCTCCTCCGCGAGGGTGCTCGGCCCGTTGTTTTGCTGGCCTTGGAGAATATGCCGGCCCAACGTGTCGAGTTGCCGCTTGGCCGTCGGGGGAGTCGGCCGTGGGCTGGGGGAGGCCCCGGCGGCCCCTGAACCGGCCACCGACCCCGCCACCAGTACCGCCACTGTGGAAAGGAGAGAGAGCAGAAGACGACGATGCTGTCGTTGCCGCATGGCACGACCTCCCGGTGATGAACCGTGGCCACAGCGTGAAACCGAGTGATCGTACGGCCATCCGGCCGGAGAGGGAAGATCTTGCGGCGGCCGGGAGCGGACAAGAAGCGTGAATCTTGTTGGCGGCCGCGGATCGTACAGATATATAGCGCAGGGTGACGCGCATAGGGCAGGGCCGCGCGGGCTGGGGTAGTGTCCGCGCGGCCCGTAGGGGGTCGGCTATTTGGCCTACTTGCCCCAAGCGAGGTCAGTGGCCGGTGCCCGAGTTCACATAGCGGCCGCCGCTGCCGAACGACAGCACCTGGAACTTCACCGTCACGGAGTTCGACCGGTCGCCGGTCAGGTCGGCCATCATCTTCTCGGATAGGTCGATGATCGCGGGCGGGCTGTGCTGGGCGACCGTCCACTCGGCCGGTCCGAAGTCCTCGACCACGCCGGTGGCGCTCTTACCGCCGTACGCGATCTTTACCTTGGTGCCGAGCGGCCAGTACGGGCTGGCCAGTGTCTTGTACGACATGGGCCTGCCGGACGCGGTCTCGGGGTCCCAGGAGGACGTCGCGGTCGAGACGCCGCCCGGCTTCGACGAACCATGGGACACCGCCGCCGTGTCGGAGGCGGGCTTGATGTCGTGGGAGCCGCCGTCGGAGGCGGCCGCCACAGTCAGGCCTCCGGCCACGGTGACACCGGCTGCGGCCACAAGGATCGCGGTCGTCGCGGGCTTGCGCATGGAGTTCTTTCGATTTGGGGACAAGGACCCGCCGCAATGCGCCATGAAGAAGGGCTCGATGACGAAAGAGCGGGGTGTGAGAGTGGTCTCGGGTATCCGTCGCCAATGCCCCCCGCCGTTTTCTGGCAGCGCGAACCAAGGGCCCGGGCGTTCTCAGCCCGCGGAAAGGGCCTCTTCGGCGTGCGGCGTAGGGGCCGGGCGGGGGCGCCGGAAGAGGGCGCGACGCGCGGTGAGCACGCCGATCGGAGCGGGTGCCCAGTGGGTGATGAGGCGGAACAGCAGCACCGACTGGATCGCGGGCCCGGCGGGGACGTCGACGGCCCCGAGGGCGGCGACCAGGACGGCCTCGGTGGAGCCGATGCCGGCGGGAATCGGCACGAGACCGCCCACGGTGCCGCCCACGAGATAGGCGATGATCAGAGCGCCGACCTGGTCGGGATCAGCAGCGCCCGGGACGGCGAGCACGCTGATGGCGAACGCGATGCCCATGCAGAGCGTGGTCGCGGCCGACGCGACCATCATCACGATCAGGTCCTGCGGCCGGCGGATCAGGTCGGTCAGCCCGGTGCGGGCGGCCGCCCACTGGTCGCCCCCCAGCTTGAGCCCGCTGGGCCGGCGGCGAAGCCAGCAGAGTGCCGCGACGGCCACGACCGCGACGACCGCGAGTACGCGGGGATCGGTCGCGGTGTCGTACAGGCGCGCGAGCACCTTGCCGCCGACCCAGGGGCTGACGGCCGCGATCATCGGCAGGTCGGCGAGCCCGCCCAGCAGGTGCATGGCGGCGACGGCCGTGATCGCGGTCTGCAGAGGGATGCCGTGGCAGGTGAGGAATCGCACGTTGACCGCCGAACCGCCGAGCCCGCCGGGCGTGACCCGGTTCGCGGCGGCCGCGGTGAGCTGGGTCATGACCGCATCGCTCATGGGTAGCCGCCGCCCGGCAGCCGCACGCAGCGCGATCGCCGCCAGGACATAGTGCGACGCGGCCAGTGCGATCAGAGCGGGCAGGAAGGCCCAGCGCAGCTCCACGATGGCAGGGTTCCCACGCAATCTAACGATCGTACGGACGCACCCTGCCCCCAAGGCGAACACAGAGTGTTCGCTGAGGTTAACGGGCTGCGGGTACCCATGAGGCCCAAACCGCCCGGCTCGCCCCTTCCTACGTACGCGCACGGCGTCCATAAGGCTGGCCGTGCCTACGGTGGCCAGGGGTGGAAGCGGCGGAGGAGGTACCAGGAGAAGTACGGGCCGTACCGGTGTTGCAGGTCGGGGCGCCGCCAGTCGCGGCCGTGGATGGTCCCGCGGCAGGACGGGGTGCCGCAGGTGCAGTTCATCGTGGCGTCGGTGTCGTCGAAGAGGGCGTAGTCGGTGGTGAGCTCCTCGCCGGCGGCGACGTCGCGCATCGCCACCAAGACGACGTTGCCCGCGAAGCCGACGTTCGGCTCGCAGGAGTGGTTGAGGAACAGCATCACCGGCTCGTACTCGGCCTCCTCCAGCGCCACGAGGTGGAAGCCGTCGGCGATCTGCACCTCGGAGTTCCGCAGCCGCTCCGGCAGGGCGTCCAGCGTGGCGGTGTCGACGATGTGGCCGCCCTTGATCGCGACGACCTCGTCCTTGGCGATCGGCGCCACGGCGCGCAGCCCGCGCCCCGCTATCGGGCTGACCTCGCCCTTGCGTGCCTTGGGGGAGATGTATGTCGAGATGACAGGCATAGCGAGGTGTCTGCCATATTCGCCGTCGTGGCCTCAACCGAATTTCGGCGGGAGCGCGTGGTGCGCATGGGCGACCTTCGTCAGCGACCGGGCGACCGTCTCCAGTTCTTCCTCCGACAGGTGCGCGGCGAAGTGCCGCTGGATTCCGCGTAGGTAGCTGGGCGCGGTCTCGCGCAGCGCTGCCCGGCCCTCGTCGGTGATGACCGCCCACACCGCCCGCCGGTCGTCGGGATCGGGTTCCTTGCGGACCAGCCCGGCATCGACCAGGTCGTCGACCAGCCGGCTCACGCGGGTCCGGCTCAGCACGACCCGGTCGGCCACATCCTGCATGCGCAATCGGCGGTCCGGTGCGGCGTTCAGCTCCAGCAGAACGTCGTACCAGGTCAGCGGCACCTTTCCGGTTCGCTGCACGTCGGCCTCGATCGCCCGCAGGCTGGCGTTGTAGGCGAGCAGGAACGCTCGCCAGGCGCGCAGCGGTAGGTCATCGGTCACGTCGTTAGCCTAGCCATTTGCGTGCGTCTGCACACATCTACTATGATGCGTGCAGACGCACATAATTATCGGAGGAGTGGATTCCATGACCAAGGCGTCACCCACGCGCACCGTCAGCGGCATCGAGCTGCCCGATGCGACCGAGTGGAAGGTGGACGCCGGCCATGCCGAGGTCGGATTCGTCGGCCGGCATTTCATGATCACCAAGGTCCGCGGCCGGTTCACCAACGTCGAGGCGTCGGTGCACATCGCTGAACGCCCCGAAGACAGCACGGTCGAGGCGGTCATCGACATGACCTCGGTCCACACCGGCGACAAGACGCGCGACGACCACCTGCGGTCGCCGGACTTCTTCGATGTCGAAAACCACCCCCGCGCGACCTTCCGCTCCACCGCGGTGTCGTGGGACGCGACCACGGGCACGATGACCGGCGACCTCACCATCAAGGAGGTCACCCACCCGGTGACCCTCGACGTCGAATACCTCGGGTACGCCCATGATCCGTGGGGCAACGACCGCGCCGTCTTCTCCGCGCACGGCAAGGTCAACCGGGAGGACTGGGGGCTGACCTGGAACCTGCCCCTCGACTCCGGCGGCCTCCTCGTCTCCAAGGAGATCGACCTGGTGATCGAGATCGAGACAATCCGTACGGCTTGACCCCGCCGAAAAGCTGAACGGCCGGTCTGGTCCCACCAGGCCGGCCGTCCTCTGTTTCGCTTCTCCGCCCCGTGTGGAGGTGTCAGTGTCTATGGCAACAGTGCGGCGGTGTCGAGTTCGAGGTCGAAGGGCTCGGGGAGCGGGAGGGGGTCGCCGGCGGCAACGGTGAGTCTGTTCGCGTAGCCGTGCTCCCCGGGATCGCTGAACAGCGTGACCGTCTGCTTCTCGGACTCCGAGTCGATGACCAGCAGCAGCGGCACCCCCGCCCGGGCGTACTCGTCTGGCTTGTTCTCGAAGTCGTCCTCGGCGCTGAACTTGGAGACGACTTCGGTGACGAGCAGCACGCCGTCACCGTACGCCTGGTTCTCGTCGTACTCGGGGCTGTCCGGCGGAGCCACCATGAGGTCTGGCAGCCGCTTGTCTCCACGGTGAGGCGGAATGTGCACGGCCCACGATTGATAGAACTCCCAACCGTTCGCCCGCTTCACGTCGAACAGTTGCTCAACAAGCCGATCCACCACTTGTGCGTGACGGCGCGCTGCCCAGGGGCTCACGATGATGTGTCCTTCGACGACCTCCGCCCTGAACCCCGCGAGGCGGACTGCTACCCAGGTACGCTCCAGCAGGTCGGCCGGATCGACCTCGGCTTCGTCCCGCTCGGGGGGTGCGGGCGTGGTCGAAGGCGCAGGCGCGTGAGTAGCCTTGCGGCGGTGCTGCATTGCGACCATGGCGGTACCTCCATCGGCGCCTCCAACGATACATGGAGTTACGGAGCGAATACCGAGGGCTTATCGGTCGGAGCCCAGCTGGGCGGTGAAGGTGCGCCATTCGCGGCGGGAGAAGGCGAGCTTGGGGCCGTCGGGGTCCTTGCTGTCGCGTACGGCGACGACGTGATCGAAGCCCGCGATCTCGACGCACTGGTCGCCCTCAGAGCCGCTTCTGCTGCTCTTGCGCCACTGGGCGGACGAGAAGTCGAACGTCATCACATGCTCTCCAGTGCCGTACGGATCAGTTTCTCTGAGTCCGGGACCAGCAAGGCGAAGGACCCGATCCGGTCGAACGTTACTCCAAGCCTGCTGACGTGAGAGCCTGGCTCGATCAATTGGCCCAGGCCTCCCTCGCTCACCACATAGCCGAGGTCGGACTCGTTGTCGAAGCCCAGAACGCTGAAAGCTGCCGTCGGATAAATGGGGGCTCCAGCAGGGACGACTCGGACGGTGATGTTGGGTTCTTGCATCGCCTCCAGGAGGCGTTCCAACTGGGCTCGCATGATGTCGCGGTCGCCCACCGTACGGTGGATGACGGACTCGTCGAGGAGGACGACCAGCCAGGGCGGGTCGTCGCGGCGCAGGATCTCCTGGCGGGCCATGCGTGCCGCGACAAGCTCGTCGAGGCGGTCGGCCCGCTGCCCGGCGCGGAGCACCTCCCGGGCGTACGACTCGTTCTGCAGCAGGCCGGTGACCAGGAAGTTCTCGTATACCTTGACTGATGAGGCCAGCTCCTCGTACTCGGTGTATTCGAGGAAGTCGGACGGGATGCCGGACTCGCGTTTGATGGCCGCGTACAGGCCGGCGAAGAACTCCTCCAAGGTGAAGGCCTTGTCGAGGCCGGTCGAGAGGCGGCGGGTAGCGGAGCGGCGGAGGTTCTCGACGGCGGCCGCGGCCTGGGCATCGTGGACTTCCTGGCCGAGGGGTGGGGCACGCGGTGGCCGCCGGGAGGCGGCAAGACCGTCTGGGCCCGGTTGTCCCGGGCCCCGGCTGATCATGCGGACGCCGCCGGCGGGCCGTCCACATAGAGTCGATGGCATGCCGCACGCCATTGTTTTCGATCTTTTCGGAGTGATCGCCCGTACCCAGACCGAGGAGGCGAAGCGCCGCATCGAGGACGTGGCCGGCGTCGCGAGCGTCCCGTTCCGGGATGCCTACTGGGCCGATCGGCCGGCGTACGACGCGGGGCAGCCGGGCGCAGACTACTGGGCGCAGGTGGCCGAGCGCCTTGGGGTGCGGTATGCCCCGGAGACCGTCGACGCGCTGATCGAGGCCGACCTGGCGAGCTGGCTGGATGTCGACGATCGTATGGTCGAGGTCGTCGCCGAGCTGGCCGGGCAGGGGCGGTCGCTGGGGCTGCTGTCCAACATCGTCGGCGATCTGGTGCCCGTGTTCGAGGAGCGCCATCGGTCGTGGCTGCGGTACTTCACGGCGCTGACGTACTCCTGCCGGATCGGGGTCGCCAAGCCGGACCCCCGGGCGTACAAGATCAGCGCCGAGCAGCTCGGCGTCCTGCCGCGGGATGTGATCTTCTTCGACGACAGCGAGCGCAACGTCGTGGCCGCCCGCGAGGTCGGCATGACCGCAGAGGTGTTCACCTCGCCAGATCAGGTCCGCCGCCGCCTCGGCCTCGACGCGTAGCCACCGCTGTCCACAGAATGGGATTCGACTTCTGTTGGGTGCGCGGGGCGGTGAGGCTGGGACCACCCTTGCCCGGGCGTCGGGCGGGGGCGCGACCCGAGCTCGAGGAGGCCGGTCATGTCCATCTCGCTGTCCCTGCCGGAGACCGCGGCGTCCCGCTTCGTGGTGGCCGCCGACGAGGTGCCGAAGGATCCGTACGCCATGGCACGCGCCCAGATCACCGGGCCGCCCGGCGATGAGGCTCTGGAGTGGCTCGGCACCCCGTTATTGAGCATCCGGGCCGTTGCCGCCGCCGACTCGATCTGGCGTGACCAGCTCGCGGAGATCGCCGTCCTCGACGACGAGGAGCGCGAGCGGCTGCTGACGGCTCCGGGGCACCTGGTGATCGAGAGCGAGCTGCCACTGGCTCGGCGGCCGCGGGCGGCACAGGCGGTGCGGGCGGTGGCCAGGGCGCTCGCCGAGACCACGGGCGGGCTGCTGGCCGACCTGTGCACGGCCCAGCTCATCCCGCCCGATCGGCGAGTCGGTGGCGAGCGCGACTGGTTCTGCCCGGCCGACCGGTGGCTGGGGGTCGACTGCCTGATCAACGCCGACGGCGAGGTCGACGGCAAACCGACCGAGTGTTCGTGCCTGTGCCTGTTCACGCGCGGCCTGTCGCGGTTCGGGCTGCCAGAGCTGGTCGTCGACCAGGTGGCGTGCGCGTACGACCTGGCCGCCACCAACCTGCTGCGCGGGCTGGCCGTCCGCCTGTTCGGGCGGCTGTGGGCCGACGAGGGCGCGACCGAGCTGCACCTGGACGAGACGGTCGTCGTGGAGCCCGGCGACATGTGGGGATTCTGGGGTGCGCGGCCGCTGTTCGGGCGGCCGATCCCGATCGCGCTCGCCGAGTCGCGGCGTCCCGGCTTGCCCGGCGGCCAACGTCACCTGGAGTTGCGGCCGCCGCCCGACTACGCCGGCACCCATGTCGAGTGGGGCACCGAGGTGCTGAGCGAGGGGCTGCCCTCGGTGGCCGGCTGGCAGCCCGACGACCCTCCCTATCGCATCGACGTAGAGCGGGTCGTGTGCGAGGGAGGATGATCGATGCATGCTGTTCCCGCGTGCCGTGCTCGACCAGATCGCGGCGGGCGCCGTCACGGTGGCGTTCCGCCGCTGGGACACGACCGGGAGTTAATCCCACCAGAAGGACCAGGTGGGGTTGCCGCGGAGCTGGGCGGCGTAGTCGACGAGGGAGCCGGGGCCCTGGAAGATGCTGTCAGGGCAGAAGGCCCAGTGCTCGGCGGCGACGTGCAGGGCGTGCCGGGTGGTGACCGGGGGCGCGGCGACGCTTAGATCGAGCGTGTTGAAACCGACCCCGACGACGCGGACGCCGAACCGGTCCTCCCAGCCGCGCAGCACGGCCGAAAGCGGTGCGATCCACGGGTTGTGGTTGATGGCGCCCTGCCAGCCCATCACGGCGAGAACGTCGGCACCGCGCTCCACGACGGCCAGGCCCAGCTGTAGGCCGCGATCCCGCAGGCCGTGCGCGCACCGGTCCGCGACGACGTCGGGGTCGTCGGTCAGGTCACCCGCCGGGGCCAGGCCGGGGCAGTGCCGTCCGTACGGCTCGAGGTCTTCGAGGTCGTCGTCGGCCGTCACGCGATCGGCCCACACCTCGGCCATGAACGCGCCCGCGTCGTAAGTGCCGATGTCGGTGACCGGCTCCGGGGCGATCTGGCCGGCCGACCACGGCTGGGTGGAGTCGTCCAGCAGCACGGGCCACAGGCCCGACCGGCCGTGCTCGGCTCGCACGCCGGCCCAGAGCGAGGGAGACGCGGGCTCGTCGCTGACCCAGAGCGCGGGGCGTCGTGGCACCCGGTGCTGCCGGTACCCGGGATCGGGCCACACGACGGATCCGGGCGGCAGCGGGACCGACAGCGTGCGTCCTGGGCCGCCGTCGGCGAACAGCTGGCACAGCTCAGCGGGCAGGTGCGGCGCGTCGTCGCCGTCCTGCTGGGGCGGCGCCGCCAGCCCCTGAAGCTCGTGATCGTCCATTTCGGCCGTTCCGGTGTTCATCACCCCGACAGGATCTTCATGCTTCCGGAGATGGTAATCCTGGTGGAGGCCCTCGCGACGCTATCGTCACCGAGGTCTGGAACAGGCAAGCGCTCCCAAAGAGTTGATGCGTCGTCGAGACGGACCGCGACATAGTCGACGAGGAGAGATTTCGGAGTGAAGATTCCCAAGAGTGTCAACAAGGCTCTGGACCGGGCAGGGCAGAACATCCGCGTCGTCGTGGCGGTCGCCGCCGCGGTGATCGTCTCGATCGTGTTCTGGTGGCTTCCGCTGCTGTCCGCCTTCGTGCTGGGCATCACTGTCGGCGGCATCCTCGTGCACATGCGGATGGCGCCGCGCCAGACCGCGCTGCGCGCCGACGTCGACGACCTGCTGCGGCAGAACGGCGCGCTGCGCCGCGAGAAACTCACCCTCGCCAGCGGCGTGATCACCTCGCAGAGCCGGCTCACCGCGAAGCTCCCCGTCATCCCGGAAGACCCAGAAGACCCGGAAGACCCGGGGACCCCGGCAGACCCCAAGGATCCGAAGACCCCGGCAGACCCCAAAGATCCGAAGAACCGGAAGACAAGTAAAGACAAGTAATGGCGTGGATCAGGGGCCTGAGTCGATGGCGGTCTTGTGGCGGGGCTCGTAGATGGGAAAATCGGCGCCGCTCGGGAGTTTGATCGAGCCGAGCAGGCCCCAGCCCGCCTCGGTGATGTCGTCGGAGACGGTGACGCCCTTGGCGCGTAGCTCGTCGAGTGTGGCGCGGATGTCGTCACACATGAGGTAGAGCTCGTGGCGGGCGCCCTGGTCGGCCGGGTGGACGGCGAGCTCGGCGGGCGGCATGGCGAAGATGAGCCAGCCGCCGCCCGCGTCGACCGAGCCCAGCCCTAGGACGTCGCGGAGGAAGGCGCGGTCCTCTTCGGCCCCGGTCGAGTAGACGATGGTGTGCAGGCCAGTGATCATGTCGCACCTTATACCCCGTCCGGTAGCGTGCGATCTGTGCTCGCCCAACCCGCTCAGTCGCTTACCGACCTTCTGCTCGGCACCGTCGTCGTGCTGCTCGCCTGGCGGCTGCGCGGCGCACCGGCGACGAACGGCTACTGGCGGGCGTCCTTCTGGTGGGCCGGTGTCGGGGCGCTCGCCGGGGCGGTGCACCACGGTGTGATCATGTGGTGGCCGCGGGCGGGCGAGGTCAGCTGGGCGCTGATCAGCGTTCTTGTCGTCGTCGCGGTTTCGTACCTGCTCGCCGCCACGGTCACCGACGTCCTCGGACCGGGCCGAGCCCGGGCCTTCTGGCTGCTGCGCTCCGTCGGCATCATCGCGTACGTGATCATGGCGGCCACCGGACACGCCGGCGTGACGGCCATCATGTCTTGCGAGAGCCTGACGATGATCAGCGTGCTCGCGCTGTGGGGCTGGGCGGCGGCCCGCCGCCATCCGATGGCCCGGCCGGTGATCATCGCGATGGCGGCCAGCGGCGTCGCCGGCGCGACGCAGGCGCTGAGCCCCGACGTCACCGAGCGCGTGGGCCTCGATCCCACCTCGGTGTATCACCTTGCGCAGATCGTGGGCATGGTGCTGCTCTACCTCGCGGTCGGTGGGCCGCGCCGGGTGATCGGTGGCCCGCCGGTGATCCGGCAGGCCGCGGGGTCAGAACATCCTGGGTAAACCCGTAACCGGCCGTACGAACCGGCTACTTGCCCTTGCGGGCGGCCTTCTTCTTGGCCGACTTCGCGGCCTTGGCCTTCTTCGTCCCGTTGGCTACCAGGACGTCCTTCTTCTTTTTCTTCTTCTTGCCGTTCGCGGTCTCGTCGGCGTCCACCTTGGCCGACACCTTCGTGGCCGTCTTGACGGCGGGCTTCGCGGCGCTCAACCGGGCGGGACCCGGGACGCCAGAAACCGTCTCCTTGAAGGTCCGGCCGACGCTGAACCGCGGCGCCTGGGTCGACGCCACCTCGATCGGCTGGCCGGTGCGCGGGTTGCGGACTGTGCGAGCCGGCCGGGTGACCCGGTCGAACGTGCCGAACCCGGTGACGACGACCCGTTCGCCGTCGACGACGCTGCTCATGATCGCGTCGAACACCGCGTCGACATGTCGACGCGCCTGGGCCTGGTCGCTGCCCACTTTCGCGGCAACGGCGGCAACAAGTTCGCTTCTGTTCACTCGGATGTCCTTCCTCTTAGGCACCCGATGGTATATGCGCTAAGTGAAGTCGCCGATGATCGTCGCGAGCGGGTCGCGCGTGGCCGCGTCCGCGAGCCCGTCGGCGTTGCCACCGTCCGCCGCCCACGCGACGTAGGCGTCCGGACGGACGAGCATCGCGGGCGTGCCCGGCCCGGCCGGCGCGACGACATCTACACGGTCCGCCAACCTCTCCGGCAGGGCGGCGACACCGTTGCGGGCGACGAGCACGAACCGGCCCGAACGCAACGCCTCGTACAGCCGGGCCGGCCCGTCGCCGGCCAGCGGTACGTCCGGTGCGCGGCGACCGGTCAGCGGATGCGCCCCGCGCGGCGCCGGGTAGGCGATCGCCACGCCGGAGACCGCACCGGCGAACCTGCCCCCCACCGGACCGAGCCGTACGGCGGTCTGGCCGATCACGTTGCGGATCGCGCGCAGCGGCGCCGACCGCATCGCGGCCAACCGCAGCAGCGCACCGCTGCCGCGCAGCACCATGCGGCCGACGGGGTGCCGCTCCGCCTCGTACGTGTCGAGCAGCGCCTGCGGCGCGTGCCCCTGCAGTACGGCCGCCAGCTTCCAGCCGAGGTTGGCCGCGTCCTGCAGGCTGGTATTCATGCCCTGCCCGCCGGCGGGGGAGTGCACATGCGCGGCGTCGCCG
Organism: Streptosporangiaceae bacterium; assembly: GCA_036555725.1. Lineage (GTDB taxonomy): Bacteria > Actinomycetota > Actinomycetes > Streptosporangiales > Streptosporangiaceae > CALAED01. Next base: position 68,690 of record DATBKU010000040.1, on the reverse strand, counting down.
GCCAGGAACACCCTCCCGACGCGATAGTGCGGGGCCTGCCGCTCGTCACTGTGGAACCGCGACAGCCAGCGCGGGTCGTGCATGCCGAAGTCGGTGCCGAACACCTTGCGGGTGATCTCGCGGATCTCGTCGAAGTCGACCGGCGCGTCGTCGGGCAGCTGTCGGTGCCGGTCCCAGGCGATGATCCGGTACCACCCGTCGCCGAACGGGGCGATGAACGCGAACCCGGCACTGACTCCGTTGAATGACAGCGTGTGCTTCGGCGTCTCGGTCAGCCGTACGTCGGCCAGCATCACCGACCGCACCGCCGCGTGCCCGGGGAAGGGCAGGCCGAGCGTGTGCCGCACGGCGCTGTGCACCCCGTCGGTGCCGACGAGGTACGCGGCGTGCCGCGTGTGCACGGCCCCGTCCGGTGACCGTACGTCCACGTCCACGCCGGCGTCGTCCTGGCGCAGCGCGACGACCTCCGCGCCGTGCACGATCTCGGCGCCGAGCGCCTTGGCGCGATGCTCCAGCACCCGCTCGGTCTCGTACTGCGGCGTCACGAGCAGGTACGGGAACCGGCTCGGCAACCGGGACAGGTCGATGTCCACCGCGCCGAACGCGCGCAGCGCCGAGACGCGCTGACCCGTCTGCAGCAGCTCGGCGGCGACGCCCCTGACGTCGAGCTCCTCCAGCGTGCGGGCGTGGACGGCGAACGCGCGGGTCAGGTTGGACGCGTCGGTGCGCCGCTCGAGGACGGTGACCGCGACGCCCGCGTGGGCGAGATCTCCGGCGAGGAGCAGCCCGGTCGGCCCGGCGCCCGCGATCAGTACATCGGTGGTGGTACGCGAGGACATGGCTCACATCTCCCTCTGCCAACGCTTGTTGGCCAACATCTGTTGACAAGGCTAGGTTCGAGCCCCTTGGTTTGTCAACAGGTGTTGACCTACAGTTGTTGACATGACCACGACCGAACCGCGTCCGCGCCGCTCCGACGCCACCCGGGCGGCCATCTTGAGCGCCGCCAAGGAACGCTTCGCCGCCGACGGGTACGAACGGGCGACGATTCGCGCCATCGCCGCCGACGCCAACATCGACCCGGCGATGGTGATGCGCTACTACGGCAACAAGGAGAAGCTGTTCGCCGCGGCGGCCGTGTTCGACCTGCGGTTCCCCGACCCCGACACCATCCCGCACGCCCAGGTCGGGGCCCGGCTCGTCGCGCACTTCCTGGACCGCTGGGAAGAGGACGAGACGCTCCTGGCGTTGCTGCGCGCCGCGGTGACCAACGCCGCCGCGGGGGAGCAGATGCAGGCGATCTTCGCAAACCAAGTCCTCCCGCTGGCCGCCGCGCTCGCGCCCGACCCAGCGGAGGCGCCGGTACGCGCCGGGCTGCTGGCCTCGCAGATCATGGGCATGGCGCTGTGCCGATTCGTCCTGCGGCTGCCCCCCGTCGTGGGCATGACGCGGGACGACATCATCGCCTGGCTCGGCCCCACGGCCCAGCGCTACCTCACCGCCGCGCATCCTTAGGACCGGTTTCGTACTGCGAGACAGAGGGCGCCCAGCCATTTTGTTGTGGCAGGCGACAAAATGTTGACGCGGCTGATCTTCCGCCATACGTTCACAGAGCTCCCACTTCGGCCCGGGCCGGTCATGGCCGGCCGGTCGCGAAAGGGGAGCCGCATGCCCAAGCGCAGTCTGCTCATCTCCGCCGCCATCGTGCTGACCGCGCCGCTGTGGGCCGGCTCCGCCGCCGCTGCCGCCCCGGCGGCTCCGGCACCCTCGGCCACGCCGATCTACCTGGACCGTTCGTACTCCGCCGAGGAGCGGGCCGCCGACCTCGTCTCGCGGATGACGCTGCAGGAAAAGGCCCTCGAGATGAACAGCAGCCAGTCGGCGGCCATCCCACGCCTGGGCATCGCCGCATACGGCTGGTGGAACGAGGCCGCGCACGGGGTGGCGCGCGAGGGCACGCTCGACCAGGCGAACCCGCCGACGCTGATCAACACCACGTCGTACCCGGTCGATCTGTCGCTCGGCTCGACCTGGAATCCCGGCCTGATGAACCGGGAGGCGAGCCTGATCTCCGACGAGGCGCGCGACGTCGTACGGAACAACAGCCTCGACCTGAACTTCTACTCGCCCACGGTCAACCTGGCCCGCGACCCGCGGTGGGGACGCAACGACGAGGTGTTCAGCGAAGATCCCATGCTGACGACGGCCATCGCATCGCAGTTCGTCAACGGGATGGAGGGCAAGGACGAGCGCGGCCGGCCGCTTCCGTCGGGCAAGGGCTATCGCAAGGTCAGCACGACGCTCAAGCACTACGCGGCGAACAACAGCGAGTTCAACCGGCGCACCGGCACGTCCGACATGGACGACCGGACGCTGCGCGAGTACTACACCGCGCAGTTCCGCGGGCTGGTCCAGCAGAGCGACCCGGCCTCGATCATGAGCGCGTACAACCGGGTGAACGGCGTCCCGGCCGCCGCCGACGTCTACCTCATCGACACGCTCGCCCGCGAGACCTTCGGATTCAACGGCTTTTTCACCTCCGACTGCGACGCGATCTTCGAGATCCAGGCCGGTCATCACTGGCAGCCGCCGGGCTATCCGCATCCGCTGGACAACATCGAGCGGCACGCGTTCGCCAACGCCGCCGGCGAGGACCTCGACTGCCAGCGCGGCTTCCACGACAACTTCAACTACGGGAACACGCTGCCCACCGCCGTCACCCAGGGCATCGTCACGCAGACCGACACGTACAACGAGAACGACATGGACATCTCGCTCGTACGGCTGTTCACGGCGCGGATCAAGCTCGGCGAGTTCGACGACGAGACGAAGGTGCCGTGGGTCGCGCAGGCCAGGGCGCGGCTGGCGCCCGGCACGTGGGTGAACTCCGACGCCAACAACGCCGTCACCGAGACCCCGGAGCGGCTGTCGATGGCGCGCAAGGCCGGCGACCAGAGCATCGTGCTGCTGAAGAACGCCGGCAGTCTGCTGCCGCTCAAGGTGCCGGCGTCCGGGCCGTACAAGGTCGCTGTCATCGGCCCGTATGCGAACCCGGCCACGATGTTCCTCGGCGGCTACTCGAGTACTCAAGGGCCGGCCGGCATCGCCAAGGAGGTCAACGGCTATAACGGCGTCAAGGCAGCGGTGCAGGCCATCGACCCTGACGCGACGGTCGACTTCCTGCCCGGCGTCACCGGCGCCGGCCTCGGCACGGTCGACCAGGCGTCGGTCGACGCGGCCGCCGGCTACGACGCAGTCATCGTCTACGCCGGCACCGACAACACCACCTCGCGCGAGGACGTCGACCGCACCACGCTGGCGCTGCCGGGCGCGCAGGCCGACCTGATCAACCAGGTGGCGGCGAAGAACCCGAACACCGTCGTCTACATGGAGACCGTCGGCCAGGTCGACGTCAAGAGCTTCGAGCCCAACGTCAAGGCCATGCTCTGGAGCTCGTACAACGGCCAGCGCAAGGGCGAGTCGCTCGCCGACGTGCTGCTCGGCGCGTACAACCCCAGCGGACACCTGCCGTTCACCTGGTACGCCGACGCCTCGCAGCTGCCGGCCATCGGCGACTACGGCATCAGGCCGTCCGGATCGAGCCTCGGCCGCACGTACATGTACTTCACAGGCCAGGTGTCCTACCCGTTCGGCTATGGCCTGAGCTACGCCACGTTCAAGTACTCCCACCTCACGGTCGACCGGAAGCACATCGACGCCAACGGCACCCTGCACGTGAGCGCGAACGTCACCAACACCGGCTCGGTGCCCGGCGACGAGGTGGCCCAGCTTTACGTCGCCACGCCGGACGCGCCCGCCGCGCTCGAGCGACCGATCAAGCGGCTGCGCGCCTTCGAGAAGGTCTCGCTGCGGCCGCACCAGACCAAGCGGGTGCATTTCACCGTCAAGGTCGCCGACCTGGCCTTCTTCGACCAGGGTCAAGGCCAGGGCCAGGGCCGGTGGGTCGTCGACTCCGGGACGTACGGCCTCCAGCTCGGCGGCTCCAGCGCCGACATCAGGCAGCAGACCACCGTCCGGGTCGGCGGCGCGCTGCGGCCCGCGCCGTCCGTCGTCACCGCCAAGCCCGTCGTGTCGGGCGATGGCGCGCAGGGCATCGCCGACCGGGTGTTCTTCCCGGCCGGCGCCGTCGTCGATCCACAGCTCACCGTGGGGATGAGCGACGACACCCTGTACGGCTACGTCACGAAGGGCGCGAGCCGGTCGCTGCCGGCGGGCATGACCGTCCGCTACCGCAGCAACCGGCCGAGCGTCGTGTCGGTGGACCGGGCCGGTGCGATCCATACGGTCCGCGCCGGGGTGGCCACGGTCACCGCCACCGTGACGTATCGGGGCGCCGGCCGCTCGGCGGACTTCGTCGTCTACGTCAGATAGTCATTTACCTGTACGAGGCGACTACGCACGATGCGTGATCGCTCAATCACTCTTCGGCATTTTGGGCCATTGGGCCCTTGTGAGAATCTCAGACCCAGAGTAAAACTGCTCAAAAGTCTGGACAGTTCGGGTTTTTGAGTCGTTCAAGGGGATGGTCTGGCCAGACCGAGTCACAGGGGGATCCGATGTCGATCATGAGCTGCTTTGCGGTACCTGTTCACCCGCGCAGCTTCTGGAGTGGTTTGACGGGTATCGAGCAGCGGGCGTTCGCGGCCCGGGCCCGGTCGGCGGCCTTCGCCGCGGGCGCCGTGCTGCTCCGCGAAGGCGACCCCGCCGACCGGGTCATGGTGATCCAGTCCGGCTGGACGAAGGTCTGCGTCGACGAGGCCGGCCGCGAACGGGTGGTCGCCCTGCGCGGGTCCGGCGAGTTCGTCGGCGAGCGCGCGATGCTGCGCATCCGGCCGCGGTCGGCCAGCGTGATCGCGCTCAGTCCGGTCGAGACGCTGCAGATGAGCGCCGCGGACCTCGCCGGCCTTCTCGCGGACCACCCGCGGATCCTCGACGTCCTGGAGCGGCAGGGGCACGACCGGCGCGCCGAAGTGTGCGGCCGCTCCCTGCCGGAGCCGTCCGCGGCGGGCCCGTCCGTACCCGGCCAGGTCCTGACCGGCGAGCCCGTCGAGCGCCGGCTGGCGGCCCTGGTCTTGGACCTCGTGCTGCGCGAAGGCGCCGACGACGGGCCGCTGGCCATGCTCAGTCTGCCGATCTCCAACCGCGACCTGGCGAGCCTGGCCGACGTGCCGGTACGAACGGTCTCCCGAGTGCTCGGCTCGTGGCACACGGAGCGGATCATCCAGGCCTCGAAGTACCGGATCGCCGTCCTCGACCTCGGCGCGCTGACGCGCATCTACGGCCGCCCCGAGCCCGACCCCTCCCCGCCGCCGGCGTACGACACGTACGACACGTACGACCCGACGCCGGCGTACCTCAACGGGCCGACGCGGGCGTTTCCGCGCGGCTGGGCGGGGCGTAACTGCTCGATCGTGCTCACCGACATCGCGGCGTTCGGCGCGGAAGACCGCGACGACTTCGACCGGCAAACGGTGCGCCGCCGGATGTACGAGCTGCTCCGGGACGCGTTCGAGTGGTCGGGCGTCTCGTGGGCGGCCGGCTACCACGAGGACCGCGGCGACGGCGTGCTCATCGTGGTGCCGCCGACCGTGCCGACGGCCTCGATCGTGGACCCGCTGGTGGCCCGGCTGGCCGCCTCACTCCGACGGCACAACCGCCAGTCGAGCGACGCCGTACGCATCCAGCTACGGCTCGCGCTCAACGTCGGCCCGGTGACGCCCGACGGCGAGGGCGTGAGCGGGGAGTCGATCATCCAGACCGCCCGGCTGGTCGAGGCGCCCGTCCTCAAGGAACAGCTCGCCGGCACGGCCGCCGACCTGGGCGTCATCGTCTCGCCCTTCGTCTACGAGACCGTCGTCAAGCACGGCCCGGGCTACGTCGACCCGGCCGGCTACCAGCGGGTGGACTGCCGGGTGAAGGAGTCGGCGGTCACGGCCTGGATGCATCTCGCCGGGGCCGCCCGCCCGCCGACCTCTCTGCGCCCGCGGACGACTCGTCCGCAGGCGGTGGACGACCGGCACCACGACGTCCATATCGACGGCGACCGCGCCCTCGGCTAGCCCTCTCAAATCCCCACCTGGCCGGATCCGGCCAGGTGCGTGCTTCCCGGTCAGCGGCTTGCGTCTGACAATGCGTACACGTCGCCGCACGCAGTGCACAGCGACGTTCACGAGGGACCGCCCGCCAAAGGAGAAAGCCGTGGCCGTGATCGCTGTTGCCCTGCTCACCGTCATCCTGATCGTCCTGATCATCGGTGTCATCTACCTCGCGGCGACGTACAACGCCCTGGTGCGCAGGCGCAACGAGATCGACAACGCCTGGGCGCAGATCGACGTCCAGCTCAAGCGGCGCTTCGACCTGATCCCCAACCTCGTCGAGACCGTCAAGGGCTACGCCGCGCACGAGCGGCAGACCCTGGAGGCGGTGGTGGCGGCGCGGGCCGGCGCCATCAACGCCAACGGCCCGGGACAGCGGGCGCAGGCGGAGGGCGCGCTGACCGGCGCGCTGAAGAGCCTGTTCGCCGTGGCCGAGGCCTACCCCGACCTGAAGGCCAACCAGAACTTCCGCGATCTCCAGGAGGAGCTGTCCGCGACCGAGAACCGCATCAGCTACTCGCGGCAGTACTACAACGACGCCGTCCTCACCTACAACAACAAGATCCAGACGGTGCCGACGAGCCTGTTCGCCGGCGCTCTGGGCTTCCACTCGCGGGAGTACTTCCAAACCCCAGGCGAGGAGCGCGGGCCCGTTCAGGTGCGGTTCTAAGACCCGCCGGGGGACAGCGCGATGCCAGCTGAAGCCTTCCACCCCGCGGTGATCGTGGCGGCCGTGGCCGTCGCGGCATGGTTGTTGCTGTTGCTCGCCATGGTGGTCCGCACCAGGGTGCCCGACATCGAGCCGGGCCCGCCCACCGCCGAGCTCGGGCCGGAGTCGCCGGCCGTCGTCGATTACGTGACGGCGAACGGGCGGCTCTCCGACGAGGCTGCCTCGGCCACCCTGCTCGACCTCGCCGCTCGCGGCATCCTGCAGATCGAGGAGATCGGCCCCGAGCTCTCCCTCGTACGGCTGCGGACGCAGGACCCGCCCGAGGTCGCCGCGCTGGAGTCGTACGAGCGGATGGTGTACGACCATGTGCGGCTGCTGGCCCGCGACGGCGTCGTCGCGACGGGGGCGCTCGCCGAGGGCGCCCGCAACCTGGGCCAGTGGTGGCGCCGGTTCAAGAAGGCGGTGCTGAGCGAGGCCCGAGCGCGCGACCTGTTCACGCCGCGCTGGTCGAAGGCCCAGACGACACTGCTCGACGCCGCCGCTTTCGTGCCGGGGGTGCTCGCCTTCGCCGCGACGGCACAGGTGACCGACCCGAACGGCGACGACGACCCGAGCTGGGCGGTCGGCGGGGTGACCGTCTTCGTGCTGTGGGCGATCGTCCACCGGCTGCGCGGCAACCGGCCGACGGAGCGCGGCCGTCAGGTGATCGCGGCCTGGCTCGGCGTTCGAGACCATCTCGCCCGCAACCCGCGGTTCAACGAGCTGCCCGCGGCGGCGGTGACCGTGTGGGGGCGGCACCTGGCGTACGCGGCGGCGCTCGGACTCGCCGGCCGGGCGGTCGCCAGCCTGCCGGTGAGCGTGCCCGCCGACGCGCAGCGCGCCTGGGCCGACTACGGCGGGCTCTGGCACCGCGTGTCCGTCCGCTATCCGCGGCCGCGCAGCTCCGCCTTCGTCCATTTGCTCCGGCTGCGCTGCCGCCCGCCGGTCCAGGTGCTGTTCGCGGGGCTCGCCGTGGGGCTTATCGTGTTCGTCTTTCCCGGCTTCCCGATCCGGCTCGTGCTGCCCGCGTTCGGGTTCCCGGAGGCGCTGGCCAAGCTCATCCAGGTGCTGCTCGCCCTGGCCGTCGCCGGGCCGCCCATCGTCCGCGCCGCGCTGGACCTCGCCACCCCCAGGGCCATGGAGGGCCAGGTGGTACGACTGCGGACGACAACCTTCGAGAAGTTCTCGAACGACAAGAAGGGCGTCGACCACTGGATGGCGCTGGACGACGGACGGCACGCCCAGGTCACCGCGCGAGGCCTGCCGGGCGAGCTGTACCAGCGGCTCACCGAGGGCGACGTGGTACGGGTCGACCTGGCCCCACGGACCGGCTGGGTCCGCGACTGCCGGGTCCTGCAGCCCTCGCGGTACCGCGCCGAGCGCCCTAGCCCCGCCCCTGATGCGACCTAGCGCGTGTCTCAAAGCCGGCTGTCCTGCTGCGCGACGCCGACTTTGAGACACGCCCTAGTGGCGGCCCGTGTCCCGTACGTGGACGCGGCAGGTCGATGTCCCGACCGCGCCGGGTTGCTCTCGGAGCGGGCCGTCGCGTGATCGTGCCCGAGGGCGCGCGGCCGGGTGACCGCACCGCGACGACGGGCACCCTGACCGACCGTGCCGCCCGCCAGGGCCCAAGCCTGACGTGCGGGCCTGGTTCACCGCGTTCAATGCGCGTTCAAGGCGCGGCGGCGAGCCGGACGCAGCAGAAGCCGGGGGCGGGGGCGAGCCTGGCCGTGAGCGCGGTGGACCCGATGCCGTGCAGGATCCCCGAGATGAACGCCTCGTTGAGGCCGCAGACGAGTTCCGTGTGCCGGGCCGCCAGCCGGTGAAAGGGGCAGTTGCGTAGCCGTACGACGTCGTCAGCGCGCTCGGCGGCGTCTGCGGGAGCCCTGGTCTCGGCGGCGGCGTTCGCGGGAGCCCTGGTCTCGGGTGCGCCGGTCTCGGGTGCGCCGGTCTCGGATGCGGTGGTCTCGGGTGCGCCGGTCTCGGATGCGGTGGCCTCGGGTGCGTCGCTTGCCGCTGCGTCGTTCGCCGGGACGTCGTCGGGCTCGAAGCCGAGCCGTTCGAGGAGGCCCTCCAGCCGTCCGCCGCCCGCTCGCTCGGCCTCGCCCTCCGCATGGCCGCGCTGGTAGGCGGCGACCAGCGCCGCCGCGCGCGCGTCGGTGGGCTCGCCGGCGATGGCCTCGGCGAGGATCTCGCCCATGAGGTCGTAGCGCCGGCCGGGCACGCTGAGCCCGATCTCCACGCCGGCGGCTCGGTAGACCTTGGGCGCGCGCCCCCGGCCACGCGGCTCCGGCGCCTGATATCCGGCCATCAGCAACCCGGCGTCGACCAGCTTGTCGAGGTGGAAGGCGGCGAGGCCGCGGCTGATCCCGATCGCCGCCGCCGCCTCCTCGCGGGTGACCTCGCTCCCGCTCCGGCGTACATGGTCGTAGAGGTCGCGCCTGGTCGGGTCGGCGAGTACCTCGAGTGGCCCCCAGTCAATACCCACGAGTCCAGATTAATGCCAACTGCAGCTGTTGATAATCCTGGCGATTAGCGGGATGCTGAATAAAATAATTATCGCTTGTGATAATCGAGGTGCCCATGACCGATACCCGACCGGCCAAACAGCCGGTGACGGCCCTCGCGGGTCCGTACGGCCATCCGCTGCACCCGGCGATGGTCACACTGCCGATCGGCGCGTGGGCCGCCAGCCTGGTCTTCGACGTCGCCTCCCGCGTGGTGGACGATCCCGCCTTTCTCGTCCAGGGGTCGCGCTGGCTGCTCGCCATCGGTGTGCTGACCGCGCTGGCCGCGGCCACGGTCGGATTCCTCGACCTGTTCGCGATCCCGACCGGCACCCGCGCCCACCGGATCGCGCTGCTGCACATGACGCTGAACCTCCTGGTCGTCACCTCGTACACGGTGAACTTCCTGCTGCGCGCGAATGCCGGGTCGGACACCACCGCACACGGCGTCGGGGCCGGCTACATCGCGGCGTCGGCCGTGACCTTCGCCTGCCTCGGCCTCTCGGGTCTCCTCGGCGGCGAGCTCGCCTACCGGTACGGAGTCCGGGTGGCCGACGAGAACACCCAGGCCGGCGGCTTCCGCGAGACCGGCGGCCGGAACACCCACGCGGAGCGGCCGGCCCGCCTGCCCGAATAGACCGGCCCACCGAACAAACACGAAAGGAGATCCCCTATGGGCATCGCCGCGTTGATCACGTGGATCGTCACGGCCATCGGCGGCTTCACCTTGCTGAGCGTGTGGCTCCGGCGCGGCGGGCTGCAGCAGCAGGCCGCCCGTGCGACGTCGTTCCGCTCCGGGCTGATCTTCAGTCACTTTCTGCTGGCCGCGGCCGGCCTGGTGCTCTGGCTCGTGTACGTCGTGACCGACACCGACTCACTCACCTGGATCGCCCTCGCCGTCCTGGCCGTCGTCGCGGTCCTTGGCTTCACCATGTTCTTCCGTTGGCTCGGCGTACGCCGTGCTTCTCCGACGGCCGTCGGCACTGGAGCCGGACCCGGGGCCGGCTCGGCTGCGCCGCAGGCCGGGGCGGAGCCCGCCGAGCGCGGGCTCCCCGTCACGGTCGTCGCAGCGCACGGCTTGGTGGCCGTGGTCACTGTCGTCCTCGTACTGCTCGCCGCCCTGGGCGTCGGGTCGTAGGACAGCAGCCGAGTCCAACGGGAGCCGCGGTCCGGCACTCGGGTGGCGGCCCGGAGTGGGTGGTGGCACACCGCGCCCTAGTGCGAACATGAGGGCGTCCGGATCGCGGCTATGGAAGGGCTGCCGTCGTGATGCCACCGCATCAGGGGGAGGCTCTTCGCCGGATCGGGCCGTACCACGTCGAGCGGCGTATCGGCGCGGGCGGGATGGGCGTGGTCTACCTCGGCCGGCACCGCGACAGCGGCGCCGTCGTCGCGGTCAAGGTGATCAAGCCGGAGTTCGCCGCCGATGAGCGGTTCCGCGCCCGGCTGCGGCGCGAGGTGGCCGCCGCCCGTCGTGTCCCGCGCTTTTGTACGGCACCCGTTGTCGGGGCCGACCTGGACGCCGAGCCGCCGTACATCGCGACCGAGTACATCGACGGGCCCACGCTCGACGTGGCCGTGCTGGAGCGCGGGCCGCTCCGCGAGGCCGACCTGGAGGGGCTGGCCACCGGGATAGCGGTCGCGCTGCGGGCGATCCACGGTCAGGGCGTGATCCACCGCGACCTCAAGCCGTCGAACATCCTGCTGTCCAGCGTCGGCCCGCGGGTGATCGACTTCGGTATCGCCCGCCTCGAGGACGCCCAGACGCAGCTCACCCACGTCGGCGGCGTCGTCGGCACCCTCGCGTACATGGCGCCCGAGCAACTGCGCGGCGGGCCGATCACGCCCGCGGTCGACCTGTTCGCCTGGGCCAGCCTGGTGACGTACGCGGCGACCGGCCGGCCGCCGTTCGGCACCGACAGCGGTGTACGGCAGCGCATCCTCACCGGGGAGCCGAACCTCGACGGCCTCGACGAGCCGCTGCGCGAGCTGGTGCGAGCGGCGTTCACCAAGGACCGTGCCCGTCGTCCGTCCGCCGCCGACCTGGTGGAGCGGCTGTCCCGCAGTAAGCCCGCCATGGCGACCCGCGTGCTGGAGACCGCCGCGACCTCGCCCGCCCCGCCGTCGCCGCCGGAGGCGCCGGACGACGCCGAGCCGTACGACGCTGAGCCGTACGACGCTGAGCCGTACGACGCGGAGTTCGACGACGTGCGGGTGGACGAGGCCGCGCCGGCCATCTATCAGCCGCACACCGTTCAACCGGAAGGATCTTCGACCACCGCCGCGCCGCCGCGGCGCGCCAGGCGGCGGCGGAAGCTGTGGACCGCCGCGCTGCTCGTCCTCGTCGTCGGGATGGTGCCCGCTATCGTCTTGCTGGCCCGCGGCGACGACGGCCGGCGACAAGGCTTCGGCACGCTGCTGCACACGATGACCGACCACAGCAGTGACGTGAACGCGGTCGCGGTCGGCACGCTCAACGGCCGGACGATCGCGGTCTCCGGCGGTGTGGACAACACGGTCAGGGTGTGGGACGTGGCCACGGGGGAGCAGCTGGGCGAGCCGCTCAAGGGGCACGGCGACGACGTCTACGCCGTGGCGCTCGGCGAGCGGAACCATCGGCTGATCGCGGCTTCCGCCAGCGCCGGGGTCGGTGGCCGAGGATTCCTGGGATTCACCGAGAACGACAATGCCGTGCGCGTATGGGACGTGGCGGCGAGGAAGGAGATCTACCGGCTTCCCCACAACGAGGGCTACTCGAGCGACGGTCCCACCAAGGTTGCCCTGGGCACGGTGGACGGCCGTCCCGTCGCGATCTCCGCCTCCGACCAGATGCTGCGCGTGTGGAGCCTGACCAACGGCAAGCCCATCGGCAAACCGGTCACGGGGCTCGCTCCGGTCGACTTCGGCGTCGTGGACGGCCGTCCGGTCATGGTGGCCGCCTGCCCCGTGGACGGAAGCACCACGCTGGATTGCCGCAAGGAGTCCTCATTCGTCTGGGATATCGGCACGAAGAAACAGATCGGCAAGGCGTTCATCGGGAGGTCTCGCGCTCCCGACGCCTCGGCCGCCCTCGGCCGGCTGAATGGCCATACCGTGGTCGTGGCCGACAGCAGAGACGATGACGCGCTTCGGGTATGGGACCTTAATACCGGGAAGCCGGTCGGCAAGCCGCTCATCGGACACACGGGCAACGTCTTCTGCGTCGCGGTCGGTCAGCTCAACGGGCGAGCGATCGCCGTGAGCGGTGGCGTAGATCAGACGGTCCGGGTGTGGGATCTGGCCACGGGCCGGCAGCTCGGTAAGCCCTTCAGGGGACATAACGACATCGTCGAATCGGTGGCGCTCGGCACCCTGAACGGCCGGCCCATCGTGGTGTCCGCAAGCGACGACGACACCGTACGGGTGTGGGATCTCGGCCCGCCCTACCCCTGATCAAGGCCTGCTCAAGGGCCTGATGGTTGACACAAGAGACGGACAGGTGATTACTGTCCGATTTGTCATTAGGTCATTTGAACGTTCAAACCGTGGAGGGTCCGCATGCGGTCTGACAGCGTCACCACCCTGCGCGGATCGACTTTTCTGGTCGGCGACGAGTGGGGCGACGTGGAGAGCACGCCGGACGTGCCGGCCGGCCTGTTCCACGCGGACATGCGGCACCTGTCGCGGTGGGTCATGCTGGTCGACGGACAGCGGCCGCCGGCCATGTCGTGCGACGAACAGGCGCACTTCGCCACCCGCTTCTGGCTGGTGCCGGACGGCTTCACGGCCGATCGGGCGGCGTCGCTGTCGATCGTCCGCAGCCGGGTCGTGTGCGGAGCCCTGCACGAGCGGCTGACCGTCTTCAACCACGGCCCCGAACCACGGACGCTGACCATCGAGCTGTGCGCCGAGGCCGACTTCGCCGACCTGTTCGAGGTCCGGTACGTGATGACCAAGAAGGGCACTACGTACCGCCGGGCCAACGGCGAGACGCTGGTGCTCGGGTACCGGCGCGAGGACTTCGTCCGCGAGACCACGATCGCCGCGAGTCGCCCGGTCGAGGTCCGCGACGAGGGCCTGCGCTGCGTCGCCGAGGTGGCCCCGGGCGGGCGCTGGGACCTCGACCTGATGATCTCTCCAGACCGGACGACCTGCGGCCTCGACATCGACGCCTGCCGGGACCGGCTCGCCGCCGACCACGAGCAGTGGGCCGGGCGGGCGCCGCGGCTGACATCGGACTGGCGCGACCTCGAACGATGCTACGAGCAGAGCATCCAGGACCTGGCCGCGCTCCGGTTCACCCTCCCGGGACAACACCGCGACGAGCCTCACGACGAGCCCCGCGACGAGCCCGGCGGTGCGCTGCCGGCGGCGGGTTTGCCGTGGTTCATGACGTTGTTCGGCCGCGACAGCCTGCTGACCGGCTACTTCGCGCTGCCCTTCCTGCCCGGTACGGCCGCCGCCACGCTTCGCGCGCTGGCCGCCGTCCAGGGCGACCGATCCGACGACTTCACCGAGGAGGACCCGGGCAAGATCCCGCACGAGCTGCGGTTCGGTGAGCTGGCGCACTTCCGCGACGTGCCGCACGCCTGCTACTACGGCTCGGTCGACGCCACGCCGCTGTTCCTGGTCCTGCTGGAGGAGTACGTACGGTGGACTGGCGACACCGCGCTGGCCCGTGAGCTGGAGCCGAACGCCAGGGCGGCCCTCGGGTGGCTGGACGGGTTCGGCGACGGCTACCTCTCGTACGACTGCCGCAACCCGGCCAGCGGAATCGTCAACCAATGCTGGAAGGACTCCCCTATTTCGATGCGGTTCGCCGACGGCCGGACGGCGGTCGCGCCCATCGCGGTCTGTGAGGCCCAGGGGTACGCGTACGACGCCCGGCGCCGCTGCGCGCGGTTGGCGCGCGACGTGTGGGGCGACGCCGCGCTGGCCGCGCGGCTCGACCGCGACGCCGCGGCGCTGCGCGAACGGTTCAACCGCGATTTCTGGCTGGCCGATCGCGGCTACTACGCGCTCGCGCTGGACGGACGGGGCCGCGCGGTCGACAGCCTGACCTCGAACGTCGGCCACCTGCTGTGGTCCGGGATCGTGGACGACGACAAGGCGACCCAGGTCGTCTCGCACCTCACCGGCGCGCGGCTGGCGTCCGGCTGGGGGGTACGGACGATGGCCGTCGGCGACGGCGCGTACAACCCCATCGCCTACCACAACGGCACGGTGTGGCCGCACGACACCGCGATCGTCGCCGCCGGGCTCACGGCGTACGGATACCGGTGCGCGGCGACCACGATGATCGAGCGGCTGGTGGCGGCCACCGCCAGGTTCGGCTACCGGCCGCCCGAGGTCTTCGCCGGGTACGGGCGCGACGAGATCGGCGGGCCGGCCGAGTACCCCACGGCCTGCCGCCCGCAGGCCTGGTCGTCGGCGGCCTTCCTGCTGGCCGTACGGCTGCTGCTCGGCCTCGAACCGGGCGAGACGCGGGCCGCGCCGGTCCTGCCCGACGGCGTCGAGAGCATCCGGCTGACCGGCGGGGGCCGGTCGGTCGACCATTACGGGCGGCGGCTCACGGCGCACCGCGGCGGACCGGCGACCGCGGCGATCCCACGCTGACGCGGAGCGCGGGTGACGCGGGCGCCGGGCCCGATACGGGACGCGGGCGACGCGGGCGCCGAGCCTTGGGCGGACGCCGGGGCTTACATGTAGAAGCCGGGGGCGGCGCCGGCCGGCTCCGCGGTCGAGGACGGGCGCTCGCCCTTGCGGAGTGCCGCCAGCTCGGCGAGCGTCGCCCCATCGGGACCGATGTCACCGGACTGGTCGCCCAGCCAGGCGACGGCCTCGGCCTTCGACAGCCGGCCCACCTCGATCTGGGCCAGGCAGCGACCGGGGCGGACGACGGCCGGGTGCAGCCGCGCCAGGTCCTCGTTGGTCGTGATCGCGACCAGGACGTCGCGCCCCTGCCCGAGCATGCCGTCGGTGAGGTTGAGCAGCCGGGACAGCCCCTGGCCCGCGGCATGCTTCGCCTCGCCGCGGATCAGCTCGTCGCAGTCCTCGAGGATGAGCAGCCGCCAGCGGCGCTTCTCGTCGTTGTCGTTGTTCTCGTCCGGGCCGACGGCGACCCGCGTCAGGTAGCCGGAGTCGCCGAACAGCCGCTCCGGGTCGAGGACGCAGTCGGCCTGGCACCAGCCCGCCCACGACCTGGCCAGGGCCCGCAGCGCGGTGGTCTTGCCGGTGCCCGGCGGGCCGTGCAGGAGCAGCAGCCGTCCCGGGATCTCCTCACGCCGGAGGGCCATCACCAGATCGAGCGCCGTCGCCACGTTCGCGGTGTAGTTCGGCCGGATGTCCGACCAGGCGTCGGCCGAGATCACCCGTACGGACCGGCTTGGACCGTGCGTGGACATGTGCCAGAAGCCCATCTCGACCTTGCTCTCGTCCGGCTTCGGCGGCGGGGTGGTGGCGTCCTTGATGGACTCGTCGATGACGGACTGGGCGAGCTCCTCGGTGATGGCGGAGACCGCGAGGTAGGCCCCGCCGTTCCGCCAGCGGTTGGTCAGCAGCGTCCAGCCGTCGCCGACGGCCAGGAACGACTGCTTGCCGTCCTCGTACGCGACCCGGATCACCCGGGCGGCGGCGGGCCGGAGCGGCGCCTCTGGCCGGACCCGGTCCAGGCGCTTGGCGCGGGACCAGGGCTGCTCGCCACTGGCGAAGGGGCGCAGCGAGAGCACGTCCAGCACGTCGGTGTGGGAGTTGCTGTCATCGAGGTTCAGGATGACGGGCATGGTGGCGTCCGGCTCCGTCGACTCGGGGGCCGGGACGAGGTGCAGCACCTCCTGCGGTGTGTTGTGGATGGTCATACATCGATGGTCGGTGCCCGATCATGGTCGCGTCCAATGAATTACGACGCCGGCCGGACGTCAGGCGGGCGGCCTGTGCGGCGGGAGACCGAACGTGCTGAACAGCCCCGGGTCGCCGAACACCACGATCCCGGCGACCCCGCTCGCCGTGGGCGCGATCACGGCGATGCCGTACGCCTGGTAGGCGCCCCCGGCGTCGCGGTGATACGCGGCCGCCGCGGGCTGCCCGTTGGCCGTCGTCGGAATCATCAGCCAGTCGCCCGGCGCGCCGACGGCCATGCGGAGGATGGGCATGCAGTTCGTGAACCCGTCGTACCAGGTCGGCGACGGCATGACCTCGAGCGTAGCGTCGCGGCGCAGCAGCCGCTCCAGCGCCGCGGCGTCGGCGTTCTCGAACGCCGCGATGTACTGGTCAAGCTGCGCGCGGGCCGCCGGATCCGTCGGCTCGGTGAGCTCGTCGGCCGTCGGCGCCACCTCCTCGAGCCGGGCTCGGGCGCGCTGCAGCGCGCTCTTCACCGCCGGCGTGGTGGTGTCGAGCATCTCGGCGACCTCGGCGGCCGGCCAGGCCAGCACGTCGCGCAGGATGAGCACCGCGCGCTGCCGGGGCGGCAGGTACTGCAGCCCGGCGATGAGCGCGAGGCGCAGGCTGTCGCGGGCCGCCACGATGGCCGCCGGGTCGGCGGACTCCGGGGTGACGAGCGCGTCGGGGATCGGTTGCAGCCACGTGACGCCCGCCGCCGGCGGGTCCGGCGCCGCGTACGGGTCGTCGGCCGGTCCGCCGAGGCCGGACGGCAGTGGCCGCCGGCCCCGGTGTTGCAGCGCGGTCAGGCACGCGTTGGTCGCGATCCGGTACAGCCAGGACCGCAGCGAGGAGCGGCCCTCGAACCCGCCGTACGAACGCCACGCCCGCAGGTAGGTCTCCTGGACGAGGTCCTCGGCGTCATGGACCGAGCCGAGCATGCGGTAGCAGTGCGCCAGCAACTCGCGCCGGTACGGCTCGGTCTGCTCCACGAACTCCGCGTCGTTGGGCGGGGCATCCACGTTCTTGGCCATGCCGGCGTCCCTAGACTTTGCCCGGCCAGATCGCGGCCAGGACGTCGAGGTCGCCGCCGCCGGACAGGACCAGTGCTCTCGTGGTGGTCGGCACGGACCTTCACTCCGTTCTGTCTGTGTAGCTTTCGAAGTGAAGACTGAGGGGCGGCCGGAAAGGAATCGGGGATCGATTCGCGAGCTATCGGCGACCCATCCCTTTAAAGAAGGTGTAGCAGAAGGTGCCGTCATTCTCGGCCGTCCGGTACAGATCCCGGATCCCGGCGGTCCAGCTCGCGGCGTCCATCAGGCCCTGACCGACGGCCTGGTCGCCGACCCCCTCGACCATGGCGGTGAACGTCTTGCGCGTGAAGCCGTCGACCAGCGCCGGCCGGCTGGAGTCGACGTAGACCATGCGGGGCGACACGCTGACGTCGCGGTAGCCCGCCCGCACCAGCAGGGGATAGAGGCGGCGTCCGATCAGCGAGTCGCCGCCGGCCTGCCGCTGGAGGTCGATCAGGCAGCCGATGGCCCGGCGGGCGTGCGCACTGTCGGGGTGGAAGTAGGCCGAGCCGTGATCGCCCTCGATGACGGTGATCGAGCCGCCGGGTTTGAGCATCCGCATCAACGCGCCCAGCGCCCCGTCGGGGTCTGTCAGATGTTCGAGGACGAAGCAGGCGAAGACGTGGTCGAAGCTGTCCGCCGCGAAGGGCAGGTCGAAGATGTCGGCCTGCTGAAAGGCAACGTTGGTGAACCCGGCCGACCGTACCCGCCGCCGCGCCTCGGCCAGCGAGGCGGCGGAGATGTCGATCGAGGTGAAGGCCGCCTCCGGGCTGTGGCCGGCCAGGATGACCGTCTGCGCGCCCACCCCGCAGCCCGCCTCCAGCACCTGGCAGCCCGCGGGGTAGTAGGTGTCGGCGTGCAGCAGTTCGGTCAGCGTGGTGGCCTGATCGGTGAGCCGCGTGCTCTCGCTGGCCGAGTACCCGTGCACATAGTCGAGCGTCATCGATCTCTCCCCGTCGGTGGTCCCTGCCCGGCTTCGCTGCGGTCGAGCCTACGAGAACCGGTGGACGGCGGCCGAGGACCATTCACCACCCCGGCCCAAGGACCAATGACCGTGGGCTCCTACGAGCCGGTGAGGTTGTCGCGGAGGTCGTTGAGGAGGCGGACGAACTGGGCCCGTTCGGCGGGGTCGAGGGAGCGCAGCGCGCGGTCGGACAGCGCGCGCATCTCCTCATCGAGGACGGCCCGGAGCGCCTCGCCGCGCTCGGTGAGGTGGATGCGGACCAGCCGGGCGTCGGTGGCGTGCGGCTTACGGACGACGAGCCCGGTGGCCTCCATGCGGGTCGTCGCCTTGGTGACCGTGGGGGTGGCCAGGTCGAGGCGGCGGGCGATCTCGCCGGGCGTGAGGCCGTCCTCGTCCCACAGGCACATGAGGATGAACTGCTGGCCCTGCCGTACGCCGTGCCGGCGGTAGGCCGCCTCGGCCGCGGTCATCATGGCCCGCTTGGCCGCCCAGAAGACGGTCTGGAACTCATCGCTGGGCCATCCACTCACCGGCCACTCCCGTTGACACACAATTCATTAGCCGACTAATGTTTGATAAGTCGTTTCATGGCTAATGATAATGGATCATCGAGAGGATGACATCACCATGCGCGTACTGGTGACGGGCTCGACCGGACGAGTGGGCAGCCGCTTCGTACCCCGGCTGCTGGAGCAGGGCGAGGACGTACGCGTCCTGGTGCGCGACGCCGCGAAGGCCGAGGCGCTGCGGGAGCGCGGCGCGGAGGTGGTCACCGGCGACCTGCGCGACCCCGACGACGTGCGCAAGGCACTCGCGGGCCGGGACGCCGTCGTGCACGTCGCCGCCGCGTTTCGCCATGTGCCGGACGAAGAGGCGGTCGCGGTCAACCGCGACGCCACCGTGGGGCTGGCCCGCGAGGCGCTGTCCGCGGGCGTGTCCCGGTTCGTCTTCACGAGCACCACGCTCGTCTACGGCCCGGGCCGGGGCCGCCCGGCGGCCGAGGGCGACGAGCCGCGGCCGGCGCGCGCCTACCCGGTCAGCAAGGTCGCGGCCGAACAGGCCCTGCAGGCCATGTACGTCGATGAGGGGCTCGGACTGCGCGTCATGCGGCTCGGCTTCGTGTACGGCGAGGGGGACCCGCATCTGGCCGAGGCGATGATGTTCGCGCGCGGCCGGCCGGCGCACATGCGGTTCCAGCTGGTCCACCATGCCGACGTCGGCCAGGCGCTGATCCGGGGGCTCCGTGCCGACGGCGTCGACGGACGGATCTACAACGTGGCCGACGACGCCCCGATCACCGTGTGGGAGGTGCATCGCCTGAACGGCGAGCAGATCGCGCCGGACGCGGCCGGCCTCGCCTTGGACGACCCCTGGGAGGGCATCGCCGATACGGCGAAGATCCGCACGGAGCTCGGGTTCCGCCCGCTGTATCCGTCGGTCTACACCGCCAGGGACGCCGGCGCGCTGTGACCGACGGCACGTACGGGCCCGGTCAGTCTTCGTCGGCCGGGAGGGTGAACAGCCGGATGTAGACGGGCCGGGCGCCGGCCGGCGCGTCTTCGGGGCGGAGCCGGTGCTCGTGCAGCAGGCGGAGGTAGGCCTCGAAGAACTCGGCGAGCCCTTCTTTAGTCATGTGGGCGAAGCCGCGCGAGAGCATCGCCCACGCCGGATCGTGCCGGTACGACTCGAGCAGTCTGCCGAGCAGCTCCATGTCCTCGGCGTGGCCGAGGCGGAGCACCTCGTCGAGGGCGGGGCGGTCCGCGGCGGCGAGCGCCTGCCGATCGGGCATCCGGAGGTCGCTGGGACCTTCGGCGCGCCGCCACCAGCGCTCCCGGCCGGTGGACCGGTCGGCGATCTCCTCGATGAAGCCGTGTTTCTCGAGCTGGCGCAGGTGATAGCTGCTGGTGCCGGTGTTGACGCCGAGCACCTCGCCGATCGTCGTCGACGTCGCCGGGCCGTGCGCGCTGAGATGGCGCAGGATCTGACGGCGCAGCGGATGGCTCAGCGCCTTGAGTCGCCCGGGGTCATCCAGAATGACAGGCTCGGCATCGTCCTTCACGACGATCAGTCTAGTACTACAGAGGTATCTTTGCAGAAATTTCTTTGCAAAGACTCTTCTGTAGACTAGCTTTCCCGGCATGAAGACAGCATTCGCAGTCGTACTCGCCCTCGCCGGGGCACTGCTCGCAGCTCCCCACGCGGCATCGGCGGCGGCTTCCGCGCCCGGATCGATCCCGGTGCCCGCCGGGCTGACGTCCACCGAGGTGAGCTTCCAGGGATTCGGGGGGCTCACCTTGCACGGCACGGTCGTCGCGCCGCGGCGGACCGGAACACCCCGCCCGGGAGTCGTGCTCGTCACCGGCTCCGGGTCGGGCGTACCGCGAGAGCACCTGCTCACCGAGGCGACGGAGTTCGCCCGGCGGGGCCTCGCGGCCCTGATCTATGACAAGAGGTCGGTGGGTTACACGCAATTCCGCCGCTCGTACTCCGAACTCGCCGACGATGCCCTCGGGGCCGTCCGCGCGCTCCGTGGCCAGCCCGGCGTCGACCCGGCCAAGGTGGGCATCTGGGGGCTCAGCGAAGGCGGCTGGATCGCGCCGCTGGTGGCGTCGCGCTCCGGCGACGTGGCGTTCGTGATCGTGGTGGGCGGCAACGCGATGCGCCCGATCCGGCAGCAGACCTGGAACGAGACCTCGACGCTGCGGCGCCGGGGCGTCTCGGGGTCGCTGGTCGACCGGAGCAAGCCCCACTTCGCCCGGCTGGGCGCCGACGCGGGGCTGTTCGCCGAGGCCGACTACGACGCCCAGACCGTGCTGGAGCACGTACGGCAGCCGCTGCTCGGCGTCTGGGGCGGTCGTGACCTGCAGACTCCGCCCGCGGACAACCCGCCGCTGTTCGCGCAGGCGCTGCGGCGCGGCGGTAACACCCACTACACGTTCCGGTTCTTCGCCGGCGCCGACCACGCCATCCATCAGACCCCGGACGGCGGCCTTACCCGCGGCGCCGCGCTCGCTCCCGGGTACGCCGACCTGGTGGGCACGTGGGTCCGCGACGCGACGAGCGGCCGGCCGAGCGTAGCCGACGCCTCCGTGCCACCGCGCCAGGACTACGCCAGCGTCGAGGTGCCCTCGTCGGCGTGGTGGGAGTCGGGCTGGGCGCAGCTCGTCGCCTTCGCGCTGTTCGTCCTGGCGTTCACGGCGTACCCGCTGGTGGCCGCCGTGCGACGACTGCGCGGCCGGACCGCGGCGCCGGTAAGCCGCTGGGCGCGGCTGCTCGCCGGAGCGGGGTTCGCCGCCGCCCTCGGGCTCTTCGTCTACCTCTTCTATTTGATGGCCGCCGGGCGAACGCCCAACCCCGGTCCGCTCATCGCCGGCCGGCCGCTGCCCTGGCTGGTGCTGCAGGCGCTCGCGGTGGCCGCCGTCGCCGCCGGCGTCGTGACGGCCGCCGCGTGGCGCCGGGCCGGGCGGGCCGTACGGCCGGGGGAGCGGGTACGGCTGGGGCTGCTGCTTACCGCCGGAGCCGTGTTCGTGCCCTGGGCGTTCTACTGGGGCCTGCTGGTGCCCTGAAGAGCGGAAGGCCGGCCGCTGTGGTTGTGCGCGGCCTGCCAAGGGGAGTGCGCGCGCTGCCGATGGTGTTGCGGCCGCCGTCCGCCGACAATGTCGCCATGACGTACTCGTTGTCGGCGGACGTTCCCGCCCTCGATATCGACCCGTTCGCCGAGGAGTTCCAGCACGACCCGGAGCCATTCTGCGAACGGCTGCGCGATGCGGGGCCGGTGGTCTTCCTCGACCGGTATCGCGTCTGGGGTGTGGCCAGGTTCGACCAGGTGCACGCGGTGATCCGAGAGCACGAGGCCTTCTGCTCGTCCGGCGGGATCGGTCTCACCAACTTCCACAAGGAGAAGCCCTGGCGGACACCCAGCCTGCTGCTCGAGGCCGACCCGCCCGAGCACACGACCGTACGGCGGGTAACGGCGCGGGTGATGTCGCCGCGGGCGATCGGGCGCCTGCGACCGGAGTTCGAGCGGCGGGCCGAGGAGCTCGTCTCGGCGGTCGTCGCACGCGGCGAGTTCGACGGCGTGACCGACCTCGCCCAGGCATACCCGCTGCGGGTCTTCCCCGACGCGGTCGGAGTAACGGCCGACGGGCGCGAGCACCTGCTTCAGTACGGCGACATGGTGTTCAACAGTTTCGGCCCGCCCAACAAGCTCTTCCACGATGCGCTGGCGGCGGGCGCGGCCGTACGCGACTGGATCGCCGAGCAGTGCCGGCGTGAGTCGCTGGCCCCCGGCGGGCTGGGCGCGCAGCTGTACGCGGCCGCCGACCGCGGCGAGATCAGCGAGGAAGAGGCCGGCCTGCTGGTCAGGTCGCTGCTGTCGGCGGGCGTCGACACGACCGTGCACAGCATCGCCTGGGCGCTGCACCTGCTCGCGACGCACCCCGCCCAGTGGGCGGCGCTGCGGGACGATCCCACGTTGATCCGGCCGGCCTTCGAGGAGAGCCTGCGGCTC
Source organism: Streptosporangiaceae bacterium (assembly GCA_036555725.1). GTDB lineage: Bacteria > Actinomycetota > Actinomycetes > Streptosporangiales > Streptosporangiaceae > CALAED01. Next base: position 45,956 of record DATBKU010000040.1, on the reverse strand, counting down.
GCCGCGCCCGTCCAGTTGTTCTTCCGTACGACAACCCGAGACGTGCGGATCGCGGACGCCGAGATCCCGGCGGGGGAGAAGTTGCTGTGCTTCCTCGGCGCCGCCAACCGGGACCCGCGCGAGTGGGACGACCCGGGCCGGTTCGACATCCGGCGGCGTGCGGTGAACCACCTGGGGTTCGGGTCGGGCCTGCACGCCTGCGTTGGCGCGGCCATCGCCCGTCTCGAGGCCGAGATCCTGCTCACGGCGCTGGCCCGGCACGCGGCCGCCCTCGAACCGGCCGGTCCGCCGCGGCTGCGGCCCAACAACAGTCTCCGCGCCTTCGCCGCGCTGCCGCTCCGGGTCTCGGCCGCCTGACACACTCTCCGGCCTCTGGGCACGTAACGGATGCGGGTTCGGGCGCGCATGGCGCACGCTCCGGCTTCCGGGTCGCCTGGCGCACGGTTTCGGGGTCGGTGACCGGGGCCGGTCGCACCCGTGGACCGTTGGTTCGGCGCGGAGTACCCTCCCGTTCGAGAGAGCGCTCTCTCACCGTCGTTGTCGGCCTGCCGCGCCCGCGACGGCGGCACGCCGACCAGGCGTGTCGTCGATTTCGGGAGGGCGGACGGCCATGTCCGAGAAGGTGGGTCGAATCACGATGCGTACGAGGTTCGGCAGGGCGGCGCGGCTCGGCATCCGGGGGTTGCTCGCCGGCGTGTTGGTGTTCGTCTCGTGTGTCGCCGGCGTGGGCGTCGCTTCGGCTCAGTCCCATCCGACCGCCGGTGCGGCCGACTTCGGGCCGAACGTGAAGATCTTCGACCCGTCGATGCCGCAGAGCGAGATCCAGGCGACCGTCGACGCGATCGCGAACCAGCAGGTCGACGACGAGATGGGCACCCGGCGGTACGCGTTGCTGTTCAAGCCCGGCACGTACGGCACGCCCGAGAATCCGCTCATCTTCCAGGTGGGCTACTACACCGAGGTCGCCGGTCTGGGGCTCTCGCCGGGCGACGTCACCATCAACGGGCACGTCGACGTCTACAACCGGTGCCTGACACCGACCAACTGCATCGCCCTGGTCAACTTCTGGCGGTCCTTGTCGAACCTGACCATCAACGTCGCCGGCCTGTCCGGCTGCCGGGCGGCGGGCAACTTCTGGGCCGTCTCGCAGGCGGCGCCGATGCGGCGGGTGCAGGTGACCGGCGGTTCGCTCACCTTCATGGACTTCTGCACCGCGGGCCCGCAGTTCGCGAGCGGCGGCTTCGTGTCCGACTCCGTGACCGGCGCCATCACCAACGGATCACAGCAGCAGTTCCTGGTACGCGACAGCAGCATCGGCCCGTGGTCGAACGCCGTCTGGAACCAGGTCTTCGCAGGCGTCCAGGGCGCGCCGGCGCAGTCGTTCCCGGACCCGCCGTACACCACGCTGGCGACCAACCCGGTGAGCCGCGAGCGGCCCTACCTCTATGTTGACGCCGCCGGCAAGTACCGGGTGTTCGTGCCGGCCACCCGGACGAACTCCGCCGGACCCACCTGGCAGAACGGTCCGACGCCCGGCCACTCGATCCCGCTGTCGAACTTCTTCGTGGCCAGGCCGTCCGACTCCGTCGCGACCATCAACAACCAGCTCGCCCGCGGCAAACACCTGCTGCTGACGCCCGGTGTGTACGACGTCGACCGGTCCATCGAGGTCAAGCGGCCCGGCACCATTGTGCTCGGCCAGGGCATCGCGACCCTCACCGCCGTCCGTGGCGCGGTGCCGCTCAAGGTCGCCGACGTCCCGGGCGTCGACGTCGCCGGCATCATGATCGACGCCGGTACGGTGAACTCGCCGGTGCTGCTGCAGGTCGGCGGCCGGCACGGGAACCACGGCCACAAGCATGGCGAGCCGACGGCCCTGCACGACGTGTTCTTCCGCATCGGCGGGCCGCACGTCGGCAAGGCCACCGTCAGCCTCGAGGTCAACAGCGACAACGTCCTGCTCGACGACATCTGGGCCTGGCGCGCCGACCACGGTGTCGCGGGGTCGGTCGGCTGGGACGTCAACACCGCCGCCACCGGCGTCGTCGTCAACGGCGACAACGTGACCGCCACCGGGCTCTTCGTCGAGCACTACCAGAAGTACAACGTGATCTGGAACGGCGAACGCGGTAAGACGATCTTCTTCCAGAACGAGCTGCCGTACGACCCGCCGGACCAGGCCGCCTACCAGCACGACGGCATCCTCGGCTGGGCCGCGTACAAGGTGTCGGACCGCGTCAAGACCCATGAGGCGTGGGGAGCGGGCAGTTACGTCTTCTTCAACGTCAACCCGGCCATCCACGCCGCGCACGGCTTCGAGGTGCCGGTCACCCCCGGCGTCCGGATGCACGACCTGCTCACCGTCAACCTGAGCGCCGGCACCATCGACCACGTCATCAACGACACCGGCGCGCCCGTTACCACGGCGGCCATCGGCGTCCCGAGCTTCGTGACCGAATTCCCGTAGAGCCGTCCCGCAGGTTAGGGTCGTCACCAACCGCATCCACTCCGCTACCGTCAGAAACCGTGATTTCCCTGCGTGTTCGGACGTGCGCGAGGAGGATGAGGCGCATGACGTTCCCGTTGATGTATGGGTACGACCACATCAATTTGGTCGCCGAGCTCGATCCGGTCGCGGCCGTACGCGATGAGGAGATCGGCGAGCGGATTCGCAAGTACCGCAAGCTGCTCCCGGCCGGGTCGCCCGACTTCGGCTACGCGGTGCAGACCGGCACCGAATGGCGTATCGGGTGCATCGGTGCGTCCGATCCGCTCGGCGCCCGTACCGACCTGGCGGCTCAGCTGCGCCGTCGTGCGCAGGACGAGAAGAACGCCCAGGTCGCCGGCGCAATGCTGGCGGCGGCCGACCGGCTGAACCCCGAGGAGGGCGAGCCGCTGGCCAAGGACGAGTGGGAGATCGGCGACCACAGGTACCGGGTCATCCGGATCTCGAAGTTCACGTTGATCAGCAACGGCCTGATGGAGCCGCCCCGCTCCACCGACACCGACCACCTCGAAGACGAAGCCCTGCTGCGCGGTTACCTGATCGACCCGCGGGCCCCTGCCGGGCAGTGGGAGACGCAGCTGCGGTTGAACCTGGTCACGTACCTGCCCCTGCCCGGCAGCGTGCCTGAGATCATCCAGACCGAGGCCCGGCACGCCATCCAAACCCACCCCGGCGTGATCCTGCTCCCGCCCACCTTCACCGTGGTGGAGACCAAGGGCGACTCCTGGGAGCCGTTCACCGGCGGCGACACCCCCCGGCAGGCTCGCAGCCACCTGGCGAGCTACTTCACCGACGTCCTGCCTCGCTTCCGCGAGATGAGCGGCGACCCGGCATCCCCGGCCGAGCTCGCCGAGTGGGCCGAAGCCGCCGACCAGATCGAGGAGACCGCCGGGCACAAGTTCACCGCGCTGGGCCGGACGTTCCGTACCGTACGCGTCTCGCGCATGCTCCGGCTCGGCCGCGACGGCCCCGAGGGTCCGCGCCCCTCTGACCAGGAGCGATACGGCCTCACCGGAGTCTCCTGAGCAGGCATAGTCCCGTACGACGGGGTAGGTCATCGGGCAGGAGGTGTCCGAATATGCCACGAGCGCAGATCAAGGACGAGAAGACCTATCAGGAGCTGCGAAAGCGCGGCGAGAGCAAGGAGAAGGCCGCCCGGATCGCCAACGCCGCTGCCGGCAGCTCACGTAAGCAAGTGAGCCGGAAGGGCGGCAAGAGCCCGTCGTACCAAGACTGGACCAAGCAGGACCTGATGAAGCGCGCCCGCGAAATCGGCATCGAGGGCCGCTCCTCCATGAGCAAGGCCCAGTTGATCAACGCGCTCCGCAACCACTGAGCCCGGCCCTTACGGCAGCGCGCCTCGTCACCGCCCAAAGGGCGGCGGGGTGCTGGAGGCGCGAACGGTCTGTGGTTGACGCGGCGTTGCCGGCGGGCCGGTACGGCTGATCGAGCCGATCGGGCGGGGCGGCAGTCCGAATCGTGGCGGGCAGAAGATGCCATCTTGGGCCGGCCGGGCCGATACCGCGGGGGGTATCGGCCCGGGCGTGCGATCAGGCCCGACGGGAGGCCCTTACCTCGATCTCCTCACCGTCAGCGGACGTGGCAAGACCCGGTGGCCGCCTTGGCCGGGTCGCTTTCCGATTTCGCGGTAAGCCGTACGGTGGCGGAGCGGCTGGCGCTCGGGTCGCGTTTGGCCCAGACGTTTCGCGCCAGGCGACGAGCGTGTGCAACTGCTGGTCCGGTACCCCGGTCTTGCGGGCACTTTCCACGCCCGCGTCGACGCACGGCGCACAGCCGTTGATCTGGCTGGCGCGCAGGTGGACGAGTTCGTGGCTACACCGACATGACGGAGCGCGCGCCGAAGAGGTAACAGCCCAACTCTGTTGGATTCAGCCGGAAGCGTGGGTTGCCACCTGGGATTCGATGTGGACTTCCAGGCCGGGCAGCGCGGCCAGGAACTCCGTAGGCGCGAAAGCCTCGGCCGGGCTGAGCGCGCCGGTCCGGCCGCTGTGGCTGTTACGGGCGAGCCGGGAGGCCGCCTCGACGGAGATGACCGCGCCGGTGCCGTAGATGTCGCGCCCCTCGATCCAGCCGCCGCGGGTGTCGGCCGGACCCACAGCCTGCAGCGCGAGCGTGAACGTTGATCTCGCGCGCTCGTCCGGTGTGATGTCTTCGCTGGACAGGACCGTTTCTTCGGCGAAGGTGGAGATCGTCATGACGACACGCACCGTCCGGGCCGGGACGTGGCGCGGGATCGTCACGACCTCGCCCGCCGGGTAGCCCTCGATCACCTGCCGGCGGCCCAGCGGCGCAGGGAAGGCGAACGAGCCGGTGCGACGCGGTCCCGGCTCGCTGACGCGAACCCTGCCGTCGGTGTAGGTGACGCTTTCGGCACCGGACAGCACGCCGGCCACCGCCTTCGAGGCCGTCGTCATGCGCCAACCGGTGACCGCGTGGGCAACGACGATCTCCTCGACCGTGGGCATGCCTTCGACGACCTGCGCCGCGAACAGGTCCGCCAGCCCGCCGAAGAAGCTCATGCCGGGGATCACCACAACCCCGGCGCCCGCGTGCGTGTCGTACATCCGCTTGACGTGCAGCGGTTCGGCGGCATGCCCGAGGTAATGGGTGCCCGTCGCCACCGCCGCGGCCGCCACCGGTTCCCCAGAGCGCGAGTACGGCCCGGCGCAGTTGATCAGGACGGCGGAGCCCCCAGTCAGTCGGCGCAGCCCTGAGGGGTCGTCCAGTTCAGCGACGACCACCTCGGTATCAACGTCGAGCCGCTCGGCGAGGGCGGCAAGCGCAGCCGCGTCGCGACCGCCGAGGCGGATCGGGTGACCACGTCTGGCGAGGTCGGCGACGACCAGCCGGCCGGTGTGCCCGGTGGCGCCGTAAACAGCGACCACATTGTCGGAGAGCATCGTCCACTCCACATACTTGAGGTACGTACTTGAGGTATGTAACTTGGATACCCGTAGTATGTAAGTAAGTCAAGGGAGGTGGACCTTGCCTGCACGGACCCAGGCCGAGCGCCGCACCGCCACGACGACCGACCTGATCGAGACCGCCCGCCGGCTGTTCGGCCGCGACGGCTATGCGGCGACGTCGATCGACAGCATCGCGCACGCGAGCGGAATGACGAAGGGCGCGGTCTACCACCACTTCGCCGGCAAGACCGACCTGTTCCGCGCCGTGTTCATCAGTCAGGAACAGCGCCTCGCACGCATGATCGCTTCGGCCTCGACGCAAACCGCCGATCCGTGGGACCGGGTCCGCCTCGGCTGCCACGCCTTCCTGCGCGCCTGCCTCGATCCCCAGGTGCGGCAGATCGTCCTGTTGGACGGCCCGGCAGCGCTCGGCTGGGAAACAGTGCGGGCGATCGAGTACGAACACACCCTCAAACTTCTCCGCAACGGCCTCGCCGCCGCTGCCGCCGAAGACCGCATCGCCCCCGGTGACGTCACCATCCGCGCTCACCTGCTCTTCGGCGCCCTCTGCGAGGCCGGCACACTGATCGCACGGGCCGAAGACCCCACGGCCCTCCTCCCCGCCGTACTCGACGAAACAGACGAACTGCTCGCCGCCCTCACCAGAGAAGTGCCATCCCTACCGCCTCCAGCCGCCGGCACCGACAACCGAGCCACCTGACCTGCCGTACCGCGACGTGGCCTGTCGGTGCGCTCGGGGAGTGCAGAGCTCAGTTTCAGGATCAAGTGGCTGGGGCGCCGTCATCCAGGGTGGGCCAGATCCGCCGGAAGTGTACGTTCCGGAGCGTGCCGCCCCGATACCGAAGATCCAGGGTCAGCTCATCCCCGCGACAGGTACCACTCACCTCGACCGAGCCACCGTGGACGTGATCCTCTGCGGAGAACGAGATCCGGCGGGCGATCCGCCGGTACCTCGTCTCGTGGACACCCGCGAGCCGATTTTCGCGACGCAACCATGAGGCGATCTGTGGTCCCTCGGCCAGTCCGGGCGCCGGCTTGACGAGCACGTCCAGAACGGTTCCGTCCGGGTAGAAGCGGAACACTTGCACGTCAGCCGCAAAGATCCCGTCTGGAACGCGGGCCCGTCGCGTGGCCATAACGCCACCCAACCACAGCCCACCCCGATCTCGGCGCCCACCAAATGAAGTGTTGGTGACGTGTGGGCTTGCCGCCGTGAGTCCTCGGGAGGTCTTCCCGAGGACTCGCGACGTTGCCTTCCGTCGGCGTGGTGCGGTTCAGTTCAGGACTTGAGTGGTCTCGCAGCCGACGAACTTGTCCGGCTGTTCCAGCAGGCCTCTGAGGTCGGAGGTGCAGGTGTCGTTGTTGGCGCCGCCGTCGACGGTGCCGCCGCCCCTGCCGGTGAGCTGGTCGTTTCCGCCCAGGCCCTGGATCTGGTCGTGGCCGCCGCCGCCGGCGATGACGTTCGGTCCGGCGTTGCCGATCAGCACGTCGTCTCTGATCGTGCCCTGCAGGTTCTCCATGTCCGAGCCCATGGTGTCGCGCGCCCCGGCGGGCCCGTCCTCGGGGCCGCCGTCGTCGCCCGTCGCGCCGTCGAGGTCGGCCCGTACACCGGTGGTTCGGGCAGCCCCGTCGGAGTAGTCGGCGGTGTCGGAACCCCCGCCGCCCTGCAGCGTGTCGGCGCCGGCCTCCCCGGTCAGCATGTCGTCACCGGAGCCGCCGGCGAGCCGGTCGTTGCCGGTGCCCCCGAGCAGCCGCGAGCCGAGGCTCGTGGCGTTGGTGATGGCGTCGTCGCCGTCCAGGCCGCGCACTCGGATGGAGAACGCCGATGTGCACTGCGCCTGGTGCGCGGTCACCATGGTGCACCCGTCACCGGCGGCGAACGTGGCCGTGGTGTCGGTGAGGGTGACAAACCCGCTGCCGGAGCCGATCGTGATCTGATCGTTCACTCCTACGGGAGCGTCGTACCTGAGCACGCCGGCTCCGACGCGTACCACGCCGGGTTTGCAATCGCCGTAGCAGGGCGACGCCAGCGCAGGTGGTGCGGACAGCGTGGTCGGCAGGGCGGCCAGCCCCGCCACGAGCGCGACGACGCGCACCGGGATGCGCGGAACCCGGAGCCTGTTGGGTGAGATCCGGGACGTTCGGTCATGCTTGTGCGCGGCCGGCCGACCTGCGGCCCGCCACGTCTTCCTGTCCATGGTGCCTCCAGAATTCGAACAGGTGCCGCCAGCCGCGGCGCCCACGAAGGAGGCGTTCCATCCGGTTCCATGCGGGACGTTCCATCCCGTTCCATGCGGTGCTCGAGCCCGAAGGCATCCAGGTCAGCAAGACGAGGGCTAGAGGCCGATCGACTGGCGCAGCAGCGCCGCATGCCGGCGCGCGACCGGCACGGTCTCGTGGCTCCGTGCGTCGGTGACGAGGAGCAGCGTTCCTTTGAACCCCTGCTCTATTTCTCTTACGCGGCTGAGGTTGACCAGAAATCGCCGGTGTACGCGGAGGAATCCTCTGTCCTCGAGCTGTTGCTCAAGGCGATCGAGGCCACGAGTGGCGGCCAGGAGTCGTCCTTGATCGCTCACCAGCCAGATCTTGTTGTGGTCCGCCTCGGCGAAGCGGATCTCCCGGGGGTCGAGAAGAACCCACCGGTCTTCCCGCATGGCGATGACGCGACTCGGCAGCGCGCGGGGCTGGGCGGCGCCGAACAGAAGATCGCTCGCCGGCGCCCCGAAGACGTTCGGGGACCCGAAGGCGACCAGCACACCGATCACCCGAGTGTCGGTGAGGACCGGGCGGACCGCGACCGAGACCCGGGTACCCAGGAAGGGCACGAAGATCTGCGTTGACCCGGTCCAGTGGTGGTCTTGCCGGGCGCGTTCGACCGCGCGGCGGGCCAGCCGCGGCAGGGTGGGCAGCTGCGGAGTCCAGCGGTGGGCCGGCGCAAAGGCCGGGGTATCCGCCGGGGTGCCTATGAGCGCGGCGGCCTCGCTGTTCGCGAGCACGACGTTGCCGGCCGGGTCGATCGCGGCGAGCGGCGTCGCCGGTGCCACCCGGGCGTCGGCCAGGGCGGCGGCCAGGAATGTGCCACTCTGGTGGGCCCGCTGCCGCAGCTTGGCCTCGGTGGCCGCGGCGACCTTGCGCAGCCACGGCAGCACGGCATCGGACAACGGCGTCTTCCAGCACGAAATGTTCAGTACGCCGAGCGGCTCTTGGGTGACGACGTCGCGTACGGCGACGCCGGCGCACGCCCACGGATGAAACCCCTGGCACCAGTGCTCGGGACCCCTGACCACGACGGGGCGGTGGCTCTCCAGCGCGGTTCCCATGCCGTTGGTGCCGCTCGCCCATTCCGACCAGGTGAACCAGGGGGCGAGGTTCTGGTCCGCGGCGAGGTGCAGGATCCGCCGGCTGCCCCACGAGGCGAGGATGCGGCCATCGGAGTCGGCCACGGTGACCAGGCCGTCGAGGCCGTCGACCTCCACGGCGGCCGAGGTGGCCAGGCCGCCGAGCTCGGCGAACACCACATCGTGGTCGATGGAGTGCGCGCTCACCTCGACGGCCGCGGGGGCTCGGTCCAGGCCCGGATCGACCTCGTACTCCTCCCGGCATCGATACCAGGACATGAGGATTTCCGGTCGGACGCCGCGGACGGTCTCCGCTCCGGCGGCGAAACTCTCCCATGCTGCGGTGGTCCGCTTGACGCTGTCGTCGGCGAAGCCGGGTCCACTCATCGCGCCCTCGGCACCGTTCGTTCGATCTCTCGCGCCGTTCATCCCATCCCCCTTTGCTGACCGGGGAAGAGCGATCCAGGATCGGGATCGCCGGACGCATCAACGACGTAACGCGCAGACCGTCGCACCTTGATCCCGCACCGGGCTAGTTGTCAAGGGGTGCCCCACCAAGGGTCAGATGTGACGTGACGCTAAGGAATGGGGCGATACGGGCATGCGGGCGGTGGTGTATCGAAAGCCTTTCGACGTGGGTGTGGAAGAGGTCCCCGATCCGCGTATCGAGCAGCCGAACGACGTGATCGTACGGATCACGTCGTCGTGCATCTGCGGCTCCGACCTGCACATGTACGAGGGACGAACCGCCGCGGAGCCGGGCATCGTCTTCGGCCACGAAAACCTCGGCATCATCGAGGAGGTCGGCAGCGGCGTCACCCGCCTGGAGCAAGGTGACCGCGTCGTGATGCCGTTCAACGTTGCCTGCGGTTTCTGTAAGAACTGCCTCGCCGGCCGCAGCGGCTTCTGCCTCACTGTCAACCCGTCGGGCTTCGCCGGCGGCGCGTACGGATATGTGGCCATGGGGCCGTACCCCGGCGGACAGGCGGAGTACCTGCGAGTGCCCTACGCGGATTTCAACTGCCTGCCGTTGCCGGCGGGCACCGACCACGAGGCCGACTACGCGCTGCTCGCCGACATCTTTCCCACCGGGTACCACGGCTGTGAACTCGCGGATGTCTCGCCGGGCGAGACAGTGGCGGTGTACGGCGCCGGGCCTGTGGGGCTGATGGCCGCGTACTCCGCGCTGCTCCGCGGCGCGGCCCGGGTCTTCGTGGTCGACCGCGTGCCCGAGCGGCTCGCCAAGGCGCGGGAGATCGAGGCGATCCCGGTCGACTTCTCCCAAGGCGACCCTGTCCAGCAGATCAAGGAGCAGACCGGCGGCGAGGGCACCGACAAGGGCATCGACGCGGTCGGATACCAGGCAACGAACCAGAACGGCGATCGCGAAGAGCCGGCCGCGGTGTTGAACCAGCTGGTGCGGACCGTCCGCCCGACGGGCGCGCTCGGCGTTCCCGGCCTGTACGTGCCCGCCGACCCGGGCGGGGTCGACGAGCACGCCAAGCAGGGGATGCTGCTGGTCGCGATCGGCCAGCTGTTCGAGAAAGGCCTGCGCGTGGGCACCGGGCAGGCGAATGTCAAGCGCTACAACCGGCAGCTGCGCGACATGATCACCGAAGGTCGCGCCGCGCCCGGTTTTGTGGTCTCGCACGAGCTGCCATTGGAGGAAGCGGCTATCGCATACCAGAAATTCGACCGGCGCGTGGAGGGCTATACCAAGGTCATTCTCAAACCCGACACCACGTGAGATCCAGAAACATCAATTCAATTGGGAGGTGAAAGTAATGGCGACCCCGACGGACGAGCGATCCGCATTGATGAGAGAGATCGGGTTGGACAGGCAAAATGGGGCGGCGCTAGGCCGGCTGCTGGCCAACGGAAACATCGGAAGGGCCGAAGAAGGGTCTGACGGCCGCATGCGCGCCACGATCCGGATCAACCCCGATGAGCTGGTCTACGACCCTTCGGTCCTCGTCCTCCCCCACGGGGGCGACCTCGACCTGGAGCTCATCAACGACGACCGCAATACGCATTGCGCGCTCTTGCCGAGCAATGGTGACTTCAAATTCATCTGGCTGGTGAACCAATCCCGGGGAACGGCGAGCCTCAACCTCGATGGCCCGGGCTACTACTGGTACAGCTCGCCCACAGGCAACGACGAGGGCCGGGGCCTGACCGGCGCGATCGTCGTGCTGGGCGAGGTCCCGCCGGAAGCCCGCCTCGACCGCCCGAAGCAGCCACGACCGTAGAAAGGAGCAGTTGATGACGGAATACGTGGACGCAGGGCATGCCGTCGACTGGGCATCCCTGAGCAGGATGGTCGGGAGCGCGCCGCCCGCGGCGCGGAACGTCACCTACGATCGCATCCTCCGGGCCCGCTCGGAGCCGCACAATTGGCTGACCTACTTCGGCGCCTATGACGGGCAGCGCTACAGCCCGCTGGCGCAGATCAACACCGAGAACGTCAGGCGCCTCACTCCCGTGTGGGCCTTCCAGGTCGGGCAGACCGGCCTGCAGGCGGGCGGGTCGACGTACGCGTGGGAGTCCAGCCCGATCGTCGTCGACGGGATCATGTACGTCACGGGCTGGGACGGCTATTGCTTTGCCGTCGACGCCGTGACCGGGGACGAGCTGTGGCGGTACAAGCACGCGACTCCGTACGACACGTCGCTGTGTTGCGGCAACGTGAACCGCGGGGTCGCCGTCGCCAACGGGAAGGTGTTCATGCTCTCCCCGAACGCCCATGTGCTCGCGCTCGATGCCGAGACCGGCAAGGTCGTCTGGGACGCGACGAACGGCGACGTGCGGGCCGGTGAAAGCGGCACGATGGCTCCCCTGCTCGTGAAGGACATGATCATCGTCGGGAGCTCGGGCGGAGAGTTCGGGAATCGCGGTCACCTCGACGCCTACGACCTGGAGACCGGAGAGCGTCGCTGGCGCACCTACACGGTGCCGAAGCCGGGGGAGCCCGGGTCCGAGACCTGGCCCGCCGATGGTGAGGCCTGGGCGCGGGGTGGCGGGAACCCGTGGATCACCCCGACCTACGACCCGGAACTGAACCTCCTGTACACCGGGACCGGCAATCCGGCGCCCGACTTCGATGGGGAGGTGCGGCCGGGCGACAACCTCTACACCGACTCCTGCATCGCGGTGAACCCCGACAACGGTGAGCTGGTCTGGCACTACCAGCACAACCCCCACGACCTCTGGGACTACGACAGCATCTCGGAGAACACCCTCTTCGACGTCGACGGTCGCAAGCTCCTTGGCCACTTCAACAAGAACGGGTACGGCTACGTGCTCGACCGCACGAACGGTGCGGTGGAGCGGGTGTTCCCATTCGTCGACCGCATCGACTGGGGCGAGATCGATGCCAAGGGGCAGATCCAGGTCCACAGGTACCCCGACAAGGAAGGGGAGCCGGTCCACTTCTGGCCGGGGCCTGGGGGCGGCAAAGAGTGGACGCACGCGTCCTACAGCCCGCGGACAGGCCTGTTCTACGTTCCGGTCCAGGACGTCGGCGCGACGGCCACGCGGCGACGGCGGGAGTTCAAGGAGAGCATTCCGTACTGGGGTGCGGGTGTTCAGGTGGACGCCGAGAGCATGGCCGGCTGCGTGAGCGCCTTCGACCCGATGACAGGCCGGGAGGTGTGGCGCTGGCGCAACGAGGTGCCGATGTGCGCGTCGACGCTGGCCACGGCGGGCGACCTGGTGTTCGCCGGCGAGCCCACCGGGGAGTTCAACGCGCTGAACGCCCGCACCGGGGAGCTGCTGTGGCAGTTCCAGTGCGGGAGCGGTCACCACAGCAACCCGTCGACCTACAGCGTCCGCGGACGACAGTACGTCGCCGTGCCGACCGGGTGGGGCGGCTGGATCGAAGGGTTCGCGCCCGGAATGCTCGCGGGAACCGCCGGAGCCGCTCTATTCGTCTTCGCGCTTCCGGAGTAGCGCTCCTGGAGTTGCGCCGTGTGAGTACGGCCGCCGGGCGGCGCCGCCGGTGCCAATGTCGTCGCCGGCGTCGTTGCCCTTCGCCGCCACGAGACCGTCAGGAAGGAGGTGACAGGCATGAACAGGGAAACCTGGGAGAGCCCCGTTTGCCAAGAGATCAGGGTGTCAGCCGAGGCCAGCGCGTACATGAAGATCTGGGACTTCGGCGGGGACTAGACGGGGTGGGCGCCGGGCCATGCGGCAGGCGGGTCCGGCGTCCCCCGATCCGTACAGGGTGGACGCCGGTACGAGATGGACGCCGGTATGCGGAGGACGTCAGGCGTCGGAAGGGGCGGCGAGCCGCGTGTGGGTGCGGGTGCTCGGATCGGCGGCGGGCGGCGGATTCCCGCAGTGGAACTGCGCCTGCCCGCAGTGCCGTGCGGTACGGGACGGTTCCCGGCCGGCCCGGGCGCGCACCCAGTCGTCGATCGCCGTGAGCCCCGACTACCGGCGCTGGTTCCTGTTCAACGCCGCCCCCGACATCCAGGTGCAGATCGAGTCCTTCCCCGCCCTGCATCCCGCCGCCGGCGCCGGCGCAGGCAGGGCGGTCCCCCTGCGGGCGGTGGCGCTCACCGATGCCGAGCTCGACCACACGCTCGGCCTGCTGCTCCTTCGTGAGGGCGACGGCCTCGAGCTTCATGCCACCGAGGCGGTACGCGACACGCTCGACCACGGGACGTCGCTGCTTCGGACGCTCGAGGCCTACTGCCCGGTCGAGTGGCACCCGGTCGTACCGGAGGCCGACGTACCGCTGGGAGACGGACTGTCGTATCGGGCCTTCGACGTTCCCACGACGAAGCGGGCACGGTTCGGGTCCGTCGACGGGAAGGGGCGGGTCGTCGGCTATCGCCTGTCCGACGAACGAAGTGGCCGCTCGCTGGTGTACCTGCCGGGCGTGCAGGAACTCACGGCGGTGCGCGGCCGGCTCAACGACTGCGTCTGCCTGCTCGTCGACGGCACCTGCTGGCGGGACGACGAGATGATCCGGCTCGGCCTGGCGGGCAAGACGGCACGCGAGATGGGACACGTGCCGATCGACGGCCCTGGCGGCAGCCTCGAGCTGCTGTCGCCGCTACCCATCGAACGCAAGATCTACATCCACATCAACAACACCAATCCGATCCTGCTCGAGGACTCACCGGAGCGGCGTGTCGTCGAGCGACACGGCATGGAGGTCGCCGTGGACGGGATGGAACTGCGGATCTGAGGGCCAATGATGACGCTGACGACGGAAACCGCCGAGACCGAGAGCTTCGTGGCGGCGCTGCGCGCACAGTCCCGGCGGTACCACGCTCAACATCCCTTCCACCGGAGGATGAACGAGGGCGGGCTGAACCGCCGGCAGATCCAGGGCTGGGCGGCCAACCGCTTCTATTACCAGGTAAATCTCCCTCGCAAGGACGCCGCCGTACTGGCGAACTGCCCGGATCGCGATGTACGCCGTCGCTGGATTCAGCGCATCCTCGACCACGACGGCACGGTGGATGGGGCGGGCGGCATCGAGGCCTGGCTCCATCTCGGCGAGGCCGTGGGGTTGACACGGGAGGAGATGCTCGACGAACGGCATGTCGTTCCGGGGGTGCGGTTCGCCGTCGACGCGTACGTCACCTTCGCCCGCACCCGGCCGTGGGTCGAGGCGGTGGCCTCGTCGCTGACCGAGCTGTTCGCGCCGGATCTGATGGCCGAACGGCTGGGCGCCTTCGAGCGGCACTACACCTGGATCGATCGTCAGGGGCTGGCCTACTTCCGGGCCCGCCTGACGCAGGCGCCACGCGACGCCGAGCACGCCCTGCAGGTGGTGACCGAGCACTGCCGTACCCCTGCCGAGCAGGACGCCGCCGTGGCGGCGCTGTCCTTCAAGTGCGACGTGCTGTGGAGCATGCTGGACGCCATCGACCGCGCCTACGCGGACCGTTGACGATGACGCCGCCGACCGTCGCAGACGCCGATCGCCCCCGCCTGGCGGCGCACATCCGGCTGACGTTCGACCCCGCGCGGGAGCAGCACGTGCTGCTGGGGCCGGAGGCGGTCTCCGTCCTGAACGGCACCGGCGCGACCATCCTGGGCCTGTGCGACGGGCGGCGCAGCGTGGCCGAGATCGTGGCCGAGCTGCGCGGGCGGTACGACGGAGTAGACGGCGCCGAGGTGCGGGACTTCCTCACCCATCTCGTGGCGAAGCGGTGCGTGGAGGTCGGCCATGGAGGGGAGGCCGGCAGTGGATAGGCCGTTCGGGCTGCTGGCCGAGCTCACGTACGCCTGCCCGCTGCACTGCCCGTACTGCTCCAACCCGCTCAACCTCGGCGACTACCGCGAGGAGCTGACGACACCGGAGTGGCGACGGGTGGTGGCCGAGGCCGCGGAGCTGGGCGTCCTGCAGCTGCACCTGTCCGGCGGTGAGCCGCTGCAGCGCCGCGATCTCGTCGAGATCGTACGCGGCGCGAGCGAGCTGGGCCTGTACACGAACCTCATCACGAGTGCGCTCGGATTCTCGCCCCGCCGCGCGGAACAGCTGCGCGCCGCGGGCCTCGATCACGTGCAGATCAGCATCCAGGCCGACGAACCGGTCCGGTCCGACCGCATCGCCGGCACGCCGTCCTTCCGGCGCAAGGTGACGGCGGCCAGGCTGACGAAGAAGCTGGGCTGGCCGCTCACGCTGAACGTGGTCCTCCACCGGGACAACATCGACCGGGTCGATCGCGTCCTCGACCTGGCCGAGGAGCTGGCGGCCGACCGCGTCGAGCTGGCCAACACGCAGTACTACGGCTGGGCCCTGCGCAACCGGGACGGGCTGCTGCCGAGCATCGCCCAGCTCGAACGCGCCGAGGCGACGGTGCGGGCCGCACGCGAGCGGCTGAAGGATCGCATGGAGATCATCTACGTCATCCCCGACTATTACAGCCGGTACCCCAAACCCTGCATGGACGGCTGGGGCCGGCGGCAGCTGACTGTCGTGCCCAACGGCGATGTGCTGCCGTGCCCGACGGCGCACACGCTGCCGCTGCCGCGCGCCAGCGTGCGCGAACATTCGCTGGCCTGGATCTGGGCGCGGTCACCCGCATTCGAGCGCTTTCGCGGTACGGACTGGATGCCGGAGCCGTGCCGGAGCTGCGACCGCCGCGAGCTCGACTTCGGCGGCTGCCGCTGCCAGGCGTTCCAGCTCACCGGCGACGCCGCCCGCACCGATCCGGTCTGCCACCTGTCCCCGGATCACGGCGTCGTGGCCGAAGCGGTGCGGGACGCCAACGCGGTGGCGCGACCGCGTGCGGCCGCGCTCGTGCCGCGCCCGCATCCGCGCCGGTCGCCGTAAGGCGCGACCGGAGTACGGCATTCGGCGGAAAGGAGCGAGATGGTGGTTCCGCAGTGACGTCAATAGTCATCTTCATCGCCGGAGCCGCGCTGCTGATATACAGCGCGGAGAAGCTGATCGGCCAGCTCGTCGGGGCGGCAAGCGGACTCAACATCTCGATTTTCCTGCTGGCCGTCATTTTCACGGGCATCGAATTCGACGACGTCTTTTTTGGCGTCGCGCTCAACGTCGAGGACCTCGGTGATGTCGCGCTCGGTGTCGTGTACGGCACCGCGATCTCGATGACCGGGATCGTGCTCGCGCTGGCCGCGATCCTCACGCCCACCAAGATAAATATTCCGCGCGATTACATAATCATCTTCGCGCTGGCCCCCCTCGTCATGATCCCGCTCACCCTGATGGCGCCGCTGACCGCCGTGGACGGCGTGCTGCTGATCGGTTTGTTCGTGCTGTTCGTCGCGTACATCGCCGTCCGGGAGTCGAGGGGCCGGACCCCGGTCTTCCGCGACGCGGAAATGTACGAGGCCTATGCCGCCGCCCGCGAGTCACCGGCCGGGGCAGGCCCTCGCGACATGCGGAAGTCCGCGCGAAAGAACACGCTGACATTCGTACGAAAGGCCGAATGGCGCAGCCGGCGGGCATTGCCGGATCCGGGGACCGCGGGGCAATTCTCCGCGGCCGTGCCGCTCGCCGCGGCACGCGCGCGTTCGGGCTGGACCGCGCTCGGGCTGGCCGTCCTGGCACTCGCCGGTCTCGTCGCCGGGGCCGGGATCATGGGCGAGGGAACCGGCGGGATCGTGCACGACTACGGGCTCGAGGGCACCTTCTTCGGCGCGACGATCGCGACGATCGCGTTGACGGTCGAGGACATCTTCTTGACCGTGGAGCCCGCCCGCAACGGCGCCCCCGAGATCGGAGTCGGCAACGTCATCGGCAGCGTCGTCTTCTCGATCTCGGGGAAACTCGGCATCGTCCTGCTGGCCGGCGGCCTTGTCGTCGGCCCGCACGTGCTGACGTGGCATCTGCCCGCGCTCATCGTGATGACCGGGTGCGCGGCCTATTTCCTGTCCACCGGGCAGCTGCGGCGATGGCACGGTTTCGTGCTGCTCGGTCTCTACATCGTCTATTGGTGCGTGAGCTTCGTCGTATTCGGATTCGTGCCGGCCGACACGTCGTGAGGGCGGTGGCTCCAGCGGTTGCCGGCGACGGGTCGGAGGGGTGCCGCGCGGCGGCACCCCTCCGATATTCGCGACGTTGCCCGACAGCGGTCAGCCGGCTGCGGAGCTCATGGCCGCCGCGCCTCGTGGCATGAGGAATGCCGCGAGAAGCAGAGCGAGGAAGCCGAGGCCGGCGGCGGCCAGGAACGCGTGGTGATCGGCTGTTGCGTGTGCAGCCTGAATAAGGGCCGGGTTACTGCCGGCCGCGGCCAGCGCGGAACCGATCCCGCTGTAGGCGATGGTGGCGACGGCGGCGAGGCCGAGCGCGCACCCCCTTCCTCCTGACTGGTGTTGATGAGTCCGGCCCCCAGTCCGGCGTCGTCGTCTTTGACGCCGACGAACGCGACGGCAGGGCGAGGTTCACGCTGGACACGCCGAGGAACACCATGAACTGGGCCAGACATACGAAGGTCAGGACCGAAGCGGGTCTGGAGATCGTCCGCGTACCCGACGGTTCCGCGGCGGTGTCGTAGGCGACCATGGCGTCTGGCCTTTCGCATGGTGGGGACGCGAACGGGCCGGGGCCTCGTGCGGGGCCCAACCGACCCGTCGGAAGATCGGCCTGGCGGCCGGAACTCGTCTGGCCGCGCTCAGATCGTGATGACGACCTTTCCTGGCGCGTGGCCCTTCTCCTGGTACGACATGGCCGCCGGAAGGTCCTCGAAGGGGTAGCTCCGGTCGATGACTGGGTTGATCTTGCCGTCCTCGATGAGCTCGACCAGCGTCATCAGCAGGCGCTGCGCGTGCTTTGTGTATCCGCTCATGTCGGTCAGAGCCATGCGCTGGGACACGAACGGCGACAGCACGAGCGCCGCGAAGGCGTGACCGGCGGGTTGCAGCCATCGCCCGGGCTGCCCGCCGATCACGACGTAGGTCCCCTTGCGGGTCAGCACCCGCCGGAGTGCCGAGGCCGAGTGGCCTCCCGCGACATCCAGCAGCAGGTCGTAGCGCTGCCCATGCCGGGTGAGGTCCACCGCGGTGTAGTCGATGACCTCGTCGGCGCCGATCGATCGGACCAGGTCGACGTTCCGCGTGCTGCAAACGCCGGTGACTTCCGCGCCGAACGCCTTGGCGATCTGCACGGCGAACGTGCCCACGCCCCCGGAGGCCCCGTTGATGAGGACCTTCTGCCCCGACTCGATTCGTCCCACGTCGCGCAGGCCGTACAAGGCGGTGAGGGCGGCCAACGGCACCGCCGCCGCCTGCTCGTACGACAGGTTCTTCGGTTTCGGCGCCAGTTGATCCTCCTTGACGCATACGTACTCGGCGAAGCCGCCCTGCGTGAGCAGCGCGAACACCTCGTCGCCGGGGCGGAACTCCGTCACGTTCCCGCCGACCCCCTCGACCTGCCCGGCCATGTCGGCGCCCAGGATGCCGATCTTTGGCCGGCGCAGGCCGAGGGTGCCCGGCATCAGGCGTGCGATGTACGGCTCGCCCCTCATGTGGTGCCAGTCATAAGGCTGGACCGACGTGGCGCGCACCCGGACCAGCACCTCGTCGTCACCGGGTGCGGGCGCGTCGATGTCCGTGAGTTCGAACACGTCGGGTGAGCCGTACGAGTGCAAGACGAACGCCTTCATCAGTCACCAACCCCATTTCGTACGTTGTAAGTCGTACGTCGTAAGGTAAATCGTACAGCGTAAGGCAGTCAAGCGGCAGATTCGTGAAAGGTCAGGCGGTCTCGCGCATCCTGTCGAGACCGTCGAGGATCACGTCGAGCCCGAACTCGAACTCGGTCTGGTCGTCGCACCAACCCAACGTGGTGTCGGGGTCGTCGTGGGCGACCTCCATCAACATGCCCACGAGATGGGGCAGTTGGTCGGCCATCTGCTCGAACGCGTCCGCGGATTCCTCGTCGGCCGCTCCGTCGCCCGGATCGAACAGTTCCTGGGTGAAGCCCAGCGCCCGGCTCCCCAGGGCGTGCAGTGCGTGGTGGCACAGGTCGTTCGAAAAGCCGCCATCCCGCATGAGCCCGACCAGGTCATCGTGATACCGCAGCACCGCCGGACTCATCATGGTGCGCGTCTCGAAGACGCCCGGCGCCCAAGGATGGCGCAGGAGGACCTCGCGAGCCGACAGGATCCGCTGCCGGACGGCCTTCTTCCAGTCGGCTCCCTTGGCGGGCACATCGATCCGGCCGACGACATCGTTGATCTCGCTGACGATGACGTCGGCGATGCCGTCCAGGACCTCTTCTTTGTTGGCGACGTGGTAGTAGAGCGACATCGCCTCGGCGCCGACCTCTTCGGCGAGGCGACGCATCGTGAGCGCCTGGATGCCCCCCTCATCAGCGATCTTGACCGCGGCCTGGAGCACCCGGTCCCTGCTCAACGGGGTTCTGGGCTCGGTTTTTGGCTTGTTTCGGGCGGCCACCTGCACAACCTCCTCCGCGCCCAATCGTACGGCGTAAGTCCGAGGCCAGAACCGCCGGCCCGGCTCTGCCCGGGTCGGCGTGCGAAGTTCGGGACTCGGGCCGGCCAACGGCACCGCCGGTCCATCTCTGGGGCGAAGGGCCGGTCGGAGGTCAGTGGCAGGTGTTGCCCTTGCAGGTCTGCAGGGTGTGCAAGATGGCGCTGAGCCGGTGTCGTTCGGCGGCGGGCAGCCGGCCCACGGTGTTGGTCAGCTCGTACGGATCGTGGCCGATGTCGTAGTACTCGCGCTCGCCGTCGGCGTACTCCACGTAGACCGCGTCCCGGGTGCGGACCGCCTCGTAGCTGGGCGGGTTGCCGCTGTTCTTGCCTTGATGGTCCGGGTCCGAGGGATCCAGGTTGGGGCCGTGGTGCTCGATGAGCACGGCGTCCCGTGCGGGCAGGGCGCCGCCTTTCAGGGCCGGGACGAGGGAGCGCCCGTCCACCGGGGCGGGCGCCTGGGCGCCGGCGAGGTCTTCGAAGGTGGGGCACAGGTCGGTGTTCTGCGCGAGCCGGCCGATCCGGCGTCCGGCCGGTACGCCGGGGCCGGTGACGACGAGCGGCACCTTGATGTCGGTGTCGAAGGCGGTCATCTTCCCTTGCGCCAGCCGGTGTTCGCCCAGGTGGAAGCCGTTGTCGGAGCTGAACACGAAGTAGGTGTCGCGGGCGCTGCCACTGGCCTGCAGTGCCGCCTGCAGGTCACCGATCATCTTGTCGACCGCCTGTACGGCCTGGGCCCGTTTGCGGAACCCGGTATCGATCTTGCTGATCTGCTGCGCCGTAAGTTTGGCGTGGTTCTTCAGCCAGGCCGGCTTGTCGGAGATGTCGGCCTCGTTGAAGGCCGGCCCGCGCGGCGCCTCGAGGTCAGGGAACTTCTGCGCGTCGCGCGGTGCGGGCGTGTACGGCGCGTGCGGGGCGAACGTGGCGATCTCCAGCATGAACGGCTTGTTGTCCTTGGCGGACCGGTTCACGAAGTCGACGCCTTTGTGGCCCAGCACGTCGGTCAGGTAGTCGCGCGGCCGATGGCCGTACCGTACGACCCGGCCGTTCTCGTTGAGCGCGTAGTCGAACTCGGGATACCCGTTCCCGGCGACGTCCCATTCGTTCCACCCGGGCGGCACCGGGTCTTGCGGGTGATAGAGGTTGAGGTACTTGCCCATCAGCGCCGTGCGATACCCGGCGCGTTGCAGCGCGATCGCGAACGTCTTGTCTTGGTTGCCGTGTGCGTTGAACG
Organism: Streptosporangiaceae bacterium; assembly: GCA_036555725.1. Taxonomy (GTDB): domain Bacteria; phylum Actinomycetota; class Actinomycetes; order Streptosporangiales; family Streptosporangiaceae; genus CALAED01. The sequence continues at coordinate 25,011 of DATBKU010000040.1, read as the reverse complement.
CCCCATACCCGCCGTCCTGGCCGGCGTTGGTGAACACCCCGGTGTTGTGCGGATAGTTCCCGGTGAACGTCGTGGACCGCGATGGGCAACACAGCGAGTCGGTGACGAAGTAGTTGGTGAAGGTCGTGCCCTCCCGCTGCATCCGCTTGAGGTTCGGCATGTAGCCGACCAGGTTCCAGGCCAGATCGTCGGTCAGTACGAACACGATGTTCGGGCGTTCCCGCGCCCCCTGTTCCGCCACCCCCGGACGTCCCTTCGGCGCGACGCTCGTCGAGCATGAGATCGACGCCAGCCCGAGAACGCCGACGCTCACGAGCACAGCGAATTTCCGGTTCATCGCGCACCGTTTCGTGGGGGGCTTGCCGAAACGTCACCATGCCCAGGCTGTCATGGAAAGTCGCGAAGATTCTCTCGGAACCGCATGGGAGAAGACGAGGAATCCGCCGCGGCGCCGCTCGATCCGAACTACTTACCTGTCCAAAGCAGTCCCCGCGGCGCGCGCCCGGGGCTATGGCTCGCCGACTGAGCGGTAGCCTGCTAGCCGTGCTGCTGCGCTCGGGTCTGTTCCTGCCACTGTTCGACGAGCTCGCCGACCCGCTGACCGTCGCCCGGTTGGCCGGCGAGGCCGAGCAGGCCGGGTGGCACGGCGTCTTCGCGTGGGACCACGTCCGATGGCGGGAACCGGTGGTCGAGGTGGCAGACCCGTGGATCACCCTGTCCGCGATCGCCACCGCAACCGAGCGCATCCGGCTCGGCCCGATGGTGACGCCTCTCGCGCGCCGCCGGCCGGTCAAGGTCGCCAGGGAAACCGCCACGCTCGACCATCTCAGCGCCGGCCGGTTGACGCTCGGAGTCGGCCTGGGCAGCGACGAGTTCGGAAACGAGTACACGATGACCGGCGAGGAACGCGACGCCAAAAGGCGAGCGCGGATGCTGGATGAGTCCCTCGAGATCCTGACGGCCGCCTGGTCGGGCGAGCCGGTGCGCCATCGCGGCGAGCATTACACCGTCGAGGGCATGCGATTCCTGCCGCGGCCGGTCCAGCGGCCGGGCGTGCCGGTATGGGTGGCGGGACTGTACGGCAAGCCCAGGCCGTTGCGCCGGGCCGCCCGGCACGACGGCTTCATCCCTGTCAATCTCGAACATCCCGACCAGCTCGCCGAGATCGTCGCCGACCTCACCACTCTCCGCCGGGACGCGGGCAAAACCGGCGACGACTCCACCGCCGGGCCATTCGACATCGTCGCCGTCCTGCCGCCCGGCGGCGATCCGGCCCCCTACGCCGCGGCGGGGGCCACTTGGTCGCTGGTGGAGTTCCCGTGGGACTCGGTATCGGTGGATCAGGTGCGCCAGGTGATCCGGGACGGCCCCGGCACAGCGGGGTGACGCCGAAAGTGGAAGCGAGTTGAGCGATGACCGACGACGAACAGCAGATCCGGACCCTGATTGAGCAGTGGGCTGCCGCGGTGCATGCGGGTGACATGGACACCGTCGTGGCGGACCACTCCGAAGACATCGTGATGTTCGATGTGCCACCGCCGAATGACGGTGTCCGCGGCATCGATGCATACCGCGAGACGTGGCCGGGCTTCTTCGAGTGGCAGGCGCGGGGTGCCTCCTTCGACATCGTCTCCCTCGACGTCACCGCGGGCAGCGACGTTGCCTACGCGTACGCCTTGCTGCGCTGCGGAACTCCGCAGGACCTTGCCGAACGTCCGGAAACCCGGCTACGTCTCACGATCGGACTGCGAAAGGAGCGGGGCGGATGGGTCGTCGCCCATGAGCACCACTCCTTCGCCGACGTCACTCCTTAATACGTTCGCTCTCGTCGTCCTCGCCTGAATGTGGCCGCGGTCAGGTGCCGTGGACCTGGAGCTCCCAGAGCGAGTAGCCCCACTGGGTGGCTCGCGCGGTTCCGTACATCCGCAGGTATCGGCCTGAGCCGGTGACGGTGAGGCTTTGCGAGCCGCCGGTTCCGGTCGTGGTGGAGTAGAGGGTGGTCCAGTTGCTCGCGTCATTCGAGACCTGGATCTGGAAGGCCCTTCCGTACGCGGTCTCCCAGTTGAGCGCCACTCCGCAGACGGAGTGGGTGCCGCCCAGGTCGACTTGGAGCCACTGCGGGTCACTGAAGGCCGACGACCAGCGGGTGCCGGTGTTGCCGTCGACCGCGTTGGCCGCGGGGAAGGCGCCGGACTCCTGCGAAGACACGGTGGCGGTCTTGCCCATGGCGAGGTTGGTCGTCGAGCACGTACCACCGCCGCTGCCGGAGGGCAGGGACCATTGCTGTTGCGGGGATCCGGTGCAGGTTTCGATGACGAGCCGGGCGCCGGTGTTGCCGCCCGGATCGCTCAGGCACAGGCCGGAGTGCGGATTGACCAGTTGTCCATTGGCCTGACGTTGCCAGACCTGGGCGTTGGTGCCGTTACAGGCGTACCAGTCGACGTTGGTGCCGCTGGTGGTCCCCGCGGCGACCACGTCGAGACAGCCGCCCTGGACGCGCAGGGTGTCGTCGCTGTAGGTCGCCCAGGTCTGGCCGGAGGCACCATTGCAGGCGCTGACGCCGATCGGGTTGCCCTCGGTGTTCAGCGAATTCCGATTGGTCAGGCACAGGCCGTTGATGCCGGTGACCCGGCCCGTCGCGGTGGCCCTGGCGGTGGGCGTGGAGTTGCCGCCCTGCTCGTACACGGCCACGTAGTCCACGCTCATCGAGGCGCCCGAGGTGGTGGCGGAGGTCGGCGTGCTGCAGTTGCAGATCCCGTTGGGGTAGTTACCGCCTATCGCCAGGTCCCAGATGATGAAGAACCCGTGGTCGATGGCCTGCTGCCAGGCGCTCGTGCCGACCGATGCCTGGGTGATGGTGCTCTCCACCCTGCCGTCCATGAGGAACTGCAGGGTTTCGGAGCTGGTGTTGGTGCGGTCGATGATGACCGAGTAGGTGTGGTAACCGGTCTGGCAGGTCGAGGAGGTGTCGGGACACGCGATAAGCCCGTGCCCGGGGCTGTTGGCCGCGGTGTGCAGGGTCTGCGACGCCTGGTTCAGGCCGTTGACGTCCTCCATCATGTCGATCTCACCCGAGGCGGGCCAGCCGCCGCCCGCGCGCATCGGCGAGCCCAGCGCCCAGAACGCCGGCCAGTACCCCAGACCGCTAGCCGGATTCGGCTGCCTGATCGACGCCGTCATCTCCATCTTGCCGCCGGGCGCAGCCTGGAAGTCCCCGCGCGTGCTCTCCAGCCGCGCCGAGGTCCAGGTGCTGCCGTTCTTGATGGCCTTGAGCACCAGGTTGCCGCTGCCGTCGAGGTAGGAGTTGGCGGTGGAACTGGTGGTCTGCTCGATCTCGCCGGTGCCGAATCCGGTACCGATGTCGTAGAACCAGTTCGCCGACGACGGCGGCGAATTGGCGGCCCCGTCGAAATCGTCGCTGAACACGGTGGTCCAGCCGGCCGGAGGCGGGGGCACGGTCGCGGCGCTCGCCGTGGGGACACCGACCTCGGCCGCGGTCACGGCGGCGCTCAGACAGGCGCCGAGCAGTGCCATCACGGCGAGGATCGACCGGCGTCTGCGCGAGCCCGATGAACGACCTGCGGGTGCTGGTGCTGCGGACATGAAGAACTCCAGAGGCGGGGTGGGCGCTTCTCGTAGAGCGCTCTCTGGAGGCGTACACTGATCTCGTTCATGCCTTATGTCAAGACTAAATTTAAGTGTATGGATATAACGGCAGGCCGTTCCCGATCAGCGATCAGGTTGTGGGCACGACGACCACCCGAGGGCCGCCGTCGGGGGCGGTGATCCACGCCTCGGAGACGCGGGAGAAGGGGGGTCCGGCTGGGGACCTGGATCGCTAGGTGAGGGCCCGCCGCAGCCGCCATGTGCCGAGCACGAACAGGACGGCCGCGTAGCCGATGAGCACGCCGAGGTCGGGCAGAATGTCGACGATGCCGCCGCCCTGCCGTACCAGCTTGGCGAAACCCTCGTTGGCCCAGGCGTGCGGCGTAGCGTGTGCGACCGCGCGCATGGTGCCGGAGAACAGCTCGAGGGGCAGCATAGATCCGCCGAGCGCGGCGAGACCGAGCCCCAGCAGCACGCCGACCGCGCCCGCCTGTTGCTCGGTAGAGAAGATCGAGCCCATCAGCATCCCGGCGCCGCTGCCGACCAACGCGAACGCGAGGAGCAGCGCGCCGGCGCCGACCGGGTCGCCCCAGTTGACCCCGAAGATGAGCGCGGACCCGAGCATGATGAGCAGCCCTTGGATCAGTGCGACCCCGAGCCTGCCGAGCGCTTCCCCGGCCAGGATCGTCCGGACTGCGGTCGGGGTGGCGAGCATCCGGCGGGACACACCGAGCCGGCGCGTCTCGATGAGCGCGACCGAGCCGGTGAGCGAGGTCAAGAACACGAAAAGCAGCAGCTGCGAGCTGGCGCCGATGTCGAAGCGCCCGAGGGTGTCCGGGAACACCGCCTTCCCGGTCGTCGTCACCGTCACGGACAGCTGCGGCACCTGCGGGGCGGCGATGTCCGCTGTGGCCAGCCCGGCATCGAACGGCACTCCGCTGTGCCGCTGCGCGAACCTGGCCGCCCGCAGCGCCGCCACTTGCTGGGTGACCACGGAGCGGACCGCGACGTTCACCTGCTGGCCCATTTGGTCGGGGCGGGCGAGGAAGCGGAGCGTGGCGGTGCCGCCAGAGCGCAGCGTCTGGTCATAGCTCGCCGGGATCACCAGCCCGCCCTGCAGTTGGCCGCGCTCCACCGCGCGGCGCAGGCCGGTCTCGTCGCCCACCACCACAACGCTGAGCCGAGACCGGCCGTCCAACGCGGTGACCAGGCGTTCGGCGAGCGGGCCCCGGCCGGATTCCACGATGCCCAGGCGCGGCTCGAACTGGCCGCCGAAGACCACGCCGAGCACCAGGATCAGCGCCATCGGGAAGATGAGGACGAAGAAGATGTTGGACCGGTCGCGCAGCAGCCGTCGCAGGTTCACCCCGGCGATGAACAACGCCTTCACGGCCGTACCATCCTTCCAATGCGCAGCAGGGCGATCCCGCCGGTGACGGCGGCGAACGCCGCCATGGCGCCGGCCGCGGGCAGCACGATGCCGATCCCGCCGCCACCGGACAGATCGGCGAGCCCCTGCATGAACCAGCGATGCGGAGTGGCGTAGCTGAGCCAGCCGACCCCGGTGGCCTGGGAGATGGGGAAGAACACGCCGCCGAGCATGCCGAGCACGATCGCGATGATGGCCTGCCAGTTGCCCGACTGCTCGGCGGTCTTGGCCAGCGTCGCGACCAGCGCCATCACCCCGGTGGCCGCCAGCACGCCGGCCACCACCAGCAGCGCCACCCCGGCGAGGTTGCCCCAGCGCGCGCCGAGAAGCAGCTGCGTGGCCGCGATCAGCACGAACATACTGACCACGCCGACGACGAAGCTGGCCGTCAGCTTGCCCCAAAGGATCGCCGAGCGTGGGATCGGGGCGGCCAGCAGCCTGGCCATGGTCCCGTCGCGACGCTCGTCGAGCAGGCTGTTCACCCCGAACTGCACGGTGAAGAAGAGGAAGAACACGGCCATCCCGGCCGCATAGTAGGTCTTGGTGTCGAGCTCTCGGCGCGTGGCAGAGGAGTCGGCGACCGCGACCGGCGCGGGCACCGCCGCCGCCTGGCGGGCGAGCGCCGCCGCCTGCTCCGGGTTCGCCGGGGCGCCGCGCGCCGCCACGACAACCGACAGCTGTACGGAATTGAGCTGCGCCGTGTACGACTCCGCGATCGACCGGGCCACCTGCACGCGTACGGGTGAGTCGACATTGCCGACCACGCGCAGCGTGGCGGGACGTCCCGCCTGGGCCGCGGCGGTGAAACCGGCCGGGATGACGAAGACGGCCGCTACGTCCCCGCGGTCGGCCAGCCGCCGTCCCTCGGCGGCCGACGGGACGGTACGGAGCGCGATGACGCCTTGCCGCTCGATCGGGCGCAGCACATCGTCGACGAAATGTGTCGCGGCCGCGCCGTGGTCCTCGTCCGCCACCGCATACCGGGCTATTTCTCCGTCGTCGACCCCGCCGAATACGAGGTTGAAAATGAACGACAGGGCGAACGGCAACGCCAGCGCCATCATGAGCAGCGAGCGGTCACGCAACCGCTGGCGCAGGTCTTTGCCCGCGATGAGGAGAACGGTGCCCATATCCGTCAGTCCCGCAGCGCCTTGCCGGTGAGGTGCAAGAACACCGACTCCAGATCGGGCTCGGAGACCTCGACCGACCGTACGGCCGCGCCGGTGCCGACGACGGCGTCGAAGATCCGCGGCAGCGCGTCCTTGGCGTCGTCCACGACCAGGTCGATCCGGGAGTCGACCGTGTCGGCCTGGCGTACGCCGTCCAGCGCGCTCGCCGCCCGCGCGGCCTGGACGAGGTTGCCCTCGGCCGTCAGCGTCACCCGGTCACGCTCACCGACCAGACCGATGAGCTCCCTGCGGGTGCCCTCGGCGCGCAGCTTGCCGAGGTCGATGATGCCCACGCGGTCGCACAGCCGCTCGGCCTCTTCCATGTAATGAGTGGTGTAGAGGACCGCGAGACCTTCGCCGGCCAGTCGCTCGACGTTCTCCAGGATGGCGTTGCGGCTCTGCGGGTCGACGCCCGCGGTCGGCTCGTCCAAGATCAGCAGCCGCGGGCGGTGCAGCAGGCCGATGCCGATGTTGAGGCGCCGCTTCATACCGCCCGAGTACGCCTTGACCTGGTCGCCGGCGCGGTCGGTCAGCCCGATGATCTCCAGCACCTCGGCTGCACGCTTGCGCACTTCGGCGCGGGAGATTCCGTACAGCCGGGCGAAGAACCGCAGGTTCTCCAGGCCGGTCAGGTCCGGGTACACGGCCAGCTCCTGCGGCACGTACCCGATCCCCGCCTTGGCCTGGACACTGGTGGCGCCGAGGGGCCGCCCGTCAACGAGCACCTCGCCGTCGTCCCGCTCCAGGATGCCGGCAATCATCGAGATCGTCGTCGTCTTCCCGGCTCCGTTGGGCCCGAGCAGCCCGTACGTCTCGCCCTCCGCGATGGTGAAGCCCACTCCGTCCACGGCAACGAGCTCGCCGAATGTCTTCCGCAAGTCCCTGCACCGCAGGACTTCGTCGTCCATGGAGCTAAGCCTGCTGGGTCGGCCCAGCGTTGGGAAGGGGATGCGGGGCAAGCGAGCACGTGGTCGGTGGCGGTAGCGGCTCGATGGATCACGCGCGCGACCCTGGACGGGAGGATCATCGTGCGTGAGTCAGGGTTAATGTTTGAACCAGACGGCGCCTCCGCGCTTGGTCAGCATGCGGAGCGCGGCCGCGGTCAGGCCTAGCGTGATGATGGCGAGAGCGCAGGCGGTCAGGGTGCGCTGGGCGCCGACCAGGGCGACCAGTGGACCGCCGAGCATCGTGCCGAGCGGGATTGACGCGACGATCACGGCGTTGTTGGCCGCGAGCGCGCTGGGGAGCGTCTCGGGGTTGGCTCGGCGTTGGAACAACGCACGGCTGGTGGACATGTAGGGCGCCCAGACGAACCCGCCGACGGCGAACGCGGCAAGGGAAACCGGTGTCGGCGCACCCAGTCCGATCGGCAGCAGCGTCAGGCCGAAGCCGAGGACGATGGCGATGGTGGTCGGCCACAGCGACAGCCGGCCGGCGTAACCGCTGGCGACCGCGCCGAGCAGCGAGCCGACGGCGAACACCGTGTAGTAGAGGCCGAGCAGGGCCGCCGAGCCGTGCGGCTGGTTGGCGACGTGGATCGGCAGCGCGACGTACGCCGGGCCGAAGAATATGAAGAACGCGAATGTCAACGCCATCAGGCCGAGCAGCGTCCGGTCGCGCGCGATGAAGCGCATGCCCGCGGCACGGTTGCGTGGGGCGCGGGCAGGCCCATCTACGACGCCGGCTCGGAGGGCGTGGATGTAGGTGGCCGCGAGGACCAGGAAGCTGGCCGCGTCGAGCGCAATCACCACTGAGGCGCCGCGCCAGCCGATGATGAGTCCGGCGAGGGGTGGGCCGATGATGGTGGACGCTTCCGTGAAGATCGTGAGGATGGCGTTGGCGGGCAGGTGATGCCGCTCCGGGAGCACCTCCGCGATGAGTGTGAACCGCCCGGCGACGCCCCACGAGTGCAGCAGCGACGACGCGGCGAGCAGTGTCACGTACAGCGGCGGGCTGAGCAGGCCGAAGAGGTGCGCCGGCGGGATAAGCGCGAGCGTGACCCCGCGGAGGGCGGCGTCCCAGTACACCAGCTGCGCGCTGCCGCGTCCGGCCAGGAGACGCCCAAAGATCACGGCACCCAATGTCGCCGGAAGGGAGTATGCGGCGACCGCGAGGGCGACCCAGGTCGCCCGACTGCGCTCGGGCGCGAGTTGCAGGGCCAGCCAGCTGATCGCGACCACGGCCATGCCGTCGCCGAGCGCGGAGACCGCCATGCCGGGCAGGAGGCGCCGGAGCTGTGGGTGACTGATCACCGGCCAGTACGGCGATGAGCGGGGAAACGAGCGGTGTGTCTTGGCCTCCGCGGTGACCGGCTCGGAGGGGTCTGTAGATGGCGCGGCCGCTTCGGTCATCGCATCGCCTACGCGTAAGGCCGGGCGGTGCCCCGCCATCCCTGGTGCGTCCAAGCCACCAGGTCGGGCGGCGCGAGCCGGCGTACGCGCGCCCAATACCTGTCCAGGTCCGCGGAACCGAGCAATGTTTGCCACTGGCCGCTTGTCCCGCGGTTGAAGAAACGGCCGGCGTCGCGCCACAGCCCGGCCATCGTCACCTGGGGAGCCAGCTTGGCGGCCCGGTCTCGCATCCGGTCGAATTTGGCTCCGGCAACCAAGCCAGGCCACAGTTCCTCCTCGATCACAATCTCGAGCCGCTCGGCCAGCCGGCGCATCTCTTCTTCGAGGTCGGCCTGAAGATCGTCGTAGTGGACCAGCACGACATTGGTCGCCTGCCGCCGGGCCCAAAATGTTCCCAGGTGATGGAGCGTGAGCTCGAGGCCCTCGCTGGGCGGCGCGGCTTCCTCGACCCAGCGCCGGAAGCGTTCGACCGGATCCGCTACCCGTTCCGGCGCCTCGGCTGGAATGAGGGAACGCGGGTCGTCGAAACCCACGGTGGTCTCGCAGGCCCGCATGAGAACCTCGCGGTTCATGTTGTCCAGGTGATGGTCGGAGGAGATCGCGACATCTCGCGGGTCGCGGCCCACACAGATGTAGGTGACTCGCTCGTCGAGCGGTAGCCCGTCCAGCGGCGTGTGGGTTTTGATGAATCTCCGGTGTCGTTGGGCCGCCAACGCGGCAAAGACATTGGAGATGCTGTCGGTCTGGATGTCCAGCCAGGGCGACAGCTCGGTCAAGGGCCCCGGCAGGCCGGCGTCGCCGAAGATAAGCAGCGCACAGATCATCTGCATCCACGTCGTACCGCATTTCGACGGAGTCGAGATGACAATGTCGTCGGGTCGGAACTCGAAGCCGTCCCAGCGGCCGCTGTCAGCCAGCCAGGTTCGGTAGCGCGGCATGGCATTCACGTACTCACTCCACTGGGCCATGAGCGGCTTTGGCCGGTCGTCGTTGTGAGCTTCGCGACGAGGAGTCGCCGGACGTGACGTGGAATGCCGGGCGCAAACCGGTCGAGGTAGGCCGAGAGATGGCTGGCGGAGTCGAGCAGGAACGGCAGGTCCGAAGACACCATCCGACGGATCGCCAGCAGCGGAATGGGTGCCCGCAATGGCCGGAAGTCTTCATTCCACAGTCCGCCCTGCTCGCAGCGCGGATGGAACTGGCCCACCATCAGGCCCTCCCGAACGAAGGCGTCCTTCAACCGTGCCTGCAGCGCGTCCAGCGGACCGGAATCCGTTCGGTCGAAGTCCGGCAGTACCACCAGGACGGTGAGCAGGTGCTCGCGCGCCCCTTCGAGCTGCTCGAGGAGGTCCAAGAACCATCGGCGGTACTGGTCAACCGTCGACTCGATCGACCGGGCGTCGTCCTCGCCGCCGGCGTAGGCCAGCAGAAAAGCGTTGCGGTCCATCGAGAGCTTGGTGTACGGGCAAACTGGGCCACGACGCCCCAATTGCTCGTTGGGAGCATTGAGGAAGTCGGCTGCCCAGGTCGCGATCAGGCGTAGGTCGGCGTATTCGGGTGCGGCCGTCTCGCTGTAAAGGTCGCCTGGTTCGTAGAGTGTCAGGCCGTGAGCGCGCAGCAAGGGCTCTCCTTCAAGCGCGGCGGGTCAGGTCGGCGACGCGACGACATCGTCTTCTTCGTCAACTTCGAGCACGTAGCGCTCAGCGAGCTGTCGCATCCGACTCCAGGCCTCGGCCTCATCGCGGACGGAAAGGTGAACAACGCCCGCGGCCGCCGACGCGCCCACGCGGTCACGCATCACCTCACCCACCTGCTTGTACATGTCCACCCGGACCACGGACGGGACCTCCGCCAGATCCGCGGCCGTGCTCAGCCGCACGATTCGGCCGCGCTTGATGGGCAGCAGGTAGTTCATGAGCAGGCCGTCGCGCTCCCTCAACCGGACTTCGGGTTCGAGCCCAAGGGACGTCTCGCGGAAGGCTCGCCAGATGTCGACGCCGTAGTGCAGCCGAATGCCGCCCGGGATGCCTCCGCCCGGCGGCCGGCACGCGATCTCGCCGGCGAGCAGGCCGTCCCTCGACTTGAGAATCTCCATGTGTGTCACGCCCGATTGCAGCCCGAAGGCGTGCACGGTTTGCGCGTGCAGCTCCAGGATTTCCGCCCGGTCGGGATGTTCAAGCGGAAGTGTGTACGAGGCGTTGAGTCCGACCGGGCAGCCGAGCATCGGGTAGGGGTATTTCAACGCGGCGGCAAAGACCACCTCGCCGTTGTGGATGATCCCGTTGCAGTTGTACTCCGCTTCGAGTTCGACGTATTTCTCGACGATCAATGGGATGTTGAGTCGCTTGATCGACTCGGCGGCGGGGGACGCCGCGAAGCGTGCGAGGGCGTCCGAGCCGTCAAGGACGACGACATCGAGGGTGCCTCCACCCAAGACCGGCTTGACCACGACCGGCCAGCAAAGTTCCGCTGCCTTGGGCAGGACGTCCGCCAGCGTGTAGGCGACCCGGAACGGCGTCACCGGTAGACCGGCCGCCGCCGCTCTGCGTTTCATGAGGTACTTGTTGGTAAACAGGTTCGCCGTCTCGAACCCCATGCCGGGCAGGCCGAAATAGGAGCGCAGGTAGCCGGCCACCGGAACGCTGAGTTCGAAAGGCGACAGGACGCGGTGAACGTAGTGCTCGCGAAGGATCTGCATCGTCGTTCGCCGGACCTGCTCGACGTCGAGGATGCTCTCCACCAGATGGACGTCGACGTCAGGGCCGTAGTGCTGCAAATGCCCGGGCTCGGTAATCACTGATACCCGCCCGAGCTCCGGTGCCTCCAGGAAGCCCTTCGGCAGCACATTTCTCCGCACGTGCGGCAATACAACGTTCATCGCCATGGCCGTCACGATCCCCACCCGGTCCAGCGCCGCCACGACTGCTCCGCCTGAGCGCTGAAGGACTCGGACTCGTGGGCGGGCATCGACGCCGCAATCCGGCGGACCGCCCGAGTGAGGCCGTCGGGATCCGGGCCGGGAAGCGAGGTCACCGCCCACAGCGGACGAAGCCGGGCGCCGCGCCGGCATTTAGCCTCATAGGACGCGCTGCCCAGGTGCAGGCGTCGCAGACCGTGTGAGTAGCAGTAGCGCAGGGGGGCATGCACCGCGAGCTGTGCGTATTCATCCGCTCCCAAGAGCCGGTCGTAGTCGAAGCCGACGACCCGCAGCGCCAATTCATCGCCCCATCGGTAGGCGAGTGCGAAGCCAATGATGATGTCGTGGTCGAAACAGGCGAATACGACCGCGCGCGACGCCAGGTGCGCCCCCTGACGGCGCAGCCTGGTCCGCATCTCGTCGGCCGACTGCCGGTGCCCGTACTTGTGCTGAACGGCGGCCAACAAAGTCCCCAGGCGCGGCCAGTACTCGCGGAGACTGACCCGGCGAATCTCCAGCCCGCTGTCCCTGAAGCGCTGCGCCTCCCGCCGAAAGTTCGTGCGGCGCTGCCGCGTGAGGAGGGCGGCCACGTGATCGTCAATGGTCGTACCGACGACGTTGATGACGCAGTCCGCACCGATGAGATGGACACCGGGGCCCTCCGTGCCGAGGAGCCGGATCCCCGAGGCCGTGACGATGTCAACATCAGCGGAGCTGAGATACGGCCACCACCAGGCGAGGCCCTGCCCATTTGCGGCGTGGCCAATGAGCTCGGCGAGATATCCGGCCGCGGCTGAGCGGTCGATGTCCGGCGCGACCAGGGCGCCGGACAGAAACCCGCGGCGCCCACCGAGCGTAAGAACGCCACTGTCGATGGGTGGCGCTCCGGATGACAGCTCGAGAGTGCGCGCCGCGACGTAGCCGGCATCGACCTCGTCGGTGGCCCAGTGAGACGACAGCGCCGTCACCAGGCGCCCGCCCATGGAGAGCCCGAGGTACCGGCTGCGGGCAACCCGGTCGGTATCCGTGAAGCGCAGCCAATCGGCGGACACGTAGAAGGACCGGACCAAGGCGAGCTCATCCCAGCCGGGGATCTCGTGAGGCGTGGCCACGTCCAAGAGTCGGCGCGGGGCCGGGTCCGCAACGAATCTATCGGCTTCCGCTTGAAGAGAGCGCTGGCTACACATCGGATTTATGCCCTACGTTTCGCAACATCCATACAGCCGCGGGTCCCGCCCCGGGCTGTCACTATTAAGGCGTTCCATCCCGTTCCATCGCGTTCCATTTGCGTTCCATCCCGTTCCATTTGTCATTTTGTGGACACACGACGGGACGAGGTTTGCGTTTACCATGGCGCCGTGTCCATTACTACACGCCTCATTACTCGCGACGACGCACCTGCCCTGGTCGACCTCATGCGGACCAACCGTGAGTTCCTCGCCCCGTGGGAGCCGCTACGGACCGACGAGTTCTTCACCGTGGAGTTCCAAGACAGCGCTATCGCCGACTTGCTCGAGCAGTGCGAGAGGGGAACGGTGATGCCCCACGTGATCGTCGACGATGGAGAGATCGTCGGTCGAATCACGCTCAACAACATCCTGCGCGGACCGTTGCAATCGGCGAAAGTCGGTACCTGGGTCGCGTCGTCCGCCAACGGGAAGGGCGTGGCGACCGCTGCGCTCGCGGCGATCATCCCGATCGCGTTCGATGAATTGCGGTTGCATCGGCTCGCGGCCGCCACGCTGCTGCACAACGTACGAGCGCAGCGTGTGCTGGAGCACAGCGGCTTCTACCGTATTGGCGTCGCTCCGCGCTACCTGCAAATCGCGGGCAAATACCAGGACCATGCCCTGTACCAACGACTAGTAGACGACCCGACATAATTGGACCGTGTACCTCTCGAATATCAAGGTCATCCGACGAGACTGGCGCGACTTATCCGGGAAGTCCCATCCTGGTGCGGCGGTCGCCGGCCATTGCGTCCTCGCCGCTTCCGCTCGGATGAGCTTATGGCACCCGGTTACTTTGTAGTGCCGTTTCTTTCTTATGCCGAACGTACGCCGACCGAGGTAGACAGGGCACCGGTTTTAGACCACGGACCCTGGGAGTAGACCTTCGAGTTGACCCGATGAAGCTCGCCGCCATCCGTTTTATGCCGCCCTCATAGTGCCGTGAGTTCGTTAATTCGTTGGCAGAATGCGGCGAAGGTTTCGAGGGTTTTCGCTACTACGGAGATCATCACCCAGCGGTCTCGTCGCGGTCGCCGGCCAGGACCCACTCGCGGTAGGTCCGTCCGGCGGGGGCGACCGGCCCGCCGCACGCGCAGAAGAAAGAACGAACATCCCTTGAGGTGCGTATGTGCCGCACTGTGGGTCGAGCCCGCTGCGCCGGCCGTCCACTTGTCCTCGCTGGAGTCGCTGTAGTTCGCGTCGCGGACGTTTGCCCCTGGCGGCCGGCCTGTGGAACCGCCAGCATCGGGAAGTAGGCAGGCCCCGGATCATCGGATGAGACGCAGAGGGCCTGATCGCAAACGAGGTTCGATAGCGATGCTTCATCGGTCGGCGGATGATCCGGACGCTCTCGCCCGGATCGCTCGGGCCGCGGGTGTGACCAGTCGGCGCGTACTGGATGCCGTTCGGGACACTCGGCGGGCGCTGTTCGTGCCTGCCGTGTACGAGGATCTGGCTTATGCGGACGAGCCAATCCCGCTCCCTCATGGTCAGGTCACCACCCAGCCTTCGCTGTCTGCCCTGATGGTCGCCGCCCTCGACCTGACCGGCGATGAGGAAGCGTTGGAGGTCGGAACCGGCTTCGGGTATCAGACGGCGTTGCTGGCCCGCGTCGCCGCCCGCGTGGTCAGCATCGAGATCTGGGCGGATATGGCCGAGGAGGCGCGGCGCAACCTCGCCGCGGATGGGATCGAGAACATCGAGGTGATGGTCGGGGATGGCACCGAAGGAGCGCCGGCCCACGCGCCGTTCGACGCGGTCATCGTCTCTGCCGCTTTCCCCGAGGTCCCGCCGCCGCTGGTCGGCCAGCTCAGGGTCGGCGGCCGCCTGGTGCAGCCCATAGGCCCGGGCGGCCGAGAAGATGTCGTGCTCTATGAGCGCGCTGTGGACGGCCTGACACGCGTACGGATCCTCACGCGGGCGAGCTTCGTCCCGTTGATGGGCCGGCACGGCTACCCGCGGCCGGGCTAATGATCACTGCCTCAACTACCCGAAAACGCCTCTTTCGGGAGCATGGTCCCAGTTGAGGCCTGCGAGCGCTCCTTGCCGACGCTTCCATGGATGGCGATCATCGCGATTTCAGCCTCTCGCGCCTGGCTGGATCCCACGTTTCCCGGTGCGGCGGGTATGCGACCCATGCTCGCGGTGTATGTGACCGCCTTGCCCGGGAAAGTATCGGACGCTTCGCAAGCGATGGTCGACTGGCCGATCTGGGTCGGCGCCTCACGGCATCGGCGCCAGCACGCGTTCGCGCCGTCGGCAGAGCGACGGCACGGATTGCTCAAGGATGATGTTGATTCTCCGGGATTCTGTCACTGGTCGCCTGACGATGATCGGCGCGGCTTCCGTGAACTGGGCCCCCATCGGCGGCACGCCGTAATGAGGCCGACTCGGGGCGGTAGGCGTTGCCCTCGATGCCCCATTCGCCGTACGGCGGCTGCTCTCCGGCGTCCATCGCACGGATGGACGGGCGGCCGATGTGCGCGAAGATCAGGCGGCGCACGCCGGCTCGGCGCGCCCGCTCGGCGGTGTCGTGTACCGCGGCGTGGCCGCCGGCACCCTTGGCGAATCTGATTGGTCGGAGCCAGCCCGCGGCGTCGGCGAACATCAGGTCGGCGCCCTGCGCCCAAACCGGAAACTCCCAGAATTCCGGCGCCCACACCACCCTGTACTGGCCACAGTTGATCAAATATCCGTACGTGCGGTGGGAGGTGTGGACCACCGGCAGCGGCGTGATCCGCTGTACCTCATCCACGTCGGTGGCGGTGAATTCCGCGACCGCTGGGTTCAGGCTGAACGTCTTGCATCGGCGCCGGATGTCAGGCATCAACTCGGCGCGCTTGTCGCTCACCAGCCAGGCGTCCAGAGGCGGTCGTGGTACGGCGGTTCCGCCGCCGTCCAGCATCACGCGGTGCCTACGGCTGGCGATGAGCAGCCCGGCAGGCCGGTATCGAGGCGAATTCATCGCCCCAACACCCAGCAAGACGAAATCCGTGGGCATGTGACCAGCATCCTCATCCTCCGGAAACTCGCGGAGGGCATTCCCGGCGGGCACGCCGAAACTAGGGCGGCCAGGTGACGTCACCAGGTAGCCCTCAGCGGGTCGTTGTGCCGCGGTTACCCGTCATGTCGCCGGTGTAGGCCGTCCGAGGTCACGGAACCCGTGGTGGGACCGGCCAGGTCAGGGTGACCGCCAGTGGAGCTGCTGGGGTGCCAACACTGATCGCGTAACCCATGGCGTCCAGCTCCTTCGCCGCGTGCCCGAGCGGTGTCCGGAGCTGGTCGGTTATCTGCCGAAGCGTATTCGCGACGGCAGGCGACAGACCGACAGATTTCGGCGCCTCTGGCCGGTCCGAACTGTGGAAGCCGGCGACGACGTCGGATGCGACCGATGCCCACGCCTCCACCGCGGCGAGAAGGCCGCGCGGGTCTTCTGCTTGCAGTTTCTGGTGGTCAATGTCGGATTCGATCTCGTTGACGATGTCAGTGAGCAGAGCCTCGAGCAGTTTCTCGTCGCCGGTGGGGGTCACTTCACGCAACCGGTCGGCGATCCGATGGCGCAGCATCACTCCTGGTCCATACATGACTCCCTCCCAGGATTGAGCTCTTACTTCATCGTGGGGGTGTGTGGCGCAGCGGCCGCTACGGGCTACCGGTCCGGATCGGGGGGCCTTCTGGCCCGTGTTTCGTCGTCCAATGTCGCCGGGGGCGCTGGCGGGCCCGGGGGCAGTAGATGCTGCGCGAGGGGTGCCGTCCATGGACTGTCGCGCCGTGTCAGCCCGCAGAATCCGGAGACCGCCATCCAGAGGCATGCCGCGTAGACGTTCAGAGTGACTCGATGAGCGAGTCGGTGACCGGACGGCGGGGTACGGCTTGGCGGTGAGCGGTGTGGCCCAGGCGGAGCAGCATTTGCGGGTGGGCCCCGCCGGTAAACCTCCGCTGGATGTGGTCGCGTGCCCCGGGGAGCTCCAACGGTTGGGTGTGGAACGCGGCGGAAACCCGGTGCGCGGCGGCGTACAGGAGCAGTCGTTGCATGGCTTGGCCGGCCAGCAGCCAATCCAGCCGCCGGTCATGGGGGGTGGCCACCAGGGCCACCGTCCCGAGGGCCCGCAGGGTGGTCTCGCGTGGGCTGGCCGGTATCTCGGGGATGGGAGCATGAGCATCCGGCTGCCGGGCGGCGAACATCAGCCCGTCCGGGCGGCGCGCACCCCGATAGCCCGGCACGCCGTTGTGGTGCGGGCGAGCCGGCGGCCATGTCCAGCGGGTCCGTTCCGCGGCGATGCCGAAATCGGCGCGCTGGGTGAGCTCGGCGTCGGCGATCAGCTCGGCCAGCAGCCGAAGCCGGTCGATGTCGCGGATCACATACAGGTCGGCGCGTTCGCTGAGCACAACGGCGCGGAGTTCGGCGATCAGCTGCGGTGACGCCGCCACCGGGGCGAATCCTCCGTGGTGGGTGTGCCGCTGAGGTATCGCCCGGTACAGCAGTTCCCCATGCGCTGTCGGGCGTAGGTAGCGTCCCCACTGGATCTCGGCGAGGTGATCGGGCCGGTCCGGGCTCGGCAGCAGCCGCACCACCGGAGCGAATCCGAGATGTCGGATCGCCAGGCGCAGGTTGAACAACGCGGCACCGCAGCTGACCACCATCTCCCGGCCGCCCGGGTCGGTGTGCGGCAGCGCCCGCGAGATGTCAGCGTACAAATCGATCGCGCCCGTGCGGCTGACGAACGACCACGGCTGCGTGTTGTACAGCGACGGCGCGGCCACCGCTGCATGCACCACATACCGCGCCGCGACGTCAACACCCCACCTCGACGTCCGCACAGCGGGCGTGATCATGTCTTCCTCCATTCGTGGCCCGCTATTTCCAGCACACCTCGGCCCGCCGGTCCCTCACAGAAGGTTGACAGGGAGGGCTTTAGGTCGGTGCTCCCAGCTCAGCGGAAATCTTGGCGAGTTGGTCGAGTCGTTGGTGGAGCGGCGGGTGGGTGGCGAACAGGGTGGACAAGCTGAAGCCTTTGGCGGTTGCCGGGACGAAGAGGAAGGCGTTGAAGGGCTCGGCGGCGCGCAGGTCGGTGGTGGGGATGCGGGCCATGTCGCCGTTGAGTTTGGTCAGCGCGGAGGCGAGTGCGGAGGGCTGGGCGGTGAGTATCGCACCGGCGCGGTCGGCGGCCAGTTCGCGGTAGCGCGACAGGGCCCGGATGAGCAGGAAGCTGACCCCGTACACGATGGCCGAGACGAGCATGACGACGCCAAGGATCGCGGTGGTGTTCTGGTCGCGCCGGCCCCGTCCGCCGAACAGTTGGGAGTAGAAGGCGAACCGGACGATGAGTCCGGCGAGCACACCGAGGAAGGACGCGATAGTGATGACCGCGACGTCACGGTGCGCCACGTGCGACAACTCGTGGGCCAGCACACCCTCCATCTCGGCGCGATCCAGGCGATGCAGCAGCCCGGTGGTGACGCACACCACGGCGCGGTCGGGGCTACGCCCGGTGGCAAAGGCGTTCGGGGCGTCGATATCGGCGACGGCGACACGGGGTTTGGGCATGTCGGCGGCGGCGCACAGCCGATCTATCACGCCGTGCAGGTACGGCTGCTCGGCGGGCGTCACCAGCCGCCCGTGCATCGCGTACAGGGCGATCCGATCGGAGAAGAAGTACTGGGCGGCCAGGAATCCGGCGACGATGACCGCGATCAAGACCCACGACCTGAGCAGCACGATCAAAGCGGCAACGAAGACGACGTACACCAGCCCGAGAAGCGCCATGGTCAGGCCCATCCGGGCGGTCAGCCGCCGGTCGGACGGGAAGCGGCTGCGCATTACCTGTCACCCCTTCATCGCGGCACTGTTGCGCCGCCGGTCAACGCGGCGCTTCGCTGTGGAAGCGGTGTAGTTGACTGCCGGCACGTCGATTTCGATCTCCAGCGGGACTCCGCGCAGCCAGCCGAGCAATTCGATGTAGGCGAGCCGCAGTTCCCTGGCTCCCGGATCGCCCGGCGGGACACGCACCAGCCGTTGCAGCTCGGCGTACATGTGCGCCGACAGAGCCCCGCGCAGGTCATCGATGAACTGGCCGTACATGCCCGTCAGGCGGGTACATGTGGAGTCATCGAGGGTCAGGGCTCCGGCGTTCAACTCCTCCACGAGCCGCGTAACCGAGGTGGTGACCCGCAAGAACCGCGCCGCGGACCGGAGCGTGGGCGCATCGGTTCGCGAACCGGCAGGTCCACCTCGCCCGATGCCGGCCGAGTTCCCGCTCGTTGTGTCGTGGGCTCGTTGAGCCCTGCCGTTCGGCTGCTGTGGGCGCATTTTACTCACCCCGCGTCGTTACTCCTATCATCGATCGCCGCGGGCCGACCGTATCCGGGACCAACGCCCCTTGCCATGGAACATTGGGCCCGAAAAAGGCAGTCGTCGAGCAAGGCCAGAAAGCAGATGTTCCTCCTGATCACGGCGGAAGAATAGCCGCCGCTCCCAACAGTCGCCGGGCGTCCCGCGTCTGCGGCTCCGGCCTCCCCGCATCCGCGAACGGGTGTCCCTGTCGCGAACAAACGAGCGAGAGAAGCCCGCTGCCCGGCGGCCTTGATGAGCCGCCCGGTGAGCGACATCCCGACCACCCCGCCGTTGAGGTCGTATTTGTGGGCTTCTCTCACTCAGCCACTATTGGATTTCGGCGTGGTGGCCCCAGCCCAGGGCCGAAGGTCCCGGATCCACGAGGCGACCATCCGTGAACTGGTGATCCCGTCGGGTGTTTCGCGGGCACGGATGACGTGCCGGGGCGTAGAAACACCTTTCGGTGCTCGGTCGCTCAGCCGGACCGCAGTCAGCAATCATTGATGCAAATCAATCCGGCGACCAGTCCGTATCAACGCCCACGCGTAGGGTCACCGCGTTCGTTGCGACGTTGACAACTGCCCCGGTACCTAGCCGCGGAAGGAGCTGGCCGACCATGACCGCGATCTTCGAGTCGGCCCGTCTGGGCCCGCTGACCCTGCGGAACCGCGTCATCAAAGCCGCGACGTTCGAGGGACGAACCCCGCGGGGACTTGTCACAGACGAGCTGATCGCCTTCCACCGGGCCATCGCGGCCGGCGGCGCCGCGATGACCACCGTCGCCTACTGCGCGGTGACACCGGAGGGACGTACTGAGCGGCGTCAGATACACATGCGTCCCGATGCGGTCCCCGGCCTGACCCGGCTGGCCGAGGCCGTGCATGCCGAAGGCGCGGTGGTTGCGGCCCAACTCGGCCATGCCGGGCCGGTGGCCGACGCCCGCTCCAACCGCGTGCCCGCCTTGACCGCCTCCCGGCGGATCAGCCCGCTCACTGGCCGGTTCATCCGGACCGCGAGCGACGATGACATCGAGCGCATCACCGCCGCGCACGCCGACGCCGCTGAGCTGGCCGTCGACAGCGGGTTCGACGCCGTCGAGCTGCATTTTGGCCATAACTACCTGATCAGTTCATTTCTCAGCCCGCGCCTGAACCGGCGGCGCGACGACTGGGGCGGCCCGCTGCATCGCCGTGCTCGCTTCGCGCGCCAGGTGGCCGAGGCGGTGCGGACCCGGGTCGGCACTCGCATCGCCGTCACTGCCAAGCTCAACATGGACGACGGGGTACGCGGTGGCCTTACCCCGGACGAGAGCGTCCGCGTCGCGCAACTTCTGGAGCGCGACGGCCACCTGGACGCCCTGGAGCTCACGGCCGGCAGTTCGCTACTTAACCCCATGTATCTCTTCCACGGGCGGCCGCCTGTCAGGGAGTTCGCGGCGGCGTTTCCGCAGCCGCTGCGGGCCGGGCTCAGGATGTTCGGCCGCGGCTTCCTGCGCCATTACCCGTACGAACCCCTCTACCTGCTACCAATGGCACGCCGGTTCCGCGGCGCCCTCGCAATGCCGCTGATCCTCCTCGGCGGCATCACCGACCACGCCGGGATGCGGCAGGCCATGGACGAGGGCTTCCAATTCGTCGCGATGGGTCGCGCGCTCCTCATGGAACCCGACCTCGTAGAACGGATCCGCCGGGACGCCGCCACTTTCTCGCTCTGCATCCATTGCAATCGGTGCATGCCCACCATCTACCGCGGGACGCACTGCCCACTGACCATTGCATGACGGGCTACGGCTCGTTTCCTCGAGCCGGCCGGACTCCCCGCGGATCAATCGGACGACCGGTGGAGCATCTCGGCGACGACGCGCGCCCTCGGTTAGTGAGCATGGGACGGAGGACACCGTCTTCCGGATCGGCTCCATCACCAAGACGTTCACCGCGATCGCGGTGCGGCAACCCGGTGGAGCAGGGGCTGATCGATCTTGCCGCCCCCGCGACTACCTGCGGGACCGGTGGCGGCGGCACCGCGGGCGGCAGCGACCTGGCCCTGCTCACGGCCGGATCGGCGATCGCGCTTCTCGGCGTGGGTGCCGCGGCCATGGCGATCAGGCGGCGCAGGAGCGATGTCCGCAACTGACCGCACCACGAAGGGCCGGCTGCTGTGGGTGGCCGCGGCAGTCCTGGCGCTGATCGGCTTCGGCCTGGCGGCCTGCGGGCTGTTCACCCGGACCGGTCCGCCCAGCCCTTCGGGAAGTGGCACGGGAACGGCCACACCGGTGACGATGTCGCCGCTCCCGTATTCCGTGCCACAGCGTCTCAAGATCCACGCCTTCGGCATCGACGCCCCGATCATCCCCGATGGGCTGGACTCCGAAGGCAGGCTGGAGACGCCGCCGCTGAACGAGCCCAACCTCGTCGGCTGGTACCACGGCGGTCCGACGCCCGGCCGGCTCGGCCCGGCCGTTCTCGAGGGCCATATGGACAGCAAGTCCGGCCCGTCGGTCTTCTACAAGCTCGGCCGGCTGCCCCGCGACGCGCGCATCGAGGTGACCCGCCAGGATGGCACGCGCGTCATCTTCCGGGTCGACGCGATCGAGCAGGTCAGCAAGAACGCGTTCCCCACCCAGGAGGTCTACGGCCGACCGGCCTATCCGGCGCTGCGCCTCATCACCTGCGGTGGCACCTTCAACCGCGCGACCGGCCACTACGAGGACAACATCATCGTCTACGCACACCGCATCCCGGCCTGAGGATCACTGCGGCGTCGCCGAACGGCGGACCACGGCCGCCGAGTTGCGCCGGGGTCCTCGCCGGCAGGCCCGCCAGGCGACCCGTTGTCCCCGTACATCTCATCGCGGCAACCCACGGGCGGTTCGGGTAGTTGAGCATTAGGTGCCATGGTCATGCTTACGGTGTGTCACTGGTGTCCGGGGCTGCGCTGGCGGCGAGGACGCAGGCCACCGGAGGGCTGAGGGGGAGGGTCCGGGTGCTCAGGTGCGTGAAGCCGGCGTCTCTCAGCAGGTCCTCGATTTCGCGGGCGGCGCTGCGGGAGGTGTCCGCCGTGGCCCCGGGACAGCGGGGCTGGGACGCGATGGCAACGCGCCCGCCAGGTGCCAGCCGCCGGCGCAGCTCGGCGAGCCGCTCGGCCGGCGCGGGCCAGAACCCGAGGGAGTTGATGGCGAGGATGGCGTCGAAAGGACCATCGAGAGCGGGCGGCATCTGATCGACCGATGCCCTCATCAGGGTGACCCGCCCGGCCCGGATAGCCGCGGCGTTGCGCCTGGACGCCTGCCGGAGCATCACGCCGGAATGGTCGATGCCGTACACGTGGCCTGCCCCGGCGCGGACCAGTTCCGCGACCGCCAGCCCGGGACCGAAGCCGATCTCAAGGACCTGGTCGGCGGGCTGCACATCGAGCAGCGAGACCACCCAGCCGCTGCGCTGCCGGTTGGACGGGCGGTGGGCCATCTCCCAGGCGGTCACGCGCCCGGCCGCGCCCCGGGGATGATGGGCCTGGCCGATGACGTCGTGGTCCAGGGCGCGCACGGTGGCGATCCCGGCACACGCGACCCCGTACTCAACGGCCGCGGTCACCGCCCGCTTCACTGCCCGTGGCATGCTTCCCTCATGTCGTGTTGCCATGGCCGGCAGTCAACGCCTTCAAGTGCCCCTGAAGTCAATACGCCCGGCGGCCTGCTCCCCATCGGCGAGCTGGCCCGCCGCACGGGGGTCACCGCCTCGGCCCTGCGCTACTACGAGGAACTCGGCCTGCTCCCCCCGCCGGCCAGGGTCTCGGGGCAGCGCCGCTATCCTGAGTCGGCCGCCCGGGTTGTCGGCACGATCCTGCTCTACAGCGACGCGGGGTTCACCCTCGCCGAGCAAAAAGCCCTCATGGCCTCGCGCGAGGGCACGTGCGGTGAATGGAGCCGGCTTGCCCGGCGCAAGCTCGTGGAACTCGACGAGCAGATCGCCAGGGCACAGGCCGCCCGCGAGGCCATCAGGCACGGACTGCGCTGCCCCCATGAGGACATCACGCAATGCCCCAATTTCAACGCCGGCATCACCGCCCGGCTCGCCGGCCACCCACTGTCACGATCCCACCAGCAGTTGCACGCCAACGGTTCCACGAGGTGACAGACAGCTTCTAGCGAGTGACGGCCATCGCTGGGGAGCCACGCGAAGGCTCCCTGGTGGCCTGCGGAGCCGAGCGTGTCGCGGTTGGCACCCCGACACCGGCACGATCCAGGGCAGCCTGCTCTCGTGAACTGCGACTGCTCCTGGATCACAGGCAATGACCGGGCAGGCGTCAATGCCGGCGCACTGCTCGCGCGGGCATGATCACCAGCTAGATAGACGCTGCGCGGGCCGTGCCGCTGGGATTTGTGATAGAGCACGGTTCCGAGGTCCGGGCGGGTCCGCTTGTCAAGGTCTCCTCGCTGCTGGAACGATGGAGGCGTGAAGCTGGGGATCCTGTGCGGCGGCGGCCCCGCCCCCGGGATGAACTCGGTAATCTCTGCAGCCACGATCGAGGCCCAGAACTCCGGGTGGGACGTCCTCGGGATCATGGACGGCTTCCAACACCTCATCGAGGGCAGGATTGAGGAGGCGCGGCCTCTCTCCATCACAGACGTCTCCAGGATCCACGTCCAGGGCGGGTCGATCATCCGGACCTCGCGGGCCAACCCGACGGTGCGAGACGAGGACGCCGCCGACCCGGACTGGAGGCTGCACGCCTGTCTCGAGTCGCTGCAGAAGCTGGGGATTGACGCGCTCGTGACGATCGGCGGGGACGACACCGCGTTCTCGGCGTCCCGGCTGGCCGAGGCGGCCGGAGGGAGCCTGCGCGTTGCGCACGTGCCCAAGACCATCGACAATGACCTGCCGCTACCGGGCGGTGCACCGACCTTCGGCTTCGAGACCGCGAGGAGCATGGGGGTCCAGCTCGTCAACAACCTGATGGCCGACGCCATAACCACCCAGCGGTGGTACCTGGTGGTGGCCATGGGTCGCTCGGCCGGCCACCTGGCCTTGGGTATCGGAAAGTCGGCCGGGGCCACTCTCACGGTGATCGCCGAGGAGTTCCCCCGCGAGGAGCCCATCCGGCTGTCGCGCCTGGTGGACGTCCTCGAGACCTCGATGCTCAAGCGGATCGCCCACGGCCGCCCCTTCGGCGTGGCGGTGCTCGCCGAGGGCGTCGGCCTGCGCCTCCCCCAGGACGATCTCCGGAAGGCCATGCCGGAGGTCGAGCGAGACGAACACGGCAACATCCGGCTGGCTGAGCTCGAGCTGGACCGCCTGCTGGCGAAGCAGGTCAAGGACCGCTTCAAGGAGCGAGGGGCGAAGGTCACGGTCGAGGGTAAGAACATCGGTTACGAGCTCCGGTGCGCGCCCCCCGTCCCGTTCGACATCGAGTACACCCGCGACCTCGGCTACGGCGCCGTCGACTATCTGAAGCGGGTGCTGGAGGGTGACGAGCCCGGCGGCATGATCACGATCCAGGAGGGGCACATGGTGCCGCTGCCCTTCGGGTCGTTCAGCGACCCCGAGACGGGGCGGGTGCGGATCCGGCTGGTGAACGTCGAGTCGAGCACGTATCGGGTGGCCCGCGAGTACATGATCCGGCTGGACCGCGAGGACCTCGAGGATGCGGAGAGGCTCCGCCCGATCGCAAAGGCCTCAGGGCTCACGCCCAACGCCTTCCGCGACCGGTACGGCTATCTAGCCGAGGGCTGAGCCTCGGCCGCCGAGCCGCTGCTGTACGTGGCGTTGCCCAACGATGAGGATCCTGTGCCGCTCGAAAACTCGGCTGGGGTCTTGACCTGGTGTGACTCCCGTTACTTTCCGGACTGGTAGAGCTGCGTGATCTCGTCTGCGGACAGGGCGCGGTCGTACAGGTGGACCTGGTCGATGGTTCCCGGCCAGAAGTCGACCTGGTTGCCGCCGAACTTGGCGCGGCCGATCACGGTGTGGCCGGTGGACG
>DATBKU010000039.1:0-80527 GCA_036555725.1 Streptosporangiaceae bacterium | reverse complement strand
GCCATGAGGCCGTTGAGTACGCCGAGCAGGAAGTAGAGCTGGGTTTCGTCGCGTGGCCACAGTCGGCGGTCGAGGGCGGCGTACATGCGCCGCCGTACGCGCCGCATCTCCTGGAAGGTGGGGAAGGGCTCGCCGGTCATGTGCTCATGGGAGAGCCGGATCACGTCGGCGCGCAGCTGGTCCAGGGTGGCATCTCCGATGTCGCGCCGTTCGGCTTCTTCCGCGTGATCGCTGCCCTCGTGTGCGGCCATCACCACCACCTCTTGTACGGCCCGGTCGTCCGAATAGTCCGGTTCGTCCTTTCCCTGACGGTACGCGATGTCGGGGCGCGGCTCAGGTGGCGACTGCTGGGCGTCGGCAGGCTCCATGTTGATCAGGCCGCGCAACGCCCGGCGGTCGGGTTCGGGCGTGTGCCGTAGGTCGAGTTCGTCGATCAGGTCGGCGGCGCGCACGCCGTACAGCTCGGCCAGGCTGCACAGCACTCCTGGGCCGGGCCGCTCGCCACCGTCCGGCCAGCGTTCGTACGCGCTGACGCGAGAGGCCGACATCGGCGCCCGGGCCACCTTGGTGAACCGCGTGTTGTATCGATCGGCGACGGCGGTCTGCGAGAGGCCGAGCGCATGGCGCCATGCCACCCGCGGGCGACTGCCGAAGCCGCGCATGATCGCGACCGCGATGGCGGCCGAGTCGAAACCGTCAGCGACCATCCGGGCCCGGAGCCGGGCGATCTGGGACTTCTTCGTCGTCCTGGCTGCGGGCATCACGATCTCCTGGGGGTCTCGCGGATCTACACGTCCGTACGCCTCTATTACGCCGCGAAACCAAGGCTGCGCGCAGGAATTATGCGTACATCCGTATGACTGCCTGCGGCCGATCGGAAAATGAGCCGCGAATATCGGCGTACTCCCAGGTCAACGCGTTCCACCGGACCGTAAGAGTGACTGCGAGCCCAGAGATTCTCGGCGCTGTCAGGACACGCTTCGATGGGCCGTGCCGAGCAACGATCGCTCAACCGTCACCGCATGAGTCCGTTCCCCAACGATCGGCATCCGCGCCCGCCGATCTCACGATCCTTGGAGTCGCGATCCCGTGCTGCCGATCGAAGCACCCACGATGACGCCGTCACCGTTCCGTACGTCCCCCGGAGATGTCTGGGCGGAGCTGTATCTGACCGCGCTGCCGACCGCGGTGGCCAGGGCGCGCCGGTTCACCGAGGTCACCCTGCACCGCTGGCGGCTGGCGGCCTGCTGCGACGCGGTGAGTCTCGTCGCCAGCGAACTGCTGACCAACAGCGTGCGGGCGACCGGCCCGGACACGATGCCGCAGACCTTGGACAAGCTCGACGACCTGGACTTGGCCGTCGTCGCCGTACGACTGCGGTCGACACCGAGCAGCCTGTTCGTGGAGGTTTGGGACAGCGACCCAGAGCCGCCGATGCTCACGGAGGCCGACGCGCTGGACGAGAGCGGCCGGGGCCTCACCCTGGTCGCCGCCCTGACCACCACATGGGGCCACTACGCGTGCGAGGGAACGACGCCCGGAAAGGTGGTCTGGGCCGAGATCGCCCGCTCCGCCGACTGGGCACCATAACCGGCGCCGGCCGGCGGCGACGAGTCGGAGTCGAAATTGGTGGCCGACGCGTAATCCCTGCACAGCGGGTATTTCGGCAGGAGCAGCCCGAAAGGCCATCGGGGAGGAATCAAGGGCCATGTTCGAGATCGAGGACATCCGCGAGTGGCGCGGTCACGAAGTGATCGACGTCGATGGAAATAAGATCGGCGAGCTCGAGGCCATCTACGTCGAGACCGGTACCGACCAGCCGTCGTTCGCCACCGTCAAGGTTGGCCTGCCGACCCGCCAGCGGCTGGTGTTCGTGCCGCTGGCAGGAGCGAAGGTAGGCCCGCGGCACGTCCGGGTCAGTCATACGAAAAAGCAGGTGAAGAGCGCTCCGTCGATCGATACCGATGGGGAGTTGCTGGCTCCTGCCGAGGAAGCGGTCTACGCCCACTACGAGCTGTCTTACGAGGCGTCCCCCAACCAACGTCGCTTGGCACGCCGCTGATCGCGTACCCCGCCGAGCGGCCTAGGGAGTGGCAATTATGGTTTTGTTCTTGGTCATCTTTCTCGTGGCGATCGCACTGGGAATCGTGGGTGTCGCCGTACATGGCCTCTTCTACCTGCTGATCATTGCCGTGGTGCTGTTCCTCGTGGACCTCGTGCTGGGCGGCATCCGGGTGGGCCGCCGCCGCGGCACCCGCCCCGCCCGCTGATGGCGACCTCAGTCATGGGTCCCAGGAAGTGCGAGCTCGGTAAGGAGCCGGGTCGTTCCGGTCGGGTCGACGATCTGATGTAGATGCTCGCCCGGCAGGTGGGCGACCCGCCAGCCGCGTCGCCGCGCGTCGTCGGCCATGTCCTCGTACGGAGGGCCGAACAGCAGGTAGGAGCAGGGATGGTCGTCCCAGCCGGCCGGGACGGGGATCTGCTGCTCGTAGTAGGACAGCGGCAGGGTCGGCTGCTCGGCGATGACCGTCCGCCGCATCTCGGGATCGGAGAACATGGGCGCGACGTCGGCCTCGTCCCACCAGTCGGTCCAGCGGGGCAACACCCCGTCCACCGCCATGGGCCGGAGGAACTGCAGCAGCTCGGGTGGGGCGACAGGGGTCGGCCCCAGGCGAGCCGGTAGCGCGGCGTCGACGAAGACGGACCCGGTCACCGGATGGTCGAGGCCCGAACGGATCGCTGGGACGAAGAGGCCCGCGTTACTGTGCGCCACCAGGACGAGCGGGCGATCCGCCGGGACACTCCCGAGGTCGTCGCGGACCGCGGCGACGACCCGGGGCCAAAACGGTGGCTCGCCGGCGCCCACGTGCAGCAAGGACGGCACCCTGACCTGGTATCCCGCCGCGGTCAACTCATCGGCCACCGGATGCCAGGTGGCCGGGCCCACCGACGGACTGTGCACGAGGACGAAGATCGGCCGCATGCCACCCATTCTGTCCCCGGGGCAAAGAAGGCGGGCTGAGCTTCTCGATCAGCGAACTCCGGAGCCTTCCGCGTGCCGTTCGCGGGCCAACGTGATGGCGCCGACCGTCTCGGCGTGGACGCCGAGTGGCGAAGGCAGTACCGGGAGATCGCTGATGGCGGGCAGGGCGGTGCGGCGGATTCCGTCGCGGATCCCGTCGAGCAGCTTGGGGTGCGGCGGCGTCTGGTCGGTGCTGATCACGACGCGTTCGGGGTCGAGCATGTTGGCCACGGCGCCGAGCTGCTCGCCGAGCAGGCCGCCCATGGTGCTCAACGTCCGGCCACAGGCGGCGTCGCCGGCCTCGTAGCGGCGAAACAGCTCGGCCAGGGCCGCGAGGCCGGCGTTGCCGCCCGTACCGTGCAGTGCGGCGATGTGCATCTCGGCGCCGAGACAGCCCCGGGCTCCGCAGATGCACGGGTGGCCCAGCTCGTTGATCTGGACGTGGCCGATCTCGCCGGCGAGGCCGCCGGCGCCCCGGTAGAGGCGGCCGTCCACGACCAGGGCCGCGCCGAGGCCGGGCGCCATCTTGACGTAGACGAAATCGCGGCAGTCCCGGCCCGCACCCACGGCGAGCTCCCCGACGGCGCCGAGGTTCGCGTCGTTGTCCACGAAGATCTGGGCGCCGGGCAGCCAGTCGCGCAGCTGTTCCGCCGGGCGGGCGCCGATCCAGCCGGGCAGGATGCCGCGCGCCTGTGGCTGCTCGTCGTCGCCGACCGGGCAGGGCAGGCCGAGGACCACGGTGGCCAGGGATTCGGCGCCGGTGGTCAGCTCCGTCAGGCACTCGTGCAGCAGATCGCGGCCGGTGGACAGGGCACCGTGCGCGTCGAGGCTGACGTCCAGCCGGTGAAGGCGGTCGGCGACCTTACCGTCGTCACCATCGTCGCCGTCGGCGACGCGGACGCGGACTGCGTCGCGGGAGAGCGCGATCGCGGCGAACATCCCCTGCGGCGGGCCGCGACGCCAGCGTCTCGCCGGGCGTCCCACCCCGCCGGACCCGGCTCCGGGTCCGCACCGGACGGCGCCGTCGGCGAGCAGCCGGTCGAGCGCCTCGGCCACCGTGGGCCGGCTCAGCCCGCTGCGCCGCACCAATTCGGCCACCGTGACACCGCCGCCGTACGGGACGCCGTACGGGATCAGGGCGAGCAGGCGCTGGTCGGGGCGGGGCCGCCCGCTCGGGGAGATCATGATGGCGGGCCCGGTACGGCCGGCGTGGCGGCCTGGATGAGGGCGCCGACACTGCTCGCCCGCTCCCCCAGCCGCCCGGGGACGAGGACGATGGCGTCGCCCACGGCCGGCTGGGCGCGCCGGTCCAGCGACTCGCGCAGCCCGGCCAGGACCGGTTCGGCGGCACCGGCCAGCACTCCGCCGAGCACGACCATGGCGGGGTTGAGTGTGTTCGCCAGGTCGGCGACGACGGTGCCTATCGCCCGGCCCGCGTCGGTGAGTACCCGCCGTACGACCGGATCGCCCCCCGCGAGCTCGGCCAGCCGCAACGGATCCATGGCGCCGAACGACGGCTCGAGCGCGTCCATGATGGCGGTCGCGGACGCCAGCGTCTCCAGGCAGCGATGCCCGCCGCACCGGCAGGCCCGGCGCACGCCGCCCGGGCCTCCGACCGGTATGTGGCCCACCTCGCCGGCCACGCCGCGCGCGCCGCGATGCGGCCGCCCGGCGAGGATCAGCCCGGCGCCGATACCGGATGAGACCTTGAGATAGAGGACGTCCCGCACGCCGCGCGCCGCGCCGAGACGGGCCTCAGCGAGCGCGCCGAGATTGGCGTCGTTGTCTATGGCGACCGGAACACCGAGCCGTTCGCGCAGCTCGGCGGCCGGCCGCGTGCCGCCCCAACCGGGCAGGATCGAGCTGGTCACCACGCTCTGGTCGGCGGCGAGGATCGGGGCCGGCAGGCCCAACCCGACCCCGCGCAACGACCGCGGCTCCGGCGCCATCGCGAGCGCCCGGGCGATCTCCGCCTCGGCCGCCCGGAGCGCGGCGTCCTTTCCGCCCGCCACGTCGAAGACGACGGCCCGCTCGGTCAGCACTCGCAGGGAAAGGTCGGCGACGGCCACGGAAAGATGGCTGTGCCCGAAGTCGACGGCGGCGATCAGCCCGGCGCCCGGCGTGAGGGACAGCCCGGCCACCGGACGTCCCGGCCGGCGGTCCCGCGGGTCGGGCCCGGCCGTGCACTCGGCCAGCAGCCCGGCCGACAGCAGCTCGCCCACCGCCCCGGACACCGACGAACGGGACAGGCCCGTCCGGGCGATCAGCTCCGCCCGGGTGAGGAACGCCTGACCGCGCAGCTCGTCGAGGATCCGCCGTACGGCGGTAGGCCCGCGACGCGACAGGGCGGGGGCGGTCATGGACGAAACCATAGCCGACCAGTCCCGAATTAAGTCAGGAACTGCACAAAACTAGCCGCCCTTTAATCCCATTGACCGGAAGGGTGGCGAATTCTAGGCTCCGCCCAGGTCGACCTCCTACTAGCCGACCTTCGACCGATCGAACTGCACAGCGGCCATTATGTCGCCCAGTTGTTGAAACAACCGCTGCGACATGACCGTCCGGATTCCCGCCAGGCCCCGGCCCCACCCGGAAAGGTCCCCCACCATGCCGTTCCCCTCGAAATCGTCATTGTTCGGCATCGCCACGCTCTCCGCCTTGATCACGCTGTTCGGCACGGGCGGCACGGCCGTTGCCGCCCCGGCCAACGCCGATGCGGCCGGCGGCTCGCACAAGGTCCAGCGGCTGGTCGACGCCATGACCCTGGACGAGAAGCTGAGCTTCGTCAGCGGAACCAGCGACCCGAAGGCACTCGGCGAGGCCGGGTACATCCCCGGCGTACCGCGCCTGGGCATTCCCGAGCTCCGGCTCACCGATGGGCCCGCGGGTGTGCGGGTGACCGCGCACGCCACGGCGCTGCCCGCGCCGGTGGCGCTGGCCTCGTCCTTCGACGAGCGGCTGGCCCGCACGTACGGCCAGGTGATCGGCCACGACGGGCGGGCGCTGGGCCAGGACGTCCTGCTCGCCCCCATGGTCAACACCATCCGGGTGCCGTACGCGGGCCGGAACTTCGAGACCTTCAGCGAGGACCCGCTGGTCAACTCCCGTACGGTCGCCGCCGAGGTACGCGGCATCCAGTCCCAGGGACTCATCGCGACCGTCAAGCACTACGCGGAGAACAACCAGGAGACCGACCGCGGCGTGTTCGGCCCGTCCGTGAACGTCAACGTCGACGAACAGACGCTGCGCGAGATCGAGCTGCAAGGGTTCAACGCGGCGATCGACGCGGGCGCCGGCGCCGTGATGTGCTCCTACAACAAGGTGAACGGCTCCTTCGCCTGCCAGAA
Organism: Streptosporangiaceae bacterium; assembly: GCA_036555725.1. Lineage (GTDB taxonomy): Bacteria > Actinomycetota > Actinomycetes > Streptosporangiales > Streptosporangiaceae > CALAED01. The sequence goes on along the minus strand of DATBKU010000039.1, from coordinate 74,158 downwards.
CGAACAGCTGCTGACGTCCATCCTGAAAGAGCAGTGGGGCTTTCGCGGCTGGGTGATGTCGGACTGGGGCGCCAACCACAGCGCCGAGGCGATCACCAAGGGCCTGGACCAGGAGATGCCGGGCGACGGCCTCGGACCGGTCTTCACCGCTTACTTCATGGAGCCGCTGCGCACCGCGATCGAGAACGGCTCGATCCCGATGTCCTACCTCGACCACGCGGTTACCCGGATCCTCGGCCAGATGGAGCGGTTCGGGCTGCTCGACGCGCACCCGCCGAAGCGTCCGCCGCGTGACGCCGCCGGGGGCGCCCGGGTGGCGCAGACGGTCGCCGAGGCGGGCGCGGTCCTGCTGCGCAACAAGGGCGGCGCGCTGCCGCTGACCGGCGCCGCAGCCCGCAGCATCGCCGTCGTCGGCCCGACGGCCCGGGTGCCGCTCGTCGGCGGCGGCGGCAGCGCGCATGTGATTCCCGACGCCGCGCAGGCCCCACTCGACGCCATCCGGGCGCGTGCCGGCATCGGCAGCACGGTCACCTACTCGGTCGGCGAGAACCTCGACGGTGTCGCCATCCCGGCAGCGGCGCTGTCCCCCGCGACCCCGATCGACACCACGGTGGCCGCCGGCCAGAACTTCTCCTACAACGGGACCCTGACCGTCCCGGAGACCGGCGACTACCGGCTGGGCTTCCAGTCCTCCGGCGGCACCGGCACGGTCACCCTCGACGGCAACCAGATCATCAGCGCGGGCGGGTTCTTCGGCGCCAGCCTCATCCCGACCGCCGACGGGCTGACCAACAACCCGGCCACGGTCCACCTCACCGCCGGCTCACACAGCCTGGCCGTGCAGGCCGCCGCGCCGGCCACCACCTCGATGCGGCTGCGGCTCGCGTGGGTCACCCCGCGGTCCGTGCGGGACGACATCGCGGCCGCGGCGGCCGCCGCGAAGAGCGCGAAGACCGCGGTGGTCTTCGCCTACGACGAAGGCACGGAGGGCACCGACCGGCCTTCGCTGGCGCTTCCCGGCCACCAAGACGCGCTCATCACCGCGGTGACCAAGGCGAACCCGCGTACGGTCGTCGTCCTCAACACCGGCTCGTCGGTGACCATGCCATGGCTGTCCGGCTCCGCGGCCGTCCTCGACATGTACTACCCGGGCCAGGAGGGCGCCGCGGCGACCGCGCGGCTGCTGTTCGGCGACGTCAATCCCTCCGGGAAACTCAGCCAGACCTTCCCGGCGTCGGAGTCGGCCACCCCCGTCGCCGGGGACCCGCGGCGCTTCCCCGGAGTGAACTTCGAGGAGGACTACTCCGAGGGCATCTACGTCGGCTATCGCTGGTACGACAAGGAGAACGTCCGGCCGCTGTTCCCGTTCGGGTACGGCCTGTCGTACACCACCTTCGGCTACCGCGACCTGTCCGTACGGCCGAGCCGGGGCGGGGGGCTGACGGCGACGTTCACCGTGACCAACACCGGGCACCGGACCGGCCAGGAAGCGGCGCAGGTCTACGTCGGCCCCTCCCCGGCCGTCACCGTGCCGCAGGCGGTCCGCTCGCTCGCCGGCTACGCAAAGGTCAGCCTGCGGCCCGGTGAGTCACGCCGGGTCCGGATCGAGGTGGGCGCCCGCCGGCTGAGCTACTGGAACACCGCCGCGCACGACTGGCGCCTGGGCACCGGGACGCGGACCGTGTCCATCGGCTCCTCCTCGGCCGACCTGCGCCTGACCGCCAGGGTCCACATCGGGTCCTGACCACAGCGAAAGGGCTCACACCTGCACGAACTCGATGCCGAGGAGGTCGCAGAAGATCTCCCAGCTCGCGGCGTGGCGGCCCAGGTTCATGACCTCGTGATGCGGGCCGCCGTGCCGCAGCCAGCCGTTGAGGCACTCGCGGACGCCGCTGTCCGGCCGGAACTGACCGTACGGCATCTCCAGCGCAGGCAGTTCCTGGCTGTCGAGCACTTCGCCCTCGGCGACGACCATGCGGAACAACTCGCCCTCCAGCGAGACGAGCGTGGCCAGCGTCGCCGGGCCCGGCTGGTATTGGAACAGGAAGGTCGGCGGGTCGTCGAGGCGGCCGATGCCGAGCGGCCGTTTGATCAGCTTGACCGGGCGGTCCTTCCTGGCGACCTTCCAGTTCCCCTCCCCCATGTGGCTCATGAGGATGGAGTCGGACGGGAAGTCCATGGCGTACATCTCGGTGAAGTGCGCCTCGCCGATCAGCACGTGCCCGGCGTACACCATCGTCGCGGCCAGCACGTCACCCTCGGCCGCGTAGCCGTACCCCTTCGCCATGAGGCTGGAGGCCGCCGCGAGCGGCAGCCGGCTGAACCGGCCGTCCTCGCCGATCGCGTCGAAGTGGGTGGAGTACGCGCCGTACCCGCGCTCGGTGAGGATCTCCTCGATCGCCACCTGCATCCGCACGTGGTCCATGCGCTCTTCCTGCGACAGCCGCGGATCGATCTCGAAATTGGCGTCCTCGAAGGCGATGATCTCGTTGACCTTGTCCTGGTCGGCCTTTTCCGCGCCGCGGAACAGGTCGCCGGGCGCGACCGCGGAGATCTCCGGGCCCAGGCTGCGGACGAGGGCGTTCTCGTCGACGCGGATGTCGCCCATGCCGTTCATCGCGTACCCGAAGATCGCCACCTTGAGCCGGCGCCACGCGGACACCGCGGCGGCGGCCCGCGCCCAGCGGCCCACCTCCTCCTTGAAGGCCGGCGCCCGCCAGTCGTCGGTGACCACGTGGAACGGCACGCCCGCACGGACCATCGCGTTGGCGGTGTCCTGGGCACCGTGAACGCCCTGGTTGTACGTCATGTCGGCCATGTCCCACTCGGGGGTGACCGTCGGCTCCGGCTGGATGTTGGCGAGACACAATGGCAGCCGCGACTCGGCGAGCAGCCGGGCCACCCGCATGGCCGGGCCGTACGTGAGCATCACCACGAGCAGGCCGTCCAGGTCGCGGGTCTCGAAGTCGCGCATGACCTGCTCGGCGTCCGCGCGGTTTTTGATCGGCCGGCCCGGGACGAACTCCCCGACGTCACCGAGGTGCGCGGCGAGCTCGGCGGCGTAGCCCGCCTGGCGATCAGTGATGCCCGGGATCATGTCGTCATACAGCTCTTGCATGATGCCGAGAATGCCGATCCTTGGTTTGCGTGCCATTGGCTCGCCCCTTTCGCTGGTGCTAGCGCTGCCCGTACACGTTCTGGTAGCGCTCGTGGAGGGAGTCGATGTCGGCCTGGGCGATGGTCAGCGGCTCACCGAGTGACCGGGCGATGTGCACGGTGCGGGCCGCATCCTCGCACATCACCGCCGCCTTGACGGCCGCGCGGGCGGTCGGGCCGATGGTGAAGACGCCGTGGTTGCGCATGAGCACCGCCGGCGACCGGTGTCCCTCGAGCGTGGCGACGATGCCCTTGCCGATGTCGTCGCCGCCGATGCGGGCGAACGGGCCGCACGGGATCTCGGCGCCGAACTCGTCGGCCATGGCGGTGAGCACGCACGGGATCGCCTCGCCGCGCGCCGCCCACGCGGTGGCGTACGTGCTGTGCGTGTGCACCACCCCGCCGACCTCGGGCATGGCCCGGTAGACGTACGCGTGCGCCGCCGTGTCGCTGGACGGCGCCAGCTCGCCCTCGACCCGGTTGCCCGCGAGGTCGCAGACCACCATCGACTCGGGCGTCAGGTCGTCGTACGACACGCCGCTCGGCTTGATCAGGAACAGGTCCGCGTCCGGCACCCGGGCCGACACGTTTCCCGCCGTCCACACCACCAGCCCGTATCGCACCAGCTCCTGATGGAGCTCGTCGAGCGCACGGCGAAGCTCCGTCAGATCGGGGGTGTTCATGACTCCTTCACCACCTAGACTTCGGCCCCCGCCTTCGTCGCACGGCGCAACGCGCGCAGCCGGTACATGTGGTCCCGCGCGGCCCCGCCGAAGTAGTCGTGCAGGGCGAGGTAGGGCGCGTACAGCTCGTCGTAGGCGGCCGACCGGGCGGGGTCGGGCCGGTAGACGTCGCGCTCCACGTGGCCCATCGCCGCGGCGGCGGCCGGTACGTCGGGGTAGGCGCCCGCGGCGACCGCGGCGTGGAGCGCCGAGCCGAGCGCCGGGCCCTGGGCGGAGCCCGCGATGCCCAGCGGCCGGCGGGTGACGTCGGCGTAGATCTGCATGAGGAACCGGTTCTGGGTGAGGCCGCCGGCGATGATCAGCTCGTCGACCGGAACGCCCGCCCCCTCGAACGACTCCAGGATCTTCCGCGTGCCGAACGCGGTCGACTCCAGCAGCGCCCGGTAGATCTCCGGGGGCCGGGTCGCCAGCGTGAGCCCGAGGATCACCCCGCTGAGCTCGTGGTCGACGAGCACCGAGCGGTTGCCGTTGAGCCAGTCGAGCGCGACCAGGCCGTGCTCGCCGACCTCCTGCGCCGCGGCCTGCCGGGTGAGCAGGTCGTGCAGGGACTCGCCGGACCGCCGCGCCTCCTCGTGGTACGCGGGCGGCACGCCGTGGTCGACGTACCAGGCGAAGATGTCGCCGACGCCGCTCTGCCCCGCCTCGTAGCCCCACAGGCCGGCGGTGATCCCGCCGTCGACCACGCCGCACATGCCGGGGACCTCGCTCAGCGTGCGGCCGTTCACCATGTGGCAGGTCGAGGTGCCCATGACGAGCACCATCCGGCCCGGCTCGACCGCCTGCACCGCCGGGACGGTGACGTGCGCGTCGACGTTGCCGATCGCGACCGTGGTGCCCTCGCGCAGCCCGGTCCACTCGGCCGCCTGCGCGGTGAGGCCGCCCGCCCGATCGCCCAGCGCCGAGACGGGGTGCTCGATCTTGTCGGTGAACAGGCCGGCGAAGCCCGGATTGAGCGCGGCGAGATACTCCTGCGAGGGGTAGTGGCCGTCCTGCCGGATGGCCTTGTAGCCGGCGGTGCAGGCGTTGCGGGTCTCCGTGCCGCACAGCTGCCAGATGATCCAGTCGGCGGCCTCGATCCAGCGTTCGGCCCGGCGGTAGATCTCCGGTGCCTCTTCGAGCAGCTGCAGAGCCTTGGCGACGGCCCACTCCGAGGAGATCTTGCCGCCGTACCGGCCGATCCAGGGCTCGCCCCGCTCGTGCGCCAGCGCGTTGATCCGGTCGGCGTGCGGCTGCGCGGCGTGGTGTTTCCACAGTTTCGGGTACGCGTGCGGCTCGCCTTCGAGGTCGGGCAGCCGGCACAGCGGGGTGCCGTCGCGCAGCGCCGGCATGATGGTGCACGCGGTGAAGTCGGTGCCGATACCGATGACGTCCGCCGGATCGACACCGGCCGCCGCGAGCGCCGCCGGCACGGCCGTCCGGAGCACCTCGACGTAGTCGCCCGGATCCTGCAGCGCCCAGTCCGGCGGCAGCTCCGTCCCGGTCGCCGGCAGCACCCGATCGATGACGCCGTGCGCGAACTCGTGTACGGCCGTACCGACCTCGACGCCGTCGGCCACCCGTACCACCACGGCCCGGCCCGAGAGCGTGCCGAAGTCAACCCCGACCACGTATTGCGATCCAGGCATCAGCGACCACGCTCGCGGGCGGCGCGGTACTCGGCGACGACCAGCTCGGTCAGCTCGCCGACCGAGGTCTCGTCGCGTTTCTTGTCGTAGGTGATCTGGCCGTGCTGCAGCAGGTTGACCCGGTCGCACACCTCCAGCACCTGGGCGTAGTTGTGCGCGATGATGATGATCGACACCTCGCCGCGCTCCTTCAGGTCGCGTACGAGGTCGAGGATGAGCGCGCCCTCCTTGGCGCCCATCGCGGCCAGCGGCTCGTCGAGCAGCAGGATCTTGGCGTCGGAGTAGACCGAGCGGGCCACCGCGATGGCCTGCCGCTGACCGCCGGACAGCTTGGCCACCTCGGAGTCGACGTCCTGGAGCCGCACCCCCATGTCGTCGAGGTACTGCCGCGCCCGCTTCCGCATGATCCGGTTGTTCAGCAGCGGCCAGCGGACAATCTCCCGGTTGAGGAACATGTTGTGGTAGACGGTCAGCTCGTTGACCAGCGCCAGGTCCTGGTAGACCGTGTCGATGCCGAGGGACCGGGCGTGGTCGACCGACTTGAACACGACCTCCTCGCCGTTGACCAGGATCCGGCCGGAGTCCGGCTGATGGAAGCCGCAGAGGATCTTGATCAGCGTGGACTTACCCGCGCCGTTGTCGCCGATGAGCCCCAGCACCTCGCCGCGGGCGAGGTGCATGCTCACGTCGGTCAGCGCCGCGACCGCGCCGAACCGCTTGGCGATGTGTTCCACCCGGAGCACATCGTCGGGTTCGGACGCCGTGTCGCTCGGCGGTACCGGGTCGCCCGCGGGCACCGGAGACGCCGTCATGTTCGACCTGCCCTTCGCAGCCTGGCCAACTGCACGTTGAGGATCATGGAGCCGAGGATCGCCAGGCCGAGAATAAGGGTGTACTGATTGGCGCTGATCCCGATCAGGCTGAACCCGACCTGCAGCTCGGCCAGCACCAGCGCGCCGAGCAGCGCGCCGATGACGGTTCCGGAACCGCCCGCCAGCGCGGTCCCGCCGATGACCGCGGCGGCCACCCCGAAGAACATCTGGCTCGCGCCGTCGGCACCGCTCGCGGTCGGGTCGATGGTCTGGGTATGGAAGGCCACGAGTACTCCGGCGAACGCGGCCAGTCCCCCGGTGATCATGAAGTTGCCGATCTTGATGCGGGCGGTGCGGATGCCCGCCTCACCGGCGCCCAGCAGGTTACCGCCGACCGCGATCGTGTACAGGCCCCAGCGGGTACGGGTCAGCACCACATGGAAGTAGGCCACGATCAACAGGAACCAGATGAGCATGGACCAGCGTGCCAGCCCGAACCACTCCTGGATGGTGCCTTGCGCGGCTTGCGGGATCGGGGCCGGATAGGCGTGCGACGTGGTGAGCATGATGCCCTGGATCAGGAACAACATGCCGAGCGTGGTGACGAACGACGGCACCTTCAAGATCACGGTCACGAATCCGTTCCCGAAGCCGACGATCGCCCCGATCAGCACGGCCACCACGATGGCGACGATCGGGTACATGCCGTAGTAGTCGATCGCGTAGTGCATCAGGAACGGCGACAGCGTGTAAACCGCGCCCGCCGACAGGTCGATCTCGCCGCTGACCAGCAGGTATACCTCGCCGACACCGATGATCACCCAGGGCGCCATGAGCTGGGTGATGTTGATCAGGTTGTTCTGGGTCAGGAAGGCATCACTGGCGGACCGGAAGTACACGGCCAGGGCGAGCGCCACGATGAGGATGGTGGCCTCACGGCGGCGCATGAACGCGTCGAAGGCCGTACGGACCACGACGTTGCGCTGTACCGGACTCGGTGGCGGGCCTTCCGCCGCGAACACTTCGTTCTCAACGGTTTCGCTCACGATCCCCCCTCAGTCGATGTGCTCTTGCGTCGCGTGCCGCCACGCGACGCAAGAACACACGAGAGCTGCCGACATACGGGTGTCATCAAGCGTGGGCGATCGGACCGGACCTGGGAAGCACCTTCTGCGCCGTGGTCGAGCCCTCGAAGCGGGTCTGCGTCGTCAGGTAGGGGTCGACGTTGTCCTTGGTGACGAACAGCAGACCGGTGTTTGTGTCGGATGGTGCCACCAGGCCGCCGGACAGCTTGTAGAACCACAGCTGCAGCACCGGCAGGAAGCCCTGCAGGTAGGGCTGCTGGTCGATGGTGAAGTCGAGGTTTCCCGCCTTGATCGCGGAGAGCGTGTTCGGGTTGAGGTCGAACCCGCCCGCGACAACCCCCTTCTGCTTGAGGTTGTACTTCTGCACGACCTTGCCGATGTTCTCGGTGGATCCGGCGTCGACGGCGAAAATGCCCTTCAGGTTCGGATGACCCTGGACGTACGCGTCGATGGTCGTCAGTTCCTTGGGCAGCTCGGCGCCGCTCGCCACCGATTGGAAGTTGATCGGCTTCTTGGAGGCCTTGATCGCGTCGGTCGCGCCGTCGATGCGCGGCTGGATGTTCAGCGTGCCCGGGGTGGCGATGAAGCCGACCGCGTCGCCGCCGCTCATCAGCGAGGCGATGCGGGTGCCCAGCTGGTATCCGGACAGGTAGAGGTCCTGGCCGATGTAGGCGAGCCGGTTCGTGCCGGGGTTGCCCCGTGCTCCGTCGGCGTTGTACGAGACGACCGGGATGCCCTGCTTGAGCGCGTTGTCCGTCGGCTGGCCGAAAGCGGTCTTGTCGACCACGGCGACAGCGATCCCGTCCGCCTTGGACGAGATGGCGGAGTTCATTGAGCTCACCATCTCGGACACGACCGAGTCCTTCGACCCGGTCCACTGGAACGAGCAGCCCAGCAGCGCGCACGCGTCCTGGGCGCCGTACTGCGTGGGGGTGAAGAACGGGTTCGTGGTGACGTGGTTGACGAACACGAACTTCCACTTGGGTGTCTCAGGGAAGTTGCCGGACTTGCCGCTACCGCCGCCGGCCGCGGCAGATGCAGTGCTGCTCGACGACTTGTTGCCCGACGAGCAGGCGGCCAGCAGCGCCGACGCCGCGGCGGTGGCGCTGACCAGTCCGGCGCCGCTGAGCAGTCGCCGGCGGGCGACCCCCGCGATGTCGAGTGTGTCGATGGCCTCTTCGACCTTGGGATCGATGTTCTTCATGTGACCTCCTCGCGGGGGCCGACGGGACCGGGCGGGCGATGCGATGCTGACCCGGTCCCGCCGGGGCTCTCAGCGAGCTGTGAATGTGTGAGTTGTTGGGTTATCGGTTGGAAGTGCCGAAAAGTTAGTGGGCACTGAAGCTGTAGACCGTCGAGGTCCGGTAAGTGTCACCGGGCCGGAGCACGGTCGACGGGAAGTTGGCATGGTTCGGCGAGTCGGGGAAGTGCTGGGTCTCCAGCGCGAGCCCGTCGCCCTGCCGGTATTGATGTCCGCTCGTGCCGTACAGCGTTCCGTCGAGGAAGTTCCCCGAGTAGAACTGGAGGCCGGGCTGGTCGGACGACAGCGTGAGCACGCGGCCGCTCGTCGGCTCGCTGAGCACGGCGGCCACCCGCATGCCGGAGCCGTCGACGACCCAGTTGTGGTCGTAGCCGCGGCCGAAGACCAGCTGATCGAAGTTGTCCCGGATCCGGTCCCCGATAGCCGTGGGCCTGGTGAAGTCCAGCGGCGTGCCGGCCACCGGCACGATCTGCCCGGTGGGGATGAGCTCGGAGTCCGCCACCGGCGTGGTGCGCTTGGCGTTGATCTGCAGCTTGTGGCCGTAGATGGTGCCGGTGCCCTCACCGGCCAGGTTGAAGTACGAGTGGTTGGTCAGGTTCACGACCGTCGCCTTGTCGGTGGTGGCCCGATAGTCGATGCGGATCGAGCCCCTGCCGACGGTGTACGTCGCGGTGGCGTGCATGGTGCCCGGGAATCCCATCTCGCCGTTCGGGCTGGTGTAGTCGAGGCGAAGCGAGGGATTACCGCCGTTCGAACCCGGAGTCGGGGTCCAGACCTTCGTGTCGAAGCCCTTCGTGCCGCCGTGCAGGGTGTTCCCGTTGTTGTTCACGTCGAGTTGGTAGGTCGTGCCGTCGAGGGTGAACCGGCCGTCGGCGATACGGTTCGCGTACCTGCCGATCAGCGCGCCGAAGTACGGGCCCGGGTTGTTCTTCGCGACGTAGTCGTCGAGGGTGGCGAAACCGAGGGCCACGTTGGTCACATGGCCGTGCCTGTCCGGCACCTCGATCGTCTGCACGATCCCCCCGTACGTAATGATCCGTACGCGGATGTTGCTGTTAGTCAACGTGTAGCGCCAGACCTTGGTGCCATCGGCCAGGGTGCCGAATAGGTCTCTCTTGATGTCGGGCTTCATGGTGGCAGGCATCGTACGCGCGGGGGACGCGGACGCCGCCGTGCCGAGCACGACCGTCGAGGCCGCCAGCGCGACGGCCGCGCACACTTTCCCGGCCAAACCTGTGACACGGGATCTACCTGAGCTGCTGAGCATGGGCACTCCCTTCTGGGTGGGTTGCCGGACGTGCCCCGTGACGCCCCGGAAGCCGGCGATCTAGGGACTCGCCGTGGCGTCCTTGTAGTAGCGGTGGAGCATCGCCAGGCCGATCGCCGCCCGCCGTACGCGCTCGCGCGCGGTGGTGACGGCGACGTCGGTAAGGTGCCGGCCGGACGGATAGATGCCGGGCGCGTTACGCATCGTGAACTTCAAGTGCACCGGTGCGGCCACTCGGACAAGCTCCGGAATCTCGTAGTAGCGAACGGCACCCCCGAAGTCGTCCGCTCCCTCGACATAGACGTCCAGCGGGACGTCGACCGCCTGCCTGATCGCCGCCATCTGCGCCAGCGTCAGGTCGATGGGCGTGTTGATCGTGGTGACGCCGAGGTCTTCGAGCAGCCGGGCGGTCGCGGGGTTGGCCGTCGGGAACGACACCGACGCCTTGAACTCCAGATCGGCCGGCAGCTCTCCGGCGGCGCGCATGCGGCCCAGCACCCAGAGCTGGCCGATGTCGGACACCAGCACGCTGCGCAGGCCGAGCTCGCAGCCGCGCACTACGTCCTCGATGCCGTACACCAGCTGGTCCGCGCCGCGCAGCACGCCCGAGGCGACCTTGCCCGACACCGCCGTGACCTGGATGCCGACGTCCCACGCCGCGCGGGGCCCGACGAACAGGCACACCTCGATGTCGTGCTCGCGGCCGAGGGTCACCATGTCCTCGATCTCGGTGTCGGTGAGGAGCATGATGCCGCTGCCCTGGCTGATCCGGTGGATCCGGATCTCGTGCTCCTTGGCGGCCTCCAGGACCGCGTGAAACGCCTCGGGTCCCTCGACGGATGGGATCTCCACGCGGTACTGGGCCCCGTCGGCGAACCGCTTGGCCGACGAGGGCAGGTCACCGAGGTCTCGCTCGGGCAATCCGAGCGACGACAGGAACCTCCGCGTATTTGCCATCCCGGGACTAGCCATCCACGCCCCACGTCCGTAATTTCGAACTAAATCCGAAGTCTCCTCGTGATTGTGGACGCTAGCCCCGTGACGATCGCCAGTCAACGGGCCATGCTTGTTACGCTGCGTTCGAGATTTCGTACAAGATCTGACTTGGAAGTGATAGATCGATGGCTCGCGCGGTCCCCGCGGTCAGCCGGGCTTTGGACATCTTGGAGCTGTTCCTCGACCGGCCGAGCCTGTCCGCGCCCGACATCACCCAGCGGCTCGGACTCCCCCGCACCACCGTGCACGAACTGGTGACCACTCTGGTCGACCGGTCGTACCTCGTTCCGGTCGGCGGTCAGCCCACGCTCTACAGCCTGGGCATGCGGACGTTCCAGCTGGGCAGCGCGTTCGCCGAGCGGCTCGACCTGGCCCAGGAGTCGCGCGTGGTCGCGCAGCGGGTCGCCGCGGACTGCGACGAGACGGTTCATGTCGCGGTGCTCGACGGCACCTACGTGGTCTATATCGCGAAGGCCGACAGCACCCACCCGGTGCGGATGGTCTCAGCGGTCGGCCGGCGGCTGCCCGCGCACTGCACCGCGGTCGGGAAGATGCTGCTGTCCGGGCTGCCCGCCGAGGCGCTCGACGCGCTCTACCCGCGCGACCGCGAGCTGCCCGGCATGACGCCGCAGAGCATCACCTCGCCGTCGCGGCTGCGGGCGCATCTGGCCGAGGTACGGCACGGAGGTCTCGCCTACGACCACTGCGAGTCAAACGATTCCGTGCACTGCGTGGCGGCGCCCGTCTACGACCACGGCGGTGACATGATCGCGGCCATGAGCATCTCAGTGCCGTTGATGCGGTGGAACGACGACCGGTACCGGGAGTGGAGCCAGCTCGTCCGCGACGGCGCCGCCGACCTGTCGCAACGGCTCGGTCACCGGCCCCGGCCTGAGGCTCCGCAGGCGGCCGAGACGCCCGGGGAGGAGACCCCTTGAGTTCCACGATCGAGGTGGCGGCGCGGGCGGGCGCGCAGCTCGGCGAGGGGCCGACCTGGGACAACGAGTCCGGGTGGCTGCTGTGGGTGGACATCCTGGGGTCGGCGGTGCACGTGTACGAGCCGGAGAAGAACACCGACAGGGTGATGTTCTCCACCGATTCGCATGTCGGCGCGGTCAAGCGGCGAGCCGGCGGCGGCCTGGTGGTGAACCTGCGCGACGGCATCGGGCTGTACGGCCCAGGCGAGCCCTTCCGGATGCTGGCCGACCTGGCCGAGGAGGGCGTCCGGGGCAACGAGGCGATGGTCGCGCCGGACGGGTCGCTCTGGGCGGGCACCATGCGGTACGACAAGGCGACCGGGGGCGGCAAGCTCTACCGGATCGACCCGCACGGGTCCGTGACGACGCTGATCGAGAACGTGACGATCAGCAACGGCACCGGATGGAGCCCCGACGACCGCCTGGTGTACTACGTCGACACCCCGACCCACCGGATCGACCTGTTCGACGCCGACGGCCCGGGCATCCGCAACCGGCGCGTCTTCGTCGAGATCGCCGGCGACCCCGACGGCCTGACGGTGGACGCCGACGGCTGCGTCTGGGTGGCCCTGTACGGCGGCGGCTGCGTGCGCCGCTACACGCCCGACGGGCGGCTCGACCGGACCATCGAGGTGCCGACCCCCAACACCACCTCGTGCTGCTTCGGGGGCCTTGAGCTGCGCGACCTGTACATCACCACCGCCAAGTCCGACGACCCCGGCGCCCCCGTCGACGACCCCTTGGCCGGCACCCTGTTCGTGGTGCCCGACGTCGGCCAGGGTCTCATCACCCCCGACTTCGCCGGCTGACCCTCGAGACCGCCCGCTGGTCGGCCGCGTTCGGCCGGTCGGCCGCGTTCGGCTGGTCGGCCGCGTTCGGCCGGTCGGCCGCGTTCGGCCGGTCGGCCGCGTTCGGCTGGTCGGCCGCGTTCGGCTGGTCGGCGGCGGGCCCGGCTATCTACGATTGACCATGGCCAAGGCGCTGCCCGGCCGGTGCCCGGTGCTGGTGGACCGCGACGAAGAGCTGCAGGGCCTGTCGGCCGTGGCCGCTCAGGTCGCCGGCGGCCGGTCGGGTGCTGTCGCGGTCACGGGCGAGGCGGGCGCGGGGAAGACCCGGCTCGCCGCCGAGTTCCTGTCCTCCCTTCCCGACGGCTGGACCACGGTCACCGTACGGCTGTCCTCCTCACGCGTACTGCTTCCGGAGCTGCCTACGGGGCGGCCGCTGGCGATGGTGCTCGATGACGCGCACTTCCTCGACGCCGGCCAGCTCGACCGTACGGCCGATCTCCTCGAGCAACTCGACACCGAGGCCGTGCTGCTGGTGCTCACCTATCGGCTGGGGGCGGCGGCGAACGACGGCGGCGCCGGGCTGCGCGCGCTGGCCCACCTGGTGCGCGCGCCGCGCTGCTACGAGGTACGCGTCGGCCCGCTCTCCCCGGCCGGGCTGGCGCGGATGGCCGCGGCGATGAGCCGGTATCCGCCGGCCGACCTCTACGCCCGTACCGGAGGCAACCCGCTGTGGGCGGAGGAGCTGCTGCGCAGCGACGACCGCCTGCCCTGGACCGTGGTGGAGGCGGTCACGGGACAGCTCGCCGCACTGCCCGGACCTGCCCGGAGGCTCGCCTGCCTTCTCGCGGTCGCCGACGAACCGCTGCCCGCAGGTGCCGTCCATCGCCTGGTAGAAGACGTCGATGCCGCCTTCGGCGCGCTGGTCGCGGCCCGCCTGGCCGTGGACAGCGACGGGAGCCTCGGCATCCGGCACACCCTGGTCGCGGACGCCATCGCCGGGGCGTTGGGGCCGGCCGAGAAGGCCCGGCTGGCCCGCGAGCTCGCGGCGGTCCTCGAGGCGGAGGCCGCCGACCCGGCCCGGATCGCCCGCCTCTGGGCGACGGCGGGTGAGCCGAAGCGGGCCGCCGGTCCGGCACGGGTCGCGGCGGCCCGGTTGCGCGGGCAGGGCGCCGTGCGCCGCTCCCTCGAGTACTTCACGCTGACGCTCGCCGAGCCGCCGCCGGACTACGCGGAGGCGGCGCCGCTGTACGAAACGGCCGCCCTCACGGCGGCCTCGGTCGGCGAGTTCGATCGGGCCCGGACCTGGGTCGCGGCCGCCGAACAGGGGTACCGCGACGGCGGCGAGCCCGAACGGGCGGTCCGGATGCTGCTCGACCCGGCGTTCGCCTATCTCCCGGGGTTGTGGTCGGCGGACGGGCTGGGCGACGCGCCGGTCGAACGGCTCCTGGTCGACGCGCAGTCGGCCATGCGCCGGGGCGACGTCGACCACGCGCGGGAACTCGTCCAGCGGGCGGAGTTGATCGCCAGAGAGCGCGGGGACGGGATGGCGCTCGCCAGGACCGCGGCGCAGGTGCTCTTCGCGTTCGGCGAGTTCGACCGGGGCGAGCGACTGCTGGCGGAGGCCAAAGGCCGGCCGGACGTGGCGGCCTACCCGCTCCGGCAGGCCCGGGTGCTGACCATCCGCAGCCGGAGCCGGCTGGCGCAGGGCTATGTGGCCGAGGCCGTCGAGCTGATGCGGCACGCCGCGACGGTGGCCCGGGGCGACCCGGAGGGCGCCACCTGGCGCGGGCAGCTGACGCTCGGGGAAATACTGGCTCGCACCGGAGACGTCGACGGCGGCGCGGACGCGCTGGCCGCGGCGGGCGCCGCCCTGCCGCACGGGAAGCCGATCGAGATGACCGCCGAGGGGTATCGCCGCTTCGAACGCGGCGAGGTCGAGGCGGGTCTGGCGAGCATGGCGCAGGGGACCGAGCGGCTGCTGTCCGAGATGGACGTGGATCCGCTCGCCCTCGCGGTCATCGCCTCCAAGTCGCTCGGCAAACGGGTGCTGCCCGAGATTCTCAGCGGGCATGTGGTCGACGCGCTGCGCCTGATCCGGCGCATCGACGACTACTGCCCCGAGCCCTTCGATGACCTTGCCGCGGACCACGCCTACGCGCTGGCGAAGGCGGCGGCGGAGCTCGGCGACAACGCCCTGATGGCCGAGGCGCGGCGCCGGGTGGGCGACCTCGCCCAGGTCGCCACAGGCCCGGGGATAGGCGGCGCGGCAGAGGCGGTGGCGGGGTTCGCCGCCCGGCTGGCCGGAGATGAGGGCCAGGTGGCGCGCCGGTTCGAGACCGCCGCCGCGCTGTTCGAGCGGGCCCCCCGGGCGGTGCTGGCCGCCGAGTCCTGGTGCGACGCGGCTGTCGCCTCCGAGTCACGGCAGGCCGGGACCGCAGCGTTGCGACGTGCCGGAGAGCTGTGCGAACGACATCGGCTCACCCGGGTCGCCCAGCGCGTGGCCGCTATCGAGAGCGAGCGTGCGGCGGCCGGCCCCGGGACGGCCACCGCGCTCGCGGAGCTGACGACCCGCGAGCGCGAGGTGACCCTCCTCGCCGCGGAGGGACTGACCAACAAGGAGATCGGCGCGCGGCTCTATCTATCCGAGGGCACCGTGCGCAACTACCTGTCGACCGCCTTCGCCAAGCTCGGCGTGTCGCGGCGCGCGCAACTGGCCGGTCAGCTCGGCAGCGAATCGAGAGGTTGAGCGACGGCGTTGCGTTCACCGTCGCGCAGCAGCCGCCGCAGGATCTTGCCGACCGGGCTGCGCGGAATCCGATCCACCATGACGACGTCGTGGACCCGTTTCCAGGGGGCGACGCGGGGGGCCAGCCAGTCGAGCAGCTCGTTCGGGTCGAACTTCGCCCCGCCCGATAGCGCCGCACCCTCACCCGCCGGGACGACGTAGGCCACCGGCACTTCGCCGAGCTCGGCATCGGGCCGCCCCACCACCGCGGCGTCCGCAACGGCGGGATGGGTCAGCAGCTCGGCCTCCACCTCGGCGGGCGCGACCGTGGCTCCCCCCACCTTGATCATTTCTTTGAGCCGGTCGACGACATAGAGGTTGCCGGCGGCGTCGAAGCGGCACAGGTCACCGCTGTGCAGCCAGCCGTCGGCGTCGACCGTCTCCGCCGTCACCGCCGCCTCCCCGAGGTACCCGCGCATGACCTGCGGCCCGCGTACCCACAATTCGCCCACGTCGCCCGCGCCGACCCGCAGGCCGGTGTCGAGGTCGACGATCACCGCCTCGTGGTTCGGCAGCAGGCGCCCGGCCGAACCGTGCACCGGCGGGTCGGCGGCGGGTGCGGGACACCAGCACTCGGAGGCGCCGAAGCAGTCGGCGACGACGCAGCCCACGCGGTCCTCGACCGCCGGGCCGACGTCACCAGGCAGCGGCGCGCCCCCGCTGATCGCCAGCCGCAGCGGTGCGAGGTCGTACCGATCGACGACGGGATGCCGGGCGAGGGCGATCAGCGCGGGCGGCGCCACGGCGGTGACCGTGGCTCCGTGGTCGGCCAGCAGCCGGAAGAACCTCTCGATGTCGCCGGGCGCCGGCGTGGCGATGGCCACCCTGGCGCCGGACCGCAGCGAGTGGCTCAGCATGGCCGTGCCGAACAGGTGCGAGATCGGCAGGACCAACCCCATGGTGTCGGCCGGGCCGAACCGTACCGTCGGGACCGTGGCGAACAGCCGCAGGAACGCGGTGGTGGAGGCGTGCGTGTGCACCACGGTCTTCGGCAGTCCACTGGTCCCGCCCGAGTTGAACAGGAACGCCACATCGCCGGGGCTTCGGCCGGCCGAGGACGGCGCCATGGCCGGGTCGGCCGAGGGCACGTCGCCCGTCTCGAACAGCGCCTCGGCCGCGGGCATGTGCTCTGCGAGCGCCGCCGACACGGCGGGTATCGCCATTGCATCGGCCACGACGAACCTCGGCCGCGTCCGCCCGAACTGCCGTACCAGCTCGCCCGGGGTGAGCAGCGGATGGGCCTGGGTGAGCGCCATCCCGGCGGCGAGACCGCCGTACATCGTTACCACCGCGTCCACGCCGTTGCCCGCCACGATGGCCAGCACGTCACCGCGCTGGGCGCCCCGCGCCCGCAGTCCGGCCGCCGTGCGGCGGATTCCGTCGGCGACCTGGCCACAGGTCAGCGAATTCCCGGTCGCCGCGTCGACCAGCGCCACCGCCCCAGGTCGCGCATCGAGCGCCGCCAGGATCTCCTCGTCGACGAACTCCGGCCGCAGCGGCACCTCTGGGTACTCGCTCCGCCAGATCGGTCCCCCGTTCATGGCCCCTCTCCCTTCTTACGGTTCTACCCGTAGGGGCAACTGTGTGATCGGGGGGTGCGCGGCCGGTAGTGACATCCGTCATGTGACGGTCAACGGTCCGGCGGGGGCGCCGTGGAGGCCCGGACGACCAGGTCGCCCGGCAGCGAGACGGTCTGCGGGCGGCCGCCGTCGAGGAGCTCCAGCAGGGCCGCCATGGCGCGCTCGCCGAGGGCCTCGGCGGGCAGCCGTACGGTGGTCAGCTCCGGCTCCAGGGCTTCGGCGAGCAGGATGTCGTCGATGCCGCCGATCGATAGGTCGCCGGGGACGTCGAGCCCGGCGTCGCGGGCCGCCTTGTACGCCCCGGCCGCCAGCACGTCGGCATCGCACAACAGCGCCGTCGGCGCGTCGCGGAGGAGCACGTGCGCGGCCGTCCGGGCTCCGTCGACGGCGATCGGCGCGGCCTGTCGTACCAGCGTGGCGCCGGGCAGCTCGGCCACGGCGGCGGCCAGCGCCTCGCCCCGTGTACGGAACGTCCAGACGTCGATGTCGGCGGCCAGGTGCCCGAAGCGGCGGTGCCCGAGACCGGCGAGATGGGCCACGAGCGTCCGCATGCTCTCGGCCACGTCGACGTTGACGGTCGGGACCGGATCGGCGGGATCGCTGTCGAGCATCACGAGCGCCGGCGAACCGTCGTCGCGGGCCAGCAGCTCGGCGAGCGCGTCGGCGGCCATGGAGGAGGCGAGCACGCCGTCGATCTCTTTCCAGCTCGCGACCCATGACGGCCCCTCCACGGCTCCCGCCGGATGGGACGGGGCGGGCACGGCTCCACGCGGCGCCGCGAACGGGCTGCGCTCCCGGGCGGTGCCGGCGGGCCAGGGGTATACCACGACCCCGAAGCCGTGCGCGGCGGCCACCCGCGCGGCGCCCGTGTAGACGGCACCGAAGAATGGGCTGGTCAGCGTGGGTACGACGAACAGCACCGTGCGGGTCTGGCCGAGCCGCAGGTTGCGCGCCGCCAGGTTGGGCCGGTAGCCGAGCCGCTCGGCGGCCTCGTGCACGGCCTGCGCGGTGGGTGCCGAGACGCGACCGGCCCACTTGCCGGCCAGCACGATCGAGACGGTGGACTGGGACACGCCGGCTGCCACCGCGACGTCGCGGCTGGTCGGTCTGCGGGTCATCTCCGTCACCCTCTCCACCTGGGCGGCCACCAAAAACACTAGAACGCGAGGCAACTAAGTGATACGTATGACTTGGTAATACGTATGACTTTAGATGGCAAGTGATCTGGAGAAGGCCAGCGTTATGCGCGTCTATCGGGAGTTCCTGCGCACGCCGTACGCCTCGCGCCTGCTCGGGGGGACCCTGCTCGGCCGGTTGCCCAACGGCATGGGCGCCCTGGCGATCGTGCTCTTCGTGCGGGCGCACGGCGGTGACTACACCCTCGCCGGGGCGCTCTCGGCGGTGTACGTCATCGCGATGGCCGTGGGCCAGCCGGTGCTCGGCCGCGCGATGGACCGTCTCGGTCAGCCGGGGATCCTGCTCGCCAGCGCGGTCGCGGCGGCGGCCGGCTTCGGCGTCCTCGCGTTCGGCGGGCTGCATCCGCCGGCGGTGGCGGTCGGCGGCGTCGCCCTGGCCGGCTTCGCCACTCCCCCGCTGGAGGCCGGGCTGCGCGCGCTGTGGCCGGACGTGCTGGCCGGTCCGGCAGAAGTACGGACGGCGTATGCCCTCGACGCGGCCACCCAAGAGATGATCTTCACGTTCGGGCCGCTGCTCGTGGTCGCCGCGGCGGCGGTTTCCACCGAGCTGGCACTGATCGTCACCGGCCTGCTGGGGGTGGCGGGCACACTGGTGGTCGCCTCGTCGCGGCCGTCCCGGCGCTGGCGGGGGGCGCCCCGGGCGACCGACTGGGCCGGGCCGCTGCGCTCCCCCGGCCTCCGGATGCTCATGGCCGCGCTCGCCTGCGTCGGTGTCGCGCTGGGCGTGATCAGCGTCGCGGTCGTGACGTACGCTGACGCCCGCCACCTCGCCAACGCCGCAGGAGTCCTGCTCGCCGCCAACGCGGGCGGCGCGCTGTGCGGCGGGCTGGTGCACGGGGGAGGTTGGTTCGGGGTGCGTAATGAGCAAAGCGCACGACCGGCGCCGGCCCTGCTCTTCACCGGGCTGGCCGCGGGCTACCTCCCGCTCGTCCTGACGCCCGCGTTCCCGTTCATGATCGTGCTGGCCTTCCTGTCCGGTGTCTTCCTGGCGCCGACGCTCGCGACCAGCTTCACGCTCGTCGACTCGCTCGCGCCCCGGGGCACGGTGACAGAGGCGTTCGCGTGGGTGGTCACGGCGATGGCGACCGGCGCGGCGCTGGGCTCGGCGATCGCCGGGGTCATGGGCGACCTGGCCGGCGCGAGCGGCGCGTTCGCCTGCGCGGGCGCCGGTGGCGTCGCCGCCCTTGGCATTATCCTGCTCGGCCGCCCGCTGCTGCGGCCCGCCCCGAGGAATGCCGTCGAGACCGCCGCGACCATTCCGAACAACAGCTCCGAGACCTTTTCCTAAAAACGGTTCGATATAACAGGTATTCCTGTGAGCAGGATGATAAGAGTCAAATAATGCGATGCGCTGGAAACTCGGTGGCCCGAAAACACATCTGACCGCCATGAGCACCAACCGTAACGCTCGTGATAAAAATCTTGGATATTGCGGCCGGCCCAATATTGTATTTGTGCGAGGGTCCCGGCAAATGACGTGGTGGACAGGCCGCGCGGGCGTCCCTGGCCTGGCGCGACGAGGGAGAACACCCGTGTCAGTGGTCGCGTCAGGGGCGCGACAGGCGGGTGACAGACCGGCCGATGACAGTGGTCGCATGACAAGTTCAGCGATAGAGGCCTCCGGGCTACGGAAGGCCTACCAAGACAAAGTCGTGCTTGAGGGCATCGACCTGAATGTCCGTGCGGGTACGGTCTTCTCCCTGCTCGGACCGAATGGGGCCGGCAAGACCACAACGGTCAACGTGCTGACCACGTTGATCAAGGCCGACGGCGGGACGGTCCGCGTTGCCGGACACGACGTCGCGACCGAGGCCAAGGCGGTGCGCGCGGCGATCGGGGTCACCGGTCAGTTCGCGGCGGTGGACGAGCTGCTGACGGGGCAGGAGAACCTCCAGCTGATGGTGGATCTGAGCCCGGTGCGCGCCAAGGACGGCAAGCGGATCGTCACCCAACTGCTGGAGCGCTTCGATCTGGTGGAGTCGGCGCACAAGCCCGTGTCGACCTACTCCGGAGGTATGCGCCGGAAGCTCGACCTGGCGATGACGCTCGTCGGCAATCCGCAGATCATCTTCCTGGACGAGCCGACGACGGGTCTGGACCCGCGCAGCCGTCGCACGATGCACTCGATCATCCGCGAGCTTGTGGCCGATGGCGTGACCGTCTTCCTCACCACTCAGTACCTCGATGAAGCCGACCAGCTCTCCGACCGGATCGCGGTGCTCGACCAGGGCCGCCTGGTCGCGCAGGGCACACCC
Organism: Streptosporangiaceae bacterium; assembly: GCA_036555725.1. GTDB lineage: Bacteria > Actinomycetota > Actinomycetes > Streptosporangiales > Streptosporangiaceae > CALAED01. The sequence continues at coordinate 53,632 of DATBKU010000039.1, read as the reverse complement.
GACGAGCTCAAGCGCCGGATCCCCGGGACCCACGTCCGGCTCCGGTTCACCACCGCCGCAGAACTCGACGCGGCCGCGCGGATCATCGCCGACTCCACGCGGGAGGACGAGGCACTGACCCTGCGGGTTCCCAGCGATGGCGGCACGAAATCGCTGCGGGCACTGCTGGACAGGCTGGATGAGTACTCGATCAGTGCCGAAGAGTTCTCCGTCCACACACCGGCCCTCGATGACGTTTTCCTCGCCCTGACGGGCCACACCACGGAGGTAGTCGCGAAATGAAGTCCAATTCGATGGTGATGTTGCGTCGCAACTTCAAACACATCACCCGGAATCCGACCTCGGTGTTCAACGCGGTCCTGATGCCGATCGTGATCATGTGGATGTTCGTCTATATGCTCGGTGACGCTTTCAGCGTCGGTGTCGACTACATCGACTACGCGACGCCGGGACTGATGCTGTTGGCCGTCTGCTACGGGCTGGGGGCCACCGCGACGTCGGTGAACTCCGACATGACGAAGGGCATCATCAACCGGTTCAAGGTCATGGACGTCTCCCGTGGCGCGGTGTTGACCGGCCACGTCGTCGCCGGCGTGCTGACCAACCTGGTCGCCATTGCGGCCCTCATCGGGGTGGCCTTCCTGCTGGGCTTCAGCCCGTCGGCGAGTCTCCTCGATTGGCTCGGCGTGTTCGGCATGGTCGTGCTGCTCGCTGCCGCGACCGGCTGGCTCACAGTCGCCTTGGGATTGGCGGCGAAGTCTCCGGAAACGGCGGGTTTGGCCGCCGTGCCGCTGGTCTTGCTGCCGTTCTTCAGCAGCGCGATCGTACCGGCGGAGAAGATGGGGCAGGGCGTCCGGCAGTTCGCCGAGTACCAGCCCTTCACGCCGATCATCGAAACCCTGCGCGGGTTGCTCAACGGCGCACCGTCCTCCGGCGATGCGATCGCCGCCATCGCCTGGTGCGTCGGCATCGCTCTCGTCGGGTACCTGTGGGCGCGTTCCACGTTCAACAAGCGAGCGTGACCGCGGCCAACTCGCGCCAGTTTGCCTGCGCACCCTCCCGCGTCGCCTCGGCGAATCCCGCTTCGCCGAGGCGACGCCGCGCGGTCTGCTCGATCCGGGCCACATCCGGTTGGGAACGATCCGGCAGGCCGCGCACGTCGGCGCTCGCCGCGAGCAGCCGCGCGGCCTGCTCGTACTGTTCGTTACGCAGCGCCAGATCCGCGATCCCAACGAGCACCTGAGCGATCAGCGGAGCGTGCCCCGTTTCGGACGCCGCCTGGAAGGCCGCATTGCGGTGTTCGCGGGCCGCATCGAGATCCCCGGTGAGGTAGCCGAGCAGGTCTTGGGTTGCCGCGCGGATGTATACCCGCTCGGCGTCATTGCCCAGCATCGCCGTCGCGACGCCGAGTTGCCGGTGTGCCTGCTCGACGTCGCCCCTCCAGCGCGCCAGCTCCGCCTTCGCCAGGGCCAGCTCGGCCAGCGCATTCGGCCAGGCGACACGTTCCGCGTAGCGCTGCGCCTCCGCCAGGGCGGCCGCGCTCGACTCCGCGTCGCCCAGCAGCCAGTACAACTGGGCCTGCCGCGACCGCATCGGCACAACGTCCTCGATGGCCCCGACCTCGGTGACGACCGCGATCGCCTCTTCATAGTGTTCGCACGCACCGGCAAACTCGCCGCGCATGGCGATTCGATTCGCCAGATCGGTCAGGGCGAACGAAAGCCACCACCGTTCGCCGAGCGCGCGAAGCTCGGTGACCGCCGTCTCGAGGTGCTCGTCCGCATCCCGGCTGTCGTCGCCAAGCATGATCCGCATCCTGCCGAGGCGCAGCCGGGCAACCGCCCGTACCCAGCCGTCCTCGTCGGTGAGCAGCGGTTCGAACAAGGGCAGCAACGCGTCCGGGGCCGGCGCTTGCAACAGGCCGTCCAGTTGGGCGACAAGCCTGATTGCCGGGTGACTGCTCGGGACCCGCCGACTGATCTCGTACACCTTGTGGATCCACTCCGCCGCGTGATAATGATCACCACGCCCGGAGACCAGGAACGTGACGACGAACGCGTACACCGTGGCCCGGATCTCGTCGGCCACGTCGCCGGGCAGGTCAGCGGCCGCCACAATCAGCTCGTTGCCCTCAGCCTTGTGCCCGCCGAGCCACCAGTACCAGCTGGCGGCAGCGGCGAGCCGCATCGCCCCGTCCGCATCGCCGGCCGCGAGCGCACCGCGCATCGCGGCACCGATGTTGTCGTGCTCGACCTCGAGCATGGCAAGCCACGTCAATTGCTCGGCGCGGCGAAGATGCGGCTCCGCGGTCGCGGCGAACTCGGTGAAATAGGCGAGATGCGCACGGCGCGCCAGTTCCGACTCCCCCGCCTCCGCGAGACGCTGCTCGGCGTACTCCTTGATCGTACCGAGCATCCGGTAGCGCGGCGCCCGGTCGCCCTCGACGAGCACCAGCGATTTCTCGGCCAGCGCGGTCAGCGAGTCGAACACCTGCTCCTGCTCGCCCCCGGCACCCACGCAAACCCGCTCGGCTGCTTCCAGGCTCGCACCACCTGAGAACGCCGAGAGCCTGCGCAGGACCGTCCGTTCGGCTTCGGTGAGCAGCTCCCAGCTCCAGTCGATTACCGCCCGCAGCGTTCGGTGCCGCGGCAGCGCGGTACGGCTGCCGCCGGTCAGCAGGCGGAACCGGTAGTCGAGCCGGTTGGCGAGCTGATCGAGGGACATGGTGCGCAACCTAGCCGCGGCGAGTTCGATCGCCAGGGGCATCCCGTCCAGCGCCCGGCAGACGCGCGCCATGGTCGACAACGTGTGGGCGTTGGTCGCGAGGTCCTTGCGCACCTCGCCGGCTCGGTCCCGCAACAGCCGGACGGCCGGCGCGGACTCGATCTCGTTCGGGCCGGCATCCTCCGCGGGCAGGACCAACGGCGCGACCCGCCATAGTGCCTCACCGGTGATGCCGAGAGGTTCCCGGCTCGTCGCGAGGATCTGCAGCCGCCGGCACTCTCCGAGCACCTGATAGGCGAATGTCGCGGCGGAGTCGATCACGTGCTCGCAGTTGTCCAGAATCAGCAACATCGCCCGCTCGCGGACCGCGGCAATGACCCGATCTGCCGGCGGCGCGTCCGGTGCCTCGCCGAGCAGCGCATCCCGCAGGCCGAGCGCGGCGAGTGTCGCTCGCGCCACGTCACCGTCGGCGCCGATGGCCGCGAGTTCGACCAGCCAGGCCCCGTCCGGCAGGTCGCCGAGCAGCGTGCGCACGGTTTCCGTGGCCAGCCTTGTCTTCCCCGAGCCCCCCGGCCCGATCAGGGTGGTGAGCCGATGGTCGGCGATGAGTTCGCGGACCGCGGCGACATCAGCGTCCCTGCCGACGAAGCTGGTCAGTTCGGCACGCAGGTTGGTCTTCCGGCTTTCCTCCTGCCGTCCCAACTCACCGCGCAGCAGCGCGACGTGCAGTGCGGACAGCTCGGGTGCAGGGTCGACGCCTAGCGCGTCGGCCAGGGCCTCTCGTGTGCGCTCGTACACGAGCAGCGCCTCGGCGCCGCGGCCGGACGCGACGAGGGCACGCATCAACGCGGCGACAAGCCGTTCTCGCAGCGGATGCGCGGCCACCACGTCGGTCAGTTCCGTGACCAGCTCGCCGCCGTTGCCGAGGCTGATCTCCGCATCGAACCGATCCTCCATGGCAGTCAGGCGTAGCCTCTCGAGCCGGGTGACGGCCGCGTCAAACGCGGCACTCTCCTGCAGGCCGACGTCCTGCATGGCCGCGCCGCGCCACAATGCGAGGGCCTCGCGCAGCCGCCGCACCCGCAGTGGATCCTCGTCGTCGCGGGCCTGGCCCACGAGGCGCTCGAACCGCACGGCGTCGACAGCGTCAGGTTCCACCTTCAACCGGTAGCCGTCCGGCTGCCCCTCGACCAATCCATCCGGCAGCACCTTGCGCAGCCGGGAAACCAAGCGTTGCAAGGCATTCGCAGCGTCGGAGGGCGGGTGCTCACCCCAAATCCAGTCAACGAGCGTCGCCTTCGGGACTGCGCGACCTGGTTCGAGCGCGAGGGCGATCAACAGCCCGCGCAGCCGGGCGCCCGGCACGTCGGCGAAGACGCCGTCGCCCGTACGAACCTCGAATGGTCCCAGGATCCCGATCTGCACCTGGCTGATTTTGCCATGGGCGATTTGGCCGGCCTCCCGGCCTGATCAATGCCGGCCCGTCAGAGTGGGCGGCTAGGGATCAGCGGGGTGAGAGGAGACGTTCGCTGAGGAGGCGCTCGCTGAGGAGGACGGAGAGCGCGGCGGCCGTGAGAAGGGCGCCGGCGAGGGCAGTGGCGCGGACGCCGAACGCGGGGAGTAGCAGGCCGCCGACGAGGGCGCCGCAGCCGATGCCCACGTTGAAGGCGGCCGAGGTGCCCGCCGAGGCGATGTCGGTGTTGCCGGGCGCGACCTGCAGAACCCGTAGTTGCAGACCCGGCACCATGAAGGGCAGGCCGAGGCCCAACACGGCAGACCACCCCACCGCCGCGGCCCGGCCCGCGCCGAACACGTACAGGCCGAGCAGGGCGGTCGTGAGCAGCGCGATCGCGACGATCATCAGGGTGCGCGGGCCGCGGTCGACGACGGCGCCGGCGCACATCAGGCCGATGAAGTCCATCGCTCCGTAGAGCAGCAGCAGAGGGCTGATCGCCCGGTCGGAGAACCCGCTCACGTCGGTCAGGAAGGCGGTGATGTAGGTGTACACCGTGAAGTAGCCGGTGACCGCCAGGGCCGTCGTCACCACGAGCAGCCAGTAGCGGCGGGCGTCGGGGGTGTCGGCGACGGCCGTGTGGCCCGCGCCGGGCGCGCCCGACGGCAACAGGACGGCGGCCGCGACCAGCGCGACCAGCCCGAGCCCGCTCAGCGCCAGGAAGGCCCAGCGCCAGCCCGCCTGCTGACCCAGCCAGGTGCCGGCCGGCACGCCGAGCACGATGGCGAGCGAGCCGCCGGCGAACACCACGGTGGACGCCCGCCCGCGGACCTCGGGGGAGAACAGGCCGGCCGCGGCCACCGCGGCCACCGGCCAGAAGATCGCCTGCGACAGAGCGGTCGCCAGCCGGGCCGCCAGCAGCACCCAGTAGTTCGAGACGACAATCGAGAGCAAGGTCGTCACCACGAAGACGGACAGCAGCCCCGACAGCAGCAGCCGGCGCGGCATCCGGGCGGTCAGCCGGGTCAGCGGCACGGAGACCACGGCCACGGTAAGCCCGTAGCCGGTGACCAGCAGGCCGACGGCCGACAGCGACGTCCCCAGGTCGGCCGCCATCAGCCGCAGCAGTCCGACCGGCAGGTTCTCGGTCGTGCCGTAGCAGAAGGCCGCGACCGCGAGCGAGGCGGCGGCGCCGACCGCGGTTAGCGATCCAGAGCGTTGGCGGCGATCACGTCCTTGTACCAGTACGCGCTGTCCTTCCAAATGCGGTCCTGCGACTCGTAGTCAACGTGGATCAGGCCGAAGCGCTTGGAGTAGCCGTACGACCATTCGAAGTTATCCAGCAGCGACCAGGCGAAGTAGCCGCGCACATCCACCCCGGACGCGATGGCGTCGCCGACCGCGGCGAGGTGGTCGTGCAGGTAGGAGATGCGTGCGTCGTCGTGGACGCGCCCGTCGGCGTCGACCTTGTCGTCGAAGGCGGCGCCGTTCTCGGTGATCGCCACCGGCAGGGCCGGGTGGTCGCGGTGCACCCGCTGGACCAGCTCGGTCAGCCCGGACGCGTCGATGGGCCAGCCCATCTCGGTGTACGGGCCGGGCAGTGCGAGGAACTCGACGTCATCGCAGCCCGGCCAGGGAGAGCCGGTGCCGCCGCCGTGCCCGTCCGCGGTGGCCCGCTCGCCTTCGCCGTCCCACAGCCGTACCTGCATCGGGGCGTAGTAGTTGATGCCGAGCACGTCGAGCGGGGCGGCGCTCGCGGCCTCGTCGCCGTCGTGCACGAAGGACCAGTCGGTGACCGCGGCCGTGTCGGCCAGCAGGTCCTCCGGATAGGCCCCGGACAGCATCGGGCCGAGGAAGACCCGGTTGGCCACGCCGTCGACCTTCCGTACCGCCTCGGCGTCCCCGCGCGCATGGTGCAGGTTGAGCGTGACCGAGTGCAGGGCCGAGGGGGCGACCACGCCGCGCAGCGCCTGGACGGCCAGGCCGTGCCCCAGGTTGAGGTGGTGCGCGGCGGCGAGCGCGGCGGCCGGCTCGGTACGGCCGGGGGCGTGCACGCCCGCGGCGTAGCCGAGGAACGCCGAGCACCACGGCTCGTTGAGCGTGGTCCACATGTGTACGCGGTCGCCGAGCACGCGGCCGATCTGCTCGGCGTACTCGGCGAAGCGCAGCGCCGTGTCCCGGACCGGCCAGCCGCCGGCGACCTCGAGACGCTGCGGCAGATCCCAGTGGTAGAGAGTGGCGACGGGCGCGATGTCACGTTCCAACAGCGCGTCCACGAGCCGGGAGTAGAAGTCCGTGCCCTTGGGGTTGAGTCGCCCGCCGGGCAGCACCCGTGGCCAGGAGATGGAGAACCGGTAGGCATTCAGGCCCAGCCGGGCCATCGCGTCGACGTCCGACTGCCAGCGGTGATAGTGATCATCGGCCACGTCACCGGTGTCGCCCGCCAGCACCTTGCCGGGGGTGTGGCTGAAGGTGTCCCAGATCGACGGCTCCCGGCCATCCTCGTCGGCCGCCCCCTCGATCTGGTACGCCGCGGTGGCCGAACCCCACAGAAAACCGGCAGGAAAGGCGGTCATGCCACCCTCCTTTGCCGGCGACGGCTCGCGAGAGTGGGTAGGTGGCAGCGTGTAGTGTGCATTACTGCGTCTCCTCGAGCGTGATGATCAGCGTGTCGGCGCTGGCCTGGACGATCGCCCCATGTTCGCACCGGGTGGCCGTTCCGCCCTCAATTGAGGAGATCGATGGAATTCCCACAAGCATGAAGCTCCAGGTCGGCGGGGTGCCCGCGGCCTCCACCCGTACCACGCTGTTTTCACGGGACGTCACGAAGGTGGCCGCGGTGTCTCCCGTGACCCCCGGAATGACCGTGGTGACGCGGGCGCCGTCGGCGATCTCGTACGCCCGCAGCGTCACCCCGTCGGCGTAGTCGTAGTCGGGTCGATCATCCACTGCGCCGACCGGGACCACTGAGCCGGGCCGGACCAGCAACGGCACGCTCATCACGTCATGGCGTTCGCGCACCCAGCGCGGTCCGGTGACCCGGCGCCCGGTGAGGTAGTGCGTCCACGTGCCCTCGGGGACGTAATACGAGACGTCCCCGTCGGCCGAGAACACCGGCGCCACCAGCAGGTCGTCGCCGAACATGTACTGCCGCTCGAGGTGGGTGCAGGCCGGGTCGTCGGGGAACTCGACGACCATCGCGCGCATCACCGGGACGCCCTCGGTGTGGGCCTGCTGGGCGGCGCCGGCGATGTACGGCATGAGCCGCATCTTCAGCTGGGTGAACGTCCGCAGCACGTCCACCGACTCCTCGTCGAACAGCCACGGCACCCGGTACGACTCGTTGCCGTGCAGCCGGCTGTGCGACGACAGCAGCCCGAACGCGATCCACCGCTTGAACAGCGCGGCGTTCGGGGTGCCCTCGAAGCCGCCGATGTCGTGGCTCCAGTACCCGAACCCGGACATGCCGAGGGACAGCCCGCCACACAGGCTCTCGTGCATCCCCGCGAACGTCGACTCCGCGTCCCCGCCCCAGTTCACCGGGAACCGCTGCGTGCCGCTGGTGGCAGACCGGGCGAAGAGGACCGCCTCGCCCTCGCCGCGCCGCTTGCGCAGCAGCTCGAACACCGTCTCGTTATAGAGATGGGTGTAGTAGTTGTGCATCCGCTCGGGGTCGGAGCCGTCGAAATACGCGACGTCAGTCGGAATTCGCTCGCCGAAGTCCGTTTTGAAGCAGTCGACCCCCATGTCCAGCAACGCATCGAGCTTCGAGGCCCACCACTCGCGCGCTTCGGGGTTGGTGAAGTCGACGACCGCCAGCCCGGGCTGCCACAGGTCCCACTGCCACACGTCGCCGTTCGGCCGTTTCAGCAGGTAACCGCGCGCCTGTCCCTCGGCGAACAGCGGGGAGCGCTGGCCGATGTACGGGTTGATCCACAGGCAGATCTTGAGGCCCCTGGCCTTGAGCCGGGCGATCATCGCCCGCGGGTCGGGGAAGGTGCGTGGATCCCACTCGAAGTCGCACCAGTTGTACTCGCGCATCCAGAAGCAGTCGAAGTGGAAGACCGACAGCGGCAGGTCGCGTTCGGCCATCCCGTCGATGAAGCTGCTCACCGTGGCCTCGTCGTACGAGGTGGTGAACGAGGTGGACAGCCACAGCCCGTACGACCAGGCCGGCACCCGTGCGGGCCGTCCGGTCAGCGCGGTGTACTTCCGCAGGATCTCCTTCGGCGTGGGCCCGTAGATCAGGAAGTACTCCAGCGACTGGCCCCCCACGCTGAACTGCACGCGGGACACCGCCTCGGAGGCCACCTCGAACGACACGTGCCCCGGGTGGTTGACGAAGACGCCGTAGCCCGCGTTGGTCAGGAAGAACGGGATGTTCTTGTACGCCTGCTCACTGGCCGTACCGCCGTCGGAGTTCCAGATGTCCACGGTCTGGCCGTTCTTGACCAGCGGGCCGAACCGCTCGCCGAGCCCGTAGACGAAGTCGTCCACGCCGAGCTCCAGCTGCTCCCGTACGTAATGCCCGCCGTCGGCGGCGTTCTTGTCACCGGCGATCGGCCCAGTTGCCACGCCGGCGAGTTCAGCTCCCATGGGCGCCGTGTCGATCAGCGCGGTCGCCGTGGGCAGGTTCGCCGTCAGCACCCTGCCGCCGGCCAGGAAGTCGACGCGCCAGTCCGGCCCCCGGCTCACCCGTACGGACAGTTCACCCGACGTCAGGCGGGCGGCCGTCTCGTCGACAACCACGCCCACGTCAGTGGAGCCGTCCTGCAGTTCGAACCGCGGCCTGGGCGGCACCTCCCCGGAGAAGTGCGTGATCTTGACGCCGATGACGTCGGGCAGCGGGGAGAAGTACGTGAGTGTGACGACGGGGCCCAGGAGCGTGTCGGTCCGGTGCTGAATCCGCCGCGTCGGCGCGTAGACCGTGAGCTTCCCGGGATCCTCGACGACGTCGCGAACCTCGACGGGATGAACGGCGTGCACGCCTGCGCGCATACTCCAGTAGCCATCGGTGAACTTCATTTAATCGCCCCTACGGTGATGCCGCGTGACAGGGTCCGTTGGAAGATCAGGAAGAAGACAAGGGTGGGGATGATGCCGAGCAGTGCGGACGCGCTCGACATCGTGGCGTCCATCAGGCGCTGCCCCTGCAGGACGCCGAGCGCGACCGAAACCGTCTGGTTCTCGTTGGAGATCAGCATCACCAGCGGGATCAGAAACTCGTTCCAGGTCCATATGAAGAAGAACACCAGCAGGACGACGATGGTCGGCCGGCTGATCGGCACGACGATCCGCCACAGCACCTGCCACCGGTTCGCGCCGTCGATGCGCGCCGCCTCGAGCAGCGGCCGGGGGAACGCGACCAGCACCGAGGACAGCAGGTACGTGCCGAAGGCGCTCTGGATGACGGTGAACACGATGATCACGCTGTACCGGGTGTCGTACAGGCCGAGCTGCTTGGACAGGTAGTACAGCGGGTAGACCAGCGCCTCCTGCGGCATGAGGTTGGCCATCAGGAGCAACACCAGCAGCCACGAGCGGCCCGCGACACGGCCGATGCCCAGCGCGTACGCGTTCAGGATCGACAAGATCACGCCGAGGACCGCCACCGTCCCGCTGATGATCACACTGTTGAGCAGCTTCTCGCCGTAGTCCACCCGGGTCCAGAAGGCCTTGACGCCGTCCAGGTTCAGCCCGTGCGGCACCGCGAGCGGCCCGTTGTTGGAGTACTCCTGCGGGGTCTTCAGCGCGTTGAACGCCACGATCACGATCGGGATCAGCATCACCAGCGCGAGCACGATCAGCGCGGCCAGCACGACGTAGTTCGACGGATTCCGTCGCCGGCGCCCCGGCACGGGCTTGGCCGGTGGCCGTACGGCAGGGCGCCGCTCCGCCTCGAGGAGGGTCATTGGCCCTCCACTTCGGTGCGCTGCTGTACGCGGATGAACGCGACGGCCAGCACAATCGTGATCGCGGTGAGCACGGTGGCGACCGACGCGCCATACCCGACCTGGGTCTTGTCGAAGAAGTTCTGGAACGAATAGTACGACGGCACGTTGGTCGCCCCGCCGGGCCCGCCCTTGGTGAGCACGTAGATCTGCGGAAAGGACTTGAGCGAGTAGATCGTGGTGATCAGCAGCACCACGAAGATCTCCGGCCGGATCTGGGTCACCGTGATGTGCCAGAACCGCCGCCACCACGAGGCGCCGTCGAGCTCGGCCGCCTCGTAGAGCGCCGGATCGACCCGTTGCATCCCCGACATGAAGATGACCAGCGGGAATCCGATCTGGAACCAGACCATGACCACCATCACGCTCCACATGGCGGTCTTCGGATCGCCGAGCCAGTCGTGCGCCAGCGAGCCCAGGCCCACGGCCTGGAGCAACTTGTTGGCGGCACCGGTATCCGGGGCCAGGATCCAGCTCCATACGATGCCGGCGACCACGATGGGCAGCAGCTGCGGCACGTAGATGCAGGCGCGCAGCACGGTGGCGGTGCGGGCGCCGAACCGCTTGCCGATGACGTCGGTCAGCATCGCCGCCAGCACCAGGCCGATGAGCGCCGGGATCAGCGACATCCCGAAGACCAGTGCGATCTGGTGCCGGAACGACGCCCAGAACTCACTGTCCTTGACGAGCTCGCGGTAGTTGTGCAGGCCGACCCACTCCGGGGTGCCGACGCCCGCCCACCTTGTGAAGCTGATCCCGATGTTCATCGCGAACGGCACCGCGATGACGCCGATGAACAGCAGCAGCCCGGGGATCAGGTACGGCAGGTACGCCATCCGGCCATGTGATCTCCTGCCCCGGGCTGCCCTGTCCGTCATCACTTGGGCACGCCGCCGTCGTAGGCCTTCTGCAGGTCGCCGAGCACCTTGTCCGGGCTGGCGCTGCCGTTGATGAGCTTCTGCGTCTGCGACACGAGGGTGTCGTAGAAACCCGGCACCGGCCAGTCAGGGTAGTAGGCCAGGCCGTTTCGCTGCGCGAGCGTGTTGTAGTTCTGCACCAGTTCCTTGGTCTTCGCGTCGCTGATCGCGGAGGCGTCGGCCGCCACCGGGACGCCGCCATTGGCGGCCAGCGCGTTCTGGATGTTCTTCTTCATCGTGATGTCGATGAAGTCGTACGCCAGGTCCTTGTTCTTCGAGCCCTGCGGGACGACCCAGATGTTGCCGCCGGAGCCGAGCGTCATGTTGCTGCCGGGCCAGGCGAAGGTGCCCCAGTCGAACTTGATTTCCTTCTGGAACCGGCCGAACCACCAGCTGCCGGAGAACAGCATCGGGAACTTGCCGGCGATGAACTGGGTGCCCGCGTCCTCGGCCTTGATGCTCACCGAGTTCTTCGCGATGTAACCCTTCTTCACCCAGTCGGAGAGGGTGGTGGCGGCGTACGTCCAGGCCGGGTCGTGGAAGTTGACCTTGCCGGTGTAGCGCTCGTAGTTGCTGACCCACGTCGGGTCGGCCTTGCTCAGGGCGAGTTGGTAGAGGTACTGCTGGGCCATGTACTCGGCGCCGGCGTTGGCCAGCGGCGTGACGCCCTTCTTGGCGAAGGTGTCCATCGCGGTGGTGAACTCATCGAAGGTCGCCGGCACCTTCACCTTGTACTTGTCGAAGGTGTCCTTGTTGTAGAAGACCTGGAGGTATTCGGCGTAGTTGGGGACGCCGTACCACTTGTCGCCGCCCATGACGCCGCGCGAGTCGTACTTGGCGATGGTCTGCACGTTCGCGGGGACCAGCTTGTCCCAGCCGCGCTTGGTGACCTGCGGCGTCAGGTCGGTGAGCAGCCCCTGCTTGGACAGCAGCCCGGCGGTGGCGTTGCCCTTGTTGTACTCCATGATGTCCGGCGCGTCCTTGGAGTTGAGGACCATCGGCGCGGTCTTCTGGATCTGCTCGAAGCCCTTCTCCTCGAACTTCACCTTCACGCCGGGGTGCGCGGCCTCGAACTCCTTGATGGCCTGGTTCCACGCCACGCCCATGGCGCTGTCGGGCCCTTCGTAGTGCCAGAGCTTCAGCTCCTTGGCCTGCGTACCGCCGCCGGCGGGTTTGTCGCTGTCGCTGCCGCCGCAGGCCGCGGCCGTCAGGGTGACCGCGGCGAGGGTCGCCAGCAGTGCCGCGCCTTTCCGTGCCTTGAACATCGGGGTTCCTCCAGCGTGGGGTGAAGGTCAAGCATGGGGCGGTCTACCAGGTGCGAGGGCATTCGCCCGCGGTGAGTCAGCGGAGGTCCCCGCCAACGCGCCGTTGAGGGCAACTGTCGAAGCGCTTCGACAAGGTCCTTCGAGAGGGGACGCTAAGAGGTCGGCTGCACCCTGTCAATAGGTCCGACGGGTCGCCGTGAGATCTTCGTAACGCTCTGTTTCGCCAGCCGGCCTCGGCGGGTCAGGCGTGCCGGGTGGCGGTGCTTTCGCCCGCGAGGAGGTGGGGGGCGACCAGGGTGGCGGCGGGTACGTCGGCGGCACCGTCGAGCTTGCTCATGACGAGCTCCACGGCCCGGCGCCCGATTTCTTCCGCCGGAATGGGCACCGCGGTCAGCCGCGGGGACACGTGTTCGGCGAGGTCTTCCGGGCACATCGCGATCACGGAGACGTTTTCCGGGACATGGCGGCCGAGGCCGCGCAGCGTCTCCAGCAGCGGCGCCACGGCCCCCTCGTTGTGCACCACCAGCCCGGTCAGCCCGGGGTGGTCGTCGAACAACCGCTTGACGGTGTCGCGGACCGCGCTGTGCGACGGCTCGCAGGGCCGTACCACCGCGTGCAGGCCACGGCGGGCCACCGCCGACTCGAACCCGGACGTGGTCCGCTGCGCGAAACCGGTGCCTCTTTCGAAAACCCCGGCCGGCGAGCCGAGAAAGGCGATTTCACGATGACCGAGATCGGCCAGGTGGTCGACGCACATCGCCGCGGCCGCGGTGAAGTCCCAGTCGACGCAGGTGAGCCCGGACGGGTCGGCGGGGAAGCCGATCAGCACGGCGGGCAACCCGACCTCGCGGAGGAACGGGACGCGGCTGTCGTTGAGCTCGATGTCCATCACGATGACCGCGTCGACCAGGGCGGACCTGGTGACCCGGCGCAGGCCGTCCGGGCCCTCGTCGGCGGTCAGCAGCAGTACGTCGTGGTCGTGTTCGCGGGCGCCGGTCACGATCGACGTGGCGAACTGCATGAGGATGGGCACGTGCATGTCGGTGCGGAGCGGCACGACCAGGGCGATCACGTTGGCGCGACTGCTGGCCAGCGACCGGGCACCGGCATGCGGGTGGTACCCGAGGACCTTGATGCTCTCCTCGACCCGTACTCGGGTCTGTTCGGAGATCGATCGCTTCCCGCTGAGCACGTACGACACCGTGCTGGGTGACACCCCGGCATGCCGGGCAACGTCCGCAATCGTGACCATGGGCCCCCGTCCGCGCTGAGGCGGATGTCGAAGCGCTTCGATGGGCGTGAATCTAGACCTTGCCTCACTAAAGCACAAGTCTTCTAAGCGCCCACGTAATTGGGCCTTGACGACCTTCCCCGGGGTATGTGAAGTTCATTTTCGCGGCCAGGTTGTCGAAGCGCTTCGACTTCCCTGTCCGCTACGCATCAGGGAGGACCTTCATGGCCCTCGACCCACCCCTAACACTTCGTAGCCTCATATCCCATCGCCGGACGCCGATCGCGCTGGCGGCCGTACTGCTGCTGGTGCTCACTTTGCTGTCCCCCGCCGCCTCCGCGCGCGCCACCCTCCCGTTCCAGAACCCGAAACTGCCGCTCGCCACGCGGGTGAACGACCTGCTGGGCCGGCTGACGCTGGACGAGAAGATCTCGCTGCTGCACCAGTACGAGCCGGCCATTCCGCGTCTCGGCATCAAGGCGTTCAAGACCGGCACCGAGGCCTTGCACGGGTACGCCTGGACCAGCGACGCGAACGGCGTCCAGATCTACGCCAAGGGCACGGTGTTCCCGCAGGCCATCGGGCTGGCGAGCACGTGGGACCCGGCGCTGATCCGGCAGGTCGGCACGACCGTCGGCACTGAGGCCCGTGGCTACCACTCGACCAACGACGACCGGCAGCTGTGGGGGCTGAACCTGTGGGCGCCCGTGGTCAACCTGCTGCGCGACCCGCGCTGGGGCCGCAACGAGGAGGGCTACTCCGAGGACACCACGCTCACCAGCACCATGGCCACCGCGTACGGCAGCGGCCTGGAGGGCGGCAACGCCAAGTACCTGCTGACGGCCCCGACGTTGAAGCACTACCTCGGCAACAACAACGAGGTCGCCCGGGCCACCTCGGACGTCCAGCTGCGCGAGCGGGTGCTCAACGAGTACGACCGGCAGGCCTTCCAGCCCACCATCTCGGCCGACGCGGCCACCGGCGTGATGTCGTCGTACAACCTGGTCAACGGGCGGCCCAACGCGGTGAACCCGGACCTCGGCACGCTGGAGCGGTCCTGGAGCAAGAAAGACCTGTTCAACGTCACCGACGCCGGGCTGCCCGACAGCCTGGCCGGCTCGGGCACCGACCCGAACTGGAACACGCATTACTACCCGAACTTCGCCGAAGGCGACGCCGCGATCCTCAAGGCCGGTACCGACAGCTACACGATCGACAACGGCAACAACACCAACACGGTCAACGCGATCAAGTCGGCCCTCGACCAGGGGCTGATCACGGAGGCCGACATCGACAACGCGGTCCGGCACATCCTGTCGATCCGCACCCGGCTGGGAGAGTTCGACCCGGACGGCGGCCCGTACGGCAAGATCGACGCCTCGGTCATCAACAGCGCCGCCGGCCAGCGGCTCAACCGCAAGGTCGCCGGCGCGTCCCAGGTGCTGCTGAAGAACGACCCAAAGAAGAACGGCACTGCGACCCTCCCGCTGGACGCCAAGGCCACCAAGAAGATCGCGGTCGTCGGCCCGCTGGAGAACACCCTCTACACCGACTGGTACTCCGCCAACCTGCCGTACCAGGTGACCCCGCTCGACGGGATCAAGGAGCGGCTCGGCGGCGGCGCCACCGTCAACGCCAGCGAGGGCGTGGACCGGATCGCGCTCAAGGACGTCAAGACCGGCAAGTACGTCACCGCGGGCAGCGGGGCGAGCGGCGCGGTCATCGGCGAGAGCGCGACGACCGCCGACACCACGGCCCAGTTCGACGCCTTCGACTGGGGCCAGGGCGTGCTGGCGCTGCGCAGCGCGGCCAACGGCAAATACGTCGGGTACAACTTCGCGAACTTCGTCAACGACCAGGTCCAGCCCAGCGGGTGGTTCGTCCAGCAGCAGTTCAAGCTGGAACAGCGGCCCGACGGCAACTACGTGATCAGGTACGCCGGCTACGAGACCCAGGAGACCTGGTTCACCCAGAACCACTACCTCACCCTGCAGCCCGACGGCACGCTGAACCTGGGCGCCAGCACGCCGGACGCCGCGACCGAGTTCTCCAAGGAGACCATCAGCAGCGGCGTCGACAACGCGGTCGCGGCGGCCAAGGGCGCCGACGCGGCGGTCGTCGTGGTCGGGTCCATGCCGTTCATCAACGGCCGCGAGGCCCACGACCGCACCACGATGGCGCTGGCCGAGGGGCAGGAGAACCTCGTCAAAGCCGTCCGCGCGGCCAACCCGAACACGGTCGTCGTGCTCGAGAACAGCTACCCGACGACGATCAACTGGGAGCAGCAGAACGTCCCGGCGATCCTGTGGACCACCCACGCGGGCGCCGAGACCGGGCACGCCATCGCCGACGTGCTGTTCGGCGACGTCAACCCGGCGGGCCGGCTGACCCAGACCTGGTATCGGTCCGACGGCGACCTGCCGAGCATCCTCGACTACGACATCATCAAGTCCGACCGGACGTACCTCTATTACAAGGGCACGCCGCTCTACCCGTTCGGGTACGGGCTGTCGTACACCGCGTTCAAATACAGCCGGCTGCGGCCGAGCGCGCGCTCGGTCAATGCCAGCGACAAGGGCAACGGCAACGTGACGGTCAGCGTGGACGTGACCAATGCCGGCAAGGTGGCCGGCGACGAGGTCGTCCAGCTCTACACGCACCAGCGGGCGTCGCGCGACAAGCAGCCGCTCAGGCAGCTGCGCGCCTTCCAGCGGGTAAGCCTGCGGCCGGGCCAGACCAAGACCGTACGGCTCACCCTGCGCGCCGCCGATCTGGCGCACTGGGACGTCACCAGGAACAAGTGGGTCGTGGAGTCCGGCGACTACGACCTGATGGTCGGCGCCTCGTCGGCGGACATCCGGCAGCGGGCGGCGCTCGGCGTGCACGGCGAGACGATCCCGGCGCGTGACCTCGCCAAGGCCACCCGCGCGGTCGCCTTCGACGACTACTCCGGCGTCCGGCTGGTCGATGAGAGCAAGGCCGGCGGCACCGCGGTGAGCGGGGCCGGGTGGGTCAAGTTCGCCGACGCCGCGTTGCACGCCAAGACCTTCACCGCCCAGACGGCGAAGGCGAGCACCGGAGACGGGTCCATCCAGATCCGGCTCGACTCCCCGACCGGGCGCCTCGTGGGCACCGCGACGGTGGCCGCCACCGGCGACAAGTACACGTACGCGACCACGACCGCCGCGCTGAGCGGCGCGACCGGCCGCCACGACGTGTACCTGGTGGTCTCCGGCGACGTCCGGGTCAGCACCTTCTCACTCAAGTAACCAACCGCGGACCGGTGTCCCGCCCCCACCTCGACTCCTCCGGGGGCGGGACGCCTCGCGACCGCCAACCCACCCCTCACGCGGGAGGCCCGCGCCCATGAGACCGAGATTCAGAGCCCTTGCCGTCCTGGCCGCCCTCGCGCTCGCGGCCACCGCGGTGGTGTCCGCGGGCGGACCGTCCACGGCCGCGCCGGCGAGCACGGTCAAGCACGAGGTGACGTACGATCACTACTCGCTCAAGATCGACGGGCAGCGGGTGCTGCTGCAGGCGGGCGAGTTCCACTACTTCCGGCTGCCCGGCCCGGACCTGTGGCGCGACATCATGGAGAAGTTCAAGGCCGAGGGCTTCAACGCGGTGTCGATCTACTTCGACTGGGCGTACCACTCCCCGAAGGCCGGGGTCTACGACTTCACCGGCGTCCGCGACGTCGACCGGCTGTTGCGCACCGCCGAGGATGCCGGCCTGTACGTCATCGCCCGCCCCGGTCCGTACATCAACGCCGAGACGACGGGCGGCGGCTTCCCGGCCTGGCTGAAGACCGTGCCCGGCCGGGCCCGGACCAGCGCGCCCGGGTATTCCGAGGCATACCACGACTGGCTCGGCCACATCGACAAGATCCTCGCCCGGCACCAGATCACGCGCGGCGGCTCGGTCGTGCTGTACAACGCCGAGAACGAGTACGCCGCGAACACCGACCGGCAGTACATGGCCGACATCCAGGCCAAGGCCCGCGCCGACGGCATCGACGTGCCGATCACGCACAACCAGTGCTGCGACAACGCCTCCTGGACCACGGACTGGGCCAACGGTCTGGGCGCCGTGCAGATCCTCGGCGTCGACGACTACCCGCAGTCCTTCGACTGCCCGAACCCCGACACGACGTGGGGGCCGTGGGGCGAGGGCGTCACCGAACGGGCGCGCGCCGATACCCCGGTGTTCGCCGCCGAGTACCAGGCCGGGTCCATCGACTCGTTCAACGCCGGGTACGACAAGTGCCGCCAGCTGACCGGCGTCCGCTACATGAAGTACTTCCAGAAGAAGAACCTCATCGCCGGCGGCGCCACCGCGTTCAGTTACTACATGGGCTTCGGCGGCACGAACTGGGGCTGGCTGTCGCAGCCCAATGACGTCTACACCTCCTACGACTACGGGTCGCAGATCACCGAGAACCGGCAGCTGACCGCGAAGTACGACGAGTTCAAGCGGCAGAGCTACTTCCTGCGGGCGGCGGCGCCGGTGCTCACCAAGACCGACCCGGCCTCGGGGCCTGCGTCCAGCAACGCGGCGCTCACCACCGAGGCCCGCGCCAACCCCGACACCGGCACGCAGTTCGTGCTGGTACGGCACACGGACCGGGCCGCGACGACCGACGACACGGCCGCCCTCGACTGGGCGGCCCCGGACGGCCACTACGCGGTACCGGTACGGCTGAACGGCCGCGACGCCAAGGTGCTGGTCGCCGGGTACGACATGGGTGGCCAGCGGCTCGTGGTGTCCAGCTCGGAGATCATGACGCACGTCTATGGCGGCGGCCGGGACGTGGCGCTGCTGTACGGTCGGGACGGCGAGGCCGGCACGACGGTGCTGCGCTACGCGTCGCGGCCGGCGGTGAAGGTGCTCGCGGGCTCCGTCACCTCGTCGTACGACTCGGGCGATCTCAAGCTCGACTACACGCACTCCGGGCTGGCCCGGGTGCTGATCACCGGCGGCGGGCGGCGGCCGCTGCTGCTCCTGCTGGGCACCGACGAGACGGCCGCGGCCTTCTGGCAGCCCAGCTCCGGGGTGCTGGTGCGCGGCACCTCGCTCGTCCGCTCCGCGGCCGTCCGAGGCGGCACCGTCGCGCTGCGGGCCGACACGGCGCACGCCGGAGACGTCGAGGTGTTCGCGCCCGCGTCGCGGCTCACCGTGAACGGCGCGCACGTCTCGGTGCGGACGACCGCCAGTGGCTCGCTGCAGGGCTGGCTGCCCGGGCCTAAGGCCGTCCGGCTGCCCGCCTTGACCGGCTGGCGGACGCGGGCCGAGGCGCCCGAGGCGGCGCCCGGGTTCGAGGACTCGCGGTGGACGGTGGCCGACAAGACCACCAGCCTGAGCCCGTTCCCGCCGAAGACGCTGCCGGTGCTGTACGCGGACGAGTACGGCTACCACTACGGGTCCGTGTGGTATCGAGGGCACTTCACGGCCTCGGGTGCGGAGACCGCGGTCTCGCTGAACGCGATCACCGGCAAGCGCGGCCGCTACCTGGTCTGGCTCAACGGTCACTACCTGGGCGCGGCCGCGGGCGGGGTGCAGGCCGACTCCGATGCCCCGGTGAACCCGAACCCTGGGCCGGGTGACTTCCCGATCCCGGCGGGCCTGCTCGAGCAGGGCGCGCCGGCGACGTTGTCGGTGCTGGTCGAGAACATGGGCCACAACGACGACTGGACGGCCGAGGAGAGCCGGCACCGCCAGCCACGCGGTCTGGTCGGCGCCTCGGTGACCGGCGCAGGGACCGGATCCAGCACGCCGATCTCGTGGAAGATCCAGGGTGCCGCCGGCGGCGAGAACCTCGTCGACAAGGTGCGCGGCCCGCTCAACAACGGCGGCCTGTACGGCGAGCGCACCGGCTGGCACCTGCCCGGCTACCCCGATCGGTCGTGGGCCGCGGGCGCGCCTGGCGCGGTCACGCCGGGCGTCACGTGGTACCGGACGAGCTTCCGGCTGGACCTGCCGAAGAGCCAGGACACCGCCGTGGCGCTGCGGTTCGGCGGAGCCATTCCGCAGGGCGCCCGGGTGAACTTCTTCCTCAACGGCTGGAACCTCGGCCTGTACGGCGCGGACATCGGGCCGCAGACCGAGTTCACCCTGCCGGCGGGCCTGCTGCGGCAGGACGGCCGGAACACCCTCGCGCTCGCGGTGATCGCCGAGCAGAACGCGTCGATCGGCCCGCTGAGCCTGGTCACCGTGGGCACGCAACGCGGCGGCGTGCCCGTGTCCGACGTCCCCTCACCCGGCTACCAGAGGTGAAGTTATGCGTAGACGGACCTTCCTCACCACGACTGCCGCTGCCGCCGGCGCGGCGGCAGCCCTGCCCGCGCCCGCCGCGTGGGCCGGCGACAAGCACGGTTCTAGGGGCAACCGGTATGCCCTGCAGAAACGCTTCGTGGACTGGCGCTTCGGCATGTTCATCCACTTCAACATGGGCACCTTCCACGACGTGGAGTGGGTCGACCCGTTCCAGGACCCGCTGACGTTCAATCCGAGTGAGCTCGACTGCGAGCAGTGGGCCGACGCCGCCAAGGCCGCCGGCATGAAGTTCGCCGTGCTCACCGCGAAGCACCATGACGGCTTCTGCCTATGGCCGTCGAAGTACACGACGTACGACGTGATGAGCAGCTCGGTTAGACGGGACGTCGTGCGCGAGTACATGGACGCCTTCCGATCCCGGGGCGTCACGCCGTGCCTGTACTTCTCCATGTGGGACCGGACGAACGGCGTGGGGCCGCCGGACTTCGGCACGGTGCCGATCACGCGCGAGATGATCGACTTCGCCAAGAACCAGCTCACCGAGCTGCTCACGCGGTACGGGCCCATCCCCATGCTGATCTTCGACGGGTGGGCCTGGCACTGGTCGTTCGGCCACCAGACGATCCCGTGGGGCGAGATCCGGGCGCACGTGCAGTCGCTGCAACCCGACTGCCTGGTCTTCGACCTGAACGGGCTGACCGTGCCGTGGGACGCCGACCTGCTGTTCGTCGAGGAGCCCAAGGGCGGGGTGTTCTGCCCGCCGGGCAACACCTACGCCGCCTCGCAGGGCCAGACCATCTCGCCGTCCGGCTGGTTCTGGCATCCCTCGACACCGACCAACGTGCTCACCGCCGAGCAGATCGTGGACGGCCACCTGAAGGTGCTGGAGCCGCGCTACTGCACGTTCATTCTCAACTGCCCGCCGAACCCGCAGGGCCTGCTCGACCAGAGCGTCGTCGACACGCTGCACGAGGTCGGCGCGCGGTGGCGGCCCGACCGGTCCCGGCCACCGCTGCCCGCGCAGCCGGACGTGCTGAAACACCCGGTCACGCCGGTCACGGCCACCGCGACCAGCGGCACCGCCACGTCCGCCGCGGACGGGCACAGCGACTTCGGCTGGAACGGCCAGGCCGACCAGACGCTGTGGACGTCCGATGCGCCGCTCCCCCAGTCGGTCACCCTCGACCTCGGCCGCGTCTTCTCCCGCCTCGACACGCTTACCTGCCTGCCACGACAGAACACGGCAACCGACTTCTCGTTCGACACGTTCATCACCGAGGGCAACATCACCGCGTACCGCGTCTCGGTGAGCGTCAACGGCACGACCTTCAAGGAGGTGGCCCACGGTTCCTGGGCCGGCGACCACGCGCTCAAACGGGTCAGGTTCCGCCCCGCGACCGCCCGGTACGTACGGCTGGAGGCGCTGGCGGCCGTCGGCGGCGGCCCCGCCATCGCCAGCGAGATCGGCTGCGGCGGCACCGACGTACGGCCCCGCCCCGTGTGACTAGGAGTCCGCCGCCGCCAGCTCGGGGTCCTTGTCGTCCGGGTGGGCGGCGCGGTGTTGCGTGGTGCGGGTGGCGCGCAGGCTGGTCACGGTGACCGTGGCGAGGATCGCCGCGATGACGCCGAGCGAGACCGCGGTCGGGACCTCCGGGACGCTGTGCCAGCTCATGTGCGCCCAGTGCAGCACCAGCTTGATGCCGATGAAGGCCAGGATGGCGGCCAGGCCGTAGCCGAGGTGGACGAGCCGGGCCAGCGCGCCCTGCAGCACGAAGTAGAGCGCGCGCAGGCCGAGCAGCGCGAAGGCGTTGGTGGCGAACACCAGGAACGGGTCGCCGGTCACCCCGTACACGGCCGGGACCGAGTCGACGGCGAACACCACGTCGGTGGCCAGCACCGCGACCACGACCAGTGCGAACGGGGTCAATGCCCGGCGGGCGCCGTCACGGACCAGCAGTCGCGGGCCGCGGTACCCGTCGGTGACCGGCAGCAGCCGCCGCAACAGCCGTACGGAGCGCATCGCCGAGACGTCGACCTCCTGGTTGTGGCCGGTGACGGTGTCCCGCATGATCTTGACGGCGGTGATCAGCAGGATGGCGCCGAACAGCAGGAACGCCCAGTCGAGCGTGTTCAGCGCCGCCGCGCCGAGCGCGATGAAGACGCCGCGCAGCGCGAGGGCGCCGACGATGCCGTACAGCAGCACGCGCTGCGCCAGGATCGCGGGCACCGCGAAGGCCGCCAGCAGCAGCATGAACACGAAGAGGTTGTCCACCGACAGCGATTTTTCGACCACATAGCCGGTGATGAACTCCGTGGCCGGCCGTGCGCCGAACCTCGCCCACAGGAAGCCGCCGAAAGCCAGCGGCAGCGCGATGTAGAAGGCGGACCAGGCGATCGCCTCGCGCATCGACACCTCGTGCGGGCGCCTGGTGATGACGAAGTCGAGGGCGATCAGCGCGGCGACGACGCCGATCGTCAGCGCCCACAGCGACGGCGAGCCGACCGACTCGATCGAACCGGCGGGTGTGGTGGCGATAGCGGGCACGGAGACCTCCTCGGGCATACGTCACGATCCCGAGGTCTCCTTCACCCACGGCTGCGGGCGGCCGCCCGGGGACTCCGCGATGGAAGCCCGTACTGACCGGGACGGCGCTTGAGAAGTACTCCCCTCGCCGCACAGGCTATGCGATCGCGCCTTGTGCGGTCTTTAGAAACAACGCAAACGATGACGCTGATTACTCCCGACAGGTTCGCGGTTCAGGGATCCTGTTGTGTCCACGGCACCCACGGGGCCTGCTGGTTGAGCCGCTCCAGCCCGTCGCGCCCCTCATGGTCGAGCGGCGCGTAGACGACGATGCGGGCGCCCGGCTGGTCGGCGATCCACAGGCTGGTCACCGCGAGCCGGATCGGCCCGATCAAGGGGTGGACCAGGGTCTTCGCGCTCGGCGCGTACGAGGTGACCTCGTGCCGTTCCCAGTGCTTGCGGAAGGCCGGTGAGCGCGCCGACAGCTCGGTCACCAGGGCCTGCCACGCCGGTTCGTCGACGTGGGCGGCGAACGTGCGGCGGAACCGGCCCACGAGCTGCCGGTACATCTCGCTGTCCCAGCCGCCGAACATGTCGCGGTACACCGGCTCGGTGAACATCAGCCATAGCAGGTTGCGCCGGTGCGGGGGCAGCGGGGCGAAGTCGCCGAGCAGCCTGCCGTCGGCCGGGTTCCAGGCGACCACGTCGTACCGCGCGGTGACGACGTGGGCGGGCAGCGGCTCCAGGCTGTCGAGGATCGCGTACACGGCGCTGGTCACGATGTCGTCGGCGCGCTCGGTGCCCGGACGCGGCAGGCCGGCCAGCGTGAACAGGTGATCGCGCTCGTCGTCCGAGAGCCGCAGCGCCCGGGCGACGGCCGAGAGCACCTGGGCCGAGACGTTGATCGACCGGCCCTGTTCCAGCCAGGTGTACCAGGTCACCCCGACCCCGGCCAGCTGCGCGACCTCTTCGCGGCGCAGCCCGGGGGCCCGTCGGCGCCGGCCGCGCGGCAGCCCCACGGCCTCCGGCGCGAGCCGGTCGCGGCGAGAGCGGAGGAAGGCGGCGAGCTCGTCGCGCCTGGCCCGGCCGTGGTCGACGGCCGTGGCCGTGGTCGCCGTCATCGGATCACCTCTTGCCGGTTGTTCCTAGTACCAGGATAAGCAGGCTTCTGGTAACAGGTTAAGTCCGGCGGCAGGCTGGTTGCCATGACCATGACAACCGCCGGGCCGACCACGTCCATCCCGGCCGCGCGGCCGGCCAGCCGGTGGCTGTTGCCCGTCGTTCTGCTCGGCAACATGCTCAACACCGCCGACGTGATGATCGTCAACGGTGCGCTGCCGACGGTGAGCCGGGCCCTGCACGCCGGGCCGGCGGCGCTCGAGCTGGTCGTGGCCGGGTATCTGGTCGCCTACGCGTGCCTGCTCGTCGTCGGCGGGCGACTGGGCGACATGTACGGACGGCGACGGCTGTTCGTCACCGGGATGGCCGGCTTCACCCTGATGTCGGCCGCCTGCGGGCTGGCGCCGACGGCCGGGGTGCTGATCGCCGCCCGGATCGCCCAGGGCGCGACGGCGGCGCTGATGGTGCCGCAGGTGCTGGCCACGATCCAGATCGCGTACACGGGGCGGGCGCGGCAGCGGGCGCTCGGCATCTTCGGGGCCGGGCTGGCGATCGCGGCCGCTGTGGGGCTGATCCTCGGCGGCGTCATCGTCTCCGCCGACATCGCCGGGCTGAGCTGGCGCCCGGCGTTCCTCATCAACGTGCCGATCGGCATTGCCGGGGTGATCGTCGCGCGGCGGGTGGTGCCGGACAGCCGCGCCGATCGTCCGGCCCCGATCGACGCGAGAGGCGCCGCCCTGCTGGGCCTGACCATCGTGGCGCTGCTGGTGCCGCTGTCCCTCGGCCGGGACGAGGGCTGGCCGTGGTGGTGCTGGGCCGTCCTCGCCGGCGCGCCCGTCGCCGGCGTCGCGTTCGCCGCGGCGCAGCGGCGCTCGGCCCGCGGTGGCGGGACGCCGCTGCTGCCGCCGGCCCTGCTGCGCGCCACCGGCATGCGCCGCGGCCTGCTGCTCGCGCTGGCGCTCTTCCCCGGTTACGCGGGGCTGCTGTTCGCCACACCCGTGACGCTGCAGGCCGGGCTGGGCGCGAGCGCGCTGACGTCGAGCCTCACCCTCGTGCCGTACGCCGTGGCGTTCCTCATCGGCTCGCTGCTGACCCGGCGGCTGTTCGCGCGCTACGACCGGTCCGTGATGGTGGCGGGGGCGCTCGTGCTCGCGCTGGCCAATGGCGTCCTCGCCGTCCAGGCCGCCGCCGGCTACTCGGGCCTGACGCCGCTCACGCTCGCCCCGGCGCTGATGGTCGTCGGCGTCGCCCAGTCACTTGTGGCGGTGCCGCTGTTCGGGGTGGTGCTGTCAGAGGTCCCCGCCGAGCAGGCCGGGCTGGCGAGTGGAGTGCTGGTGACCACGCAGCAGATCGCGCTGTCGCTCGGCGTGGCCGGGATCGGCACGCTGTTCTTCACGCTCGCGGCCGACCACGGGTACGGCGCGGCGACGGTGACGGTGGAGGTCGCCCAGGCCGCGCTCGCGCTGGCGGCCGCCGCGGTCGCGTGCGCCCTGCCCCACCCGCGTTGAGCAGGGCCTCAGGGCGTCCAGGGCCGCAACAGGGGCTCGCCGTCGGGCTCTTCGAATTGCTTCGGATAACCCTGGGTGTGTTTGTCGGCCACCACCCGCCGGGCCTGCTCGGCGTAGGCCCAGGCCAGGTTCGTGTTGTCGGTCATGCGGGCCAGGCGTTCGAGGCCCTGGAGCGCCTGCGCCTCGATGGTCGGCGAGCGCAGTCTCCTGGCGATGTCCTGTACCCGGCCGTAGAAGTCCTGTGCGGCGCCGTAGTCTCGGCGGTGCTCGGCGGCGGACGCCAGCTGGTAGGTGGCGAACATCTCGCCGGCCAGGTCTTTTGACTTGACCGCGAGCTGCCGTACCTCGCCGTACAGCGCCTCGGCCCGGCCGTGCTCGCCCTTCTCCCGAGCCTGCCCCGCCGCGGACCACAGGGCGGCGACCCGGCTCGCGGGGCTCTGCCGCTGCGACGGAACCGGCGGCGCCTCGCCCGGGGACTTGATGAAGATGCCCGCGATCAGCGCGTTGATCGGCGGACGCCGGGCGGGGTCCTTGCGCAGCGAGCGGGCGAGGATGGTGGTCAGCTCGTGCGGCACGCCGGACAGGTCGGGGTCCTTGGCCAGCGTCCGGTGCAGGGTCTCCAGGAAGTTCCGGCCGCCGAAGCACTTGTGGCCGGTCGCGGCGAAGACCATCGTGGCCGCCCAGGAGAAGATGTCCGCCTCCGGGCCGGCCCGCTCGCCCTGGATCACCTCCGGCGCCACGAACCCGGGCGTGCCGATCAGGGTCTGGGTGATGCGGGTCGCGTCGAAGGCCTGCGCGATGCCGAAGTCGATCACCGTCGGGACGCCGTCGGCCATCATGACGTTGCGCGGGGTGAGGTCCCGATGCACGACGTCGACGCCGTGGACGGCGTCCAGCGCCGTCACCAGGCCCTGGCCCAGGCTCGACAGCGCCTCACCGGTCAGCGGGCCGCGCCGCTCGACGAGCTCCTGCAGCGACAGGCCCTGCACGTAGCGGGTGACGAGGTAAGCGGGGTCGGCGTCGAGGTCGGCGTCCAGCAGCTCGGCGACGAACGGGCTCGCCACCCGCTTCATGGCCGCCACCTCGCGGGCCAGCCGGCGCAGGCCGTTCACGTCCTCGGCGACATGCGGATGGATCACCTTGACCGCGACGGTGTGGCCGTCTTCGTCCAGAGCCAGGTAGACCGAACCCATTCCGCCGCTGCCCAGTCTGCGCAGCACCTCGTACGGGCCGACCCGATCCGGATGCATCGTGATCCACTCCCAGGGCCGCGGGGGACGCCCCATTCCGACAGCACCGATCAAGTAACGCCTAGTTTATGTGCATCACAAAGTGTGCATCACAAATATAGCCACCTATCGCTACCCGCGCACCCACGGCCGCACGAAGGGCTCGCTGTCCCCGTCCGGGAGCCGGGGATAACCGGCCTTGTACCTCTTGTCCAGCACGTGGCGCGCTTCCTCCGCGTAGGCGCGCGCGGCGTCCGTATCGCCCCTCATGCGGGAGAGCTGCTCCAGCTCACGCAGCGCCAGCGCCTGGATGGACGCGGCGTCCACGGATTTCGCGGCCTGCAGCGCTTGCTCGTAGAAGCCGTGGGCCGCGCCATAGTCGAGGCGGGACTCCGCCGCCCACCCGAGCTGGTAGAGCGCGAACATCTCGCTGCCAGGATCTTCGTTGCTGATGGCGACCTTCCAAACCTCGGCGTAGAGCTCGGCCGCACGATTGATGTCGCCCCGTTCGCGCGCCTCCCCGGCGGCCGCCCACAGCCCTGGGAGCCGGCTCGCCGACGTGCGCCGCGACGGCACGGCCGGCCACGTCGTGTCGGGTGCGAGAGTGGAGACGGTGCCGATCACCCCGGCCAGCGACGGCCGCTCGGATGGATCCTTGCGCAAGGATTTCCACAGCACCGGCAGCAGATCACGCGGGACGCCGGTGAGATCCGGCTCCGCTTCGAGCGTGCGTTGAAAAACCTCCATGAGATTTTTGCCGTCGAAGCACCTTTTGCCGGTGGCGGCGTAGATCATCGTGGCCGCCCAAGAAAAGACGTCGGCCGGCGGCCCCGCGCGTTCCCCCCGAATCACTTCGGGGGCGACATAGCCGGGGGTGCCAATCATGGTCTGGGTGATACGCGTCGCGTCAAATGCCCGGGCGATGCCGAAATCAATGACGATGGGAACGCCATCGGAGAGCATGACATTGCCGGGCGTGAGGTCCCGGTGGATAACGTCGGCTCCGTGGATCGCGTCCAACGCGGCGGCGAGTCCCTTACCCAGTGTCCATAGCTGGTCACCGGTCAGCGTGCCGCGCCGCGTGACCACGTCTTGCAATGACCGGCCCTGCACATAACGGGTGACGATGTAGGGATGGCTGCCGGTCAAATCGGCGTCGAGCAACTCGGCCACATACGGACTCGCCACCCGTTTCATGGTCTCGACTTCTCTGGCCAGCCGCTTCAGGCCGTTCATGTCTTCGGCCACGTGCGGGTGGATCACCTTGACCGCCACCGTATGACCTTCTGCGTCCAGGGCGAGATAGACGGTCCCCATTCCCCCCGAGCCCAGTTTGCGCAGCGCCTCGTACGGGCCGATCGGCTTCGAACCCATCTTGATCAACTTCCTAAAGCCAGGACAACACCTCTCTACGCAGTGTCGAGGCCCTCTTTGGCACGACACCCCCCTCGCACTCTCGTGCGTCGTCGTGGGGACTACGCCGAAGCTAGCGCATGTAAATCGGGCAGACTGAGTCTTTTGACCAACTCATACCTACCGGTGCGTATCCCGGCATCCCCATTATTTGGACACAATCGGCCAATGTGTCCACAATCGGCATCCGCATCGACGATGGTTCCATGACATGTCACCTGACGGCATTTCGGCGGCCTGACAATGCAATCGTTTGTCAGGCCTTTGTCGTCGGAAAATAGCCGAGTCATCACGCCTAACGAGGGGATCCGGATGGCGATGTGAAGGGGTTGGGTCGTCGCGATCGGCGGGCGACGCGCACCACTACCTCGGGCCCGCTGACGGGCCAAGCCGTAGGGCGTGCCGTCGGCGCCGCGGCGGCACCGGCCGGACGCCGGGCGTGTCGATGCCGCCGAACACGCCGGGGCCGGTGGGCACGAACCGGGCTTCCCGAAGGGCAACAGACCCGGATACGCGGCAAACAGTGTGACCGCCGCTGACCTCGGATAATCTACTCCTGATCGCGGGATTCACGGCTGCAGGGCCTACGTTTCCGGCGTGATTCACGGCAGTATCGACACAGAGAATGCTCAGCTGTTTCGGCATGCTGGGCTATCGTTAAGGGTTACCGACCGTTAGGGTTTGTCCACGTGTCGAGTGCACATACTTCCCCCAGCGACAACGGCGCCGTTCCCGCTGCGTTCACCCGGCCCACCTCCGATGCCGAAATCGCCCTGAGTGATGGGCTGGCCGCGGTTCAGGCCACTTTGGAACGCCTGAGCGCGCTTACGGAGCGTGAACACGAACGCGCCGCGCACCGCGAGGCGGTCATCGATCGGCTGCACGACGACAACCAGATGCTGCGCCGCGGTGAGCTGCAGGCCATGCTCGATCCGGTACGCACCGCGCTGTACCGGCTGCACGACATGGTGCGCCGTGAGTCGGGGCGGTGGGCCGCGCCGGATCGGCCAGACGCGGTGCACGCCGCGCCGTTGCTGGCGGCCATCGCCGACGAGATCGCCGACGCGCTGGCCCGTACCGGCGCCGAGCGCCTGGCGGTCGAGCCCGGCGAGCGCTTCGACCCGGTACGGCACCGGCCGGTCGACACCGCGCCGGTCACGGACCTGGTGCTCGACGGCGCCGTCGTAGCGGTGCGGGCCGACGGGTTCGGCCAGGGGGAACAGATACTCCGCCGCGCCGAGGTCGTGATCGGCCAGATCGCCGACGCGGCACCCGCACCCCCGCGCCTAAACGCATCCGCAGAGTCCATTTAGGTGGTAGAGGCCATGGCTGTCTACGGCATTGACCTGGGAACCACGTATTCGTGTATCGCCTCGATCGACGAGGTCGGCCGCCCGACGGTGCTGCGCAATATGGAGGGCACCGATACCACGCCGTCCGTTGTCTTCTTCGAGACCGCGGAGAACGTCATCGTGGGCGCGACGGCGAAGGACACCGCCGTGCTCGAGCCCGACAACGTGGTCAGCCTGATCAAGCGCGACATGGGCCGTGACGTCACCCGGCACATCCACGGGTTCGACTACACGCCCGAGGAGCTGTCCGCGTTCATCCTGCTCAAGCTAGCGACCGACGCGCACACCACGACCGGGCAGTACGCCCGCGACGTCGTCGTCACCGTGCCGGCCTACTTCGGCGCGGCCGAGCGCGACGCCACCCGCAAGGCGGGCCAGATCGCCGGGCTCAACGTCATCGACATCATCTCCGAGCCGATCGCGGCGGCGATCACGTACGGCGTGCTCAACCCAGACCAGGACCGCACGCTCCTCGTGTACGACCTGGGCGGCGGCACGTTCGACACGACGGTCATCACCCTGCGCGGCGGGCACATCGAGGTCATCTGCACCGACGGCGACCATGAGCTGGGCGGCGCCGACTGGGACGCCCGGCTGGTGGAGTACCTCGCCGAGCAGTTCCGCAAGGAGCACCCGGACGCGGGCGACCCGCTCGACGACAAGCAGACCGAACAGCAGCTCCGCCGCGACGCCGAGGAGGCCAAGAAGGCGCTGACCACGCGCACCGCGCAGACCGTACGGGTCATGCACGACGGACGGGTGGCCGCGATCGAGGTCACCCGGGAGCGCTTCGAGGAGCTCACCAAGGACCTGCTCGACCGCACGATCGAGCTCACCGGCCGCACGCTGGCGACGGCCGCCGACAAGGGCGTCAACGACTATGACGAGCTGGTGCTCGTCGGCGGCTCCACGAAGATGCCGAGCGTGGCGGCCCGGCTGGAGAACGAGATCGGGCTGCCGCCGCGGCTGCAGGACCCCGACCTCGCGGTCGCCAAGGGCGCGGCGCTGTACGCCTTCGAGGAGACGTACCGGCGGCTGCTGCGGCAGGGCGCCGAGGAGAAGGCCGAGGAGATGGCCAGCAAGGCCGGGCTGTCGGAGGAGCAGCGACGCCACATCGCGGGCCGCCAGATCAAGACGGTCGCGTCGCGCGCGTTCGGCATCATCGTGCTCGACCAGCAGGCCGGCGGCATCGACCGGGTGAGTCACCTGGTCCACGCGAACGACGAGCTGCCGGCGGCCAAGACCGAGGACTACTACACGGTCCACGACAACCAGGACGCCGCCGACATCAAGGTCATGGAGCAGGCCGGCAGCGTCGAGTCAGCCGACCCGGCCGACAACACCGAGATCGCCACCGGCTCGGTCAAGGTCCCACCGGGCAAGAAGGCCGGCTGGCCGATCGAAGTCACGTTCGCGCTCGACCCGTCCGGTCTGCTGCACGTCACCGCGGTCGAGAAGGAGAGCGGTGACCGCCTCGAGCTGCAGGTCGACGTGGGCGGCATGTCCGAGGCCGAGGTCGAGAAGTCCCGCGCCGCCCTCTCCAAGATCAAGGTGAGCTGATAGTTGCACGCGAGCACGCGGGCGAACGCGCGCGAGCCGGCGAAGCGAAGCAAGCCCATGAACGTTGACGAGGCGTACAAGCAGGAGGTGCTGGAGCCCGCGCGGGCGGCGGGCGACCAGCCGCCCGAGGACCTGCGGGTACGCTACCGGCTCCGCGAGCCGCTCCGGCCCGCCGAGGTGGCCGGCTCGGTCAAGGAGGTGCGGCAGGTCTGGCGGCGGGCGCGCGGCCAGCTGAAGTACCGCAAGCTGATCGACCGGCTGGAGGCCGAGCATCGCGCCCTCGTGCCGGTGTTCGACGCTGCGGCCGGCGGCGACCTCGGGCCGTTGCAGGCCAGGCTGCGCGCGGCGCAGGCGAACACGACCCGGCGCCGGGTCGAGGCCAAGGCCCGGCTGCTCGACGCGGCCGGCGCGCTGGGCCTGCTCGCCCCGGCCGATATCGACAGCCTGGCCCGGGCGGGCGGACTGGCCGTGACGGAGCTGGCCGAGCTGGCCGCCGCCTCCGGTGTCGAGATCCGCGACCCCGACCCGCTGCCCACGGTCCCGCCGTACCAGGCCTTTCAGCGCGTACGGGAGGCGCTGCATGTTCTGGGCAACCGGCACGTGCCCGACTTCGTGCTCGGCGCCCGGCTGACCGGGTCGATGCGGGTGCTCGGCGGCTTCCAGGCCCCGGGCGTACGGCTGGACCGCGACGAGGTCGAGGCCGTCGCGCAGCGCTGGGCGCGGCACGCCCGTGACAGCAGCGCCACCAACGCCGACACGGTGCTCGTCGCGCTCAAGGTCGCCGTCAAGCAGGAGAAGCTCGACGAGCTGGTGCTGTACGACATCGCGGACCGGCTGCGGGAGCGGCAGCGCATGCGCGCCTCGGAACGGGCCCTGCTGCGGTACGCGACCGCCGACCTGGGCCTCGACGAAAACGACGCCCAGCGCCTCGTCTTCGCCATCGAGCGGGAGGAGGGCGGGCGCGCGGGCGGCCCGGCCGGGCGGCTGCGGGAGCTGATCGACGCCGGCGAGGTGCACGCCGCCGCGCTGGTCGCCGAGGCGTTGCTGGCCGAGACCGCCCCCGGCAACCTCGACCGCGACGCCACCATCCTCGGCGCCGAGGCGCGGCAGCGGGTGGCCGAGGGAGTACGGCTGCGGTCCGCGGCGGCCGCCACGCCGGACCCCGACCGGGCGTGGGACCTGCTCGCCGAGGCACTGCAGCTCGTCCCCGACCTGCCGGGCGCCGAGGAGCACCGGCGCCGGCTGCCGCCCCGTCCGGTGCCCGCCGCGCAGGCCACGGTCGACGGGACGGCCGTTCAGCTGACCTGGCCGGCCTCGCCGTCGACGGCCGGCGATATCGACTACCAGGTCGTCCGGGCCGGGCCGGGCGGGAGCGGCACGGAGATCGCGGTCACCGCCGACCTCGCGGTGCGCGACGAGCGGCCGCCGGTCAACGTGCCACTCACGTACGCCGTGGTGGCGCAGCGCGGCGACGCTGCCGCCCCGCCCGTGATCGCCGGTCCGGTGCTGGTCCGGCCGGAGCCGTCTGACGTCGAGCTGTTCGCCGGCGACGGCGTGGTGACGGGCCGATGGCGCTGCCCGCCCGAGGCCGCCCGCACGCTGGTGACTCGCGGCGACGTACCGGTGCCCGCCGACCGGGAGAGCTTCCGCGACCACGCCGTACGGAACGGGGGCACGTATCACTACCGGCTGACCGCCGTCTATCTGGACCGCGACGGGGCGGAGGTGACGACGCCCGGCGTATGGCGGTCCGCCACGCCCGCCGCGCCGCCCTCCCCCATCCCCGATCTCACCGTGGAGCCCGACCCCGGCGATCCCGGCCGGGTGGTGGCCACGTTCGCCGCGCCGTCGAGCGGCACCGCCGAGGTCGTCGTGCTGGGCGCCGCGCCCCCGTGGCCGTACGGCTCGATCGTGCCGATGGCCGAGGTGCTGCGGACCGGGCGCCGGCTCGCCGCCGTACCGATCACGGCCACCCCGCCGCGCGAGGGCCTGCGGTTCCAGGCCCCGACCGGGGTGCTGCTCGCCGTCACCATCGCCGGGGACACCGCCGCGATCGGGGCGCACCGGCGGCACGTGAACCTGCCGCCGCCGACCGGCCTGGTCGCCGAGCGCCGCGGCGAGGTGATCATGGTCGGCTTCGACTGGCCGCCCGGGGTGGCCGAGGTCGAGGCGGCCTACCAGGTCAACGGCGACGGGCCGCGGCGGCTGACGGTGACCCGGGCCGCGTACGACGCGCAGGGTGGCCTGCGGCTGGGCGTACCGGAGAGCGCCGCCGTCGAGGTCGCCGTGTGCTCGATCGGGCTGACCGGCGGCAGCCGGCTGAGCGGGGCGCCGGTGACGACGACCGTGCCGGGACGGTGCCTGGTGCGCTACGACCTGTACCGGACCGGGCCTCCGTGGCGGCGCGGGCTCGTCCTGTCGTTGTCCCCCGACCAGTCCGTCCGGCTGCGGCGGCTCACGCTGGTGCGCAGCGCCGGCAAGGTCATCCCGCAGCGGCCGGGCGACGGCGAGCCGGTCGCCGCCTGGGACGACCTCGACCTGACCGGCCCCACCGACCTGGAGGTTTCCATCCCGAAGCCCCGGTCCGGACAGACCGGGCCATACTGGTTGCGCTGCTTCCTCGATAGCGGCGCCGAGGCGGAGCTGGCCGACCCACCGGTCCGCCGCCTGCGGTTCCAATAACTTCCCGATGAGACCCCCATGAGCCGCGAGCGAATCCGCCGAGCAAGCGCAGTGGTCGGCCGAGGAACGAGGCCGGCCGCCCCGCGAGCGAGAAGGACGAGCGAGCCATGAGCACGGTGACCTGCCCGTACTGCTTCGCGACCGTTCCGCGCGACCGGATCGCGTTCCGGTGCGTGGGCCGGTCCGGACGCGGCGCCGGGTGCGGGCCGGTGCTGGACGAGGCGCTCGCCCGGTACACCGGGTCGACCGCGGCCGCCTCGCTGCCACCGGTGTTCCCGCCGCCGGTCAGGCCCGGGAAGAACGCCATGGCACGGGCCCTGCGCGCCGGGTCGCCGTCCGGAGCGCCGCGCCCCCGTGCCGAGTGCCCCGAGTGCGGCCGGCCGACCGGGCGCCGGGTCTGTCCCGAGTGCCACAACCCGCTGCCGGCCGCGTACTGCGACACCGCGGGCCGCATCGTCGCCCTCGTCGGCGCCAAGAACGCGGGCAAGAGCACGTACATCGCGGTCCTGCTGCACGAGTTGATGAACCGGGTGGGCACCGAGCTCGACGCGTCGCTGGTCGCCT
Source organism: Streptosporangiaceae bacterium (assembly GCA_036555725.1). GTDB lineage: Bacteria > Actinomycetota > Actinomycetes > Streptosporangiales > Streptosporangiaceae > CALAED01. The sequence continues at coordinate 19,867 of DATBKU010000039.1, read as the reverse complement.
GCGACGACCGCACCATCGACCGCTACAAGCGCGACTTCGCCCGCCCGCTGTACGACGAGCGGCGGCTGCTGCCGACGACCACCAGCGCCGCGACCGCGCCGCGCGAGCCGCTGGTCTACCTGCTGACGCGGACGAACACCGGCCGGACCGGGCGGGCCCGGCAGGCCGCACTCGCGCTCGTGCTGTTCGATACCGCCGGCGAGGACCTGCGCAGCCGGGACGTCGCCGACCTGCACCTGCGCTATCTGGAGGCGGCCGACGCGATCATCTTCCTCGTCGACCCGCACGAGCTGCCCGGCGGCGGCAGCCCCGACAGCGACCCGATCGACGTCATCGCACGCGTCACCGAGATCGTCAGCGGGCGGCGCGGCACCCAGCGCCGCGGACCGAACAAGGGCCGCCTGGACATCCCGGCGGCCGTGGCGCTCACCAAGATCGACGCGATGCTCCCGGCGACGGAGCGGCAGTCGGCCCTGCACCGCGCCCGCGGCAACCCCGGCACACTCGACCTCGACGACCGGGAGGCCGTCCACGAGCAGGTACGGGCCCTGCTGCACGAGCGGCAGGCCGGGCAGCTCGATGTGTACCTCGGCCAGCGCTACGCCCAGTACGCGCTCTTCGGGCTCTCGGCGCTGGGCGGCGTGCCCAGCGACGGACGGGTCGGTACCGGCGGGGTCCGGCCGTACCGGGTCGAGGATCCGCTGCTGTGGCTGCTGTACCGGTTCGGCATGCTCGACGGGAGATAAGGGTGGCCTGGCAGCTGCAGTACACCTCCGCCCGGTCCGGGCCGACCGGCCGGGCGGGCTTCCAGTTCGTGGCGGCGACGCCGGGTCTGCCGCCCGGGGCCGAGGCGTCCGTGGCGCCGTACCTCACCTACCGGCCGCCGCCCGGCGCCCCGCCCGCCCCCGGCCGGGATGAGCTCGCGCGCTTCCCGGTCGCGCTGTCGTACGACGTGGCCGATGGGCGCGCGGTGCTGGTCCGCTGCCGCTACCTGGGACGCGACTACTCGGGGCGGTACGGCAACTTCCTCGCGCACGCGGTCGTGGCCGAGCCGGGCGAGCTCGAAGGCGTACGCCCGATCGAGCTGTGGCGGGCCGACTTCTGGAGCGACGTGCCCGCGCGGGGCGACCTGCCGGCGCTCGACGACCTGGCCCCGGGCGACGCGTTCGACCCGGAGACGCTGGGGCGCTGGCTGGCCGCCGACGCGGGGTACGGCACGCTCGCTCATCTGCTCGACGCGGTCGTCACGACCATCGAGCAAGGCCACGGCCGGGTGACCGTCGCCGCCGACGACATCGACGTGATCGCCCGCTGGATCGCCGCGGTGTGCTACTCGCTGCCCGCCGCGGCCGCCGCCGCGCTGTCGTTCATCACCTACACCGACGACCCTGGCAACGCGCCGTACCGCCTCGTCGGCACCACCCCGGACGTCTGGGACGCGGGCACCTCTGCCGGCCACACCGCCCCCGCACTCTTCATCGACCCACCGCTCTTCACGCGTGATCCTGACCGGGTACCCCACGTGGATGCCCCGCCGGTGCCGCCCGGGAGCGGGGAGTTCGCGCCGGGGTGCGGGCGGTACGCCCGTACGGCAGCGTTGCGGTGGCAGGCGCACGACCTGGCGGGGCTCGACGCGCTCAGCGAGCTGGCCGGGCTCGGCTCCGGGTTCGACACGGCGGCTGCGCTGCTCGCGCTGTGCCAGGGGGATCCGAGCGTGACACCGGTAGAGGAGTCGGCGGCGGCCGAGTTCCTGCGGCGGCACGGTGCGGACGTCCCGGCGTGGGTGTGGCGCGAGCTGGCCCCCGCGCTCCCCCGCCTCGGCTTCGAGCTGGCGGCGGCGCTGTGCGACCTGACCTACGGCGCGGGCGACGACGAGCTCGCCGAGGGCTACGCGACGCGGTGCGTGCTGCTGGCGCTCGCCGACCCGGAGCTGCGCCCCCGGCTCCCGGACCCGGCCTTCGCCCCGGCGCGGGGATCCGCGTCACGAGCCGGGCTGGCGCCCGCGTTCGCCGACGCCGTCGCGGCCGCACTCACCCTGATCGAGATCGCGGCGATCGCCGCCCTCGCCGAACGCTGTCACGTACCGCTTCCGGGCTCCGAGGTGACCGCCGCCGCGGCCGGATGCGCCGGGCGGGCCGCCGGCGACCTGTTCGCCGCGATCCACGCCGCACCGCCGGGGTTGCGCGACAGTCTCATCGCGGGCGCGCTGACCGGGCTGGAGACCGCGACCGCGAGCAATCGGGCCACCATGCTCACCGACCAGGTGTGCGACCTCGCCCTCGGCCGCGACCTCACCGGGACGCCGCGGGTCGCGCTGCGGGTGCTGAGCTCCGTGGGCAGCCGCAACCGGGCCAGGCGGGTCGAGCTGACGCGCGACGCGATCGCGCTCGACCGGTCCGGGCCGCTCCCCGAGGAGGTCGACGCCGCCCTGCGCGCGCTCTGGTCGGGCGCGGCGCCGACGGTCGCCGAGTGCGACGCGCTGCTCGACTCGTGGGGCGCCGACTCGGTGGGCGGGGCGCTCGCCCGCTACCCGGCGCTGGCCGCGCTGCCCTCGCGCGCGTTCGCCGCCGTACGCGACGAACTGGAGGCGCCGGAGGTGGTACGGCTGGCCAAGCGGCTCGACGCCGTCCGGTGGCAGGACGGGAGCGGGGCTACGACGCGCGCGGACGCCACCATCGTCATCGGCTACGGCGCGCTCGCCCGGGCCGCCGGGGTACCCGCCGTGGCCCGGTCGCTGGACAAGGTCGCCGCCGCGCCGGCCTCCCCCGCACTGATCGACGCCGCCTTCGCCAAGGCCGCCGAACGGCTCGCCGCCCGTACCCCCGAGTTCCGGGCGGCACTGCTGGCCGCGCTCGCCGAACCGGCCAAGGCGCGGCTGACCGACCGCCTGGCGGCCAAGCCGGAGCGGCGCGGCCTCGACCATCGCAAGCTGTTCCGCAGGCGTGGCGGGTGAGCCATGCCCTTCTTCGTCGCGGTGCTGCTCGTGGTGGTCTGGCTGGCCGTCATGGGCGTTGGGTTCGTCTTCGTCTTCCCGGTCGTCTTCTCGGCCGTGCTGGTCGCGACCACCGTCGCGGTCGTCGGGTACTACTACCGGCACGCCTGGCGGGCGCTGGTCACCGCCCGGGCGGACGGGCCCGCACCGGTCGATACGCCGCCGATGAGCCCGCCGATCGGATCCCTGGCTGAAGGTGCCGAGCCGGCCTACCGCCACTACCTGCTGTCCCAGGTCTGGTTCGACTGGTGGATGATCGTCCGTACGGTCCTGCCGCGGGTGCGCACCGTCGCGATGCGGGCGCTGGCCGCCACGACGAAGTCGCTGCTCGACGGGCCGCGCGGCTTCTTCACCTTCCCGCTGTGGCTGGCGATCTGCGGCGGGATCGTGCTCGCCGCGGTGCCGGTCGGCGTCCTCGGCGTCGCACTCGGGGTGTTGTACGGGATCGTCGCCGTGACCGGCCTGGCCGCCTGGCTGGGCTGTGTGCTGCTGCTGGCCGCCGTCGAGCGCGGCTTCATGGCCTACGGCCGGATCCTGCAGACCTGCCCGCACCCGTTCTGCTACGAGAAGATCGCGCTGCCGGTCTACGAGTGCCCCTCCTGTGGCGCGCGGCACCGGCGGCTCGCCCCGAACGGCTGGGGCGCGTCCCGGCACGTGTGCCGGTGCGGCGCCCGGCTCCCGACGACGATCCCACTCGGCCGGTTCCGGCTGACCCCGTACTGCCCGCACTGCGCGGGACGGCTGCCGGAGCGGATCGGGCGGGTCCGCGTGGAGCCACTGCCGTTCGTCGGCGGCCCGGCGGCGGGCAAGACGACGTTCATGTTCCTCGCCATCCGGGCGCTGAGCCGCCGCACCCAGGCGATGACCGGACGGGTGGCGTTCGTCGAGGCCCGGCACGCGCAGGCGTACGCGGGGGCGCTCGCGGAGTTCCAACGGGGCGGGCAGCTGGCCAAGACCGGACCCGAGCTGCCGCTCGCCACCATGGTCGACGTCGACCTGCCCGGCGCCGCCCGCCGGATCCTCTACCTGTACGACCCGGCCGGCGAGCACTTCACCGGGGCGACCCAGGTGGAGTCGCTGCGCTACCTCGAACACGGCGAGGCGCTGCTGTTCGTGGTCGACCCGTTCGCGCTGCCGGAGGTGCGGCGGGCGCTGACCGACGAGGAGCGCGAGCGGGTCGCCAAGGCGGCCGCCACGTCCGACGAGGACCCGGCCGACACTCTGCAGCGCGTCCTCAACGAGGTACGGTCCCGCCCCGATCGGGGCCGGCAGAAGCGGATTGCCGTGGTGCTCACCAAGGCCGACCTGCTCGGGCAGACCGTGATCGGCGGCTCCCTCTGCCCGGCCAACGGCGCCGGCCCCGACGTCCGCTCCTGGCTGGCCGGCCTCGGCATGGGCAATACGGTCCGTACGCTCGACCAAGTCGCCGCGCAGGTCCGCTACTTCGCCTCCGGCCTCGACACCGACCCGTCCGCCGTGGCCGAACTCCTCGGCTGGGTGAGCGGGCTCTCGCTCAACGGCCACACGCCCCGCCACGCCACCGAGCCCGAGGTCCCCGCGGCCGCCCTGCGCGACCCCTGGACGGCCCGCGGTCGCCCGGCCGAGCTGGTCCCGGCGAGCTATCAGGCCGGCCGCTGGGCGATCCTCATCGGCCTGTCGCTCCTCAACGCCGCCGCCCTCGCCCTCACCGTCTGGTGGATCCTCCGCCTCATCCCCTAGCAGGGCGCTCCGCGCGGGACGCCCCGATGACGGCGCCCATCGCGATCTGCACGTTGGGGTGGTCGGACACCTCGAACTGCTGCGACAGGATCGGCAGCTGCGCCGGCTCCGCGTCGAAGAGCCCCCGGATCAGCTGCGCGAAGACCGGCTCGGGCGCCTCGACCCCCTGCGCCGCCTGCTCCAGGAACCCCTTGAACGCCGTCCCGAACTCCGCCGCCGACAGGCTGCCCGCCTCCGACATCCAACCCACCTCCCGATCGTCTCCCCCGACGATAGGCACCCCACCCGCCGCCCCGTGTGCCCTATGCCGCAGAGCCGCGGCCACCGAGTCCGCGGCGTGTCGCGAACTTGGCGTGGGGCCGGTGCATCCCAACCATTAGCGGCGAGCGTGCGGCGAGCCCTCGGTGGAAGAGACAGCGACGATGCCCGAGACCACCCGCGAACAGACCAGGACCTGGGCGGCCGATCCCGAGGAGCGGCGGCCTGACCAGGACATGTCGACCCGCACGATGCTGACTTTGGGCGGCATCATGACCGCCGGCGTCGCCGCGGTGCTCGCAATGGTGACCCTGATGGGCCACCTGAGCGGCGACTCCGGCCCGGAGACACCGGCCCGGCCCGCGGCGGCCACCCAGCAGGACGGCGCGCCCGTCGAGACGGTGGCGCCCGCGGCCCCGGCCGGGAAGGCGCCGGTCCGGCGCGTCGCGATCACCCCCCACGTCGCCGTGCCCCCGACCGAGGGACTCGACCAGCAGACCGCCCGCGTACGGCTGCGGGCCACCCGGCTGATCGTCGCCAACATCCTGCGCGTCCCGTCCGCGCTGCCCGCCGGACAGGTCGTCCGAAGCTTCCCCGCGGCCGGAACCGGCCTGCCGATCGGCGGGCGGGTCACCCTGTACGTTTCCAACGGCGTTCCGGCCGCGGATCAGGTGACGGTGCCGTACCTGCGCGGGCTCAGCCTGGCCCAGGCCCGGGCGGCGGCGGCCAAGTACGGGCTGCGCGTGGTCGTGACGAACGGCAACGGCTCGGTGCGCACGCAGACCCCGGTGCCCGGCTCGATGACGCCGCGCGGCGCCGAGATCGCCGTCGTGCTCCACGCGTGATCGACCCCATTTCACGTCGTGAGCAGGCACGTCGTGTCCCCGGCGACCGGCGCTGGCCATGGCCGATCCCGGCTTGGACGAAGCCGCGCGCTGCCACGTACGGTTCGAACTACGTACAGCCCGAAACTTTTCTGAGGTGCCGGCCGCCCATGACCGCATCCGCCGATTACACGTCGGAGCTGCGCCTGTCCCGCGAGGTGGACGAGGCGGTGGCCCGTGGCGCGCCTATAGTCGCGCTCGAATCGACGATCATCTCCCACGGGCTGCCCCGGCCGCGCAACCTGGCCGTGGCCCGGGAGCTGGAGCGGCTCGTCCGGGCCGACGGCGCCGTGCCCGCGACCATCGCGGTCCTCGACGGCGTCGCCCACATCGGGCTCGACCCGGCCGGGCTGGAGCGGATCGCGGGCGAGCCCGGCATGCGCAAGCTCGGCTACCGCGACCTCCCGGCCGCACTCGGCACCGGGGCGAGCGGCGGAACGACGGTGTCGGCCACGGCCTTCCTCGCGGCGCGGGCGGGCATCCGGGTCTTCGCCACCGGCGGCCTCGGCGGGGTGCACCGCGACTGGACGAGCAGCTGGGACGAGTCCGCCGACCTCGACCTGCTGAGCCGTACGCGGATCACCGTGGTGTGCTCCGGGGTCAAGTCGATCCTCGACGTGCCGGCGACCCTGCAGCGCCTGGAGACGCTGAACGTGACCGTGGCCGGGTACCGTACCGCCACCTTCCCCGGCTTCTACCTGCACAGCTCCGGCGAACCCGTCGACTGGGCGGTCGACTCGCCGCAGGAGGTCGCGGCGATCATGCGCGGCCAGGACGTGCTGGGCGGCCCGGCGAGCGCGCTCGTCGTCGCCAACCCGGTGCCGGAGAGCGAACAGCTCGACCCGGCCCTGCACGACCGCGTCCTGGCCGACGCCCTCGCCGCCGCCGACCGCGAGCGGGTCTCCGGACAGGCCAGCACGCCGTTCCTGCTCGACTATCTCGTCCGGCACACCGGCGGCGCGTCGCTGGAGGCCAACCTCGCCGCCGTCCGCGGCAACGTACGGCTCGCCGCCCAGATCGCGGCCTGCTGGGCGGCCGACTCGGGAAACAGCGCCTCATGACCCCGAACGGACGGCAGTCGCGCGCGCCGCAGACGCGCGCCGCGGCCTGGGCCGGGTACCAGCAGGGGACGCATGCGGAACGTCCGCGCCGCCGGCCCGGCCTGCTGGTGATCGGCGACGTGGTCACCGACGTGCTGGCCCTGCACCAGCGGCCGATCGCCACCGGCACCGACACCGCCGCCGACATCGTCGTACGGCCCGGTGGGTCGGCCGCGAACACCGCCGCGTGGGCCGCCTCGCTCGGTGCGGACGTACGGCTGCTGGCGCGGGTCGGGTCGGACACGGGCGAGTGGCACCGCCGGCAGCTCGTGGCCGCGGGCGTACGGCCGCATCTCCAGGTCGATCCGAACCGGCCCACGGCCGTCATCGTCGTCATGGTCGACGCGGCCGGGGAGCGGACCATGCTCACCCATCGCGGCGCGGGCGGCCACCTGTCCCCGGCCGACTGGCGCGACGACCTCCTCGACGGCAGCGCCCACCTGCACGTGTCGGGCTACGCGCTGTTCAGCCCGGGCGGACGGGACCTCGTCCGGCTGGCGATGAACCAGGCCCGGCGGCGCGGCGTGCCGATCAGCGTCGACCCGGCGTCGACCGGGTTCCTGTCCGACTTCGGCGTCGAGCAGTTCGTCGAGGCCACCGCCGGCTGCGTCATCCTGCCCAACCGCGACGAGGCCGTACTGCTGACCGGCGAGGCCGACATCGAGACCGCCGCCGCCGCGCTCAGCCGGACGTACAGCCTGGCCGTGGTCAAGCTTGGCGGGGTGGGCGCACTGGCCGCGCGCCAAGGCCGGGTGGTCGTACGCGTGCCGGGACGCCGGGTGGCGCCGATCGACTCGACCGGGGCGGGCGACGCCTTCGCCGGAGGGTTCCTCGCCGCCCGCCTCACCGGGGCCGGCGAGCGCGCCGCCCTCGTGGCCGGCTGCCGGGCCGGAGCGGTCGCCGTCTCGCAGGTGGGCGCCCGGCCGCACGTCGACACGTCGGCGCCGGGCGGTGCACCGCCGCGGTTCCCGCTGCCCGGATGGCAGACTCCCTCCCATGACCTATCTCGCCGCTGACGATCGTTACGACAGCTTTCCCTACCGGCGCTGCGGGCGGAGCGGGCTCAAACTGCCCGCCATATCGCTCGGGCTGTGGCACAACTTCGGCGACGACCGGCCGCTCGAGACCCAGCGGGCGATCCTGCGCCGGGCGTTCGACCGCGGCGTGACCCACTTCGACCTGGCCAACAACTACGGCCCGCCGTACGGCTCGGCCGAGGCCAACTTCGGCACGCTCTTCGCCCAGGACTTCCGGCCGTACCGCGACGAGCTCGTCATCTCCACCAAGGCCGGGTACGACATGTGGCCCGGCCCGTACGGCGAATGGGGCTCGCGCAAGTACCTCCTCGCCAGCCTCGACCAGTCGCTCGCGCGCATGGGCCTCGACTACGTCGACATCTTCTACAGCCACCGCTTCGACCCGGAGACCCCGCTCGAGGAGACGATGGGCGCACTCGACCAGGCCGTACGGTCCGGCAAGGCGCTGTACGCGGGCATCTCGTCGTACTCGCCGGAGCGCACCGCCGAGGCCGCCGCGATCCTGCGCGAGATGGGCACCCCGCCGCTCATCCATCAACCGTCGTACTCGATGCTGAACCGCTGGATCGAGGGCGGCCTGCTCGAAACCCTCGAGGCGGAGGGCATCGGCTGTATCGCGTTCTCGCCGCTGGCGCAGGGCATGCTCACCGACAAGTACCTGAACGGCATCCCGGCGGGCTCGCGGGCCAGCCGGGACACGTCGCTGTCGCCGGACCTGCTCACCGACGAGGCGCTGGCGCACATCCGTACGCTCAACGAGCTCGCCGCCGCCCGCGGCCAGTCGCTCGCCCAGATGGCGCTCGCCTGGGCGCTGCGGGACGCCCGCGTCACTTCGGTGCTGATCGGGGCGAGCAGCGTCGGGCAGCTCGACGACAGCCTGGACGCCGTCAACCGGCTCGGCTTCACCGCCGACGAGCTCGCTGCCATCGACAAGGACGCCGTCGACGCCGGCATCAACATCTGGGCCGCCTCCAGCGCCCACTAGATCATCGGCTCAGTAGGAGCCACAGCGGCTGATTCGGCCGCTGTAATGACCTGTCGGTCTTCGGCCTGCAATGTGGACGCCGGCCTACACCGAGGCCCACGGCGGCGGACGGCTGATCCTGAGCCATACGGAGGTGCGCGCCTTCGGAGTAAGGTACGACCGGATCGGCGCAAAGGCCTTGCCCGAGGACGCCTCCCGGAGTCTGATCCGACAGGTGATAAAGAGCATGAGATGAACAGCCCGGTGTGGCGCAAGAGCAGCCACAGCAACACCCAAGGGGGCGACTGCGTGGAGGTCGCGCGGCTTGCGGGTGGCATCGGGGTCCGCGACAGCAAGAACCCGGACGCAGTTCTCCCGCTCTCAAGAGCGGGCGAGGACGAAATCCTGCTCGACGGTGAGGTACGGCGTCGGTACGCCTAGGCGCGCGGCCTCCTCCACGTCGTCGTGCCGTACGAAGGGGCGGATGAGGCTGTCCTTGACCCCGAACACCGCGTCGGAGTCGAGGTAGTCGCTCTCGGCGTCGAAGATGTGCGTGGTCACGGGCTGGTGGCCGTCGGCCGAGACGATGACGTGGATGTGCGCGGCCCGCCACGGGTGCCGATCAGTGGCGCGCAGCAGCTGCCCGACCGGGCCGTCGTCGGGGATGGTGTAGGGCGCGGGCCGTACGGTGACGAACCGGTAGGAGCCGTCGTCGCGGGCGTGGAACCGGCCGCGCAGGTTGTACGGCGGCTGCCCCGGGTCCTGCACGTCGTACAGCCCGTTGGAGGAGGTCTGCCAGACGTCGAGCAGCGCGCCTGGGATGGGCTTGCCGTCGGTCCCGCGGACCACGCCGGAGATCACGGCCCGTTCCGCGTCGTCCTGGAGCACGATCGATTCGCCGTACTCCTTGAGCGGCGCGCCGGCCACGTAGAACGGGCCGAGCACCGTCGACTCGGTCATGGCGCCGCCGGCCTCGTGGTTGACCTCGTCGACCAGCATGGACAGGCCCAGCGTGTCGGACAGCAGGATGAACTCCTGCCGCTTGTCGTCGCAGTTCTGCCCGGTCTCGGTGAGGAACCGGATCCCGGCGATCCACTCCTCCTCGGTGAGCGAGACCTCCCGGGTGAACGCGTGCAGGTGCCGTACGAGCGCCTGGATCACCTCGCGAAACCGCGGATCGGGGGTGGTGTCGAGCCTGCGGACGACCTCCGCCGTCAGATCTTCCACGGTGTCACTCTCCTTCACGAGTTCACGAGTTCACGAGATCACGAGTCGTCGGGCCGGGCGCCGTCCCAGGCCTCCAGCAGCAGCTCGGCCACCCAGTCGCGCTCGACAGGACGCGGGTTGGCCTTCCCGGCCGCCACGACCAGCTCGGCGGCCGCGTCCACGTTCTCGTGCCGGAAGCCCAGCTGGGCCAGTGAGGTGGGGGCGTCGATGCGGGCGGCCAGGTCCCACAGCGCCTTTGCGGGGTCGTTCGAGCCGAGCGCGCCGCCCAGCCGCGCCATCGCCGCGGGGACGAAGGCCTCGTTGCAGGCCACGGCGTGCGGCAGCACGACGGCGTGCGTCTCCGCGTGCGGCATGTCGTACGCGCCGCCGAGCACATGGCAGATCGTGTGGTGCACGCCCATGGTGGCGCCGGCCAGCGCCGCGCCGCAGCGCCAGGCTCCGCGCAGGGCGTCGGTACGGGCCGCAAGGTCGCCGGGCCGCGCCACCACCTTGGGCAGGGCGGCGGCGAGGATCCGGATGCCCTCCTCCCCCGCGTCCTTGGTCTGCGGCGCGGCGTCCGGGGCGTACAGCGCCTCGACGGCGTGCGCCACGGCGTTCAGCCCCGACGCGGCCGACACCTCGACCGGCAGCGACAGCGTCAGCTCCGGGTCGTACACCACCACGCGCGGCCGCACGCGGGGGTCGCCGCCCGTCGTCTTGCGGCCGCCCTCGGTCAGTCCCCACACCGGCGTCAGCTCGCTGCCCGCGTACGTGGTGGGTACGGCGAGGATGGCCACGCCGGTCTGCCGGGCGATCGCCTTGGCCAGCCCGGTCGCCGAGCCGCCTCCGACACAGACGAGCAGGTCGGCCTCGATCTCCCGGGCCACCTCGATCCCCGCCGCGGCGGTCTCCGCCGGTACATGGACGGCCACCTCTTCGATCCGACCGGCCGGGGACAGGCCGGCGGCGAGCGTGTCGGCGTACGGCTTCTCGTGCCGGCCGGCGATCAGCAGCACGCGCCGCGGGCCGAGCCGCCGGACCTCGGCGGGCACCTGGGCGAGCGCCCCGGCGCCGAAGACGACGCGCGGGCCCGGCTCGTGATCGAAAACCTCCACAGCGCCATGCTCTCCGCGCCGCCGCCGCCGCGCAACGTCTCTCCCGTGTACGGGAAGTGGGGCCGGCGCTGGTGGTCGCTGGTCGGCGTTGGAGCTCCCCGGGTCGGCCAATGGAGGGGCGCATCGGGAGGGGGATTCCGACCCGGGGGCCACCGCGGGAGTTGGGTGCGGTCGCCAATGCAATCGTTTGCCATGACATTATGCCTGAATAACCAGCATGTCAATGTACACCGAGGCAAAGGGCATGCAATCGCTTGCTGCGAGGGCCGCTGACGGCCTAGTCTCGGGACGTGACTGTCACGCTCAGTGATGTCGCGCGGGCCGCCGGGGTGCACCCCGGCACGGCGTCGCGCGCGCTCAACCCCGCGACGCGCGGCCGGGTCTCGCCGACGACCGCGCGGCGGGTGCTGGCGGCCGCCGACCGGCTGGGCTACCAGCCCAACTCGCTCGCCCGCGGGCTGCGCACGCGCCGCTCGTTCACCATCGGGATCATGATCCCTGACCTCACGAACCCGCTGTTCCCGCCGATCGTGCGCGGCGTCGACGAGGTGCTGGGCCCGGCCGGCTACAGCGGGCTCGTCACCAACACCGACAACGACGGGGCCCGTGAGGAGCGGCTGTTCGCGGCGTTGCGGGCCCGGCAGGCCGACGGCTTCATCGTGGCCACCGCCCAGCGCACGCATCCGCTGCTCGAACGCATGGTCGAGGCCAACGTGCCCATGGTGCTGGTGAACCGGACCACCGACGACCGCAGCATCCCGGCCGTCGTCGCCGACGAGGCCGACGGCGTCCGCGCGTCCGTCGCCCATCTCATCGCGCTCGGGCATCGCCACATCTCCCACCTGGCCGGGCCGCAGCGCCTGACCACCGGGCACAGCCGCTACCGCGCCTTCCTCGACGCGATGGCCCGGTCGGAGCTCGACCCCGGCCCGGTGGCGTTCGCCGAGGCGTTCACCGAGGCGGCGGGGCAGGCCGCCGCCCGGGAGTTGCTCGCCGCCGAGCCCCGGCCGACGGCCGTCGTGGCCGGCAACGACCTGCTCGCGATCGGCCTGCTCGACACGCTGGACGAGGCCGGGCTCGAGTGCCCCGGCGACATGTCCGTTGTGGGCTTCAACGACATTCCGATGCTGTCGCGGATGACGCCGCCGCTGACGACCGTGCGGATTCCGCAGCGCGAGATCGGCGTCGAGGCGGCGCGGCTGCTGCTCGATCTCATCGGCGAACCAGGCCCGGCGAAGCTGCTCCTGCTGCCCACCCGGCTGATCGAACGGGCCTCCACGGCACCGCCACGTAGTTAATAACACCTTTGCGACTACCAGGCCCCATTACGGCGACCTGCCATTGACGATGTAGCCGACGCAGCTTATTTTGCCTGATACCGACCGGTCGGTATGCACGTTGCCCGACGCTTTCGCCGGAGGCTTTCGAGGAGAGTGGGATGCCCACCGTTGAGACCGTAGGCGGCCCCGTCGACGTGGGGAAACTCGGCTCGACACTTATGCATGAGCATGTGTTCTTCTTCTCGACCGAGTACCTGCAGAACTACGGCACCGGCGCCTGGTGGGACGAGGAAGAACGCGTCGCGGACGCGGTGGCCCGGCTCGGTGAGCTGGTGACGAGAGGCATCGGCACCATCGTCGACCCGACGGTCTGGGGCCTCGGCCGCTACATTCCGCGGATCCAGCGAATCGCCGGACAGGTGCCCGATCTCAACATCATTGTCGCGACCGGTCTCTACACCTACAACGAGCTTCCCTTCCAGTTGGAGTATCGGGGTCCTGGCACCATTCTCGACGGCCCGGAACCGATGGTCGCCGACTTCACCAGGGACATCGTCGAGGGCATCGCCGACACCGGAGTGAAGGCGGCGCTGCTGAAATGCTGCGTCGAGGCGGCCGGTCTCACTCCCGGCGTCGAGCGGGTGCTGCGCGCCATCGCCGCCACGCACCGCGAGACCGGCACGCCGATCACCGTGCACACCTCCGGGCCGGCGCAGAGCGGCCGGCCGGCAGTGGATCTGTTCGCCAAGGAGGGCGTCGACCTCGCCAAGGTCGTCATCGGCCACGCGGGCGACAGCAACGATCTCGACTACCTGTCGGAGCTGGCCGACACCGGGGCGATCCTCGGCATGGACCGCTTCGGCCTCGACGTCTTCAACCCGACCGACGACCGGGTCCGTACCATCGCCGAGCTGTGCGACCGCGGCTACGCCGACCGGATGGTGCTCAGCCACGACGCCAGCTGCTACACCGACTGGTTCGGGCCCGACCCGGAGACGATGCGCGCCGCGCTGCCCAACTGGCACTACACACACATCAGCGACGACGTGCTGCCCGCGCTGCGCGCCCGGGGCGTGACCGACGCGCAGCTCGACCAGATGCTCACCGGAAACCCGAAGCGCTACTTCTCGAGGGTGAGCTGATGTCGTACGAAACCGTCACCGGCCACCCTACGGAGGCGCCGCTGCGCTGATCCGCTTGGCCGACATCGGGGGACGTCGTGAGGTGAGGTCGATGACGCATCCCCTGCTGGAACTGTCCGGGGTGACCGTCCGCTTCGGCGGCCTGGTCGCCCTCGACGAGGTGTCCCTGCAGGTGCCGAGCGGTCATGTGGTCGGCGTGATCGGCCCGAACGGCGCGGGCAAGACCACGCTGTTCAACGTGGTGTGCGGGTTCGTCCGGCCCGGGGCCGGCTCGGTGCGGTGGCAGGGCGCCGACATCACCGGGCACCGCCCCCATCACCTGGCCGGGCTCGGCGTCGCCCGCACGCTGCAAGGGCTCGGGCTCTTCCCCGGCCTCACCGTGCTGCAGAACGTCATGGTGGGCGCCACCCGGCACGCCCGTACCGGCGTCCCGACCGCGCTGCCGGCCCTGCCGCGCGCCGACCGCGACGAGGCGGCGCTGCGCCGCCGGGCCATGGAACAGCTGACCGCGCTCGGGGTCGCCGATGTCGCCGACCGGATGCCGGGCGCGCTGTCGTACGGCACGCGGAAGCGGGTCGCGCTGGCCCGGGCCCTTGTATCCGACCCCGAGCTGATCCTGCTCGACGAGCCGGTCGCCGGACTGTCCGCGGACGAGATCGGCGCTCTCGCGACGCTGATCCGGGACCTCCACATGACCGTCGTCCTCGTCGAACACCACATGGACTTCGTCATGGACATCTGTGACGAGGTCGCCGTACTCGACTTCGGCCGGCTGATCGCTCGCGGAACGCCGGCCGAGATCCGTGATGACCCCGCCGTGATCGCGGCCTATCTCGGGGAGGAGGTCGCGGACCCTACGTGATCTCCGACCCTCCCATCCCACTCCCACTGGAGGAATCATGAAAGGACCCCGGGCACTACGCGTCGTTGCCGCCGGCGCGGTGGTCGCCCTTGTCGCGGCCGGTTGCGGTGGCGGCGGAGGTGACACGAACGGGGGCGCCAACAAGGCGTCCGCGCCGGGTGTCACGGCGACCACGGTGACGATCGGCAGCCACCAGCCGCTGACCGGCCCGGCGGCGCCGGGCTACAGCGAGATCTCCGCCGCGTCGAAGGCGTACTTCGACTACGTCAACGCCAACGGCGGGGTGAACGGCCGGAAGATCATCTACAAGTACGTCGACGACGTCTACAACCCCACCAACACCGTGGACGTGGTGCACAAGCTGGTGCTCCAGGACAAGGTCTTCGCGATCTTCAACGGCCTCGGCACGCCGACGCACACCAAAGTGGTGGACTATCTGAACGCGCAGCGGGTGCCCGACCTGTTCGTCGCGTCTGGCTGTGGCTGCTGGGACAACCCGAAGCAGCACCCGTACACCTTCGGCTGGCAGGTGGACTACATCCGTGAGGGCAAGATCCTCGGCCAGTACATCCGGCAGACCATGCCGGGCAAGAAGATCGCGTACTTCTACCAGAACGACGACTTCGGCCAGGACGGCGTCAAGGGCCTCGACAAGCAGATCCCGGCGGGCTCGGTGGTGGAGCGGCAGTCGTACCAGCCGGGCAACACCGACATCGGCCCGCAGGCTCAGGCCATCGCCCAGTCGAAGGCCGACGTGGTCGTGCTGTTCACGATCCCGGCCTACACCGCGCTGTTCCGGCTGGCCCAGCTCAAGCTGAACTCCAAGGCCCAGCTGGTGGTCAGCAACGTCGGCTCCGACCCGACGACGCTGACCGGACTGCTGGAGAGCTTCGCCAAGCAGGCCGGCGCGAAGGTCGAGGGCAACCCGCTGATCCAGGGCATCGTCACGGACTCCTACGGCACCCCGATCGGCGACACGTCCAACAGCTGGGTGCAGCTGTTCACGAAGATCCACGACCAGTACATCCCGAAGCTGCCGCTGGACGGCAACGTCGCGTACGGGTTCGGCGCCGCGTACACGTTCGTGCAGGCCCTGCAGGCGGCCGGGAAGAACCCGACGCGCCAGAGCCTCGTTCAGGCCGTCGAGACCACCAAGTTCACCGGTCCCGGACTGGTGCCGTTCGCGTTCAGCAAGGACTCCCACGCGGGCTACACCGGCGCCCAGATCGGCACGATCAAGGGCAACGCGATCGTGGTGCACGGTGAGCCGATGGTCACCGACGACGGCGACGGGGCGATCCAGGTGTACACGAACCCGCAGCCCGCGGCCCCGGGCAACGGCATCCCGCCGCCCGCCGGCTGACGCCTTTCGTCTGGCGGCCGGCGACATCGCGCCGGCCGCCCGCTGATCGAGCCGAGGAGAATCACCGCTAGCAGAACCAGAAGAAAACCCCCCGCCCGCCGTGTTCCTGCCGTCACCACGAGGACGTAGGAACACGGCGGTGTGCCCCGCGGCCATCCCTACCGAGGAGGGGTCGATGCGCCGATCGTTCCGCCGCTTCACCGCCATCACCGCCGTCGCCGCCGGAGCCGTACTGGCACTCGGCTCCGCCGTGGCGCCGGCGACCGCCGACCACGTGCCGGGCGACCAGCCGCTGCCCGGCTACACCATCAACAACCCGCCCCTCGCCCCCGCCGTCGTCAACGGAGTGCCCGCCCATGTCCTGCAGGGCGTCTACCGGCACGCCGCCTACGACATCGAGGTGCCGCCGAAGTGGAACGGCGAGCTGGTCATGTGGGCGCACGGCTACCGCGGCAACGGGACGGTGCTGACCGTCGACCCGCCCGCGTTCGGCCTGCGGCAGAAGCTGCTGGACGAGGGGTACGCCTGGGCCGCCTCGTCGTACTACGACAACGGCTACGACGTACGGGCCGGCGTGCTCAGCACCCACGACCTCGCGCTGCTGTTCCGCCGCGCCGTGCACCCGCCGCGCCGTACGCTCATCACCGGCGTCTCGATGGGCGGCCACGTCATCGGCCGCTCGGTCGAGCAGTACCGGGGCTTCTACGCGGGCGCGATGCCGATGTGCGGGGTGCTCGGCGACGACACGCTTTTCGACTTCTTCCTCGACTACAACGTGGTCGGCCAGGACCTCGCCGGCGTGCGCGCCTATCCGCCGCCCGCCGACTACCTGACCAACGCGGTGCCGAAGATCGAGCACGCCCTCGGCATCGACACCCTGCAGCCGGGCGGCCCGGACACCACGAACGACCTGGGCGAGCAGTTCCGGTCGATCGTGATCAACCGGTCCGGCGGGCCGCGGCCGGGTGCCGTCCAGGCGTTCCCGATCTGGAAGGACTTCCTGTTCTCGCTGGGCGCCCAGGCCACCGGCGACGACCTCGCCACCAACCCGGGACTCATCGCCACGAACGTCCACACGCGGTACGAGCCGAACTCCCCGGTCGACGTCAACCGCACCGTGCAGCGGGTACCCATCGCCGACCCGAGGGACCGGTTCACGCCACGGTTGATCGAGAGCCCGCAGATCTTCGGCGTCCCGTCCGCGCCGGTGCTTTCCCTGCACGGGCTGGGCGACATGTTCGTGCCGTTCTCGATGGAGCAGGTCTATCGCTCCGACGTGGCCCGGCACGGCCGGTCCGGACTCGTCGTGCAGCGTGCCATCCGGACGGCCCAGCACTGCGAATTCTCCAATGTCGAGGCGGGGACGGCCTGGGACGACCTGGTCGCGTGGGTGCACCGGGGCAAGCGGCCCGCGGGCGACAACGTGAGCAGGCCGAGCGCGGCCGACTTCGGCTGCCGGTTCAGCGACCAGGCGGCGTACGCGGCCGGCACCGGCACCCGCCGCCTCTTCCCCGCGTGCCCCTAGGCCCTCAACGGGCACTCAACGGGCCGCTCGGCGCGTCGGCGTCCGGGCGGCTCGGGGGGCAGCGGGTCGATGGCGGTTTTGCGGATGTGGTCGTAGACGAGGGCCGTCCGTACGTCCGCGATGTTGCGGTGCCGGGACACGTGGTCGAGGACGAAGTCGCGGAGCTGACCCGTGTCGCGCACCGCGACCTGGATGATGAAGTCGTCGCCCCCGGACACGACGAAGACGGCGAGCGTCTCCGGCAGTCCGGTCACATAGTCGCGGAAGCCCTCGACGGCCTCCCGGATCTTGGGTTGCAGCCGTACGTTGATGAGGGCCTGCACGGGGCGGCCCAGTGAGGGCAGGTCGACCTCGGCGTGGAAGCCCGTGATCACCCCACGCCGGCGCAGTGCCCGCACCCGTTCTAGACAGGTCGACTGGGCGATGCCGAGCCGGTCGGCGAGGTCGCGGTTGGTCTGCCGCCCGTCGTCCTGCAGGGCCTGCACGATCGCCGTATCAAGTTCGTCCACGGTTCCGCCCTCGCCGCTGCTGTCGAACTATCTTCGGAATTTCTCTAACTGAGTTGAGCATAGAACGAAGGATTGCGGATTCTCCTGGCAGGACTTCGGACCGCTGCTGCTCGTCGCCGACATGGCCGCGATCGCGCAGCGCGTCCGCGTATACGACGACTACCTCGCCGAGCTGGCCCGTACCGAGGACGGCGACATCACGTATTACGCCGTCAGCATCGCGGGCCCGCGGCCGCTCGTCGATGGGCTCACGGGCCGGTTCCCGTTGCTGCGGTAGTCCATGATGGAGCGATGACGAATGGGCCGATCAGGTGGGGAATCCTGGGCACGGGGAGCATCGCGCGGACCTTCACCGCCGACCTGCTGCGGCTGCCCGGCCATGAGGTGGCCGCGGTCGGCTCGCGCGCCCCGCATACCGCCGAGGCGTTCGCCGCCGACTTCGGCGTGCCGCGGGCGTACGGCACGTACGCGGAGCTCGCCGCCGACGACGGCGTCGACGTGGTGTACGTGGCGACGCCGCACAGCGGCCACTACGACGCGGCGCGGGCCTGCCTGGAGGCGGGCCGGGCGGTGCTCGTCGAAAAGCCGCTCACGCCGGCCGCCGCCGACGCGGAGAAGCTGGTCGCGTACGCCAGGGACCGCGGGCTCTTCCTGCAAGAGGGCATGTGGACGCGGTTCAACCCGCTCATCGTCAAGCTGCGCGAGCTGGTGGCCGACGGCGCGATCGGCGACGTGACCGCGGTGTACGCCGACTTCTGCTGGGCGCCGCCGTACGACCCGGACAGCCGGTTCTGGTCGCCCGACCTGGCCGGCGGCGCCCTGCTCGACCTGGGCGTCTACCCGCTCGCGTTCGCCTGGATGCTGCTCGGCCCGCACGCCACCGTGCAGGCCACGGCGACCCTCGCGCCCACCGGCGTGGACGCCAACACCGGCATCCTGCTCGGGTACGACTCCGGCGCCGTCGCCCTGCTGCACTGCGGGCTGACGGCCGAGTCGCCGCAGGCGGCGACCGTGGTCGGCACCGAGGGCCGGATCGAGGTGCCGGCGCTGTTCTTCCGGCCCACCTCGATGACCCTGCTCCGCAACCGGGTCGAGCCCGAGACGTTCGGCCTCGAGCTCGACGGCCACGGCTTCACGTTCGAGGCCGAGGAGGTCGCCCGCTGCCTCCGTACGGGGTTGCTGGAGTCGCCGCAGATGCCGCTCGACGAGACCATCGCCATCCTCCGTACCACCGACACGATCGCCGCCCAGCTCCACACGGCCCGCTAGACCTCCACAGGCGGACACGGCCGGCTGGGCCTCCACCGCGGGCACGGCCGGCTGGGCCTCCACCGCGGGCACGGCCCGAGTGCCGGGCAGCAAGAGCGTCGGCACGAGGGCGACCGCGGTGAAGGCGAGCACCCACCAGAACGTGGCGCCGAACGCGCCCGCCAGCAGCGCGGCATCGACGTGACCGGGCGCCGCCGCGGCGCGGTCGGTGATCTGCCGCTGGAGGACGAGGTCACCCACCACGGCCTCCGCTACCACTACGAGGCGCTGCGGGTGCTACCCAAGCCCGCGGCGGGCGGCTTCGACGTCTGGATGGGCGGCGCCTCCGACGCCGAGCTGCGCCGGATCGGGCGGCTGTCAGACGGCTGGCTGGCCTCCTTCGTCACCCCGGCCGACGCCGAACAGGGCCGGCTGCTCGTGCAGCGGGCCGCCGCCGCGGCCGGGCGCGAGATCGAGGAAGAGCACTTCGGCGCCGTCGTCCCCTATCGCCGCGGCCCGCTCGACCCCACGACAGAGGAGCGGTTCGCCCGGGCCCGCCGGGTCCGCGGCCCGGTCCCGATCGCCGACGTCGTCCCGGCGCTCGACGACGTGGAGCCGCACCTCAAACGCCTGATCGACGCCGGGCTCTCGAAGTTCGTCCTG
>DATBKU010000038.1:0-92518 GCA_036555725.1 Streptosporangiaceae bacterium | reverse complement strand
TACGTGGCCGACGCGGACGCCACGGTCGTACGGCGGCTCCGCGAGGCGGGCGCGATCATCGTCGGCAAGACGAACGTGCCGTTCATGCTCGGCGACTTCGGGCAGACGGCGAACGAGCTGTACGGCATCACCAGCAACCCGTGGGATCCGTCCCGTACGCCCGGCGGTTCCTCCGGGGGAGCGGCCGCGGCGCTGGCGGCCGAGATGACCTTCCTCGAGTACGGCTCGGATCTCGTCGGCTCGATCCGCATTCCGGCCGCCTTCTGCGGGGTGTACAGCTTGAAACCGAGCGTGGGAACCGTGCCGCTGACCGGGTTCCAGCCACCCGGTCCACCGGCCGTCCCGGGCG
This sequence comes from Streptosporangiaceae bacterium, assembly GCA_036555725.1. Classification (GTDB taxonomy): domain Bacteria; phylum Actinomycetota; class Actinomycetes; order Streptosporangiales; family Streptosporangiaceae; genus CALAED01. The sequence goes on along the minus strand of DATBKU010000038.1, from coordinate 92,169 downwards.
ACATGACGTACATGTCCGCCGTCGGCCCGCTCGCCCGGTCCGCCGCCGACCTCCGTACGGCGCTGCGCGTCACCGGCGGGCCCGAGGGGCAGGCGGCGAAGGCGTACGCCTGGACGCCGCCGCGACCCCGGCACGACGCTCTACGGGACTTCCGCGTCGGGGTCGTCCTCGACCACGTGCGCGGGCCCGTGTCCGGCGAGGTCGCCGCCGTGCTCGGCGATGCCGTGGACGCCCTGGCCCGCGCCGGCGTCACGGTCGTCGAGGGCTGGCCCGACGGCATCGATCCCGCGGTGAGCAGCGAGTCGTTCGGCTTCCACGTCGGATTGTTCTTCGCCTACCAGCAGGCCGGCGAGGCGCCCGGCGATGTCACGGCGGTCATCGAGCACGAGGACCGGCGCATGGCCACCCGGGCCGCCTGGACCCGGTACTTCCACGACATCGACGTCTTCCTGTGCCCGGCGACCGTCACGCCCGCGTTTCCGCACGACGGCAGGCCGTTCGACGAACGGACGATCCCGACGCCCGAGGGCGACCGGCCCTACACCGACCAGACCTTCTGGATCTCGCACGCGTCGCTGCCGGGCCTGCCCGCCGTGGCCGCGCCGATCGGGCGTACGCGGGCGGGGCTTCCCGTCGGCGTACAGGTCCTGGGGCCGCTGTACGAGGACGACACGGCGATCACCTTCGCCGAGCTGCTCGCCGACGTGGCCGGCGGGTACGAGGCTCCCCCCGTACGAACTCAGACCCGTTCCAGGAGGTCGCCCGACGGCGCGTAGTCGATCTTCCAGTCCGCCGGGCAGCCGAGCACGCCGTCACGGGTGCACCGCTGCCCGACGCTGACCCACCGTACGTCGCCGTTCGCCCTCATCGAGAAGGCGACCGCGAGCTCGTGCCGGTCGCCGCCGCACGGACACACGACCGGCTCCGGCTCGGCGCCGTCCCAGTAGTCCTCGCTGTCCAGCATCAGCGCGGTCTTGCCGCACTCGGCGCACGTACGCTCGGCGCAGCCCTCGGTGGCGTCGACGCGTAGCCGGAAGACCGTGCTCGTACAGCCCGCGCACACGGCCTCGACGACCCGGCCGACCCGGTAGCCGCCCGCCTCGAACTCTCTGAGGTACTCCGCCAGGTCCGCGGCGTGTTCGCCGCGCCACACATCACCGCTGTAGTCGTTGGCCACCCGCATAAATTACGGCACGCACAAGGCCGTGCGGGCGGCGTCACGTGAGCCCGGCGGGAATCCATGGATCCGTCGGAGGGAGGCCGTCCGGCAGCCCGAAACGACGGCCCCGGCCGGACGTCCTAAGGCGTGTCGTCTCCGTCGCCCGCGATCTCGCGAGCCCGGGCGAGCAGCCGCCGGCCCGCCGCGGGCAGCCCGCGTTCGCGTTCCATTCTGGAGAGGTCGCGGACGACCTCGGCGGCCTTGCCCGGGTCGCCGCTCGCGACCTTGGCGCGGTTGGCTCGGAACAGCCGCGCCCACTCCGGCTCGGGGTAGTGCGGCATGCTCGCGCCGTCCCATCCGGTCGCCATCGTGACCTCCTCCTTCCGGGGCCGGCGGCCGTGCTACTGCTCGGCCAGCAGCTGGCGCAGGCGCTTGCGGTCCGTCTTGAAGACGCTGGTCACCGGGACGGCGTCGACGATGTGCACCTCACGCGGATACTTGATCTTGCCGATGCGGTCACGGGTCCAGGCGATGAGCTCCTCCGCCGTCACCGTCGCGCCCGGCGCGAGGGAGACGAAGGCGACGACCTCCTCACCGCTCTTGGCGTCGGGCTTGCCGACCACACCGGCCATCGTGACCTCGGGGTGCTCGGCGAGCGCGTCCTCGACGTCGCGCGGGAAGACGTTGAAGCCGCCGCGGATGATCAGGTCCTTCTTGCGGTCGACCACGTAGATGTAGCCGTCCTCGTCGAGGTGACCGATGTCGCCGGTGTGCAGCTCGCCGTCGATGAGTGCGGTCGTGTTGGCCTCCGGCGCGTTGCGGTAGCCCACCATGAGGGAGGCGCTGCGCACGCAGATCTCGCCGTCCTGGCCGGCCGGCAGCTCCTTGCCGTCCTCGTCGCGGATCGTCACCTGGTAGCCCGGCAGCGGCAGACCGACGCTGCCGACCTTGCGGCGCTCCGGCGGGTTGACCGACGTGACCGCGCTCGTCTCGGTCAGGCCGTACCCCTCGAGGATCTGGACGCCGGGCAGCCGCCGCTCGAACTCCTCCATGGTCTCGCGGGCGAGCGGCGCCGCGCCGGAGGTGACGTACTTCAGGTCGGGCAGCGGGGTGCTGCCGAAGTCGGGGTTGGCGAGCAGCATGTGGATCATCGCGGGCACCAGCGGCCCGAGTTGGCTCTTGTGCTCGGCGGCGAGCCGCTCCCACTCCTTCGGGTCGAACCAGCGCATCAGCACACTGGTCCCCGGCTCCTTCGCCTGCATGCCGACCAGCGTCACGATCAGTCCGTACGCGTGGGACATCGGCAGCGGCATGATCGCGCGGGTGAGCCCCGGCATCTCGGTGGCCTCGCGCGAGGCGAGCGACGTGTGGTAGAGCCCCGCGTGGGTCAGCATGACGCCCTTGGCCCGCCCGGTCGTGCCACCGGTGTACATGAGCGCGGCCAGGTCGTCCTCGGCGACGTCCACCATCGGCGTCTCGTCGCCGGCCTCGAGCTGGGTGTACGGCACGGTCTGCTCGGGCCCGTCGCCCACCACGATGATCGAGATGTCCATGCCGTCCGTGGCCATCTGGACGGTCACCAGCACCTCGGGCGTGGTCACGATGGCGCGGGCGCCGCTGTCGGCGAGGATGTGCTTGAGCTCTTCGGCGGAGACGAGGAAGACCACTGGGGTCACGACGGCGCCCGACCGCCACAGCGCCCAGTATGTAATGGGCACCTCGGGACAGTTCGCCATCATCACCGCCACCCGGTCGCCCGGCCGGATGCCCAGCTCGGCGAAGCCGCCGGAGACCCGGCGGGCTCGGTGGGCCAGATCGTGGCTGCGGTACCAGGTCCCCTCGAAGAACAGCGAGTCGTGATCGTCGAACCTTTGCCACGACTCCTCGGTGAGCCTGCTGAGCGTCTGCTTCTCGCCCATTGCCGCTATCCCTTCTACTGGCCGGTATCCCACTCCGCGGGTCCAAGCCGACCGTTGATCGGCGTCCACGTCAAGGGCCGGACCGGGAATGTCCGGTCCGGGAGAGTCAGGAGGAAGCGCGTGAATCGACCTTGGCGACTCCCGTGATGCGATGCAGGGCGAACCGCTGCACGGTGGCGCGGGTGGCGTCGTACGCCGTCAGGAACCCGCCGTCGACGCGTACCGGCTCGACGATGCGCGACGACGCCTGCCCCTGCTGGTCGAGGTACCCGATCCACACCCGCCCGCCGCGCTCGACCGCGGCCCGCAACTCCTCGACGGTGGCCATAGACGGGGTACGGGGCGGTTCGCCGTCCGGCGCGGCGAGCCGCAGCCGGGCGAACTCCGTGCTGTGCCGGGCGGCCTCGTCGCCCGCCCGCAGGGCCCGTATGGCTGCCGTGACTACGGCGTCATCTGGCGCGGCCGACCAGCCGATCGCGCGCAATCGTGTCGACGGCTCCGCCCGCCGGGCGTCCGGCCTCGTGATCACCACGCCGCCCTCGGGCGACTCGGCGACCGGCGCGAATCCCATGGCCCGCAGCGATTCGAGCAGCTCGGACCTGGTCAGCCTGGTGGCGACGACCGTGGGGGCGAGCCGGTGGAGTCGCAGGCCGGGCGCCTCCCGCGAGGCGAGGATCTCGTCGAGCGTGGCCGGGTCGTCGCAGCGTACGTAGCTGGAGGCGATGCCGACGCGGAGGTGCCCGTGCTTGCGGGCGATGTCTTCGACCAGGTACGTCAGGGGCTGCGGCACCGGGGTACGGGAGTGCCGCTGCAGGACGTCGAGCACCTCGGCGGCCGATCGGCCCGCGTCGAGGGCCCTGCGGATCGAGTCCGGGCCGAACCGGTAGACCGTGGCGCCGCCGGTCGACTCGACGTCGGCCATCAGCCCGAGCTCGCGGGCCAGCTCGGCGGTCAGCGGGCCCGGGGCGACGGCGGTGAGGTCGGCCTGGATCAGTACGTGGTCGACGGGCTCCGGCAGCACGTCGGCCAGCCGCGCCGCCGCGCCGCCCCCGCCCGGGCCCTCCGATCTGTCCGCCAGAAGCGCCCGCGCGTGCCTGGCCAGCGCTCCCCGCCCAGTCAGGCCCAGCACCTCGGCCTCCCGCAGCGCCCACTCGATCATGTGGTCGCGCAGCCGTCCGCCGCGCCGCGGCTCGCGCCAGGCGAGATACGCCCGTACGGCGTCGAGGTCCGGGGCCTTACGGGTCGCGGCGAGCGCCTCCAGCACGGCCCGCCGTACGGCGGCGGCGCTGGTCCGGACCGACTCGTCGGCCAGCGCGTTGATCGTCTTGTCCCGTTCGTCGCGGCCGCCGGCCAGGCCGGGCACGCGGTCGGTGTCGAGCCAGGCCCCGGCCAGCTCCGTCCAGCGCGTCGCCACGTCGCGCAGCCGCCATAGGTCGAACGTCCTGGTCGGCAGCCACTCGCCGCCGTGCCGGGCGAGTAGCCCCGCGGCGTTGGCCACCTCGAGCAGCAGCGCTGCCGTCCACTCCGGTACGTCGAGTTCCGCTGCCGTGGTCCGCAGATCTCGTACGGCGAGGCCGCCACTGCGCAGGACCGGCGGCGGCCGTACGCCCCAGCGCTCCAGCAGGTCCTCGACCGTACGGACGAAGGTGAACGCCTCGCCGCCCGCGGTTCGGTCGACGACCGTACGGTCTCGCACCGCTCCGTCCAGCGGGGGCGGGCCGCCGACCGGATCGCGGAACAGTCGGCCCGCCCGCAGGTGCAGGGCGACCTCGCGGGGCAGCACGACGGCGCGCTCATCGGTGGCGGCCAGCAGTCCCCGGGCGAGCAGGCGCTCGATCGGCGTGGCCGCGGTGGCGATCCGGACGGGCCGCCGGGCGCCCTCGACCCGGCCGACCGGCGGCCCCCAGGTCAGGTGGTCGAGCGCGGCGCCCGCCTCACCCCCGGCGTCGTCGATGAGGTCACCCGGGTCGGCGAGCCGGGCGGAGATCGCGTCGAGCAGGGTCTCGGCCGCCGGGAACGCCGTATCCGGCGCGACGCCGAGGTCGGCGGCCAGATTCCCGAGGCGTTCGGGTGAATAGCCGGCGAATGCCTCGCGGGCCGGCGGGCCGAGCCCGGCTGGATACTGCAGGGCCTGCCGCACCCCCGGCGCGGTCCGCAATCCGTCCTCGGCCTCCCAGGCGAGCCCGAGCGTGGTGAGCCGGTCGATCGCGATTCTGACCTGCGCGTCGGCGTCAGTTGCCGAACCCGAGCCGCCGGTGCTGCCGGGGACCGCGGCGGCCGGGGCGAGCGCGGCCGCCAGCCGGTCGTACGACACGGGCTGAGGCAGCACGAGCAGCCCCTCGATCGCTGCCAGCGCGAACCGGTCCAGCCGGTCCAGCCCCCGTACGACGGCAGAGGGGGTCGCAGCCCGGGCCGCCAGCGCGTTCAGGTCGGCGGGGACCGGAGTGATCAGCTCCGGGCGTTCGGCGAGGAGCGCGCGCAACTCCTCGTCGCTGCGCGCCCGCACCCAGTCCGCGAACGTTTCCACTCCTCAACCGTAAGTGGTCGTCCATTGGGGCAGTATCAAGCTATGGACGAGCGGAACGAGCCGCATCGTACGGGGTGCGCCCGCCCGAGCGACACCGTGATTCGTCGCGGCAGGTCACCACGGGGCTGAGCGGATGAGCGAGCGAGCCGAACAGCTCGTCCTGGAGTACCTGGGGCGGGCGAACGACATCGCGCTCCGGCATCTGGGCTCCCGGGAGCGGCTCGAGTTCATCACGCGGCTCAGGCAGCGGATCGAGGAGTATCGCACGCAGGCCGGCGGCGCGACGGAGCCCAATCAGGTGCGCAAGGTGCTGGCCAAGTTCGGCGACCCGGAGGCGCTGGTGATGAGGGAGCGACGGCGGCTGGACGGCTCCGTCGACGGCGCCGACGGCGCCGGCACCACGCCCGCCGAAGCTCCCGCCAGGCCGGTACGGCGCCCCGCGGCGCCGCCCGCCACGAAGCCGGGGACCTGGCAGCCGACGCGGCGCTCGAGGCCGTGGTCCACGCCGCGCGCCACGCAGGAGTCCGACCGGCGCTCGACCGGGCCGGGGTCGCGCGTGCGCGACGACGCCGACCGGCCGCCGGTCGCAGAGCCCGTCGTACGGCCCGCCCGGATCGGCCGCGGGGACGAGGAGCCGTCGCGCGGAGGGCCGACGGCGCAGTCACCGCCGTCGGCGGCGGACGCCGGGGGAGCGGTGGACCTGGACGCCCTGTACCGGCGCTATCCCATCGAGTTGGGCGCGATCGTGCTGCTTGCCTTCGGCGGCCTGCTGCCCATCCCGTTGTGGATCTTCGGTGCGGCGGCGGTCCTGGCGGCCCGCGCCTGGACGGCTCAGGAGAAGCTGGTCGGCGTCCTCGCGCTGCCCCTGGTGGCCGTCGTGGCCATGGTCGCCACGGGCGATGGTGGTGCGCTGGCCGGGCTGCGCGAGGGTGACGTTCCGCTGCTGTTCCGGCTAGCGGGCCCGGCCGCGGCGATCTATCTCGGGTGGCGGCTGCTGCGCTCGATCGGCGCCCGGTCCGTACGGTTCACGCGGGGCGGCGCCCGCCCCTGATCGGGTCCGTACGTGCCAGCCGGAGGGCGTCGACAGTCACGCGTTTGTACGAGAGTCAGGCGGGGGCGCGGTCGACCGTGATGAGTCCCAGTGCCAGGCGAGCCCACGCGGCGATGAAGCGTTCCTCGTTGATCCTGGTCGGCGGCTCGTACAGGGACTCGTTGGCGAGCCAGTAGTTGACCACCGCGCCACCCAGGATCGAGGAGATCGCCGGCCAGTCTTCGTCGGCCCCGGCGAACTCGGGCTGTCGGGAGAGCCAGGATCCGATGGCGTCGTACAGCGGATTGACGATGCCCTCGCGGATCTCGGCGACGAGACCGGGGAACTGGTCGAGGTCGCGGAAGAGCACGCGGATCAGGTCCTGTTCCTCGCGCATCTTGGCCAGGCCGGTCTTGCAGGTCAGCCGGAGCCGTTCCTCGAGCGGATGATCTTCGAGCGCGGTCGCCTGCTCCATCACGGTGCTGATCTGCTCACGCGTCCGGGTGATGTGCCCGCGTACGGCGGCGCCCAGCACTTCCTCTTTGGACCGGAAGTGCCGGTAGAGGCCGCCCGCCCCGGGTGACAGGCCGGAGGCGGCCTCGATTTCGGCGACGGACGTGGCGGCGTAACCCCGCTCGGCGAACAACCGAAGGGCCTCCGCGACGATCCGCTCGCGCGTCGATCTCGTCATTGGTGTTGTCCTCCCCCAAGACACTAGGGCATTTTGCCGTGTTGCTGCCTCCTCTGGGATGGACCCGGCGAGTTGCCCTAACGATCTCCATCACGACCCAAGTGTCCGGGTCAAGGCCACGAGGTCGGGCCGGAAGACATTAGAGTGCTGTGCATCGATGATGCTTGTTCGCCGAGCTCGTCCCACCGCGCAGTCGGTCCGCCGGGGACGCGACCGTAGAGACGGGCCCGGAGAACGCGCTACCTCGCTATCGGAAGGGGCCGGTGTGGCGTTCCTGCCCGAGGACTATTACGTGCCCACCCTCGTGGCGGGGCTGCGGTTCCGCATTCGACCCATCACCGTGCACGACGTCGTACGCGACTACGACGCGGTGATGAGCAGCCGGGAGCAACTCTGGGCGCAGTTCGGCCCGGTGTGGGGCTGGCCGCGGGCCGACCTGACCCTGGAAGAAGACCTCGTCGACCTGGCCTGGCACCAGAAGGAGGCGCAGCTTCGCCGCTCCTTCAACTACGCGGTGCTGACCCCGGACGAGGCGCGGCTGCTGGGCTGCATTTACATCGACCCACCGGTCAAGGTGGGCGCCGATGCGGACGTTTCCTTCTGGGTGCGGACCGACGAGGCGGAGAGCGGCCTGGAAAAGGAGCTCGACGATTTCGTCCGGGAGTGGCTCGGCTCGGCGTGGCCGTTCAAGACCGTGCGCTACCCCGGCCACGACCTGTCGTGGGCCGACTGGCAGGCCCTGCCCGACCTGCCCTGAGCCGTCGGGCGGGCGCGGCGGCGCCCCGCCGCACGGGCCCGCCCGTAGCTCAGGCGGCGCGGCGGATCAGGCCCGCCACACCCCGCCCGACGATGAGGTAGATCACCGCGGCCAGGCCGTAGTTGACCAGCGCCGACGTCTTAGGGCTCTCCGGGGTGAAGACGTCCTTGAACTTCCAGGCCAGCGTCTCCGCCCAGTCGTTGATTGTTTTGACGATTCCGTTCGCGCCGTTGGCCTCGAAGACGACGAACACGATGTGCACCGCGAGGATGATCGCGACGGCCACCGCCACGATCACAACGGCGGTGGCGAGGCTCTCGAGCATCCGGCGCCAGGTGCGCCGGGTGGCGAGGGAACGCCGCCCGGGTCCGGTGTGCTTATCGCGGGGCGGCGCCTCGGTCGCCGTCTTCGCCTTGGCCGTCGAGGTTTCGTCGCCGGTCTCTGCCGCCTGCTCCGGGGGGCCTTCCGGATGCTCTGTCATTGCGCTGTCCTCTCGGGGGATGACGCGATGAAATCAGATGGATTCGCGTGGTGAGAGAGCGGGTATAGCCAGGTCACGAAACTTTGGTTTCGGACGGTCGGATTTCGCCAATCCGGACGATGACGAAAATTCGTAGATCAATCTCGCGCCAGACTCCCGCGCCCTCTCACTCGGATCCCGTCGCATCGCCACTACCGAGGGGGCGCGGGTACGCGATAGCGGCGCTCGCGTACATGAGCCGCCGGGCGAGTGCGGTCTCCAGGCGAATGCGCGGCGTAGGCCTGCGTGTGCGGACCGCCCATATGCCTCTCCTACCCTGAGATGCGTGGCGCCTCTCATGGTGGGCTTCGACCTCGACATGACCCTGGCCGACACCCGCCAGGGGATCGCGGCCGTCTACGACGTACTTGCCGCGGAGACCGGGGTGTTCATCGACAGCGCGCTGATCTGCACAAGGCTCGGCCCGCCCCTCGATATCGAGCTGGCCAACTGGTATCCCGCCGAGCATGTCCCCGCCATGGTCACCCGTTTTCGGGAACTGTATCCCGAGATCGCCATCCCGGTGACCCGGCCGATGGCGGGCGCCTACGAGGCGGTACGGGCCGTGCGCGATCGGGGCGACCAGGCCATGGTGGTGACCGCGAAGAACCAGCGAGACGCGGAACGGACCGTACGTTTCCTCGGCCTGCCGGTCACGGTCGTCGTCGGCGCGCTATGGGCGGCCGGGAAGGCCGCCGCGCTCAAGGAGCACGCGGCCGGCGTCTACGTCGGCGATCACACCGCAGACGTCGACGCCGCCCGCGCCGCCGGTGCGACCAGCATTGGGGTGGCGTCGGGGCCGTTCGACGTGGCGGCACTGCGGGCCTACGGCGCCGACATCGTCCTTCCCGACCTGCTCGCCTTTCCCGCTTGGATTCGCGAGCATCACAAGTGATCGTGATCGCTGTTCACCCTGCTGCTTCGAGGCACTAGCCTTGATACATCCCGGCAACGAGCTAGACGAGGTCACCCGTGCCCAGTGGCAAGGTCAAGTGGTATGACGCCGACAAGGGCTTCGGCTTCCTCACCCGTGACGACGGGGGTGAGGTTTTCGTGCATTCTTCCGCGCTGCCCAGCGGCGTGACGGCCCTCAAATCGGGGCAGCGGGTGGAGTTCGGCGTCATCGAGGGTCGTCGCGGGCAGCAGGCGATGCAGGTGCACGTACTCGACGCCCCGCCGTCCGTCGCGCGCGCCAAGCGGAAGAAGCCCGACGAGATGGTGATCATCGTCGAAGACCTCATCAAGCTGCTCGACGGGATCTCCACGACCTATCGCCGCGGCAAGCAACCGGATGCGCGCGACGCGAAGAAGATCGCCGCCGTCCTGCGCGCCGTCGCCGACGACCTGGACCACTGAGTCCGCACAGCCTCGGCGGGCCGATCAGGGCGTGTCCCCGGCCACTCTGGGCTCGCCGCTCTGCTGCGGCGGTGGCGGTCGCTGGTCGTCGGCGGCCCGCTTGGCCAGGTGGCGCCTCCGTCGCGCGCGCCGGGACAGCAGCGCGACCAACGTCAGCGCGAGCGCGGCGGCAACGATCCCGAGTGCGACCCGGCCATCGGCGATCATGGACGCGCCGAGCCCGACGACGCCGCCGATCACCCAGACCAGCTGATGGATCGTCTCGGAGACGGCGAAGGTGGACGAGCGGATCTCCTCGCCGATGCGGCGCTGGACGACCGCGTCGAGACTGAGCTTGCCGAGAGTCTGGCCGAAGGCGCCGACGAAGGCGATCGCGAGCGCCGTCGCGATGCCGAAGAACACCGCGCAGGCGGCCGTGATCACCGTGGTGGCCGCCAGCGTGCCGTACAGCATGAACTGCGGCGCCCGGGTCTTGACCGCGGCGCCGACGGCGGTGCCGACCAGCCCACCGAGCCCCGCGGCGGCCGCGAGCAGGCCGAGCGCCACGTTGGGCGAGACCGAGCTGAACCCCTTCTCTTGGAGCACGAAGGCCAGGTAGAGGATGAGGAACCCGGAGAAGGCGCGCAGCGCGGCGTTGGCCCGCATCGCCTCACCGACCGCGGGTCCGACTTGAAACAGGGTGCGCCAGCGGCCCTTGTGCGCCTTGGCCGGGGCGCCCTCGGTCTCGTCGGCGTCGACGTGCGCCGGCAGCCGCAGGCTCCAGATCGCCCCGGCGAAGAAGACGATCGTGCCGAGCCGCAGCACCCAGCCCGCGCCGATGAGATGGTTCATCCCGGCCGCCAGCGGAGCGACCACCGCCGCCGCGATCAGGCCGGCGAACGTGGCCCGGGCATTGGCCGTGACGAGGGTGATCTGCTTGGGCAGCACCCGCGGCGTGACGGCGCTGCGCGACACCCCGAACGCCTTGGACAGCACGAGCGCGCCGAACGCGGACGGCAGCAGGGTGAGCGGGTCGTTGTGGGTGACCGCGCCCGCCATCCCCCAGCACAGCAGCGCCCGCGCCAGCATCGTGCCGGCGATGGCGATCCGGCGTACGGACCGCATGTGATCGAGCGCCGGCCCGACCAGCGGCGCGACCAGCGCGAACGGCGCCATCGTCACGAGGAGGTAGAGGGCGACCCGGCCGCGGGCCTCGTCCACGGGCAGGCCGAAGAACATCGTGCCGGCCAGCGCCACCGCGATCAGCGCGTCGCCGGCGCTGTTGAGCGCGCTGAGCTCGATCAGGTTGCCGAGGCCGGTGCGGCCCGCACCCTGGGCGTACGTGGCCCGGCGCAGGAACCGGCCCGTCGTCTGGGCCGCGCCACGTGTCGACCGTCCGGCGGCGCCGACGCGAGCCCTCACACCCATAGCGACCAGTTTCCCTCTCCGAGACCGATGCGGAACCCGCAAACGTGCTTCCCGACCACTGTTACCCGATCCGCGGTAGTGCTGCGCACGCACTAGCGTGGATGAGACACAATCATGTGTTTGTCCGTGAGCCCTCCGATTCCGGACGCCGCCGGCGGGTGAGTTGGCTGCCGGGCTCATGCATAAGCTTTAGGGGTGAGCCCACTGCGTTCTTCGTCTGTGACCGGGCGTACCCGGTCCACGGCCGTCGATCCCGCCTGCGCGGCGGCGGTTGACGACGCTCGTGCGGTGGCCGCCGATCTGGCCCGGCCCGACGAGATCGGCGACCACCTCGGCATGCGCGCCGAGGGCGACCGTGTGGTCACCCACTTCTTCGCCTGTCTCGACCCCGCGTACCGCGGCTGGCGGTGGTCGGTCACCGTCGCGCGGGCGTCCCGCGCCAAGACCGTCACGGTCAGCGAGGTCGCGCTGCTGCCCGGCGACGAGGCGCTGCTGGCTCCGCCGTGGGTGCCGTGGATCGAGCGGCTGCGTCCCGGCGACCTCGGCCCGGGCGACCTGCTGCCCACCCCCGCCGACGATGTACGGCTCGCGCCGGGTTTCACCGAGACCAGCGATGCCACCGACCGGCAGCAGCTGTGGGAGCTGGGTCTCGGGCGGGCCCGGGTGCTGTCCCTCGAGGGCCGCGACGAGACCGCCGAGCGGTGGTACGAAGGGCCGCCCGGGCCGCAGAGCCCGATCGCGCACGCGGCGCCCGCGCAGTGCGCGACCTGCGGCTTCTTCATGCCGCTCGCGGGCTCCATGCGACAACTGTTCGGGGTGTGCGCCAACGAGTACGCGCCCGACGACGGCAAGGTCGTCGCGGTCGACCACGGCTGCGGGGCCCACTCCGAGGCCGTCGCGGCGCCGCCGGCCGTCGAGAGCACGCCGCCGGTCGTCGACGAGCTGGTCTACGACACCGTACGCACCCGCGCCGCCGCCGACGAGGCACTCGGCCACTCCTGACGTGGATCCTTATGGCACGGCGGGGGTGCGGGAGCGGGTCCTCGCGGCGTGGACGGCCTTGCCGGCGCGGTTCCGGGAGGACGCGAACACCGAAGAGGACTTCGCGCTCGGCGGCTACCGCGACCGCGTCGTCATCGAGCTCGCCCAGAACGCCGCCGACGCGGCCGTCCGCACCGGCCGGCCCGGACGGCTGTGGCTGCGGCTGTCCGACGGGGTGCTGACGGCGGCGAACACCGGCGCCCCGCTCGACGCGGCCGGGGTGCTGGCGCTGTCCACGCTGCGCGCCTCCGACAAAGCGGGCAGCGGCGACACAGACCGAGACGACGCGGGCCGAGACGATGCGGGCAGCGGCGGTGCTGGGCGGGAGACGGTGGGGCGGTTCGGCGTCGGGTTCGCGGCCGTGGTCGCCGTCACCGACGAGCCCGCCATCGCGTCCCGAGCCGGTGGCGTGACGTGGTCGGCGGCCCGTACCCGAGAGCTGGTCGCCGAAATCCCGGAGCTGGCGGGCGAGCTCGAACGCCGGGCCGATCACGTGCCCGCGCTCCGGCTGCCCTTCGCCGGCGCTCCCGAGGTTGTCCCGCCGGAGGGGTACGACACCGTCGTACGGCTGCCGCTGCGCGACGCCGCGGCGGCCGACCTGGTGCGCGGGCAACTGGAGCAGGTCGGTCCGGCCCTCATGCTGGCGCTCCCGGCCCTTGGCCGGATCGACATCGACGTCGACAGCGCCGTACGCAGCCTCACCGCGACGCGTGAGCCGGGCACGACGACGATCAACGACGTCGCGTGGCGGACCGTCGAGGCGCACGGCGACCTGGCCCCGGAGCTGCTGGCCGACCGGCCCACCGAGGAGCGTTTCCGGCCGTACTGGCGGCTGCGCTGGGCGGTCACCGACGCCCCGCAGCCGGACGTGCCCCCGGTGGTGCACGCGCCCACGCCCAGCGCGGAACCGCTCGGGCTGCCCGCACTGCTGATCGCGTCCTTCCCGCTGGCCCCGGACCGGCGGCATGTGGCCGAAGGACCGCTGACCGACTTTCTCGTCGACCAGGCCGCCGAGGCCTACGTGACCCTGCTGCGGGCGCTGCCGACGACCCCGGCGCTGCTCGACATGGTGCCGGGGCCGGTGGCCGCGGGTGCGCTGGACGCCAGGCTGCGCCGCGCCATCCTGGCCCGGCTCCCCGACACCCCGCTGCTGCCCGGCGGCGACTCCGGGCCACGGCGCGGGCGGGACGCGGTCGCGGTCGACGGACCGGCGGGGCTCATCGAGCTGCTGGCGGAGGCGGGGGCGGGACCCCGTCATGGGGTCGGTATGAGTGCTGTGTTGCCGGGCCTGCTGCCGACCGGGTGGCCGGTACGCCATCCGGCGCTGACGGCGCTGGGCGTACGGCGGATGGAGCTCGCCGACGTCGTCGACGAGCTCGCCGACCTCGACCGGAGCCCGGACTGGTGGCGCCGGCTGTACGACGCCCTCGCCGGCGCCGATCAGGACGCGCTGGGAGCGCTGCCCGTGCCGCTCGCCGACGGGCGGCTGGTGCGCGGGCCGCGCGGGCTGCTCATCGCCGACGACGACCTCGACCCCGCCGTGCTGGGTGTCCTCGAGCTGCGGTTCGTCCATCCCGATGCCGCACATCCGCTGCTGGTACGGCTCGGTGCGGCGGCGGCCGGACCGAGTGCGGTGCTCGACGACCCGGCCGTGCGGGCCGCGGTGGCGGAGTCGTACGAAGCCGAAGATCCGGACGCCGTCGCGGCGGCCGTACTGTCGCTCGTAACGGCGGCGGGCGGCGAGCCGGGCGAGCGCCCGTGGCTGGCCGAGCTGGCGCTGCCCGCCGAAGACGGTGGCCGGTATGCCGCCGGCGAGCTGCTGTTCCCGGACGCCCCACTGCGTGCGGCCGTCGCCGCGGATGGCCCGTTCGGCGTCGTCGACGCCAAGCTGATCGAACGGTACGGCGCCCGGCCGCTCGAGGCCGTCGGTGTGCTCCGGACGTTCGCGCTGGTCAAGGAGCACGACGTACCGCTGGCCGACCTCGATCTGCAACTCGATGACCAAGAGGCGTGGGCCGACGACGTGGTGGCCGGGCTGCCCGCGCTGGACCTCCCGCCCATCGTCCCGGAGCTCACGGCCGTACGAGACCTGGAGCTGGTCGAGCGGTGGGACGTCGCGCTGGACCTGCTGGCCGAGCCGCCGCTGCGGGCGGCGCTGGTCGAGCCCACGCGGGTGCTGCTCGCGGACGGGCGGAGCGCACGGGTCCCCTCGTACACCGCGTGGTGGCTGCGCCGGCACCCGGTGCTCGCCGGACGGCGGCCGGACGGGCTGCGGTCGCCGGACGCCGATCCGGTGCTGACCGGCCTGTACGACCTGGCGCCCGCGACCGCCGAGCCGGAACTCCTGCGCGCGCTGGGCGTGCGGACCTCCCTGGCCGAGGTGCTCACCGAGCCGGACGACCTGCTGGCGCGGCTGGCCGACCCGAGCCGTACGGTGTCCCGCGCTCAGCTGCGGGCCTTGTGGACGGCGCTGGCGGGTGTGGCCGAGGTGACGCCGCCGGATCGGGTGCGGGCGCTGGTCGACGGCGCCGTCGAGGTGGTGCCCGCCGAGGACGCGCTGGTGCTGAACAGCCCGGCGCTGCTGCCGTTGCTGGCCGGGCAGCCGCTGGTGATCGCGTCGTACGAGCGGGCCGCCGATCTCGCCGACCTGCTCGATCTGCCGCTGGCGAGCGAGGAGGTCGGCGGCGAGGTGGAGTCGGCGGGTGTGGTCCGGCCCGTGCCGGACGTCGTACGGGAGGTCCTCCCGGCGGCCCCGGCGTCCTACCACCGGCACGCGGACCTCGTCGTGGCGGGCCGGTCCGTACCGTGGTGGTGCGAGGGGGACGTCGTCCATGTTGGCGGGACAGGCGGCGCCGACCAGGTGTCGGCGCTGGCGCGCGGACTGGCGTGGGCCGGCGGGCGCTGGGCCGACCGGCTGCTGATCGGGGCGGTGCTGCGGGCGCCCGGCGCGGTCGCCGACGTGCTCGCCGAGGCCGACCTGGAGCCGGACGGCTGAGCTCGGTCAGGTGTCCTTGCCGGCCGCACCGGTGGCACCCGCGGCACCGGCGGCACCGTTCGCGCCGGGGGGACCGTTCGCGCCGGGGGGACCGGCAGCGCGGCGGGCGGCGAGCGCGGCCCGGCCCCGATGCAGCCGCGGGATGTACCAGACGGCGAACAGGCCGGTGCCGATGCCGCCGAGGCACACCCACAGCCACCAGCGGTCCGGCGTGGGGAGCCCAATGATGAGGAGGACGACCAGCGCGACCGCCCACGCGCCGGTGCCGACCAGGGCGATCAAGACGTCGTTCGTCTCGAGCGGCGGCGGCTCGGGGCGGCGCGGTCGGGACATGTGATCAAGCGTAGGCCACTTCGTCGCGGCCCGAATTGCCTGGCTCGCACCGTATTGGCCCTGATCTTTGTTGTGAACTTGTGCTCTCGGGGTCTTTCCCCTGTACCGCCGTTTCTGTCAATCTGCGCCCGTGAGCACCACCGAATCGACAAGCAAGCGATCGCTGGGCGGCCTGGACACGTACTTCAAGATCACCGAGCGCGGGTCCACCGTCAACCGGGAGCTGCGCGGCGGGCTGGCCACGTTCTTCACGATGGCCTACATCGTCGTCCTCAACCCACTGATCATCGGCACGGTGGCCGACAAGGACCATCAGTTCCTGGGCGACCTGACCGCCAAGGGGGCCAGCATCCCGCTGGTCGCCGCGGCCACGGCACTGGTGGCCGGGATCATGTGCATCCTGATGGGTGTCGTCGGCCGCTATCCCTACGCGCTGGCGACCGGGCTCGGCCTGAACGCCTTCGTCGCCGTCGGGATCGCGACCGACATGTCGTGGGAAGACGCGATGGGCCTCATCGTGCTGGAAGGGATCGTCATCACCCTGCTCGTGCTGACGGGGTTCCGTACCGCGGTGTTCAACGCCATCCCGACCCAGCTCAAGACCGCGATCTCGGTGGGCATCGGGCTGTTCATCGCGCTGGTCGGGTTCGTCGACTCGGGGTTCGTCCACCGCATCCCGGACGTCGCCGGCACCACGGTGCCGGTCCAGCTCGGCCAGACGGGGCAGCTCGCCGGGTGGCCGGTCTTCGTGTTCGCCATCGGCCTGCTCCTCATGGCGATCCTGGTCGCGCGGCGGGTCAAGGGCGCGATCCTCATCGGCATCGTCGCCATGACCATCCTGGCGATCGTCGTCGAGGCCATCGCCAACGTCGGCTCGTCCGTCGACAACCCGCGGGGCTGGAGCCTGAACGTTCCCGAGCTGCCCAGCAAGATCGTGGACAAGCCGGACCTCAGCCTGCTCGGTCAGTTCAGCCTGTTCGGCGGCTTCGCCGAGGTCGGCGTGGTCGCCGCCGTACTGCTCGTGTTCACCCTGATGCTGGCCGACTTCTTCGACACGATGGGCACGGTCGTCGGTGTCGGCGCCCAGGGCGGCCTGCTGGACCAAAACGGCAACCTGCCGGGCATCCGCAACGTGCTGCTCGTCGACTCGGTGGCCGCGGCGGCCGGCGGCGCCGCCTCCGTGTCGTCCAACACGACGTACATCGAGTCGGCGGCGGGCGTGGGCGAGGGCGCCCGGACCGGCCTGGCCAGTGTGGCGACAGGGGTGTTGTTCCTCGGCGCGATGTTCCTCGCCCCGCTGGTGACGGTCGTGCCGTTCGAGGCGGCGACGCCCGCCCTCGTCGTGGTCGGGTTCCTGATGATGACGCAGGTACGCAACATCGACTTCGGCGACTTCGACGTGGCGATCCCCGCCTTCCTCACCATCGTGATCATGCCGTTCACCTACTCGATCACCAACGGGATCGGCGCCGGCTTCGTGTCGTACGTCGTCATCAAGGCGGTGCGCGGGCGGGCCAAGGACGTCCACCCGCTGCTGTGGGTGGTGGCGGTGCTGTTCGTGGTCTACTTCGCGATCGTGCCGGTGAAGGAACTGCTCGGTGTGAGCTGAGCACCCCGCGGCGTGCGACGATGACCCTAGGTGGCCCTGAGCGTCCGGCGAGGAGGATGCCGAGATCGTACGCCTTGCTAACGACCTGGCGGAAATATCCGATCTTCGGATACCGTTAGCAAGAGTAATGACTTCAGCTAATCACCATGGCAACATCCCAGACCAGAAGCCGCGCGGGGCTCGCCGAGGACCTGCGCATATCGATCGCGCGACTATCCCGCCGACTACGCGCGCAAGGCGGCAGCTCACTCTCCGCCACGCAGCACGCCGCGCTCGCGGCCGTCGAGCGGCACGGCTCGATGACACCGGGGGAGCTGGCGGAGCACGAGAAAGTGCAGCCGCCGTCCATGACGAGGGTGATCGCGGCGCTGGAGGACCAGCGCCTGCTGATCCGGAGCCGGCATCCGACCGACGGCCGTCAGGTCGTGCTGAACGTGACGGACAAGGGCCGGGAGCTGCTCAAGGAGGAGCGGCGCCGCAAGGAGGCCTGGCTGTCGCGACGGCTGCAGGAGCTGACGAGCGACGAACGGGCGATCTTGCGGCAGGCGGCGCCCATCCTGGAGAAGCTCAGCAAGGCGGGCTAGGGATCTTCCGGTCGCTGCGGCGGCGTAACTACCGGCTGTTCGCGAGCGGCCAGATCGTCTCCAACACCGGCACCTGGATGCAGCGGGTCGCCCAGGACTGGCTGGTCCTCGACCTCACCCACAACAACGGCCTCGCACTGGGCATTACGACGGGGCTGCAGTTCCTGCCACTGCTGCTGTTCGGGCTGTGGGGCGGCGTGATCGCCGACCGCTACGACAAGCGCCGGATCCTGATGATCACCCAGGCCGTCATGGGCTCGCTGGCCCTGCTGCTGGGCGCGCTGGTGCTCGCCGGCGTCGCCGAGGTATGGCACGTGTACGTCCTGGCCTTCGCGCTTGGCCTGGCCACCGCCGTGGACAACCCGACCCGGCAGACCTTCGTCGTCGAGATGGTGGGCAGGACCGACCTGCCGAACGCCATCGCCCTCAACAGCGCGATCTTCAACTCCGCCCGGATCCTCGGCCCCGCCATCGCCGGCGTGGCCATCGCGCTCTTCAGCACCGGCCCCGTCTTCTTGATCAACGCGGCGTCGTTCGCCGCGGTGCTGGCCGGCCTCGCGTTGATGCGCGAACGCGAACTGCACCGCGCCGAGCCGGCCCCCCGGGCCAAGGGCCAGCTGCGCGAGGGCCTCCGATACGTACGGAAGCGCCGCGACCTTGTGCTGATCCTCGTCCTCGTCGCCTTCGTGGCCGCGTTCGGCATGAACTTCCAGATGACCATGGCTCTCATGTCGCGCGGGACCTTCCACACCGGGGCGTCGTCGTTCGGGCTCGCCTCCACCATGCTCGCCGTCGGCGCGCTTACCGGGTCGCTGCTCGCGGCGCGCCGGGCCAGGCCGCCGCGCCCGCTGCTGCCCGCGGCCGCCGTGATGTTCGGCGTGCTGGAGGTGGTGACCGGGCTGATGCCGACGTACGGCTGGTTCCTCGTGCTGCTCGTCCCCACCGGCATCGCGTTGCTGACGTTCAACACCGCGGCCAACGCCACGATGCAGCTCAGCGTGTCGCCCGAGATGCGGGGCCGTGTGATGGGCCTGTACATGCTCGTCTTCGCGGGCACGGCGCCGCTGGGCTCGCCGGTGATCGGCTGGCTCGCCGAGCACCTCGGCCCGCGGGCCGGTCTCGTCGCGGGCGGGCTGGTGTCGACCATCGCCACCCTGGCGGTCGTCGCCGTCATGGTGCCGCGCGAGACGATCCTGCGGCACCTGCGGGCGGCGGTCCCGGGGCGAGCGCGCCGGGCCGCGATGATGGTCGCGCCCGCCGATGGCGACGCGTGAGATCTGGCAATTGTTGTGATCGCACACGTCGTGACAAGCCGTACCGGTGCTGAAAAACTAGGGGTGTGGCCTGCGGATTCCGTGTCCACGCGACCTGCCCTCCCGGCGTGGCCCGCTGGACCGTCCTATGAGGTTGTTCGTGGCGCTGATGCCGCCACCGGAGATCCTCGATGAGATCGAAGAGCTGGTCGCTCCGCACCGTGACGCGTGGCCTGACCTCAAGTGGGTGCGGCGTGACTTCCTGCACATCACGCTCGCCTTCCTCGGCGACGTCGAGGAGCGGTCGCTGGAACGGCTGGTGCCCCGGCTGGAGCGGGTCGCCGGGCGCTACTCCCGGATGGACCTGTCGTTCGCCGGGGCCGGCGCCTTTCCGGCGCGGGGCGCACACGCGCGGGTGCTCTGGACGGGTCTGTACGGCGACCGCCGCGCCCTGAGCCGGCTGTCCGCCTCGGCGTGCGCCGCCGGACGCCGCGCCGGGTCGCCCGAGAGCGAGCACAAGCCGTTCCGGCCGCACCTCACCCTGGCCCGGTGCCGCCGCCCGACCGACGTACGGCCGCTGATCGACGAGCTGGCCGCGTACGCGGGGACGCCGTGGACCGCTGGCGCCGTCCACCTCGTCCGCAGTCACCTCGGCGCCAAGATGCGCTACGAAACGATCAAGAGCTGGACCCTCAAGGACTGAAGCCCGATCAGGACAGGACGGCGCCGACGATCACGGCCAGGACCAGTGCGGCGAGCACGACCGGCAGCAGCCAGCGCGGCGAACGGTTCACGTTGGAACTTTAATCGGCTCCGCTCGGCGCCAAGACGCTGGGTGCCCAGCTCACCCGGCCCGTGTGGAGTAAGGAGAACCAGGCGGCCCCCGCCCGCGTCTCACCTGACATGTGCGGATTGTTCGGTCTGCTGCGGGCTCCGGAAGGGGAGCACCGCGAGTGGGCGTCGGACGCGTTCGTGATCTTCGGCGCCTTGGCCGAGGAGCGCGGCCGCGACTCGGCCGGCGTGGCGTTCGTCGGCGACAACGACGTACGGGTGGTGAAGGGCCTTGGCTCCTTCTCGTCCGTCTGGCGGCCGGACCTGCTGCCGGCGCTGGACGCGGCCCCGCTCGCGCTCGGCCACACCCGCTGGGCGACTCAGGGGTCCGCACAGGAGCTGGTCAACGCCAGCCCGCAGGTCGTCGAGGGCGTGGTCTCCGGCGGGCCGTCGGCGGGGAGCCGCAACGTCATCGTCGCCACGCACAACGGCGACGTCGACGCGCTGGCGCTGCGCGCCGGGTTCGCCCTGCCGCAGCCGGCCGGCGGCACCGACAGCGAGCCGATCTTCCAGGCGCTGGCCACGGCCGGGCATGACACCGGCCGGATCGCCGATGTGCTGAGCGCCATCCTGGGCCGGGCCGCGCTCGCCTGGGCCGACCGCGGCCGGCTGCACCTCGCCCGCGCCGCGCTGAGCCCGCTGACCGTGGCCGTCGACGCCGACCGGAACCTCTACTGGGTCTCCAACCCGCGCTGGCTGGTCGAGGTCGAGCGGCACACTCCCGTACGGTTCGTCACGCGGTGGATGCTGCGGGAGGGCACGTACCTCGCGGTCGACCGTGAGCAGCGGATCGTAGCCCGCTCTGGGTTTCGGCCCACCGCCCGACCGGCCGATATGGACGTCCGGGTATGGACGGGGTTCACCGAGGCCGACATGATGCGCGACCGCGCGGAGCTGCGCCATCTGGTCGCCGCCGAGTGCGTTCCCGCCGCCTGACCTAAGTAGCCCGGGCCCCGTCGTGAGACCCTGACGTACGACGACGGTGGCGGGTCGGCGTGCCGCCGGTACACCGATCGGGGAGGATCGGCGCATGCTCGGTGCGCTGCGGGGATCGTGCCTGACGGGGATCGCGTCGCTGCTGCCGGCGGCGCCGGCGGCGGCCGCGACCGCGGGCCCCGAGACGAGCGTGGCGGCCGCGCGGCCCAAGGCGAGCGTCGTGTGCACCGTCTCCGACCCGCGGATCACCGAGGCCAGCGGCATGGCCGTGAGCCGCAAGCACCCGGGGATCATCTACACCCACAACGACTCCGGCGGATCCCCGACGATCTTCGCGATCGGCCGCGACGGTCGTACCAGAGCCACCTTCACGCTCGCCGGCGCGGGCGCGCGCGACTGGGAGGGCATGGCGCTGGGCCGGGACGGGGCGGGCCGGCCGGCGCTGTTCGTCGCCGACATCGGCGACAACATGGGCGGTGCGTGGCCGTACGTCACGGTCTACCGGGTCCCGGAGCCCAATCAGCTGCGCAGCCAGACGCTGCGGGCCACGGCGTTCCGGCTGAAGTACGCCGACGGGCCGCGCAACGCCGAGACCGTGCTGATCGACCCGCGCACCAACCGGCTCTATATCGCCAGCAAGCTGTTCGGCGGCGCACTGTACGCCGCGCCCACGCGGCTGCGGACCAGCGGCTTCAACGTGCTCCGCAAGGTGGCCGGCGCGCCCGCCATCGCGACCGACGGCGCCTTCGCCCCGGACGGCCGGTCCTTCGTCATCCGTACGTACACGGCCGCCTACGTCTACGCGATGTCGCCGTCCCGGCCGGGCAAACTGCTCCGGGTGGTGTCGCTGCCCGATCAGCGGCAGGGCGAGTCGATCGCCTACAGCCTCGACGGGGGGTCGCTGCTGGCCGGATCCGAGGGCACCGACGAGCCGGTGTGGCGAATCCCACTACCGCCCGAAGCCAGGCCGACGCCCACACCCGCCCGTAAGGCCCCGACGTCGTCGAAATCCCCTGCCGCACAAGACCAGCCGGGCCGTCGTCCCGGCGGTACCGTGCTCGGGCTTGCCCTCGCCGCGGGCGTCGCGATGGTGGTCGCCGTCGTCGTTATCCGACGCCGTTCCTGACGCGCCATCAAAGACCGTGACGTGATCTGCCCCGAAACGTGCCAGGATCTGTGCTTATGGACCATGAGCTCGTCGGACTCCGTCCGATGGCCGGGCGGCTGCGACCGGTCGGTGGCGGGGCGTTCGCGCTGGCGGCGTTCGTCATCGCGCTGCTTCCGGTCCGTCCGGTGTGGCTGTGGATGGTGCTCATCGTGGCCGCTTGTGCCCTGCCGTGGGCGGCCGGCGCGATCGTCGGCCCCCGTCCCGCTCCGTACTGGCGGCTGACCACGGCGGGCCTGGAGCGCGTCGACCGACGCGGCGTCGTCACCGCGCGGTACGAGCGGACCCGCATCGAGGAGCTGGCGGTGACCGCCGACGACGGCGTGCTGACCGTCTTCCACAAGTTCGGGCGCACGGCCGTGGGCGAGCTCGCCGACATGGGGCTGGAGCCGCTGCCGCTGTTCATCATGGCCCGCCGGTTCGGCATCCCGATCCACGTGCTCGACGCCGACGTCTCCACCTTCTCCGACGACGACGAACCGGCGCCCGGCCGGGTCAGCGAGAAGCGGCTGCTCGACCAGGAGGCCGAGCTGCTGCGCGCGGCGCACGACCCCATGGCCGACGACACGGTCGAGCAGACCCCCGTACCGGCCCACGCCACCCCGCCCAACCCCGCTTCAGCCGACGTGACCGCACACGGCCCGGTTGCCAACCCGCGCGAATCGGACGGGAACGGTCCAAACGCCCCGGCTCCCGTACGGCTGGTGTCGTCCTCGATCCAGGCGCGTGGACGGCTGGCGGCGCTGGGCCTGCTGACCGCTCTGCTCGCGCTGACCATGATCGCGCGGATCGCCGTCCAGGCGATCGGTGAGGTCGACTTCTCGGCGCGGCTGGCGGCGGGCGGCTGGGCGCTGCTGGGGGCGGCCGTGCTGATCGCCACGCGTCGCCGGCTGGCCCGTACCGCGCCCATCCGCTGGGAGATCACGGGAAAGGCGATCCGGGTCCGCGGGGGGCACCGGGGCCGCGAGGTGGCCGCCGCCGACGTCGCCGCGATCGTGCTCGGGCCGGGCCTGACGCTCGACGGCTGGACCGGCGAGCCGCGGTCCATCCCGCTGAGCGGCCTCGTCTTCGGCTACCGGCAGGAGCTGCTGGCCAGGCTGCCCGCGGACAAGCTCGAACCGTTCCAGCTGGCGCACGCGCTCGACGAGCACGCCTACCACGTCGTCACGTCGGGCCCGCGGGCGCTCAAGCCGTCAGAATACGGCCTCGACGGGCTGCCCGAGGTCTTCGCGCAGGTGCCGGGAGGCCGCCTCGTCGTCCACGACGACGGGCTCGGCTGGGCCGACGCCGCGGGCGACGTCGTGCTGCGGATGCCCAGCGACCGGATCGGCGGCATCGAGCTGCTCACCATCGGCGGGCACGCCTGGCTTCGGGTGTACGACTCCGACGGCGAGGAGTTCTTCGCGGCCCCGCTGTCCGTGCTGCGGATCGCCCGTACGGAGCTGCGCGAGTCGGCCCGGCAGGCCGGGCTGACGGTGACCGACGCGGAGTACGACGCGTACCTCAACGCCGCCTTCCACGGCACGGTGTCCGGGTTCGCCACGGCCACCGAGCCCGACCTCGACAGCGCCCCCGCCGTGGCCCCGCTGCCGGCGAACGACCCCGGCGTGCTGCTCGACGCGACCTGGCGCTCCCGGGTCTGGGCCAGCGCCGGCACCGTGCTGCTGTGCGAGGCCGTCGCGGTCCTCGGCGCGGTGTGGCTGAGCGGCGACCTCGGTGGCTTCGGCATCGCGCTGGCCTGGTGCGCGCCGATCGGGGTGCTGCTGGGCCTCGGCGGCTCGTGGCTGTACGACTGGAACCGCTCGCAGCTGCGGGTCTCCGGCGCCGGGATCGCGTCGATCACCAGGCGCGGACGGGTCGAGTGGAACCTGGTCCACCAGACCGTCGGCGGCGTGGGCGTCGACGACTCCGAGCAGGGGCTGCCCAGGCTCGTCGTGTGGAGCCCGGCCGGGCGGATCATGCGGCGCGTGTCGTTCGTCACCGACCTGCGGGCGCTGCGGCAAGCCTGCGAACGCTACGGCCTCCCCTGGGGCCCGCCCGCCGCCGGCCAGCCCAAGCCTCCACCCCCCGAGCTCTAGCCGGCGGGTTTGTGGCCCCGTTCGATGACGGCCGTCAGCGCGGCCCGGACGGGGACCGACGGTGCGTGACTAGAGCCGGTCGACCACGTAGTCGATGCAGGCGGTGAGGGCCTCGACGTCGGCGGGGTCGACGGCGGGGAACATCCCGATGCGCAGCTGGTTGCGGCCCAGCTTGCGGTACGGCTCGGTGTCGACGATGCCGTTGGACCGCAGCGTCTTGGCGATCTCGGCGGCGTCGATCTCGTCGACGAAGTCGATCGTGCCGACCACGTTGGAGCGCTGCGCCGGATCGGCAACGAACGGGGTGGCGAACGACGACTTCTCTGCCCATGTGTAGAGCCGCTGCGCGGAATCGGCCGTCCGGGCGGTCGTCCAGGCCAGCCCGCCGTTCGCCAGCATCCACTCGACCTGCTCGGCGAACAGCACCAGCGTCGCCACGGCCGGGGTGTTGTACGTCTGGTCCTTCCGCGAGTTGTCGACGACCGTCGTCAGCTTGAAGAACTCGGGCACGTAGCGCCCCGAGCCGGCGATCTCGTCGATGCGGGCCAGCGCCGCAGGGGAGGCGAGCGCCACCCAGAGCCCGCCGTCGGAGGCGAAGCCTTTCTGCGGCGCGAAGTAGTAGACATCGGCCTCGCGCGCGTCGACCGGCAGGCCACCGGCGCCCGACGTGGCGTCGACCAGCACCAGCGAGTCGTCCGCGGCTACCCGCCTGATCGGCATCGCCACGCCGGTCGAGGTCTCGTTGTGCGTCAGCGCGTAGACGTCGACGTCGTCCTCGGCGACCGGCAGCGGGTGGGTGCCCGGCTCACTCGTAATGACCGACGGCTCGCCCAACCACGGCGCGTCCTTGGTGACCTTGGCGAACTTGCTGGAGAACTCACCGAACGTCACGTGCTGCGACTTGGCGCGCACCAGACCGAAGGCGGCGATGTCCCAGAACGCCGTCGAACCGCCGTTGCTGAGCAGCACCTCGTAACCGTCGGGCAGCGAGAACAGCTGGGCCAGCCCGGACCGGACCCGGCCGACCAGCGACTTGACCGGTCGCTGCCGGTGCGAGGTGCCCAGGTACGTCGCGCCGGACGCGGCGAGGGCGGCGAGCTGTTCGGGGCGGATCTTCGACGGACCGCAGCCGAAGCGGCCGTCGACGGGCTTGTACGAGTCGGGGATAACGATGTCGGTCACCCGGCCGAGGGTACTTGACCGGCCCGGCCGCCTTTCACGCGGCCCACATGCTGAGACGCCGCAGCGTAACCGCCCAGTCGCCGTCCGCCCGGCTCGTTCTTCACCGCCGGACCGGCGCCTCGCCTTATTCAGAATACGATCTGATAAACTTGGATCATGAGCACCACCCACACAGATGCAGTGACCTTCTCTGATCTGTCCCGCAACCCTCGGGCCGTGGCCGAGCGGGCTTCCCGGCTAGGGCGGCTGCGCGTCACCCACCGCGACGCTCCCGACTTCTACCTCACGGCCGCCGACCGCGAGGAACAGCGCGACGAGACACTGGTGACCGCATCTCGGATCTTTCTCGCGCTCATGAAGCATGATCCCGGTGCCCGCAATCTGCTCCTCGCGATGCCCGACGTTTTCCCCTGGGTACGTCATCTCAGCACCGACGAGGTTCGCGCCTTCACCGTCGAACTGGTTGCGGCACTGTCGGACGCCGCTGAGCTTGATCTTGATGTGTCCGCCCAGGAAGTGATCGCAGGCTGGCGCGCAACGGCCCGTATCAAGGCCGATCCCGAACAGTACGAAGACGCGGTCCGGCCCACCACAGGAGACCTTGGCCAGGTGGAGGTCAATCCTTGAGCCCCAAGCGAGGAGACAGGGTTACCGTCCCGCCACCTGACGACGAGTGGGACGTACGGTTCGGCACCAGCGATGCGGCGCGCGGCTGGGAGGAGCTATGCCGACTCGCACTGGCCAACACGCGCCGCTGCCTCGAAATGCTCCGCGCTGATCCGCGATCCCGTGGCAACCACGATCGGCAACATCGTCTCCGCGGCGATCTTGCAACACATCGGCACAACGGCCGCGACCTAGAGCAGTGGGAATACGAGGTCACCAGCGGTGGCCGCGTACGTTACGTCATCAACGATGACGATCGCACCGTGTGGATCATCTATGCGTCGCCCCGCCATCCCAAAGACACCGACCACTGAACACTGTTTCTTCAGATCTTCAGGTGGTGGCGGGCTCCATGGTGAAGACGTAGGTCTTCACGATGGGGCCGAAGAAGTCGTTCTTGGTGACCTTCACGACGGCCTGTCCGGGAACGTCGGCCGCCTGCGAGATGATCTCGTACCGCGCGGCCTTGTCGGCCGGTATGACCCGGGTGATCTTCGGCGACGCGCCGGCGGGCACGGGGATCTGGTAGGACGAGGCGGACAGGTCGAAGCCGCCGATCGTCTTCCCTGCCACCACGACTTTGATCGACAGCGGACCATCGTCCACGGGCATGTTCCTGCCGCTGAAGGTCTTCCAGTAGTTCACGCAGGTGTCCCGCCACGCGCCGGCGTCTGCTTCGTGGGCGGCGAGCTTGGCCTTGACCTCGGCGAAGCGGCGGGCGTCGATGGCGGGCTCCAGGGAGTCCCACGTCTGCCGCAGCCAGGTGACGTACTGGACGCCCATCTGGTAGCGGTAGACCAGTTCGTCCCAGAAGATCCGGCCGCTCCTCATCCGGCGGTCCCAGGGCACGTGGTGGAACCACATCAGCAGGTTCTCGGGGACGGTGTCGATGTCCCCGTACCGCGCCGCCAGGGGCGGGAAGTACTGGGCGGTGAAGTTGCTCCCGGAGGGGGAGCGGTCGTAGCCCAGGCCGACGCTGTCGGCCTTGTTGTAATAGACAGGGCTCCAGTCGGGCCGGGCCAGCACCTCCGAAGGGCCCGGGCCGTAATGGTCGCTTGACCGCATCTGGTGCGCTATGCCGAGCGGGGTCTGGTAGCTCACCAGTGCTTCCCTGGAGCCCAGCATCATCTGCACGATGGTGCCGACCACTTGCTTTGTGTTGCTCCAGGTCATCTTGACCCAGTCGACCGCGATGTCCGCGGAGTCCAGCGTCCAGTCCCAGGACAGGCGGCCGAAGGCGAACAGGTTCGCCTGAGAGAAGTGGTGCCCGGTCAGGTCGTCCGCGTTGCCCAGGTTGGCGACGCCGACGATGGCGGTGTCCGACTGGTGCTGTGCCGTTCCGTCCACGATGTGGCCCACCAGGCGCTTGCCGAGCAGCCGGCCCCGCTCGTCCGTGGCGTACGTGTCGTGCTTCAGCACCTCCTCCCACATGGGGGCCAGGTAGCAGAGCATCTTGCTCTGGCCGGTGTACTCCTGGGTGATCTGCAGCTCGATCGCCTGGTTGGTGTTCTCCATCCGGCCGAACATCGGGTGGACGGGCTCCCGCGCCTGGTAGTCCAGCGGCCCGTTCTTGGTTTGGAGCAGCACGTTGTCCGCGAAGCGGCCCCGCGTCCCGTCGGGCTGGGGCTCGTCGTCGATGTAGCCGAACTCCAGGTAGGCCCGCTTCAACCGGTCCTCGTCCACGTCGGCGTTGTAGACGAAGGTGCGCCAGTAGATCTTCATGCCGAACGGTGCCACCGCCGCCGCGATGCCGTTGGCGCCGTCGCCGTGGTCGTCGCCGAAGTCCTGCGGGCCCGGCTGGCCTTCGGAGTTGGCCTTCACGGTGAAGCCGATGAAGTCCGGGATGGAATCGCGCAGCAGCCCGGCCCGCCGGTTCCACCATCCCCGGAACGCCTCGCCCTTGGGGTCCAGCTGCTCGTTCGTCAGCGTGTCCGGTGCGAACCGGGGGTCCGTGGGCGCCGTGTAGTTGATGGACAGGGCGATCCTGACCCCGTACGGCCGCAGTGCGTCGGCCAGCGCGGCCTCCTGCGCGATGCGGTCCGGCGTGAGATAGACGTTGTTGGCATTGACGTTGTTGAGCGTGATGCCGTTGATCCCGACGGATGCCAGCGCCCGCGCCACCACGATGTAGCGGTCGAGGATGACCGGCAGGTTCTTCCCCGCACTCGCGCCGGTGGCCGCGAAGTCGAAGATCGCTCCGTTCTCGCCGTTCAAGCCGCCCGTCCCCGACGCGTTGTTGCCGGCGTAGAGGCGTTCGGTCTCCCAGTAGTTCAGGTGGCGATTCTTGACCCGGGGCGACTCGGCGATGTCCAGCCGCGTGATGGGCTGGTGCGTCTGCAGGCGTCGCAGGAAGGCGAACGTCCCCCGCAGTGCCCCGACCTCGGTGTTGCCGGCGATGAGGGTGAACCGCTGCGCTCCCCTCGACAGGGACCGGATGAGGAAGCCGTCGTCGCCGACGGAAGCCAGCTCATGGGCGGAGATGCACCTCCGTACGGCGGTGGAGCTGTCCCGGGTGCCCACGACCACGGCGCCGTGGGGGACCCTGTCACCCGGACTCGTTTGCACCGGCACCGTCCGGCCGAGCAGTTCGCCAAGGCCCCTGACCAGTTCGTCCCTGGCCGCCTGCAGGGTGGTCTCCACGAGCCGTTCGGTCGAGCCCGGCGCCATGCTCAGGTTCGGCGTATGGCGGTACACCTTGTTGCGGTCGGCGTTCTCCACGATGACGGCGGTGATCGCTGCTCGGTACCGGCGGAGCAGACCAGGGTCGCTGACCGGCACGTACCGCAGCCACAGGTCGGAGCCGTCGTAGCCATCGTCCCGCCGGGCCGTCCGCGCGGCCGCCTCCTCCTGATCCATCGCCAGCGCGGGCCCCCCGGTGCCCGCGACCAGTCCCGCGGCCGCGGTGGCCGGCATGACAGTACCCAAGAACTTCCGTCGGCTGATGGTCATGATCACGTCATAACACGCCAGCCCGAGCGCGTCAGCACGATCTCCCGCCGTACGGAAAGCCCCCCTGCCCGAGCCGGACAACGGAGAAGCTCAGGATGGAAGGAATGGGCTGGGCGAGCCTGTGTGTGAGATGTACAGCGCGTCACGGGCTCGCGTGCACGCCACGAAGAGCAGACATCGCTCGCACAGCAGGTCGTGCGCGTGGGCGACCGGATCCTCGGCATCGGCGGTGATCGCATTCGGCGCGGGGACGGCGGTGTCGTCGACGCTGATGACGGCGACACAGCGGAACTCCAGGCCTTTCATCCTGTGCATGGTCCCGACCCGCACACGGTCTGGGGCGCTGTCGGTGGCGGCGAGGGACGACGTGCTGATCCCGGCGCTCTGCAATGCCTGTTCCGCCTGTGTGGAACGGTTGCCGAACCGTGCCGCCACCCCGATGGCATGCGGTTCGACGCCCTCGTCGAGCCATGTGCGCACCTGATCGACGAGTGCATCGAGTTCGTGCGCTCGGCCGTGGCAGGCGCGAATGACGGGCCGTCGGCCGTGCAGGGAGGATCTATAGCCGGAAAGCGTGTCGTCAGCTTCGTCGAGACCGACGATCGGTTCCACACCGAGCAGCTCGACGGCCCAGGACAAGATCTCGGCCGTAGTGCGGTAGCTCAGCTCCTTGCGCGCTAGCAATATCCAATACTCATGGACACTTAAGTGCTCATCGAGTATGAAAGGCGATGTCCGCTTCGTTCCGTCCGACTGCTGCGAGACTCTTGTAGTTCCTTCCATGACCGCCGACATGGGGGGAGCGGGAGCGAGCCTGGATAAATTTCAAAGTGAGGCATTCCACCGGCGACGAGCTGGTTTGACTGCCCTATACCGTCTCGTTCACGACAATTTTGTACGGGATGAGGACATTGTGCGGTTGCGGGAGATTCATGTGGAGATCGATGAGGCGGTGCGGGAGGCGTACGCACTGGATGAGGAGCGGGAGCCCGAGATTCGGGAGTTTGAGGCGACGATAGCGACGGCGCCGCTGCCGTCGTGGCGGGAGATCGATCTCGGGCATGGCTTCCATGAGACCCGGCAGGGTGTGCGATTCACGATCAGCCCGGAGGCGCAGCTCGACGTACTCGACAAGCTGCTCGCGCTCAATCACTACCGCTATCGGCAGGAACACGAGAAGGGCGTGACGCGCAAGAAGCGCCGCCGGGCGAGCGCCAAGCCCGCACGGCAGGCGGGAGAAGAAACATCACTGTCGATCGAGGATGCGCTGTTCCCTCGCGATGACACACTCTTCTAATCACCCCACTTTCAACAGAAAAGCCCCCTTGAAGGGGGGCTAATCCGGATGCGGCGGGGGGCTACCGGTTCAGCTCGCCGCGCTTGATCTTTAGGAGCAGCGCGGCGAAGTCGGCGCCGGACACGGAAAGGGCGCCGGCGTCGCGGTTCTTGCTGTCGCGGATGCCAACGGCGCCGATAAAGCGAGCGGCTTCCACACAGTCGCTCTGTCCACCCTGGCCGCCGCCGCTGTGGCTGCTCTTACGCCAGATGGGAGTCATTGGAATGTCTCCATTGTTTCCTGGATCAGCTTCAACGAGTCACCCACCGGCAGCGCATCGTCGCCGATGCGGGTGAAGTGGGTGCGGAACAAGCGTACATCCGTGCCGTCTGCCGAGAGCCGTCCGCCTTCGCTGGCCTCGGTGTAGATCTGGTCACCGCCCGCCACGGTCATGATCTTGAATGAACCGTCGCGGCCAACGTGGGCACCGACACTCCTGGGTATGACGCGAATGCGGATGTTGGGCTGCTGGGCCAGCTCCAGGAGCCTCGCGAGCTGCTCCCGCATCACCTCGGGACCGCCCACCGGCTGGTTGATGACGCCCTGGTCCAGGTACGCCCAGATCAACGGGCGGGGCGTACGGTCTAGCGTCTGCTGGCGGGCCATGCGGGCCGTTACCCAGTGGTCGATGTCGTCTCTGGCGAATGCCGTGAAGATGGCACGAGCGTACGCCTCCGTCTGGAAGAGGCCCGGTATCCAGGCGAGCTCCCAGATACGCAGCTCGGACGAGCGAGCCTCTAGCTCCAGATGGGCCTGGAGCCACTCGGACACGTGGCCGGTCCTGGCGTGGTGGACCAGGACGGCGAATAGCTCGTCGGTCTGCCACTCGTGGTCGACGACCTTGGCGTGTTTCTCCTGGAGCTTGATCCCGCCCGACTCGAGGCGCGAAACACTCGATCGGTCCAGGTCGAGTAGGTCGCCCAGCCTGGTGCCGGACATCTTGGCCTGTTCGCGGTGTCTGCGCAGTTGAACGGCTATCAGGTCCCAGAGCGAACCGCGCGGATTGAGGGAGTCCCTGGCGCCCATCCCGGCCCCTTCCATGTTGCGTCTGCTGTACGAACTTTGTTGCGTCTGCCGGACGAACGTGGCGCAGTCACTCCCAACAGAGCACTCTTATACGCACATGACTACATAGTGTCATCGTAGGCAGAAAGGTTCTCGGATGTGCGCAGGCGCGCTGGCAGAATGCAAACGACCGGCGGCGGGGCTCGAGCTGCGGCTGGCGCCAGTGCCCCCGGCGGCTGCCGAGGCGCGGGAGTTCGTCCGCGACCGGCTGCCGGTCCTGGGCCTGTTTCACCTGGCCGAGAATGCGACCCTGGTCGCCGCCGAACTGGTTACCAACTCGCTCAAGTACGCGCCCGAGGGGCCTATCTGGTTGTCCCTCCATCTGGCCGGGGTGGGGCTGCTGATGGAGGTACAGGACTGCTCCGCCCGACTCCCGGTATTCCGCGAACCTGATTATGTCGCCGAGAGCGGCCGTGGCCTCCATCTCGTCGCCGCCCTCTGCGAGAGCCTCGGCTGGATCGCCCTCGACGGCGGCAAAGTGATCTGGGCCCTTCTCGAAAAGGAGTAACTGATCGCGCTCGGCGCGGAGGTCATGAATCAGGAAAGAATCCTGGCGACCAATAGTGAGTCGGTAGGATGAGATCGTGTCCGGAGCAATAACGGAGCTATTTGAACCGATGATCGGTGTTTGTATCGATCTCGCGCGTCAGGCGGCGTCATCGGGTAACTATGCACTCGGTGCGCTGGTGGCGCGTGGCTCCGGCATTATCGCAGAATCAAGTAGTAGTCTCATTGAAGACGATAATGATCCCAGTGCGCACCCTGAGATGACGGCAATTCGTGCCGCGTCGAGAAAGCTCGGGTCCCGATATCTCCGTGGCATGACCCTCTACTCTACACTCGAGCCCTGCCCGATGTGTGTGTCGGTGGCCATTTGGGCCAGACTGGACGGCATCGTCTTTGGTGCGACGCAACAAGACGCCCTGGAGTGGGCCGCGAGGCATCCGAGTGAGGTATTTACCTGGCGGCAAATCCGAATCTCTGCCCAGGAGGTCTCGCTGGCGGGAGATCCGCATCTCAGTGTCCAGGGTGGTGTGCGACGAGCCGAATGCAAGAAGCTATTCGCGCTCTCGACTACGGCCGATCGGCCGGGTGGGACTTGAAGACATATGGGCGGGGGGAGCGCGCCAGAGGCACGGTCGAACGTCTGGTCGGAGGCGTCGCTCCGCGCGTTCTGGGAACCCGAACTCGACTTTCCCGAGCACTACTTCTCGAACAAGTACGGTGTTCGCATCATCGCCGAGCTGCGCCACCATATCTCGGCGGGCGACAAGGTACTTGACTACGGCTGCGGGCGAGGGGCCCTGTCCCAACGGCTGTGTAAGGACATCGGCGCAGAGGTTTGGGCGACCGACAACCTGACGGCTGCGGTGCAGGCGACGAGTCAGCTCAACGCGATCAACCCGTGCTTCCGCGGCGCCTTCCGGATCGAGGAGATACGTAGATCCGAAGTGGTCTTCGACACGGTAGCGGCGATCGAGGTTCTTGAGCATCTTTCGGATCGCGCGCTGCGGGGAATTCTTCACGACCGTGTGCGACCTGCTCCGCCCGTCGGGATATCTGATCGTCACGACGCCGAATCGCGAGCGCCTGGCAAGCAAGGACGTATTGTGCCCGTCTTGCGGGACGATCTTCCATCGGGGGCAGCACGTCAGGACCGTGGATGCCGAGCAACTCGCGGGCTGGGGCGCAGCCGGCGGCTTTACGTTGAAACAGGTGCTCGAGACGGATTTCTCGCGAACCAGGCGCCGTCTCCGGTGGCCCAGCCGACGCGGAGAGGCCGGGCACGTGCAGCCGCACCTCATGGGTGTCTTCGAGCGGTGAGATCTTCATCGCCCGACCACGCGATCTCGATGAGCGCATCTGTAGCCACATTCCCCATGTAGAATGTAGCCACACTGACCTGCGGGAGACGGGACGGGTTGTGGAAGTAGGTATTCGGGCGCTGCGCGACGGGCTCAGCCGCTACCTCGCTGATGTACGCGAGGGACATGTCGTTACCGTGACAGACCATGGGAAGGTGATCGCCCGGATCCTGCCGGCGGGTGAACCCACAGTCTTGGAACGGCTCATCGCCGAGGGGCGTGTTCGCCCGGCCAAGCGGCACAAGCGACGCGCTCCACAGCCCGTGCCGGCGACGGGCACGGTCAGCGATCTCGTGGCCGAGCAGCGCCGGTGATCTGCTACTTCGATACTTCGGCGTTGGTGCCGTTGTTGATCGATGAGCCGAGCAGTGAGTTCTGCCGCCACTTGTGGGACGAGGCAGACGACGTGGTGACCACGCAGCTGCTGTATGTGGAGGCGGCTGCCGCGCTCGCACAGGCGTTGCGCATGGGACGCCTCATCACACCGAACCATCGCACCGCACTGCACATCCTCGACCAGATGTGGGCTGAATTCGACATCGTGAGGGTAAACGACGATCTTGTTCGACGAGCAGCCCAGCTGGCGCAGACCTGCGCGCTACGGGGTTATGACGCCGTGCACTGCGCGTCGGCCGAGCAACTCGACGACGATGACCTTGTCGTTGCCAGCGGCGATGGGAAGGTCTTGGATGCCTGTGCCGCGCTGGGCTTGGCCACCGCCGACACCAACAATTCTTGACCAAGCCGTCCGTTGCCCGCTCGTCCGCATACGCCGAGCTCACCGACGCACGGGGCGTCGGCGGGGCGTCTAGGGTAGGGCGCTGTGAGTGAGGAGACGGTGCTGGACGTGCCCTGACCGTCGCGGCGCCGGACGGCGCACCGGTATTCCTGCCCCGGCCTGGCGTGGTGAGCGGAGGTGATGCGGCCGACCGGGCGGAGCAACGCCGGCTCGCGATGGCCCACCGGTTCCATCCGGAGTTCGCGGTCGGCCACGGCGCGGGCGTGCACGTGACGCGGTCCGCCGCCGATCCGATGCGGGCGGTCGAGGTCGGCACGGTCGCCGTTCCCTCGTACGAAGTGCCCTTCACCGGCGTGCCGGACCCGGAGACCGACGACGACCTCCCAGAACTGTCCGACGTGATCCTCGACATGGAACGACTTGCGGCCCTCGCCGAAACCGCACCCGATGAGCTCATCGCCGGGCTGACGCCGCTCGTACCGGCTACCGGAATTGGATCGACCGGCAGGAGGCCCGCCAAGACCACCCCGACCGGTATCTGGCCGACTACGCCGGGCAGGCCGCGGAGGTGTTGCACAATGCCCGCCGTGCGGCGGGCCGCATCGAGCGCGGCATCCAGCTGCTCGAGCGGGACCCGGTCGCGCGCCAGGCGTTCGCCTTCGCCAACCGGGCTATGCATCTGCAGCGCATCCACACCATGGCGGCCGACATCCGGGGCAGGGACGAGACGGTCCCGCTCGACGAGGCGACGGCGCGCGTAGATGAACCGCGAAACCGTAGCTGGCGGCCGTTCCAGCTCGCCTTCGTGCTGCTCAACCTGCCGGCGCTCGCCGTGCCGTCGCACCCCGAGCGGGGCGACGGGCCGGGCGCGCTCGCGGACCTGCTGTGGTTCCCGACCGGTGGCGGCAAGACCGAGGCCTATCTCGGCCTCACCGCGTTCACGCTGGCGGTGCGGCGGCGTCAGCCACCTTCGGGCGGGTACGACTCGCAGGCCGGGGTCGCCGTACTCATGCGCTACACGCTGCGGCTGCTCACCATCCAGCAGTTCCAGCGTGCCACCGCGCTGATCTGCGCCTGCGAGACGCTGCGGCAAGACGACTCCGCCACCTGGGGCACCGAGCCGTTCCGGATCGGGCTGTGGGTGGGCGCTCGCGTCACCCCCAACCGTACGAACGATGCCGCCGACTGGTTGAAGCAGCAGAAGGGAAACCGCCGAGTCCTGTTCCGAGCCCAGGGCTCACCCCATCAACTGACCGGCTGCCCATGGTGCGGTAGCAAGATCGAGCCGGGTCGCGACATTCAGGTCGACCCGGTCCGGCGGCGCACGCTGGTTATTTGTCCCGACGTGTTCTGCCCGTTCGGGGCGGGCCGTCCATGGCGCAGGCGTTCGGGCGGGACGCCTGGCAGAACCTGCCGGCCTGCCGCGGCCGCAACCCGCACCTGGGCTCTTTCACCGAGTGCGGGCTCAGCGTCCGCACCCTGGGTCTCGGCGCGACTAACAGCTGGTTCGCCATGCAACTGCGCGCGTTCACCCTTCCCCAGGCCGACGACGAGATCGCGCAGAAGGTGGCCGAGAACTGGGGCATGCTCAACCTGCTGCCGAGCCTTCCCGAAGCTTCGGCCAAGGCGCTGCTGCCGAGCCTGACCTGCTGGCCCGAGCTGGAACCGTACGACCTGGATGCGATCTGGCGGGCGATCCGCAAGCGCGCCGAGCAGCCGACGGAAAGTCCGGGGCCGGTCGACGACCTCGATCTCGACACTCCGGAATGGGAGGCATTCACAAGGCCCGAGCCCGTCGAGCTACCTGACTTCACCATTCGCAAAGAGCGAGTGCCGGACCGAACCCGTCGATGGCTGCGCGAGGTCGTTCTCGTACCCCGGCTGCGCAGAGTCTCCGCACTGTACGGATTCACGCGTATTGACGCCCCCGAGTGGGAGGTGCTGTCCACCGACGCGGAGCGTCGGGTGCCGCTCGCGCGTACGGCGCCCACCTGGGTTCCCTGCGCCGAGACCCGCGGTGAGGGCATCTTGCTGCGGTTCGATGAAGACGAGCTCGTTCGGTGGGAACACCGGCCCGACGTCAAGGCTCGCCAGTCGGTCTTGCGAGAGGCGCACGACGGGTGGCGTGCCCAGCGGCGGCTGCCGCCCGGCCACTGGCCGGGCATGCGGTACGTGCTGTTGCACACCTTCGCGCACGTGCTGATCCGCGAATTCGCGCTCGAGTGCGGCTACAGTGCGTCCGGCATCGCCGAGCGCATCTATGCCCGGAGCGGGGAGCGGCCGATGGCGGGAATCCTGATGTACACCGCCGCGCCGGACAGCGAAGGCACGCTGGGCGGCCTGGTCTCCCTCGGCAGACAAGAACGCCTGGGCGTCCTTGTCGAGCAGGCCCTCGACGCGGCTCGGTTGTGCAGTTCGGACCCGCTCTGCGCGCAACATGACCCGCGTGTGCACGGCAGGCTGTACGGCGCCGCCTGTCATGCCTGCCTGTTCGCCGCCGAGACGTCCTGCGAACGCGGCAACCACTATCTGGACCGGGCGCTCCTCGTGGACACGGTGACCGATCCCGACACCGGGTTTCTCGCGGGTTGAGGCTGGGTCACTCTTCGGTGATGCGCAGTCTCCCCGGCTGCTGGAGCTCAGTGCGACGTCCAGTACGAACGAGTACACCGTCGATCTCCACGGGCAGACCATGGTCCGCGGCTTGCAGGGCAACGCTGAAGTCATCCGGTTCCAGCCGTATCCATACGAGCCTGCGGTACTGCCGCCCACCGATGGTCGCGATCCCGCGAACGACCACCCAGCCGGGTTCGGTCGGCCGATTACGTTCGGTGCGCCAGACCGTTCCGCGCACCAAGACCCCGCGTTCGGTCGCCGGATTCCCGCCGAGGTCCTCCTCCGCCTGAGCGAGGACGCTGACCATGTGCTCGTCGAAGCGAAGTGGCGGGGTCACCACGCCCGTCGGCAACGTGGCCGCCCACGAGAAGCGCATTTCGAAGGGACGGTCTTGTTGTTCGCCGCCGAACCGGGCAAGTGCCCGGCACAATGTCGTCGAAATTCCCTCACCGACTCGGTCCGTGAAGGGACTCAGCTCGGAAATCTCCATGGCCTCGTTGGCGGCGTCGCGGGCCGTCCGGATCGTGTCGTACAGCCGTAGCAGCACCCGCCGCCCAAAGGGAGCCCCGGCGGGGAACAGCGCATCTTCGGTGTCCAGGGGGATCTCGACCGAGATGATGTAGCTCCCCTCCAGCGAGGGGCCGACGCGGGCCAGCCGCGGAAAGTCCTCCACCTGCCGCGCCTTCCGCCGCGGCAGCACCAGACTCGGTGGGCTCACCACCCCATAGGCGCCCGCGATCATCAATTCCCGGACCCCTTCCAGGGCGGTGGCCGCGTCGCTCACCGGAATGGTGCCAGGAGGCGTCCTGGGGTGAGTCTGTACGTACTGGATATCGGTGTCGGCTCTGGTGAGGTCGCGGAGGATTTGAGAATTGGGCCGGTTCTCGACGGAGGACAGGATCTGCAGCAATTGCAACATGCGCACGACATAGTCGCGCACGCCGGGATCGCGAGGCACCACGCCTCGTATCGCTCGTCATCATCGGACAGCTCCCACAGCGTGGAGCGTCCGATCTCCTCCTGCGGCCGCCAGCCGGACCCGGTGAGATAGTTCGCAACGTCACGCGGGCGTAGCGCGGCCAGCGCCGCCATGTACTCCTCACTGGCCTTCATGACGATCCCACCCGTACACCAGGACGGACCATCAATCCCAGCAGAGACTCCACTGTGAGCAGATTCCGTTTCGGAATCCTGACGCTGACCTTCTTGCCGGCGGGCAGGCTCCAATCCGGCTCTTGATCCTCCAGCGATACCCAGTAACCCGCGCGATGCAGCCGCAGGCACCCGTCGTCGGCTTGGGTGTACTCGTGCACGTCCGGTGGCACGGTCACGAGAAACAGAAATCGCGGTGCGCCGTCGCTGGCCCAGCCAGCAGGTTGACGGCAAAGGCCACGGAACGGCCAACCATCTCCGGCCTGAGCATTGGGGCCGAGGCAGGTGGCACCAGCACACGGCCCCGGCCTGCTCGCTCAGGGGTCTATTGGCGGTCGAGGACGTCGGCGGCACCGGGCACGTCGGTGACCTCGCGGGCGACCGGTCCGACGTACTTGGCGCTGGGCCGGACGAGCCGTCCGGTGCGCTTCTGCTCCAGGATGTGCGCCGCCCACCCGGCGGTGCGGGCGCAGGTGAACATCGCGGGCATCATCCGGGTCGGCACCTGGGCGAAGTCGAGGACCACCGCGGCCCAGAACTCCACGTTGGTCTCGATCGGCCGGTCGGGACGGCGTTCGCGCAGCTCGGCCAGGGCCGCGTCCTCGAGCGCCTTGGCCGCCTCGTACCGGCTCGCGCCCAGCTCCTTGGCCGTACGGCGGAGCACGCGGGCGCGCGGGTCCTCCGCGCGGTAGACGCGGTGTCCGAAGCCCATCAGCCGGCCGCCGCCGTCGAGGATGTCGGTGACCACCTTGCGCGCGTCGCCGAGCTGCTCGACCTGCTCGATCATCGGCAGCACCCGGGCCGGGGCGCCGCCGTGCAGCGGGCCGGACATCGCGCCGATCGCGCCGGACATCGCCGCGGCCACGTCGGCGCCGGTCGAGGCGATCACGCGGGCGGTGAAGGTGGAGGCGTTCAGGCCGTGCTCGGCGGCGGACACCCAATAGGAGTCAATCGCCTTGACGTGCTGCGGGTCGGGCTCGCCCCGCCAGCGGATCATGAACCGCTCGGTGATCGACTTAGCCTCGTTGATGCGGCTTTGCGGCACCATCGGCTGAGCCAGGCCGCGCGCCGACTGGGCGACGAACGACAGCGCCGTGACCGAGACCCGGGCGAGATCGGCCCGGGCCTGCTCATCATCGATGTCGAGCAGCTGGCGCATGCCGTACGCGGGGGCGATGATCGGCAGCGCGCTCTGCACGTCGACCCGTACGTCGCCGGAGTGGACCGGCAGGACGTGCGGCTCGGCCGGCGCCAGCCCCGGCGTGAAGCTGTCGTCGACCAGCAGGCCCCAAGCGTCGCCAAAGGAGACACGGCCGACCAGATCTTCGATGTCCACGCCCCGATAGCGGAGAGCGCCGCCCTCCTTGTCAGGTTCGGCGATCTCGGTCTCGAAGGCTACGACCCCTTCGAGCCCGGGTTTGAAGTCGGACATACCGTCTGCCTTTCGTCCCCGTTGGATGAGAAAGCGTTGACGTGCTATTGAACCTCGCCCTGGTTACTGCTTAGTACCCGGGGCCGGGTCAAGCCATCCCCACAGCCGTCCCCGCAGGTCGGCGTCGCGCGGAAGGGGCCGGTGAATAAGCTCGGGGTGGTGCATGTGTGTCATGTGACAAACTGGTGAGAAGGTATTTGGCTGTGGAGACCCCCGAGCCGGCCGGGTTGCGGCAAGCGTATTCCGACGCCGCGTTGAACGAGGCAGACGTTGCTGCCGACCCGTTCGCGCAGTTCGGCACCTGGTTCGCCGACATGATCGCGGGCGGGCTGCCGGAGCCGAACGCGATGATTCTCGCGACGGCGTCCGCGGCGGCCGAGCCCAGCGCCCGCACCGTGCTGCTCAAGGGGTACGGCCAGGACGGCTTCCGGTTCTTCACCAACCACACCTCGCACAAGGGCCGTGACCTGCGGGACAACCCGCGGGCCTGCCTCGTGTTCCCGTGGCATGCTCTGCACCGGCAGGTCGTGGTGACCGGGGGCGTCTCCCGGCTGCCGGAGGCCGAGACGGCGTCGTACTTCCACTCCCGGCCCCACGGGTCGCAGCTCGGCGCGTGGGCCAGTCATCAGTCGTCGGTGATCGGGTCCCGGGCCGCGCTGGAGGCGCGCTACGCCGAGCTGGCGGACCGCTGGCCGGAGGAGGTGCCGGTGCCCGACTTCTGGGGCGGCTACCTGCTGACCCCCGACACCGTGGAGTTCTGGCAGGGCCGGGCCGACCGGCTGCACGATCGGCTGCGATTCACCCGTAGCGAGTCCGGCTGGGCCGTTGAACGACTTTCTCCTTGACGTCCGGCCGCTCCGGCATCCGGCGTACCGGCGGCTCTGGCTTGGGCAAAGCGTCTCCGTCGTCGGCTTTCAGCTCACCTCGGTCGCGGTCCCCGTTCAGGTGTACGACCTGACCCACTCGTCGTTCTGGGTCGGCACGCTCGGCATCGTCGCCCTCGTACCGCTGATCGTGTTCGGGCTGTGGGGCGGGGCGGTCGCCGACCACATGGACCGGCGGGTGCTGCTGCTGACCTCCTCCTGCGTCACCTGGGCATCGACGCTGGCGCTGCTCGTCCAGGCCCTGCTCGGCCTCGACCAGGTGTGGCTGATCATGGTCTGCGTGGCCGTGCAGTCGATCGGCTTCGCGGTCTCCTCGCCGACCCGGGGGGCGATCATTCCGCGGCTGCTGCCGATGGAACTCGTCCCCGCGGCCAACACGCTCAACTTCACGATGAACCAGGCGAGCATCCTGCTTGGCCCCCTGCTCGCCGGGCTCATCCTGGCGCGCTGGTCGTACGCCGTCGCGTACGGCCTGGACGCCGTGCTATTCACGGCGGGCTTGTACGCGGCGCTGCGGCTGCCCGCCATCCCGCCGCTCGGCGACAACATCCGGGGGCGTCCGGGCCTGCGCTCGGTGATCCAGGGCCTGGGGTACCTGACCGGACGGCCCGTCCTGCTGATGTCGTTCGTGGTCGACATCATCGCGATGGGCGTGGCCATGCCGCGGGCGCTGTTCCCCGAGGTGGCCACCACCCGGTTCGGCGACGGGGCCGCGGTCGGCTGGCTGTTCGCCTCGATCGGCATCGGCGGGCTGGTGGGCGGCCTGATGTCCGGCTGGATGGGCCGGGTGCGGCGGCAGGGCGTCGCGCTGGTGGCCGCGATCGCGGTGTGGGGGCTCGCGGTGGCCGCCGCCGGGCTCGCGCACCAGCTGTGGCTCGCCGTGCTGCTGCTCGCCGTCGGCGGGGCGGCCGACCTCGTCTCCGGGGTGTTCCGGCAGACGATCCTGCAGACCTATGCGCCGGACGAGATGCGGGGCCGGCTGCAGGGGGTGTTCATCGTGGTCGTCGCGGGCGGCCCGCGCCTCGGCGACCTGCGGGCCGGCGCGATGGCCTCGCTCGTCGGCGCGACCGCGGCGTGGGTGAGTGGCGGCATCGCCTGCGCCATCCTCGTGGTGGCCGTCTCGCTGTGCGTCCCCTCCTTCATCCGGTACGAGTACCACCCCCGAAAAGACGACTAACCGGAGGGCGCGGGCGGCGACCTCGAGATCGTCGAGGAAGCCGGCGTACACCTTCTCGCGGTCATCGGCCCGAATGACCGCCGACGGGTGCAGGGTGGCCACGACGTACCGGTCGTCGCGCGCCGGCAGGTCCCCGATGGCCGGCCAGGGCATCAGCACGCCCCGCTGCTTCGTCACCCGGAACGACGACCCGAACAATGCCTTTCCCGCGACCGCGCCCAGGCTCACGATGATCTCGGGGTCGAGCAGCGACAGCTCGGCGGTGAGCCAGGGCCTGCAGGCCGCGATCTCCCCGGCGTCCGGGGTCTGGTGGATGCGCCGCTTGCCGGGCGCCGGCTGCTTGAACTTGAAGTGCTTCACCGCGTTCGTCACGTACGCGTCGCCGCGGTCGATGCCGGCCTCGACCAGGGCCCTGTCGAGCAGCCGTCCGGCCGGCCCGACGAATGGCGCGCCCTGCTTGTCCTCTTGATCGCCCGGTACCTCCCCGAGGAGCAGGACGCGGGCGGACGGGTCTCCGGCGCCGAACACCGTTTGCGTGGCGTTTTCGTAAAGGGAACATCCGCGACACCCGGCGGCCGCCTTGCGCAACGCGTCCAGGTCGGTGGCGCCATCGGGCACATATGCTCCGGCACCTGCGTGTTTGGGGCTCACGGGTCCCTCCCTGGAGACATGGTTCGTACGGTGCCCCTACCCACCGGGTGGGCATATCTGCGCGGGCAGTCAGAGCGGTGCCGAGCAAGTAGCATCGGAGGTGAACCTGGAGGATACGTTGACCGCAACCGGCCTGATCGATACCACGGAGATGTACCTCCGGACGATCTTCGAGCTCGAGGAAGAGGGCATCGTCCCGCTTCGAGCGCGCATCGCCGAGCGGCTTTCCCAAAGCGGCCCCACAGTGAGCCAGACGGTGGCCCGCATGGAACGCGACGGGCTGTTGCACGTCGAGGGCGACCGCCATCTGGAGCTCACCGATGCCGGCCGGTCCCTCGCCACTCGCGTCATGCGCAAGCACCGCCTGGCCGAATGCCTGCTGGTCAACGTCATCGGCATGCCGTGGGAAGACGTGCACATCGAGGCCTGCCGGTGGGAGCACGTGATGTCGGAGGACGTCGAACGCCGCCTCGTCACGCTGCTGGAGAACCCGAGCATGTGCCCGCACGGCAACCCGATCCCGGGTCTGGCCGAGCTCGGCGTGCAGCGCACGTTCGGCACCGAGTCCGCCGAGCCGCTGCGCACCATGATGGACGTCGCCACCCCGGGCGGCGTGCCGGTCGTCGTACGCCGGATCAGCGAGCAGGTGCAAAGCGACAGTGCGCTCATGCTTAAACTCAAGCAAATCGGGATACAACCGGGACACGAGGTGACGCTCGCGACAAGCGACGACGGCGTACGGGTGACGGGTGACGACTCAGGCGGTGCTACTACAGATCTGCCCCGAGACATCGCCACGCACGTCTTCGTGGGCAAGCGCTGAGCTTTCGGCTCCGGTGATCTGTACCGAAGATCTCCTTACCGCTGCGTTGTTTTCACGTGTCTCCGGGGGCCGTTCGTCGTTCAATACGAAGGGACGGGAGGTGCGATGAAGTACAGGGGGGAGGAGTCGCCCTTCGCGGCAATGTTGCCGTCGGACACCGTCCTGAGCCAGATGGAGATGGCGGTCATCGTCATCGACCGGTTCAGCAATGTCATCTACGGCAACGACTTCGCCCGGCAGCTGTTCGGCTTCGGCGAGGAGTTCATCGGACACTCCATCCTGTCCCTCGGCTTCGCGGAGGAAGACCACGAGCAGGCCAGGGAGCTGGCCAGACACGTGCTGCGCGGCGGCGTCTGGGAGGGCACCTTCTGCAACCTGCGGCACGACGGCAGCACGGTCTACACCAGGGCGCACGCCGTGCCGCTGCGCCACCCGTCCGGCGACATCGACGGCATCGCGATCTTCGCCCGCGAGGCGCTCCGCAGCAACCAGCGCGAGCAAGACAGGTACGGCCTGCTGGAGCGCATCGGCGAGCGGCTGGCCGGCACGCTGGAACTGGAGACCACCCTGCGCCGGGTCGCCGACATGCTCGTCCCGCAGCTCGCCGACCACGTCTTCATCGACCTCTTCAGCGGCGACAAGCTGATCCGCCGCGTGTCCAGGCACGCCGCCGGCTGGACCCCGCCGCCCGGCACCTGGGCCGAGGTGGGGGAGCCGATCGCCTACCCCACGCACCACTTCGCGGCCCGCGCGATGCGCCGCCGCGACGCCGTACTCGTAGAGAACATCGCCGAGCACCGCTTCGCCTCGCCCACCGAGGCGAGCGCCGGGCTCAGCGACGAGATGGGCATCACCTCGGTGATCTCCGCGCCGTTGCTGGCGCGCGGCGAGCTGCTCGGCGTCGTCAGCGTGGCGCTGTCCAACCTCAGTAAGCGCCCCGACCCGCACTACGACGGGTTCGACCGCGACCTGGTCGGCGCCATCGCAAGCCGGGTCGCGATCTCCATCGACAACGCGATCCTCTTCGAGGAGGAGCGGGCGACCGCGCTGGCGTTCCAGAAGAACCTGCTGCCCGGCGACGCGCCGCCGCGCCTCGACGGGCTGCGGATCGCCTGGCGGTACGAACCGGCCCGTCCGCTCGAGTCGCACGGCCACGGCATCCAGACCCAGGTCGGCGGCGACTGGTACGACGTGATCCCGCTGTCGGCGGGCCGGGTGGGCATCGTCATCGGCGACGTCGAGGGCCGGGGCGCCCGCGCCGCCGCGGTCATGGGCCAGCTGCGGGCGGCGCTGCGCGCGTTCGCCCAAGACGACAAGCCGCCCGCCGACATCCTGCGCAAGCTCGACGAGTGGGTCCGCACGATGGTCCGGCCGGACCGTTTCAAGTACGACGACGAGATGGCCCGGCCTCCGCTCGTCTCGTGCACC
Organism: Streptosporangiaceae bacterium; assembly: GCA_036555725.1. Taxonomy (GTDB): domain Bacteria; phylum Actinomycetota; class Actinomycetes; order Streptosporangiales; family Streptosporangiaceae; genus CALAED01. The sequence continues at coordinate 48,013 of DATBKU010000038.1, read as the reverse complement.
TACTTCGTGTACGACGCGTGGTCTCGTACGTTGTCGTTCGCCAACGCCGGGCACGATCCGCCGCTGCTGATCGTCGACGGCGACGTCGTCGAGATGAAGTTCGACAGCCGCGGTGCGATGCTCGGCGTACGGGCGCCCGGCGTGGGCGGCGAGATCCTGTTCAACGAGGAGTCGGTCGAGCTCAAGCCCGGGTCAACGCTGGTGCTCTATACGGACGGCCTGATCGACCGCCGGCCCCGGGACGACGGCGAGTACTACACCCGCGACCAGGCGCGGGGCATGCTCCGGCAGGCGGTCGTTGAGGTCGCCGACAGCGACGTCGAGACCATCGCGAACGCCGTCTACCAGGCCGTGCCCGGCGACATCGACGACGACGCCGCGATCGTCGTGGTGCGGACGGCCTCGGACAACCTGCAGGTGGAGGAACGCGTCTTTCCGGCCGAGCCGATCATGGTGTCTGAGGCCCGGCGGCTGGCCGCCGAGACGTTCGCCGCCTGGGGCCTGCACGACGAACAGGCCGAGCTGGCCTGCCTCCTGGTGTCCGAGATCGTCACCAACGTCGTGCTGCACACCTCGGCGAGCTCCGCGCCGCGCCGCGAGCTGGTGTCGTCTCCCTTCGGCGCGCCCAGGCCGGACTTCCTGGAGGGCGGCCCCGGCCTGCTCGAGGAGGAGCCGTGGCCGGCGCCGGGCGCCTTGGGCGGCGCCGGCGTGCCCACTGCCGACGACCCCCGGCATCGGCGGATGCCGCGCAGCAAGGAGTTCCGGCTGCGGCTGCGTCGCGGCGCGGGCTCCATCTGGGTCGAGGTGTTCGACGCCGACCTCCGGCTGCCCCGGATCCGCAGCGCCGGGGCGACCGACGAGGGCGGCCGCGGCCTCTACCTCGTCGACCAGCTCGCCACCCGCTGGGGCTCGCGGCCCACCGCCGACGGCAAGTCCGTCTGGTTCGAGCTGCCGATCACGGGGTGAGGACGGCGGCGCCGCGCACCTTGCCCGCGGCGAGATCCGCGAGGGCCTGATCGGCCTTGTCGAAGTCGTACGGAGTGGTGGTGACGGCGAGCCGGAGCCGCCCGGCAAGCCGCAGGAACTCCTCCCCATCGGCCCGCGTGTTCGCGGTCACCGACCTGACCTCCCGCTCCTGGAACAGGTGCCGCTGATAGTCGAGCGACGGGATGTCCGACAGGTAGATCCCCGCGATGGCGAGCATGCCGCCGCGGTCGAGCCGCTCCAGCGCGGCCGGCACCAGATCGCCGGACGGGGCGAAGATGATCGCCGAGTCGAGCGGCTCCGGCGCGGCGGCGTAGGAGTCCGACGCCGAGGTAGCGCCGAGGGTCAGGGCCAGCTCGCGGGCCGCGGCCGACCGGGTGAAGACGTGCACCGCCGCGCCCTCGGCGAGCGCGATCTGGGCCGCCAGATGGGCCGAGCCGCCGAACCCCCAGATGCCCAGCCGCCCGCCCGGCGGCAGCGCGGCCCGGCGCAGCGCCCGGTAGCCGATGATGCCCGCGCACAGCAGTGGCGCCAGCTCGACGTCGGTCAGCCCGCTCGGCAGGTCGTACACATACCCGTCGGGCGCCACCGCGTACTCGGCGTAGCCGCCGTGCGCGTCCCAGCCGGTGTAGACGGAGAAGGGGCAGAGGTTCTCCGCACCGCGCCGGCAGTAGCGGCACATGCCGCAGGTGCCGCGCAGCCAGGCCACGCCGACCCGGTCGCCGGTGGCGTGCCGGCAGCCGTCGCCGGTCGCCACGACGGTGCCGACCACCTCGTGGCCGGGCGTCACGTCGGGCAGGTGGGTGGGCAGGTCGCCTTCGGCGACGTGCAGGTCGGTCCGGCAGACCCCGCAGGCGAGCACCCGCAACAGCAGCTCTCCCGGCCCCGGCTCGGGAACGTCACGCTCGACGAGACGGAGCGGCCGGGTCGCCACCGGTCCCGGCGTGTGCACAGCCCATGCCCGCATGCCCCAACCGTACGGTCAGGCGCGTACGGCCGCGATCTGGGCCCAGGACTGGGTGAACCACAGCTCACCGCCGATGATGCGCGGGTGCGCGCCGGTACGCGGCCCGCCGTCGATCTCGGCGATGAGCGCCGCGCGGATCGCGCCGGCGCTGGCGTCGTCGCAGCCGGCCAGCCACGGCTCGGCGGGTCGCTCGACGACGAAGACGTCGAGCCGCCGGACGTTGGCCCCGGCGTCGACCAGAAGGCCGGTCAGCCGTGAGAGCGACGGCGTGCCCCGGTGTTCGGGGTCGCGCAGCCGTTCCAGACGGTCGCGCTCGGCGGTCGCGGTGCTGGAGCGGACCAGCCCGGCGATGATCAGCCGCCCGTCGGGCCGGCACACACGCAGCATCTCCCGTACGGCCGCGATCGGATCGTTCAGGCGGTGCACCGGATACTGGGTCGTGACCAGCGTGAACACGCCGTCTTTGTACGGCAGGGCGGAGACGACGGCGCGCACCGGGAGGGTGTCGGGAGCGACTCCGGCCGGCCGGTGCCGGACGGCGCCGCGTATGGCATGCGGTGCCGCGTCCGGGCCCGCCGGGCCCCTCGCCGACATCGCGGCGACGCCGAAGGGGACGGTGTCGGCCGGGACACGCGGCATCGTAGGCGACAGGTCGCGCGCCGGCCCGGCGTCCACAGTGGCGACGTGCCGTACCCGGGAGCGCATGGCCGCGGCGACCGACGCGTTGTCATAGGTCACGTCGAGACAGACGTCGTCGGCGACGGGCTGGGCGAAGTCCAGCAGCCGCCCGACAAATGCCGACCCGGCAGGCAACGCGTCTGTGCTGTTCGCAGGCGGCACGTATGTCTCCCTCGCGGACGGCGGAGTCGGCAGACACCGGGTGAGACGTCAGACCACGCGCCGAAGTTCGCACGAATAGCCCGTCATTTCAGCGTTTGGCCCCACAAGGCCAGCACGACTAGGACGAAAACGACAAAGACGGCGAGGTAGGTAGGGGCGGGGAACCGCAGCCGCCGGCCCAGCCAGCGCAGGCCCCACCCGCACAACAATGCCAGCAGTACCAAGGTGATGATCCCCGACATGCGTCACCTCGTCCGCGGCGGTTGGCTGCCCCCAGAAGCCTACGCTGCCGTTCCCACCCAGGCCCGATAAGCGTAGATTGGAATGCTTCGCGAAGTTTTATGTCGTTCGCCCCGGGGAGGCGACGACTGTGCCCCGCAGTACACCCGCGAAGCCGCGGGCTCCGCCGGTCCGTTGTCGCACACGGAGACGATCCATGCACAACGGAGTGGAGGAAAACCATGGCGGATACCAACCGAGGAGTCGTCTACCTCGCACCCGGCAAGGTCGAGGTGCAAGACCTGTCCTACCCCACCCTCGAGCTGCGCGAGCAGAACAACCGCCCGCTCCAGCACGGAGTGATCCTCAAAGTCGTCGCGACCAACATCTGCGGCTCCGACCAGCACATGGTGCGCGGCCGGACCACCGCACCCGCGGGGCTCAGCCTGGGCCACGAGATCACCGGTGAGGTGGTCGAGGTGGGCCGGGACGTGGAGTTCCTCAAGCAGGGCGACCTGGTCAGCGTCCCGTTCAACATCGCCTGCGGACGCTGCCGCAACTGCAAGGAACGCAATACGGGTGTCTGCGAGAACGTCAACCCGGCTCGCGCGGGCGCCGCGTACGGCTACGTCGACATGGGCGGCTGGCATGGCGGGCAGGCGCGGTACGTCACGGTGCCGTACGCCGACTGGAACTGCCTGAAGTTCCCGGGCGACCGGGACACCATCATGGCCAAGATCCAGGACCTGGCCATGCTCTCCGACATCTTCCCGACCGGCTACCACGGGGCCGTAACGGCGGGTGTCGGCACCGGCTCGATCGCGTACGTCGCGGGCGCCGGTCCCGTAGGGCTCGCCTGCGCCACGTCGTGCCACCTGCTGGGCGCGGCCGTGGTGATCGTGGGCGACATGAACGCCGAGCGGCTGGCGCAGGCCAGAAGCTTCGGCTGTGAGACCGTCGACCTGTCGCAACACGACAACGTGGCCGATCAGATCGAGCAGATCGTCGGACTGCCCGAGGTCGACGCGGCCGTCGACTGCGTCGGGTTCGAGGCCCGCGGCCACGGCCGGGAGGGCTCTCAACAGGAGCAGCCGGCGACCGTGCTGAACTCGCTGATGGACATCACGCGGGCCGCCGGCCGGCTCGGCATCCCCGGCCTGTACGTCACCGGAGACCCCGGCGGCGTCGACGAGAACGCCAGAGTCGGCCAGCTCGGCATCAGGATCGGGCTCGGTTGGGCGAAGTCGCACGTCTTCACCACCGGCCAGTGCCCGGTCATGAAATACAACCGGCAGCTCATGATGGCGATCCTGCACGACAAGGTGCAGATCGCGCGCAACGTCAACGCGACGGTGATCCCGCTGGATCGCGCGCCCGAGGGTTACCACGAGTTCGACCACGGCGCGGCACGGAAGTACATCCTCGACCCGCACGACATGGTCAGCGCCAACTAGCGCCGATTCGGAGTGATCGCCGGACGGCACCCCGGCACCGGCGATCACTCCGGCTGATCATTGGCCGTCCCCGGCCATGGGTACGTACTCCATGATCGGGACCCAGGTCGGGGGGTCGAGGGATGGCCGGTGGGACACCGGAGGCCGCGGCGCTCAAGGGGCGCGACCTCCATGTGATCCTCGGCTCGCGCATGCTGGGCATGCTGCTCGCCGCGCTCGGCGAGGAGGAGAAGGACGAGCCGGCCGAAGTTCGGTGATCCACTGATTTGTTCGGCATTTCGAACGACGTGTCAAGTATGTCAAGTATGCAGAAATGGCATGAAAGGCATATTGCGTCGACCTTGAAACAGGCTTAACCTCCCGGGCAGCTGTTCTGTATATCAATAATCGTTCGATATATCGAACAGCCTGGCCGGAGGAGGTCGCGCATGCGCCGCTCTCGATTTGGAGCCATCTCTTTCCTGGGGATCGCGGCGCTCGTAGCCGCCCTCGTGCCCGCGCTGTCGTTCCCGTCCGCGGCCGCGGTGACCTTCACCTCGACGCTGGTGGCCCAGCACAGCAACCTGTGCCTCGACGTCCCGGGCGACTCGACCGCCAACGGGACCCAGCTCGTGCAGGCCACCTGCGACCAGGGGGCGAGCCAGCGGTTCACGCTGACGCCGGTGTCTGGCGTGACCGACACCTACACGGTCTCGCCCGGCCATACCTCCGGGAAGTGCGTGGCGGTGAGCGGCGCCAGCACCGCCGACCTGGTCCAGATCGTGCAGGCGGCGTGCGCGTCCGGGCAGCCGAGTCAGCAGTTCCAGCTGCAGACCGTGAGCAGCGGTAGCAAGACGTTCCGGCTCGTCGCGCGGCACAGCTCCAAGTGCGTCGACGTGACCGGCGCCTCGACCTCATCCGGCGCCCTCGTCATCCAGTACGGCTGCCACACCGGGCAGAACCAGGTGTGGGGGATCAGCGGCTTCGTCAGCGACACCCCGGCCGCGGACTTCCAGGGGCTGCCCGCACTGCCGGTCAACGCCTGCAACAACAGCAGCCTGCCGCGCAGCTACGGGACCAACTTCCCGACCCCGGTCGACCCGTTCGGGTTCAACTGGCGCAACCAGTCGGCGATCGGCTGGCCGGAGAACTGGTACGCGGCGTTCGCCTACCTCTCCGGGTCGTACTTCGCCCGCGGCGTGCCGGTGACGTTCAGCCAGGGCGGCACGACCCTCTGCGGCGCGATGTACTCCTTCTCCGCGTACACCTGGGGGCTGGCGAGCGGGCAGTCGCCGCCCGCGCAGTCGATCCAGTGGACGATGGACAACGGCTACCTGCCCGCGCTGCGGACCTCGTTCACGCGCAACAACGTGGCCATCGCGATCAAGAACTTCGCGAACCGGGTCGTCATCGGCGGGGCGCCATTCGTGCTGGTCTACACCCGGGTTTCGGTGACCAACAACAGTTCGGCCGCGGTGACCGTGCCGCCCGGCGGATCGGGACCCAACCTCGTCCGGCTGACGCCGGCGGGCGACACCGTACAGCCCGGTCAGACCCGCAACCACGACTTCGTGGCGGCCGTCGACCGGTTCGGCGCGAGTACGGCGTTCCCCTCGACATCCACGCTGGCCGCCCAGGCGCCGAGCTATGACACCGCGTACAACCAGATGGCCTCGTACTGGAACGGCCGGATCGCCACCACCGCCCAACCGACCCTTCCGAACGTCGGACTGCCGAACACCGGCGGGCTTGCCGGCCCCGGCACGGCGCTGACCAACGCGTACAAGGCCGGGACCGCGTACAACAGCATCGTCCAGGTCGGGAAGGCGCCGTTCTCGGCGGCGAACAACTACGACTGGCTGCTCAACCACGACATTCCGGGCGAGCTGGTGGCCAGGTTCACCTCGGGCGACTTCACCGACGCCCGCAACCTGCTGCTCGTTGGCCGCATCTCCGAGCAGCCGGGGTTCAACGGCGTCGGCGCCAACTGGTACTACGACGGCATCTGGAAGACACCGTGGGCCTGGGCGATCTATCTGGCCAAGACCAACGACACCTCGTTCGTCGGCCAGTTCTTCAACGACACCCAGACCCAGTGGGGGCCGAGCCTGCGCACCATGATGCGCACCATCTACGCGGGTCAGGTCGACACCGACGGCACACTCAAGTCGAACTTCGACAACGACTCGACCGGCAAGTGGATCCTCAGCAACTATTCGGCGCTGATCGGCCTGGCCGCGTACAAGTACATCGCGACGCGACTCGGCCAGACCGCGGAGGCGACGTGGGCGCAGGGCGCCTACACCAGCCTGCACAACGCGATGAACACGGTGATCGGCAACAACCAGCGAGCCAACGGCTTCAACTTCCTGCCGTGTGAGGTGCAGCGGCCCAACACCGCCAACCGGTGCAACACCTTCAACGACGCCAACTGGGCGCAGGCCGGCTGGTCCGGGCAGAACCAGTGGGACACGATGCTGATGGGCGGCACGCCGCTGTCCGGCATCGTCGGCGACCCCGGCCAGCTCGACCGCATGTACCAGTGGGGGTACGACCGGCTCGCCGGCCGCGTTCCGTTCCCCTCGATGGGCGCGTTCAACGGCTACAGCACCGGCTACAACACCGCCTACTCCGAGGGCGGGCTGTACGGCACGACCTTCCGCGACCTGGCGATCACCAGCTACGCCTGGCAGATCCAGATGACGACCGGCGGGCCGAACGCCTGGTGGGAGGCGAACGGCAGCGGCCCGAGCGCGAGCAACGTCTGGGCGGGCAACCACGCCGGGCCGCAGTTCGGGGCCGTGCCGTACGCCTGGCCGATCGCGCACCAGCAGCTCGCGCTGATCCGCGCGGTCGCCGCCGAGGGCCTGACGGCCGGCGGCAGCGGGCCGTTCACGTACACGCGCCCGCTCTACATCGGCCGCGGCGTCCCGAACGCGTGGATCGCCGCCGGGCAGACCATCTCGCTGAGCAACCTGACGTCGTCGTTCAACGTCGACTCCGGTGCCCGGCAGACCTACGGCGTCTCGCTCGCCGTCACCAGGCCCGCGTCGCAGCGGATCGTCACCGTGAACCTTTCCGGGACGCTCCCCGGCGGCCCGGTGCTCATCCAGCTGCCCATCTTCAGCAGCGTCGGCGTCTCCGCGGTTTCCGGCGGGAGCTACAACTCCTCCACCCGGACCGTCACCGCCAACTCCGGAGCGACCCAGGTGACCATCACCCTGGCCAACTGAGCCAACTGAATAGAGGCCGTCATGGACCTTCCCCGCCGTCAATTCATGCAGGTCGCCGGCGGCACAGCCGCCGGGCTCGCGATCGGGAGCATGCTGTTGCCGGAGGCCGCGAGCGCCGCGGCCCGCCCCGACATCGGGGTGTCGGTGTTCCCGTTCCCGCTGACGCAGGTGACACTGCTGGACGGGCCGTTCAAGAGCAACATGGGCCGGACGGCGAGCTACCTGACGTTCGTCGACGCCGATCGGCTATTGCACACCTTCCGGCTCAACGTGGGCCTGTCGTCGTCGGCGCAGCCGTGCGGCGGCTGGGAGACGCCCACGACCGAGCTGCGCGGCCACTCGACCGGGCATCTGCTGTCCGCGCTGGCCCAGGCGTACGCCAACACCGGTACGGCCGCGTACAAGACCAAGGGCGACTACATCGTCGGCGTGCTCGCCCAGTGCCAGGCGCGGGCGGCGACCGCCGGTTTCAACACCGGATACCTCTCCGCGTACCCGGAGAGCTTCATCGACCGGGTCGAGGCGCGGCAGCAGGTGTGGGCGCCCTACTACACCCTGCACAAGATCATGGCAGGGCTGCTCGACATGTACCTGCTGGCCGGGAACACGCAGGCGCTGGACGTGCTCACGCGGATGGCGGCGTGGGTGAAGTTCCGCACCGACCGGCTGACCACCACGCAGATCCAGAACATGCTGGACACCGAGTTCGGCGGGATGAACGAGGTGCTCACCAACCTCTACCAAGTTTCCGGTAGTGCCGAGCATCTGACGGTCGCGCAGCGGTTCGACCATGCCGAGATCTTCGATCCGCTGGCGAGCAACCAGGACCGGCTGGCCGGCTACCACGCCAACACGCAGATCCCCAAGATCCTCGGCGCGATCCGCGAGTACCACGCCACCGGGACGCAGCGCTATCGGTCGATCGCGGAGAACTTCTGGAACATCGTCCTGGCCCAGCACACATACGTGATCGGCGGAAACAGCAACGGCGAGTACTTCCAGCAGCCTGGGCAGATCGCCTCGCAGCTCGGCGACAGCACCTGCGAGACCTGCAACACCTACAACATGCTCAAGCTGACCAGGCAGCTGTTCTTCACCAACCCGGCGCGCGCCGACTACATGGACTACTACGAGCGGGCGCTGTTCAACCAGATCCTCGGCCAGCAGGACCCGCAGTCCAGCCACGGGTTCGTCGCGTACTACATCCCGCTGCGGGCCGGCGGCCACAAGACCTACAGCAACGACTACAACAACTTCACCTGCGACCACGGCACCGGGATGGAGTCCAACACCAAGTACGCCGACAGCATCTACTTCTTCGCCGGAGAGACGCTGTGCGTCAACCTGTTCGTCGCCTCGCAGCTGACCTGGGCGGCGCGCGGCATCACGGTACGGCAGGACACGACCTTCCCCGAGCAGCCGTCGACCCGACTGACCATCGCCGCCGGCTCCGGGCGTATCGCGCTGAAGATCCGGGTGCCGTCCTGGTGTCAGGGCCTACAGGTCAGGGTCAACGGCACCCTGCAGAGCGTCACCGCGACGCCCGGGACGTACCTGACGCTGGACCGGTCGTGGGCCACCGGCGACACGGTCGACGTGGCCCTGCCGATGGCGATCACGCTGGAGCGCACTCCGGACAGCGCCACAGTGCGGGCGGTCCGGTACGGCGGCATCGTGCTGGCCGGGCGGTACGGCACGACCAGTTTGTCCGGGCTGCCGACGCTGAATCCGGGCTCGATCCAGTCGACCGGGACGCTCACCTTCGGCGCGACCGCGAACGGGTCGAATGTGTCCCTGATCCCGTTCTACAAGATCCGCGAGAACTACACCGTCTACTGGAACGTCAACGGTGCGCCGCCGCCGACGTTCGTGGCCTGGTACAAGTTCGACGAGACGGCCGGCACGAGCGCCGCCGACGCCACCGGCGGCGGTCGTACCGCCACCCTGACCGGGGGCACGTCCTGGGTCGCCGGGCACGCGGGCAACGCGGTCTCGCTGAACGGCTCGACCGGCTACGTACGCCTGCCGAACGGCATCCTCGACAGCATCGGCGACTTCACCGTCGCGATGTGGGTGCGGCTCAACGCGGTGGCCGCGTGGTCGCGTGTCTTCGACCTCGGGTCCGGCACGCAGGCCTCGATGTTCCTGACGCCGCAGAGCTCGTCGGGGACCGCGCGCTTCGCGATCACGACCGGGGGAGCCGGGGCGGAGCAACGTATCAACGCGCCGTCCGCACTGCCCACCGGCGCGTGGACGCACGTTGCCGTCACGCTCGCGGGCAATCTCGGCATCCTCTACGTCGACAAGGCCGAGGTGGCCCGCAACACCGCGATCACGCTGCGGCCGGGCAGCATTAGCGGCTCGACCCAGAACTACCTGGGCCGGTCGCAGTACGCCGACCCCTTCCTCAACGGCGCGCTCGACGACTTCCGGCTGTACAGCCGGGCGCTGTCCGCGTCCGAGATCCAAGCCCTCTAGGAGCTGTCATGAAGAGAACTGTCGTAGGGCGTGTCTCAAAGCCGGCTGCCCTACTGCGCGACGCCCAGGCACGCACCTCACGAGGTTGTCGTCGGTCGACGGCCAAACCCGGGCCGACTCCCTCCTCCGCCCCCGCGATGCACGCACCTGGCCGCCGTTCGCTACGGACGCCGGCTTTGAGTCACGCCCTAGCCGCCTTCATGCTGGCCCTGGCGGCCGCCACGCTCACCGCCGTAACGCGTCCGGCGCCCGCGCTGGCCCTGGACAACGGATTGGCGCGCACCCCGCCGATGGGCTGGAACGACTGGAACGCGTTCGGCTGCAACGTCAGCGACTCGCTCGTGCGGGCGACCGCGGACGCCTTCGTGTCCGCCGGGCTGCGCGACGCGGGCTACACGTACGTCAACATCGACGACTGCTGGATGACCCGGACGCGCAACGCCCAGGGCAACCTGGTGCCCGACCCGGTGAAGTTCCCCAACGGCATCAAGGCCGTCGCCGACTACGTGCACTCCAGGGGCCTGAAGATCGGCATCTACGAGAGCGCCGGCACCGCCACCTGCGCCGGGTTCGCCGGCAGCCTCGACCACGAGCAGGCCGACGCCAACCTGTGGGCGTCCTGGGGGATCGACTACCTCAAGTACGACAACTGCAACAACCAGGGCCGTCCGGCGCAGCAGCGGTACACGACGATGCGCGACGCGCTGGCCGCCACCGGCCGGCCGATGGTCTACAGCATCACCGAGTGGGGCCAGAACCAGCCCTGGCTGTGGGCGCAGCCGGTCGGCAACCTCTGGCGCACGACCGGTGACATCGGCGACAGCTTCGGCAGCATGCTGGTCATCTTCAAGGCCAACGCGCCGCTGGCGCAGTACGCCAAGCCGGGCGCATGGAACGACCCGGACATGCTGGAGATCGGCAACGGCGGCATGACCGACACCGAGTACCGCACCCACTTCAGCCTGTGGGCGATGATGGCGGCCCCGCTGCTCATCGGCTCCGACCTGCGCAACGCGTCGTCGGCGACGCTGACGATCCTGCGCAACCGCGACATCATCGCCGTCGACCAGGACGCGCTCGGCGTCCAGGCGCGCGAGGTCAGCGTTTCGGGCGGCCGGCACGTGCTGTCCCGTCCGCTGTCCGGCGGCGACTATGCCGTGGCGCTGTTCAACGAGTCGGCGTCCACCCAGACGATCTCCACGACCGCCGCGGCGGCCGGGCTGCCGGCCGCGTCCTCGTACGGGCTGCGCAACCTGTGGACCGGCGCCACGTCGAGTACGACCGGCACGATCAGCGCCTCGGTCCCCGGCCACGGCACGGTGGTCTACCGGGTGACCCCGTCCGGCACGTCCGGCGGCACGACGTACATCAGCGACATGACGTGGCAAGGGTCGACGAACGGCTGGGGCCCGGCGGAGCGGGACCGGTCGAACGGCGAGCAAGGTGCTGCCGACGGGCACACCATCACGATCGCCGGGGTGACATATGCGAAGGGCGTCGGCGTGCACGCTGCCGGCACCATCGACGTCGCCTTGGGCGGCCGCTGCTCGACCTTCGCGGCCGAAGTGGGAGTGGACGCGGAGGTCGGCAGTGGGCGCGGCACCGTCACCTTCTCGGTGCTGGGCGACGGGACCACCCTCGCCACGACGCCCGTGAAGACCGGCGGCCAGGCGGCCACCTCGCTGAACGTCAACGTCTCGGGCCGCAACGTGCTGCGCCTGGCCGTCGGCAACGGCGGCGACAACATCAACTACGACCACGCCGACTGGGCCAACGCCCGGGTCACCTGCCAATAGCGAGGTCTCTCGTGAGCGCCGGCCCGGTCCAAGTCGTCGACGCGACGCCCGGCGGCGGGGCGACGGCACCCTGTACGGACCTCGACGTCGCGACGTTCGGCCCTGGACAGACCTACACCGCACGGGCGCGCGGATCACCGTCCTGTCCCGCAGTGGCGAGTCCGATACCGTCCAGATCAGCCGGCTGTGACGAGCAGGTGTGGGACCTCACACATGGCTCTGTGACGCCATCGGGGTAGTCTCGTACTAACCGAATCCCGCTCGGTTTCTGGGACGGAACCTAGACATACTTGGAGGCGTCGTGGCCGAGGCGTACATCGTCGGCGCGGTCCGTACCCCCGTTGGCACCAAGAAGGGTGCCCTGAAGGACGTGCACCCCGCGGACCTCGGTGCCCATGTGCTCAAGGAACTGGTCAACCGCACCGGCGTGGACCCGTCAGCGGTCGAAGACGTGATCATGGGCTGTGTCATGCAGGTCGGCCCGCAGTCGCTCGACATCGCCCGTACGGCGTGGCTGTCGGCGGGCCTGCCGGAGAGCGTCCCGGGCGTCACCATCGACCGGCAGTGCGGGTCGTCGCAGCAGGCGATCCACTTCGCCGCGCAGGCCGTGCTGTCCGGCACCCAGGACCTCGTCGTCGCGTCCGGCGTCGAGCAGATGGCGATCGTGCCCATGGGGTCCTCCGTCGCGATGGCCCTGGAGAAGGGGATGCCGTTCCCGTACGGCGAGGGCTGGGCCGAGCGCTACGGCATGCAGGAGATCTCGCAGTTCCGCGGCGCCCAGCTGATGACGGAGAAGTGGGGCTTCAAGCGCCGCGACCTCGAGGAGTTCTCGCTGGAGAGCCACCGGCGGGCCGTCCACGCGATCGAGAACGGCTACTTCGAGCGCGAGATCGCCCCGATCGCCGGGCTCGCCAACGACGAGGGCGCGCGTCCCGACACCTCGCTGGAGAAGATGGCCGACCTCAAGCCGGTGCGCGAGGGCTGGGACATCACGGCCGCGGTCGCGTCGCAGATCTCGATCGGCGCGTCGGCGCTGCTCATCGCGTCGGAGGAGGCCGTACGCACCCATGCGCTCACCCCGCGGGCCCGCGTCCACACCCTGTCCGTCGTAGGCTCCGACCCGGTCTACATGCTGACCGGCCCGATCCCGGCCACTGAGAAGGTGCTGCAGCGGTCCGGCCTGTCCATCGACGAAATCGACGTGGTCGAGATCAATGAGGCGTTCGCGCCGGTGCCGCTGGCGTGGGCGCGCGACACGGGCGCGTCGCTGGACAAGACCAACCCCAACGGCGGCGCGATCGCGCTCGGCCACCCGCTCGGCGCGACCGGCGGCGTGCTGATGACCAAGCTGGTGCACGAGCTGGAGCGCTCCGGCGGGCGGTACGGACTGCAGACGATGTGCGAGGGCGGCGGCCAGGCCAACGCCACCATCATCGAGCGCGTCTGACCGCAACCCCCGACCGCATGATCAACGGCTGTCATGATCATGCGGTCGTGTGTCAGGTGAAGAATGGGCGCCATGGACGAGGCGGTCACCTACGAAGTCGCGGACCACGTCGCGCGGATCACCCTGAACCGGCCCGAGACGCGTAACGCGCTCAACGAGCAGATGACCGATGAGCTGCTGGCCGCCTTCGACCACGCCAAGGCCGACGATGATGTACGGGTAATCGTCCTCACCGGCGCCGGCGACAAGGCGTTCTGCGCCGGCGCCGACCTCGGCGGCCTCGCCCGGCAGGGCGGCCCGGCCGTGGGCGCCGAGATCCGGGACAGCGGGCCGTACCGGCTCTTCACCGCCTTCCCGCGGCTTGGCAAGCCGATCATCGCGCGGCTGGCCGGGCACGCGGTCGCCGGCGGCCTCGGGCTCGCCGTCTCGTGCGACCTCGTGATCGCCGCCGACGACGTCAAGCTCGGTACGCCGGAGGTCAACGTCGGCCTGTGGCCCATGATGATCATGGCGATCATCAACCGGAACGTGCCGCCCAAGCAGGCCTTCAAGCTCTACTACACGGGCCAGACCGTGAGCGCTCGCGAGAGCGTCGAGCTGGGCCTGGTCACCGAGGCCGTCCCGCGCGACCGGCTGGACGCCCGGGTCGACGAGCTGGCACGGATCATCGCCGCGAAGAGCCCGATCGGCCTGCGCATGGGCCGGGACGCGTTCTTCGCCATCGACGGGCTTCCCCTCGACGATCAGGTCGCCCACCTGCTGGAACGGCTCGTCGAGCTGAGCGGCACCGATGACGCCGCCGAGGGCATCGCGGCCTTTCTGGACAAGCGGACGCCCCGCTTCACCGGCCGCTGACCCGCACAACCGGTTATCGCAGCCCGAGCGCGATCCGCAGGCCGTCGCCGATGGCTCGCATCGTCCGCGGGCTGAGCGCGGTCCCGGCGTCCGTGAGCTTGACCCGCTGAACCAGTCTGACCTCGTCGCATACGGCGTAGCCGGACAGCCGATCGGCGGTGCTCAGCGGCACGATGCTCGGGACGTGTGCAGGCTTATTGGTCGTTGTGATCCGGACGGCCAGGACTGTGTCCAGCTTGCTGTTACGGATGTTGTTGCTGACCACCACGAACGGCTTGCGGCCGACCGGCTCGCCCAGGTCGACGTGGTATACCTTGCCGCGGAGCGGGGACGTCACTTGTTCGCCGCCTGCTCCTCGCGTGCCACCCGCTCGGCGTACTCGCGGTCCAGCACTTCGTCGATGGCTATGCGTTCGGGGTCGTTGTTGTACCACTCGGCCATGTGGTTGTAGCCGATCTCCAGGCTGACCTCGTTGACCTGGTGGATGCCGAAGTCGATCAGCATGCGTACGACTCCTGATTCTGTTCGAGGGCGCTCTGGGAGATCGAGGCGTTCGACCACCTCGGCCAGGGCGGCCTCGAGCGGGCTCTCGCCTTGCTCGCGCATCAGCTCCCCGATCACCCGCTGCTGCTCATCGGTGAGGCTGATCGTGGTGCGCTTCATGCATCATATTTTGCATCACATCACGATGCGGCCGCAACACATATGACATATTCGATCACTCACCGTCGCGACGGCGGGTGTAGTGCGGCGCACACCCGCATGGTTATGTCTAACCGACTGAGGAGGTTAGGACGATGGAGACGAGTGTCGCGAGGGTCAACGGGCTCCGGATGTATTACCGACGCGCCGGGGCGGGCCCGCTCGTCGTGCTGCTGCACGGCTTTCCGCAGACCGGCCACTGCTGGCGTCACCTCATCGGGCCGTTGAGCGTGTCGTCCACGGTCGTCGCCCCCGACCTGCGGGGATACGGCCGCAGCCAGAAGCCGGTGACGGGCTACGACAAGCGCACCATGGCAGCGGACCTGCACGAGCTGATCCGGGCTCTCGGGTTCGAGTCGGCGACCGTGATCGGGCACGACCGGGGCGCCCGGGTGGCCCACCGCTGGGCGCTCGACCATCCGCAGGACATCGACCGCCTCGTCCTGCTCGACATCATCCCGACCCGCGAGATGTGGCTCCGGATGGACGCCGACCTCGCCCGGCGCACGTGGCACTGGCTGTTCCACCTGCAGCCCGACCTGCCCGAGCTGATCGACCCGGCGACGTACGTGCGGAACGCCATCGAGCATTGGTCGTACGTGCCGTTGCCGGAGGAGGACATCGCCGAGTACGTACGGGCGTTCCAGGCGCCGGGGGCGATGCGCGGCGGGCTAGCCGACTACCGGGCGTCCTTCCCCGACGATGCCGAACACGACGACGCCGACTTCGGCCGCCGCCTCACCATGCCCGTCCACCTGCTGTGGGGCGAGCACAGCTTCCTGCAGCGGCTCGACCCGGTGAAGATCTGGGCGGACTACGCCGAGAACGTCTCCGGCGCGGTCATCGAGGAATGCGGCCACTTCCTCCCCGAGGAGCGTCCCCAGGAGGTCCTCGCCGCGCTGGAGGGGATCCTCAGCCGATAGTGCGGTGCACGTTCTCGCGCTCGGACGGGCCCGGCTCGGCGGCGGCTATCCACGGGCCGGGGATCGACGGGTCGAGCACGCCGTCCTCCAGCCAGGTGTAGTCCCCGGCCATGACCTTCCTGGCCAGGCGTGCGTCGAGCGCGTCGGTGTTGCGCCACAGCCGGTCGAACAGCTCGTCGACCCGTACTCTCGCCTGCCGGCAGAACGCGTCGGCCAGCTCGGTAGCCGACCTTCCGCGCTCGCCCTCGGCGTCCATGTGCGCCCGCACGCAGACCGCGCTCATCGCGAACAGCTCGGCGCCGATGTCGACCATCCGGCCGAGGAAGCCCTGCTTGCGCTCCAGCTTCCCCTGCCAGCGACCGGCGGCGTAGAACACCGACCGGGCCAGCTTGCGCGACGCCCGCTCGACGTACCGTACGTGCCCGGCGAGGGGACCGAAGTCGCCGTACGCGCCCGGGCGCTGGCCGGTGCCGACGACGAGGGTGGGCAGCCACTTGGCGTAGAACCCGCCGGCCCGCGCGGCGGCCCGCGCCTTGGTCTGGGCGGTGGCCTCGGGGTCGATGATGTCGCCCGCCACGGACAGGTGCGCGTCGACGGCCTCGCGCGCGATCAGCAGGTGCATGATCTCGGTCGAGCCCTCGAAGATCCGGTTGATGCGCAGGTCGCGGTAGGCCTGCTCGACCGGCACCCCGCGCTCGCCACGGGCCGCCAGCGACTCGGCGGTCTCGTAGCCCCGTCCGCCGCGCAGCTGGACGAGCTCATCGGCGATCTGGCAGGCCATCTCGGAGGCGTACAGCTTGGCCAGCGCCGCCTCGATCCTGATGTCGTTGCGCTCGTCGTCGGCCAGCTGGCTGGACAGGTCGAGCATCGCCTCCAGGGCATACGACGTGGCGGTGATGAAGGCGACCTTCTTGCTGACCGCCTCGTGCTCGCCCACCGGGCGGCCCCACTGCACCCGCTCCCGCGACCACTCGCGGGCAATCTTGGTGGCCCACTTGCCCGCGGCGGCGCACGTCGCCGGCAGCGAGAGCCGGCCCGTGTTCAGCGTGGTCAGCGCGATCTTCAGCCCCTGACCCTCGCGGCCGATCAGGTTGCCCGCCGGGACCCGCACGTCGTGGAACCGGGTGAGGCCGTTCTCGATGCCGCGCAGCCCCATGAAGGCGTTGCGGTTCTCCACCGTGATCCCGTCGGCGGTGCCCTCGACGACGAACGCCGAGATCCCGCCCCGGTGCCCCTCGGACTTCGGCACCCGGGCCATGACGACCAGCAGGTCGGCGACCACGCCGTTGGTGGTCCACAGCTTGACGCCGTTGAGCACGTACGAGTCCCCGTCCGGAACGGCAGACGTGCTCAGCCGCGCCGGGTCGGACCCGACGTCGGGCTCGGTGAGCAGGAACGCGCTGATCTCGTTGACGCAGCGCGGCAGGTACGTACGTTTCTGCTCGTCGGTGCCGAAGAGCTTGATCGGCTGCGGCACCCCGATCGACTGGTGCGCGGACAGCATGGCCCCGAGTGAGGGGTTGGCCGACCCGGCGATCATCAGCGCCCGGTTGTAGTAGACCTGGCTCAGGCCCAGCCCGCCGTACTCCTCGGGGATCTTCATACCGAACGCGCCGAGCTCCTTGAGGCCCTTGATCACCTCGTCCGGGATGCGTGACTCCCGTTCGATGAGGAGCGAGTCGACCTTGGACTCGCAGAACTCCCGGAGCCGCGTCAGGAACGCCTCGCCCTTCTCGCTCGACGCTCCCGCCAGGCGCGGGTGCGGGTGGATGAGGTCGAGCCGGAAGTCCCCCAAGAACAGCTGCTTGCCGAAGCTGGGCAGCCGCCACTCCGTCTCGCGTGCCTCCTCGGCGACCTTGCGAGCGGTCCGTTCGTCGACGTGCTCGCTCATGAGCGGCTCCTCGTGTACGACGCTTTCCTGCTGAAGTTACTCCTCAGTCGTACCCGTGCGTAGAGTCCGTACGCAGGGGGCGCTGCGGGAGTTCGACCCGTACGGTGGTCCCGGACGTGGGGGCCGAGGTGAGGGTGGCGCGCCCGCCGTGCGCGGCGGAGATGGCCGCGACGATGGACAGGCCGAGGCCGGAGCCGCCCCGGGAGTTGCGGCCGACCCGGTGGAAGCGATCGAAGGCGCGGGCGGCGTCGGCGTCGGCCATTCCCGGGCCCTCGTCCACGACTTCCAGGAAGACCCCGTCCGGCGTGCGGCCCGCCCGTACGACCGCGCCGCCCTTGGCGTGCGCGGTCACGTTGGTGAGCAGGTTGGCCAGCACTTGCCGGATCCGGGCCTCGTCGGCGGTGGCGGGCAGCGTTTCGGGGGCGTCGAGCGTGAACGTCCGGCCGGGCGCGACCACGGAGATATCGGCCACGGCGTCCTTGGCCAGCTCGGTGAGATCGACCGGGCCCAGTTCCAGCGACGAGCCACGGTCCAGCCGGGCCAGCTCCAGCAGGTCGCCGACGAGCAGGCTCATCCGGCCGGCCTCCTCCTCGATCCGGCGCATCGCGTCGGGCAGGTCGTCCAGCGCGCCCTGCCGATACAGCTCCGCATAGCCCTTGATCGTGGTCAGCGGGGTACGCAGCTCGTGCGAGGCATCGGCGGCGAACTCCCGTACCCGCGCCTCGGAGCGGCCGCGCGCGACGAACGCCTCGGCGATCCGGTCGAGCATCACGTTGATCGCCGAGGCGAGCCGCCCGACCTCCGTCCGGGACTCGCCCCCGGGCATCCGGGCCCGCAGATCGCCGCCGGTGGCGATGGCATGCGCGGTGGAGGCCATCCGGTCGAGCGGGGCCAGGCCGCGGCCGATCAGCCCGCGCCCGATCAGCGTCAGCAGGCCGATCAGCACGCCGCCGGTCACCAGCTCGGCGGCGACCAGCCGGCGTACGGCTCCGTTGATCTCGGCCAGCGGGGTGGCGACGACCACGACGTTGCCGCGTACGCCGGGACGGGCGATGGCCCGCAGGTCGCCGAGCGCGAACGGCTGGCCGGCGTTCGCCCGCGACCGCAGCTCGGGCCCGCCGAGGCCCTGGATCCGCGCGATCGCCTCGGATGGGTCGGGGTCGTCGCCGCCCGGCGTACGGATCCGTCCGTCGGAGGTGACGGTGACGACGACGAACTGCGCCGGCGCCACCCCCTGGGTCGGCAGGCCCGGCTGGAGCAGCCGGACGGCCGCCCGGTCGCGGGCGGCGCGCAGCTGGGCGTCTACCCGGTGGATCAGGTACGCGTGCAGCACCAGCGCGCTGACCAGGCCCATCACGAGAAGGCCGAGCCCGGTGACGGCAAGCAGCCCGGCCATCAGCCGCACGTTGAGTGTCACGCCGATCCCTCCTCGCCTGGCGGCTCGTCGGGGCGTGACAAAAGTCGCTGTCCTGAATTGTTCGCGCCGCTCCTCGCCTGGCGGCTCGTCCCTTCGCTCACGATGGCGGCCGCAACGTGTAGCCGACGCCGCGCTGCGTGTGGATGAGCGGCGGGCCGAGCGGGTCCAGCTTGCGCCGCAGATAGCTGATGTACGTCTCGACGACCTGCGAGTTCCCCGAGTGCGCCCAGCCCCAGACGTTCTCCAGCAGCTGCTCGCGCGACAGCACCCGCCCGGCGTTCCGCATGAGGTGGGCGAGCAGCCGGAACTCGGTGGGGGACAGCTCGACGTCCGTGTCGCCGCGCCGCACCGTCCAGCGCGTCTCGTCCAGCTCCAGGTCGGCGATCCGGAGCACCTTGTCGGCTTCGTCGTCGGCCGGCGCCGCCCGGCGCAGCACCGCGCGCACCCGGGCGACCAGCGCGTCGATCGAGAACGGCTTCGTGACGTAGTCGTCGCCGCCCAGGGTGAGCCCGGTCACCGTGTCGGACGGGGTGTCCCGCGCGGTCAGAAAGATCACCGGTACGTCGTGCCCGTCGGCCCGCAGCCGCCGGCAGACCTCGAAGCCATCGACGTCCGGCAGCATCACGTCGAGCACGATCAGGTCGGGGCGTTCGGCCTTGACGTGCCGCAACGCCTGTTCGCCCGTCGCGACGGCCACCGGCGCGAAGCCATGGAAGCGCAGCGCGACCTCGACGAGGTCGCGGATGTTCGGCTCGTCGTCGACGACGAGCACCCGTCGCGCTTCTTCGGTCACCGGTTCATCATCGCGTAGGAGGGTGCTGAAAGGAGCTCACCCGCCCCGGGGAGGGGGCGGGTGAGCGATGGCCACGGCCGGAACTCAGCTGGTGGGCGTGGGGGCGGGGGCGTTCTTCGGGACGCGCTTGGGCACGACGGCCGCGCGTGCCGTACGGGTCGATCCTTCGACCGTTCCGATCACGAAGACCCAGTCGTTCGCGGCCAGCTGCGACACCGACGCCTTGTCACCCTTTTTCCGGACTTTGGTGTCTTTGTTGGTGGTCCATTGCCAGCTGACGCCGTCGGCACTGCGCACGGTGAGGGTGCCCCCGGACACCGACGTCACCTGCCCGCGCTGCCAGGCCACCTGCTTGAAGCCCTGCTCCTTCGTACGTACGGTCGCCTCGCCGTGCAGGCCCCGGAAGAACCGCCGGGCCCGCAGCGGATGCCGGCCGGGCCGCTGACGCCGGTCGTTCGGGGCGGCGGTCTGCTCGGGGGCCGCCGCATCGCCGTCCGCGTCGGCCTCGGCGACGGCGGTGTCGAGGAACGACGAATCGCTCATGGTGAGCGTGTCGTCCCTTGTCTGCCCAGGTGAGTCGGAGGAAGAGGACGCCGCGAGGAAACCACCGGCGCCGATCACGGCCGCGGCGGCGACGCTGCAGATTCCGATCACGATCTTGTTGCTCATGTCGTACAGCCAACCAACCGTCCCTGGGAACGGCAGCCGCAGCAGTCTGAGAGAACCCTGAGAATGGCCCCTCCGACACGTGAGAACGATCCAAACACGCGAGTATTGTCAAAGGGCTTGACCCCATCAGTGGACGGGGGTTCGCTGTGCGTGATGGATGAGACACGCAGACCGACCCTAATCTCCTCGGTGCAGCGGGCGCTGCACCTGGTGGAGGCGGTGGCGTCCCATCCCAACGGCGCACCCGCCAAACAACTCGCGCGCGAGACGCGGCTCCCGCTGGCAACGTGTTACCACCTGTTGCGCACGCTGGCGCACGAAGGCTACGTCAGCAAGCTCTCCGACGGCGTGTGGATCCTCGGCGACCGGTTCGAGGCGCTGCGCAGCCAGGGCCGCACCCAGGCGCTGCTCGCACGGATCCGGCCGACGTTGATCGCGCTGCGCGACGAGCTCAACGCGGCGGCCTACTTCGGGCTGTTCGACGACGACGAGATCCGCATTATCGACATCGCCGACGGGCCGCGGACCCCGCGCGTGGACCTATGGGTCGGCTTTGACGAGGCCGCCCACGCCACGGCGATCGGCAAGTGCGTGCTGGGCCAGCTCGACGACGAGACCCGGCTCGAATACCTGTCCCGGCATCCGCTGGTCGACCTCACGCCCAACACGATCACCGAGCAGCGTGAGCTGCTCCGGCGGCTGGAGAAGCCCCCCGGGCTCTCCCTCGACCGCGAGGAGTACGCCGTCGGCACCGGGTGCGCGGCGGTCCCCGTGACTGACGCCACCGGCAGCGTGGTCGGCGCCCTCGCCGTCTCCGTCCGGGCCGCGAAACTGCCTAGAATCGAGGCATCCGCCGACCGTCTGCAATCGTCGGCGGCACGGATTACGCGGACGCTGTCGCTCACCATCTGAAATTCCGCCGCTTGTGATCGCTGGCTTTTCCACGAAACATGTAACAAGGTGCTTATTTACGAGTCCGTTGTTCGCTGGCCACGGACGGGTGGTCGCACGGCGGGTAAGTAAGTAAGTGAGGGTGTGAGCTCCCGCCCCGGCCCGTGGCCCGACCTCGATGAGCTAATGGCCACGGCTGTCGAAGGGTTCGGCCTCCCGGCCGCTACGGACCGGGGCGGGGTCTAACGGACACGACCGCTGCCGGGCGTCGTTACACTGACGAATCTGTTACGACAATTACCAGCGACGTACTCCAGCGATCGGGATCGCATGCAGTCACCAGCCAAGAAGAATTCTCTTGCCCGTGCCCTCGTCTCCCTGCTCGGCAGCGGCGGCCGTACAAAGGAGAGCGTCCCGCCCGCGGACGGCGAGGTGGTACAGCCCGCGGCCGGTGAGGGCGCCCTGGAGAACCATCTCGGCGGCGACGAGGCCCGCAACTACCGCAAGTACGAGTACGACATGGTGGCGCCGCACGTCGGCCGGTCGATGCTGGAGATCGGCTCGGGGCTCGGCCACTTCTCCGAACAGTTCACCGGCCGCCTCGACTACCTCGTGGTCAGCGACAACGACGCGTACTGCGTCGACCAGCTGCGCAAGCGCTACGAGGGCAACGACGACGTCGAGGTGCTCGAGCTGGCGCTGCCCGCCGAGGTGAAGATCAGGCGCACGGTCGACACCGTCGTCATGATGAACGTGCTCGAACACATCCAAGACGACGTGCGGGCGCTCGAGGATCTCGCCGCCGTCGTCGAGCCGGGCGGGCGCATCGTCATCTGGGTGCCCGGCTACATGCAGCTGTACGGCGACTTCGACCGCAAGGTCGGGCACGTGACCCGCTACACGCCGGCGACGCTGGCCAACAGCGTCACCGCGGCCGGACTCGAGATCGAGTCCGTCAAGCCGATCAACTTCCTCGGCGGTATCGCCTGGTGGGCGGCGGTGCGCCGGGGCGGCGCCGGCTACCCCGACCCGCGCCTGGTCAAGATCTACGACCGTACGGTCATTCCGGCCACCCGCGCGATCGAGCGGCTGATCCGGCCGCCGTTCGGCCAGACGGTCCTGTGCGTGGCCCGCGTTCCCTGATTTGGTAAAGGCGTTTCTTCTGGCCACAACGTTGTCGCCGGCATGCCGGGGTGTCACCGGTCGGATGCGTTGCGTACTTACGTGGGTACCATGCACATGACCCCGAGGGTTCGCGTTGCTGCGAGCCCGTAAGAGCGACCCCCGAGGCGGCCGTGGCGAGCGTTGCGCTGGACCGGCGGCAGGGCAATCTGCCCGCCGAGATGACGAGGTTCATCGGACGTAAGCAGGAGTTGGCTAAGGTCAAGCGTTTGCTTGGCACCTCCCGCCTGGTCACCGTCGCGGGTGTGGGCGGGGTCGGCAAGACCCGGCTGGCGCTGCGGCTCGCGGCCGACATGCGCCGGTCCTTCGCCGACGGCACATGGTTCGTCGAGCTGTCCGGGCTGCGCGATCCCGAGCTTGTCGCGCAGGCCGTGGCCGAGGTGCTCGGGCTGTCCGACCAGTCGTCCCGCGACCGCGTCGACGTGCTGGCCGATCATCTGGCCGACAAGCAGTTGCTGCTGGTGCTCGACACCTGTGAGCACCTGGTCGACGCGTGCGCGGTGCTCGTCGAGGTGTTGTTGCGGGCGGTGCCCCGGCTGCGCGTGCTGGCGACCAGTCAGCAGCCGCTCGACGTGGCCGGCGAGCACACGATGCTGCTGCCGCCGCTTCCGGTGCCCGATCCCGACGATCCGCTGGCGGCGTCCGGCCACTATGACGCGCTGACGCTGTTCGCCGACCGGGCGACCGCCGTGCTGCCGGACTTCTCGCTCGGGGAGCGCAACCGGCGGGCGGTGGCCCGGCTGTGCTACCGCCTCGACGGCATCCCGCTGGCCATCGAGCTCGCGGCCGTACGGCTGCGGGTGCTGTCGCTGGAGCAGATCACCGAGCGGCTCGACGACCGGTTCCGGCTGCTCGGCACGGCCCGTACGGCGCTGTCGCGGCACCAGACGCTGCGCGCGGCGGTCGAGTGGAGCTACGAGCTGTGCACCCAGCCAGAGCGCCTGTTGTGGGCGCGGCTGACGGTCTTCGCCGGGGCCTTCGACCTGGCCGCCGCCGAAGAGGTGTGCGGCGACTCCGGGCAGGACGCCGAGTTGCCGGCCGACCTCGTCTTCGAGACGCTCGCAGGGCTGGTCGAGCGGTCGATCGTGCTGCGTACGGACCAGCCGGACGGTGTGCGGTACCGCATGCTCGACACCATTCGCGAGTACGGTGCCGAAATCCTCGACCGGATGGGCACGCGCGCGGACCTGCGGCGGCGGCACTTTCAGTACCTCCGCTCGCTGGCCGCCCAGGCCGAGCGCCGGTCGTTCAGCGGCGACCAGGTCGCGTGGATTCTCCGGCTGCAGCGCGACTACGTCGACCTGCGCGCCGCCCTCGAATACGCCGCCGATCCGGCGGCACCCGCCGTCGACGCGCTGGCCATGGTGGCAATGCTGAACCACTTCTGGGTGGTCGGCGGCCACTTCACGGAGGGCAGGCGGTGGACCCGCCGGGTGCTGGCGGCGCACCCGGATGAGATCCGGGAGCGCCTGCTGGCCGTGTGCTCCGCGTCGATCCTGGCGACCCTACAGGGCGATCTGGAGGCCGCCCGGCCGCTGGCCGCGGAGGCGAGAAGGCTGGCCAACGGCTCGGACGACCGCCGCGCGCAGCGGTACGCCGAGGGTGCCGCCGGCATGATCGCCTTCAACGAGAACTCCCTCGACAAGATCAAGACGCACTGGGAAAAGCCCGCGCTGTGGGCCGACGACATGGCCGACCCCGACGTCTGGTCCGCCACTCGGCTGGCCATGCTCGGCGGCGCGTACTGCCTGGCCGGCGACCTCGACCGTGCCCAATCCCTGGCCGCCCGGTGCACCGAGATGTGCACGCGCAGCGGCGAGCAGTGGTGCCTGTCGTACGCCCTGTACGTACGGGCCGGCTGCGCCCTGCTGAGCGGCGGCATCGCGGAGGCCGCCGCGCTGGTAAGGCAGTCCTTGGAGATCAAGCGGGGCTTCAACGACCAGCTCGGCATCGCGATGACGTTCGACGTGCTCGCCGGGTGCGCGATCTTCGAGGGCCGGCCGGAGCGGGCGGCCCGGCTCTTCGGCGCCGCGCGGCGCATCTGGGGAGAGCTCGGCGCGCCCATGTTCGGGAAGGGCTACGCGACGATCCACCAGATGGGGGTCGACCTCGTCCGGCAGGCGCTCGGCGACGAGGCGTACGAGGCCGTCCGCACCGAGGGGGCCTGCCTCGACCGCGCGGCGATGATCGCGTACGCGCTGGAGGAGGAGACGGACACCGCTCCGCCCGCCGTGGCCGACCCGTGGAAACCGCTCACCAAGCGCGAGCGCGACATCGCCGTACTGGTCGCGGACGGGCTGTCCAACCGCGAGATCGCCGAGCGGCTGGTGATCGCCAAGCGTACGGCCGACACCCACGTCGAACACATCCTGGCCAAGCTGGACTTTTCCTCGCGCACCCAGATCGCCGCCTGGGTCGCCGAACGCGGCGGCTGACGCCCCGCTTCGGCCGGCATCGGCCCGGCGCGGATCGGGAAATAGGTACGCACATCGGGAGGTCTCCCGATGTCGGTACGTATGCCCGCTCCGCAGACTTGACAGTGGCCGGACTGGTCGCGCATCGCCTCTCCGAGCGGAGGAGGCGCCGCCTGCTTCCCCGGTGCGCGATCGCGAAGGCCAGCCACTGAAGTTCCCGTGTGGCCCAACGATCCGGCGGCGGAAGCTGGGAGGGGAAGTTTCTCCGCCGGGTCCAGTGGGTCGCCGTCGTTGGTTGTTCGTCCAGCCGTGGCCGAAATCGAGCCGGGTCCGCCGCTTCCGAGGTGGGCCCGGTTCGGCGGCGGGCCCGGCTCAGCTCAGGTTCTAGGCCCGGCGGCCTGCCGTTGGCCGCGCAGCCTGCTCTGTTCGATCATCAGTAGCGCCATCCGCTCGGCGTCCGGTTGGTCCGCCAATTCGGCCAGGCCGGCTCGTACGAAGGCCAGCCCGCGGCTCGGTTCACCGCAGCCGGCCGCGGCGCCGACGGCCCGCTCCAGTACGGCGACGTGGTCGCCGCCGACGAGCTCGGCGGCGTTCGGGACCCGGTCCCAAAGCGCCAGCACCAGCTCCAGCATTTCGAGCTGCTCGGCGTACGCCAGCGCGTGCGCGGACTCGGCCGCCGCCCGCCAGGCCGCATACAGCGCCCGCTCGTTGTCGTGGCCGGAGTACCAGTGCCGGGCCAGCGCGGCGGCCAGGCCGGGACATGGGTTGTCGCCGCGGCTCGCGGTCCTGTCGAGGGCTCGCGCGAACCGCCGGTGCGCTTCGCTGTGCTCGCCCGGCAGCAGGTCGGCGTGCACGGCCTCCCGGATCAGCGCGTGCCGGAACGTGTAGCCGTCGCCGTCCGCGAGTAGCACGTTGCCGTCCAGAGCCGGGCGTACGGCGGCGCTGAGCCGCTTGTCGTCGAGCCCGGTCACGGCGGCGAGCAGCGGTCCCGGGACGTGACCGCCGGCGGTGCTGGCCAGGCGCAGCACGTCCTGGGTCGCGTTCGGCAGGCGTTGCACCCCGCCCAGCAGCAGGTCACGCAGCGCGGTGCCGCTCAGCCGGCCGGCGGTGACACGGGCGGGACCCGCACCGGTCGCCATGGTCTCGACGAGCAGCGGGATGCCGGAGGTCCGTTCGTACACGCGGGCGGCCAGCGTCTCCTCGACGGAGCCGCCGAGGACGCCCCCAAGCTGGGCGGCCACTTCGGAGCGGGTGAGCCGGGGTACCTCGGCCTTGACGACGCCGTCGATCCGGTCCAGCGCGGCGAGCAGGGACCGCAGCGGATGCGTCCGGTGCAGTTCGTCCGATCGGTACGTGATCAGCAACAGCACCGGCGCCCGGCCAAGTCGGCGGGCGAGGAAGCCGAGCAGGTCGCGAGTGGAGCGGTCGGCCCACTGCGCGTCCTCGATCACCAGGACGACCGGTGCGGGCTCGGCCAGCCGCCGCAACAGGGTCAGCAGCTGCTCGAACAGCCGCGTCCGGTCGGCGTGCGGATCCTCCGCCGCCGTGTCGTCGCCGCCCGGCAGCAGCCGGGCGAGGTCGCCGGTGGCCTCCTCGTGCGCGATCGCGGCGAACTCGGCCGCCCCGATCGTCTCCACGAGCCGCCGCAGCGCCGCCGTGATCGGGGCGTACGGCACGCAGCCAGCGCTGGGGTCGAGGCAGTCACCGACGAGCACGAGACCGCCCGGGCTCATCTCGTGCACACGGGTGACGAACTCGTTCACCAGCCTGGTCTTGCCGACCCCGGCCTCGCCGCCGAGCAGCGCGGTCACCGAACCGCCGCGCCGGACGGTCTCGTACGTATTCGCCAGCACGGTGAGCTCCGTCTCGCGTCCGGCGAATACGGGGCTCACCGTGCTGGTCTTGCTGCTGATCGGGTTGTCGTTCTGGTGCGTCGCGTTCTGTCGTGTCGCGGTCATGACGGCCGCCTCCGACTAGGCGGTCGCGGGACGGGACGGGTAGCGCAGCGGGCTGCCGCCCTTACCGCTGACGTACGGGCCGTGCCGCAGTCCCAGCAGCTTCTTGGCCTGGCGGGCCAGCCGTCCGGCCGCCGCCTCCTCGTGGCGAGACTTGACGCGCTCTGCGACGATCTGCTCGGCGATGTACGGATGCATCGTGTCCTCCGTTGTGCTTGATCCGACATCTTCGAGAGTCGCGCTAAGGCAGGGGTCACCACATCGGACGCATGCCTTATCTCCGCCGCCTTACCTGCCTTAGGCGGCCATAAGCGGGCTTAGGCCCCAGCTCAACGATCTACGGGAGCCTTAGGGACCGTGGGGAACCCCGTGCCCCGCCGCGCATCGCCGCTCGCGACGGGCGAGGGCTCCCCAACGGTGTCTTAACCGAGCCCGCTGCGGTGGGCGGTGGCGGCGGCCTCGCCGCGGCTGGTGACGCCGAGCTTGCCGAGGATGTTGGAGACGTGCACGCTCGCCGTCTTGGCCGAGATGAACAGCTCGTCGGCGATCTCGCGGTTGCTGCGCCCGGCGGCGACCAGCCGCAGCACCTCCAGCTCGCGCGGCGTGAGGCCGAGGCCAGCGGCCGGGCCGGCGCCTGCCGGCGCGGCGCCGACCCGCCGGGTCAGGGCATCGATCTGCTCGGACAGCGGGCGGGCGCCGAGTGTGGCGGCCAGTTCCTTGGCGCGCAGCAGGCGCTGAGCGGCGGCGTCTCGGTCGCCGGCGGCCGCGTCGGCCTCGGCGGCGCGTAGCAGCGTGCGGGCCAGTGCGTACGGCTGGCCCGTGGACTCCCAGGCGGCGACGGCATCGGCCCACAGGTCCTGCTCGGGCGCCGCCTCGGCTCGGGCGGCCTCGGCCAGGAAGCTCAGCCGCTCGGCCCGCTGCACCGGCCCGAACACCGGCACCTTCTCCGCGTGGACCTGCAACGTTTCCAGCGCCGCGGCGTCGTGCACGACGCCGCTCGCCGCGGCCCCGATCACGAGGAGCGGCCAGCTGTAGCGCGGGTCGATCGGCAGGTCGCTGTCGGCCAGCATCGCCAGGACGGCGGTGAGCGCCTCGCTCGGCCGGCCCTGCGCGATCCGCAGCTCGCTGTCGAGCTGGCACAGGGGGTAGAGCTCCTCGGCCTTGCCGAGCGGGCCGCGCGCGGTCAGGCTGTCGGCGACGGCGAGACCGGCCACGGCCGCCTCGAGATCGCCACGGGAAAGCGCGATGTAGGCGGCCAGCCGATTCAGGTAGGCGCGGTGGGCCGGCGGCGGGTTCTGGTCGAGGGCGGCCCCGATCACGGTGTCGGCTTCGTCCCAGCGGCCCAGGGAGATCAACGGGTCGGCCAGGTTGACCGAGAGGATGGCGCCGATCGTGCGGGCCAGGCCGTACTTCGCGGCCCGGGCGATGCCGGCCCGCGCGACCTCCGCGGCCTGCTCGTGCCGGCCGAGCGCCTCGAGCATGTCGGACTCGTGCAGGTCGGCCTTGAGCAGCGGCCGATAGACCTTCGCCCGCTCGGCGATGGCCCGGGCCTGCGCGATGAGGGCGGTGTTGTCGTCCAGGGCGGCCTCGTCACGGCCGGTGATGCAGGTGGTGGCGAGCATGCTCATCGACTCGGCGAAGGGGTCGCCGACCTGCCGGGCCACGCTCAGCGCCTCTTCGACGACCGGCCAGGCCTCCCGCTCGTCGGGGCGGTGCACGAGGTGCTCGACCAGCGCCGCCAGCGCGCGGGCGCGCTCCCTGCCGGGCGGGTCGGTCGGCGCGATGCGGGCGGCCTCCCGCAGGTCGTCGAGGCCGCTGGCACGGCCGAGCGCGATCGCCAGCCGGCCGCGCCGGTCCAGCAGCCGGGCCCGCGTCGCCGGGTCGGAGACCTCCTTGAGAGTGGCGGTGGCCAGCTTGACGCCGCGTTCGCTCTCGCCCGCGTGGTCGGCCATGGCCACGGCCTTCTCCAGCACCGAGGCGCGGTCGCGGCCGATGCGCTCCGCGGCGTCCGGCACCTTGTCCCACAGCTCCAGCACCCGGGAGAACATCCGCAGCGCCTCCGCGTACGCGACGGACTTGCGGGCCTCCTCTCCGGCCCGCCATGCGCTGACCAGGGCCCACGTCGCGTCGTGCGCGGAGTACCAATGCTGGGCCAGGTCGACGGCGGCCCGCCCGGACGGCACGAGCGACCGGTCGCCCTCGAGCGCCTCGGCGTAGCGCGTGTGCAGCCGGGTGTGCTCGCCGGGCAACAGGTCTTCGTGGATCGCCTCACGGATCAGGTCATGCCGGAAGGCGTACCCCTCGCCGTCGATGACCAGGACGTTGGCGGCGACGGCCGGCCGCAGCGTACGGGACAGCGCGGCGTCGTCGAGCCCGGAGACGGCGGCCAGCAGGCGATGCTCGATGTGCTCGCCGCTGCCGCTGGCCGTCCGCAGGAGCTCCTGGGTTTCCTCGGGCAGGCGGTGCACCCCGGCGACCAGCAGGTCGCGCAGCGACTCGGGCAGGTCGGTGACGAGGGTCCCGTCGTCGCAGTCGACCAAGGCCTCGATGAACAGCGGGTTGCCCGCGCTCCGCCGGTACGCCTTGCCGACCAGGTCGGGCGACGGGGCCCGGCCGAGGATGCTGTTCAGCAGCTCGATCACCTCGCGCTGAGACAGCCGGGGCAGCTCGTAGCGCGTCACGCGGTCGACCCGGTCGAGCTCGGCCAGCAATGGCCGCAGCGGATGGTCGCGGTGCAGCTCGTCGGACCGGTACGTCACGACGATCAGCAGCGAGCCGGTGCCGCCGAGGTTGCGGATCAGGAAGGCGAGCAGGTCGCGGGTGGACCGGTCGGCCCAGTGCGAGTCTTCGATGATGACCACGGTGGGCGTGCGCGCGGCGAGCCGTTCGAACAAGGTGAGCACGAGCTCGAACAGACGGGCCCGCTCTTCGCGGCCGGCGTCCTCCGGCTCACCGAACTCGGGCAGCAGCCGCGACAGCCCGGCCGTGCCGCCGGGCAGCAGCTCGGCGATGCCGTCGATGCCGATCTCGCGGACCAGCTGCCGCAGCATCGCGGTGAACGGCGCGAACGGCAGGTCGTTGGTGTGCAACTGGAGGCAGCCGCCGGTGAGGATGCGGGCCCCGTCGGCTCGAGCGCCGCCGGCGAACTCACGGACCAGCCGCGTTTTGCCCACCCCGGCCTCGCCGCCGATCAGCACCGCCCGCGGTGCCCCCGCCCGGACGGCCGTGAACGCCTGCTGCAGCCGGTCGATCTCAGTGGACCGCCCGACGAGCACGCGACTGACCGTTTGCACACTCACGCGGCTCCCTCCTCGCCTTGCGGCTCGTCGTTTCGCTCACCTGTTAAGGATGCCATCCGGATCCGACAGTTCGTACGAATTACCGTCCGCCCTCAAGATCGTCTGCATTAGGTCAGGCGGCCTTCGTCAGTCGAAAAGATGCAGGCGATGCGCGGTGGCCGCGGCCTCGCCTCGCCCGGTGACACCGAGCTTGCTCAGGATGTTGGAGACGTGCACGCTCGCGGTCTTGGCGGAGATGAACAGCTCGTCGGCGATCTGCCGGTTGCTGCGCCCTGCGGCCACCAGCCGTAGCACGTCCAGTTCACGCGGCGTGAGGCCCAACGGGCTCTCCGTACGGGCTCCCGCCAGCGGGATCCGGGCCCGCCGCGCGAGGTCCTCGATCTGGCCGTGCAGCGGGGCGGCCCCGAGCCGGTGGGCGAGCGCGGCCGCGCGGCCCAGCCGCTCGGCCGCCGCGTCCCTGTCGGTCCGTACCAGCGCCTCCGCCGCGCGGAACAGCGCGTCCGCCTCCAGATAGGGATCACCCAGCTCGCGCCACGCGGCGGCCACCGCGTCGAAGGAGGCGGCGTCGCGGTCGGCTTCCGCGGCGTACAGCCGCCGGTAGGCCCGCTGCACGGGCGTTTGCACCGGGAGCCCGGCGGCGAGCTCCACCAGCCGCTCGCGGAGCCGCGGCGCGCCATCCGGATCCGCCGCGCATGCCCGCATCCCCACGGCGAGCAGCGGCCAGACGTAGCGCGGGCCGTCCGGGATGCGGCGCCCCCACAGTGCCGCCTCGGTGTCCGCGAGCGCGCCGGCCACGTCGTCGCGGGCGAGCCGGCCGCGGATGATGAGTTCGGCGCAGCTCAGCGCGTCCTGGGGGAGGATCTCCTCCCGGGCGATATCGTCCCGCAGCACCGCGAGCAGCCGATCGGCGATCTCGTCCGCGCCCTTGCGCACCGCGATCTCGGCGCGCAGCCGGGTGACCATGTTGGCCAGCCCGGCGGGCAGGTCGGCGCCGTCGTCCAGCTGCTCGAGGGTCTCCGCTGCCTCGTCCCAGCGGCCGAGCTGGAGCTGCGGCTCGGCCAGGTTGACCACCGCGTACACGCCCTCGGCGCGGGTCCGCCCGAAGCGCCTGGCCTGCGTGATGCCCTCTCGGGCGACCTCGGCGGCCCGTTCGGCCTGGCCCAGGCCGAGCAGGAAGTCGGAGAGGTTGAGCAGGGCGCGGGGCAGCAGCCGGCCGGAGCCGAGCCGTTCGGCCCGGCGCCGCCCCTCCTCGAACGAGGCCAGGGCGGCGTCGATCTCGCCTTGGTGGTTCAGCGCGATGGCCAGCGAAAGCAGGGCGTCGGTCTCGCGGTACTCGTCCCCGACGCGGCGGGCGAGGTCGATGGCCTCCTCCACGATCGGGCGGCCCTCGATGTTGCGGCCCTGCAGGATGAGCTCGGCGCCGAGATAGGCCAGCATCCGCGCCCGGGCGGCGGTCGGCTCGGGCAGCAGCCGCTCGGCGGCGCGGTAGTCGTCCACGCTGCCCGGCTGGCCGTCGCGCTTGCGGAGGGCCGCGCGCAGCGCCAGCAGCCGCGCGGCGCGCTCCGGGTCCTGTTCGGCGTCGACCTGGGCGAGTGCGATGCCGACGACCCCCAGCCCGCGGGCCGGCTCGCCCCCGGCGATCGCGGCGCCGGCGGCCGCCTCCAGGACGTCGATGAGTTCGGCGCCGATCCGCTCGGCGGCGTCCGGTACCTGATCCCACAGCTCCAGCACGCGCTCCAGCATCGCCAGCCGCTCGGCGTAGGCGAACGCCCGGCGGAACTCGCCGGCGGCCGCCCAGGCCGCGGACAGGGCGCGCGGGGTGTCGCGGGCGCAGTGCCAATGCAGCGCCAGCTCGGCGGCGCCGCGCCGCGCCAGCGCGGGGTTCGCCTCCAGCGCCTCGGCGAACCTGCGGTGCGTCTGGGTGTGCTCGCCGGGGAGGAACTCCTCGTGCACCGCCTCGCCGATCAGCGCGTGCCGATAGGAGTACCCGTCGGCGTCGGCGACCAGCACGTTGGCCGTGACCGCCGGGCGTACCGCCGCCGCCAGTCCGGCGTCGTCCAGACCGGTGACCGCGCCGAGCAGCCCGTGGCTTACCCCGGACGAGCTCGTGCTGGCCGCGAGCAGTACCCGCTGCGTCTCGTCCGGCAGCCGGTGCACGCTGCCCAGGAGCAGGTCGCGCAGCGACTCGGGGAGATCCTCGACGACCCGCCCTTCGGCGTCGACCATCGCCTCGACGAACAGCGGGATGCCGTCGGCGCGCGCGTACGCCTGCTCGACCAGCGACGATTCGGGCGGCTGCCCGAGGATGCCGGTGAGCTGGTCGGCGACTTCGGACCTGGTCAGTCGGCCCAGGTCGAGGCGGGTCACCCACGGCAGCCGGTCCAGCTCAGCCAGCAGCGGGCGCAGTGGATGGGTGCGGTGCAGGTCGTCGGACCGGTAGGTGACGACAACCAGTACGGCGGCGTCACGCAGGTTCCGCGCCAGGAACGCCATCAGGTCGCGGGTGGAGCGATCGGCCCAGTGCGCGTCCTCCACGACGAGCGCCAACGGCTCCTTGCCGGCCAGGTTCTCGAACAGCCCGAGGAACTGCTCGAACAGCCGGCCCTGTGTCGTTCCGGTGTCGCGGTCGTCCGGTGCCGCGCCGAACTCCGGGAGCAGCCGGGCCAGGTCGCGCCCGGAGCCGCCCGGCACCAGCGCGACGACATCGTCGACACCGAGGCGCCGGACGAGGTGACGCAGGATCGCGGTGAACGGGGCGTACGGCAGGTCGGCCGTGCCCATCATCTCCACGCAGCCGCCGGTGAGCACCTGCGCTTCACCGCCGATCTTGTCGACGAACTCGGTGATCAGGCGGGTCTTGCCGCCGCCGGCCTCGCCGCCCACCAGGACGGCCCTCGGTGTGCCCTCGCGGACCTGGGCGAACGCCTCGGTGAGGGCGGCCAGTTCCGACGTACGGCCCGCGAAGATCGGGCTGACTATCGCCACCTCTCTAGCATGCCGGGTCCCTAATGGCCCCAGCCATACCGGCGCGTGCGCCATAAGGTTGTCTGCGCAACTTGGGTCTGGCGACTATTGGACCTACGGTCCAGGGTTAGCACCGGGTTCTGTTTCGGGAGGCCGTACATGCGCTTTGGCATCTTCTACGAGCATCAGCTGCCGCGGCCCTGGGACCACGGCGAGGAGCACCGGCTCTACAAGGACGCCCTGGAGCAGATCGAGATCGCCGACCGGGTGGGGTTCGACTACGTGTGGGAGGTCGAGCACCACTTCCTGGAGGAGTACAGCCACTCCAGCGCCCCCGAGGTCTTCCTCGCCGCCGCCAGCCAGCGCACCAGCCGGATCCGGCTCGGCCACGGCATCGTCCAGCTGCCCCCGAACGTCAATCACCCGGCCCGGATCGCCGAGCGCATCGCGACCCTCGACCTGGTCTCCGACGGCCGGGTCGACTTCGGCACCGGCGAGGGCAGCGCCAGCGCGGAGCTCGGCGGCTTCGGGGTCCGTCGCCCCGAGAAGCGCGCCATGTGGCAGGACGCCATCGACGCGGTCACCCGCATGTTCGTCGAGGAGCCGTTCGCCGGGTGGAACTCGCCGTACGTCCAGATGCCGCCGCGCAACGTGATCCCCAAGACGGTGCAGAAGCCGCACCCGCCGCTGTGGGTGGCCTGCTCGCGCCGCGAGACGATCCACTTCGCCGCCCGCAACGGCATCGGCGCGCTGTCGTTCTCGTTCGTCGAGCCCGAGGACGCCGGCAAGTGGGTCACCGAGTACTACCGGCTGCTGGAGTCGGAGGAGTGCGTGCCGGCCGGGTTCAGCGTCAACCCGAACGTTGCCGTGGTGCTGCCGATGATGGTGCACGAGGACGAGCGGACCGCCATCGAGCGCGGTATCGACGGGGCCCATTTCTTCGGCTTCGCACTCGCGCACTACTACGGCGCCACGCCGCACGATCCGGGCCGTACGAACGTGTGGGACGAGTTCGTACGGCACCGCGCCGAGCGGGGTTTCGACCGCGCGGCCATCGTGGCGAACCAGAGCCCGCTCGGCGTCAACATCGGCTCGCTGCGCGGCGCGGTCGGCACGCCCGCGCAGGTCGGCGAGCTGGTGCGGCGGTACGAGGCGGCCGGTGTCGACCAGGTGATCTTCGTATTGCAGGCCGGACCCAACAAGCACGAGCACATCTGCGAGAGTCTCGAGCTGATCGGCACGAAGGTCATCCCGGAGTTCGCCGACGGCCGCGCCGAGCGGGAGCAGGCCAAGTCGGCCCGGCTGGCACCGGCTATCGACGCCGCCCTGGCCCGCCGTTCGCCCGCCCGCGAACCGGCCACCGGCTACCGCATCGACGAGGAGGCCGAGCTCGCCCGGACCGGCCGCGTCCACCGCCGCCCGGCCGGGCTGGGCGCCACGCTGGCGGCGGCCCGCGCCGACGCCCGTGCCGCCGCGCGTCGCCGTGGCATACGCGGACTGGCGCGCATGCTGCGGGGCCGCTCTGACGCCGAGATCGAGCGTCGCTTCGGCCTCCCGATGCAGCGTGTGCTGTTCGGCGGCATGGCCCGCTCGTACAACCCGGCGGCCGGCGGCGGCTTCCAGGGCGAGCTGGAGTTCCGGCTGAACCGTACGGACGGCAGCGCGACCGCGTGGACGATCGAGGTACGGAACGGCCGGGCGCGCGCCCGGGCCGGCCATCCCCGCGACGCGGCATTGACGATCGAGACGTCCGCCGCCGACTACCTGCGGGTGCTGGCCGGGGTCGTCAGCCCGGCCAAGCTCCTTATAGACGGCCGGATGAAGATCCGCGGCGATATCGACCTGGCTCCGCGGCTGTCTGAGATGTTCGGCGGCCCATCGCCGTACTGAGCCCGGTTTCTCAACGCGCTGCGCAGCGCGCGGCGAGGCGTGTCCGTCGAGCTTGCGGCCGTGTTGATCTTGATCGTGGTGCAGTCCTCCGGCCCCTTGTGGGCGTAATCTAATGGATGCGCGGACGCTCCGGCCCTTAGCTCCTGTCGCGGCCGCTCGGTCATGGCCGGAGGGGGAGGGATGCTTGTGCGCCACAACGGCACTCACGTTGAGCTGATCGGCATGGCACCGCATGACCACATCGGGTGGGTCTTCAGCGGCCCCGATCAGTTCGCGGCGCTGGCCCGCGGGTTCCTGGCCGACGGGGCGGCGATGGGTGAGCGGCTGATCTATGTGGCCGAGGACCCTGACATCAACGGGCTCGGCGAGCTGGACCATCTCATCGATGCGGGGGTGCTCCAGGTAGCGAGCATCAAGGAGATCTACGGCCCATCGGGGATTGTCGACGCGGGTCGCCAGCGCGCCACCTTCGCGCAGGCCTTGGCGGAGGCGCAGGCCGAGGGGTACACCGGGATTCGGGTCGCCGCGGACAACACTTCACTCGTGAGCGGTGACCAGCGCTTTCAGTCCTGGCTGCGTTGGGAACTGGCCGCTGATCGCTTCATGTCGGAGAACCCGGTCACCGGGTTGTGTGCCTTCGACCGCGAACGGGTCGACATCGACCGGCTTCGCCATACCGCGACCCTGCACCCGCTTTTGTCGAGCACGAGCCCGGTGCCCCAATTCCGGCTGTTCGCCGACGACGGGGCGCTGTACGCCGAAGGCGATCTCGACACGTCCGCCGTGCAGCGGATCGCGTGGGCGCTGCCCCATCTGCCCTTCGGCACGGGCGTGGTCATCGACCTAGAGGTGACCACATTCCTGAGCCACGCGGCATTCCTCAACCTCCACAAAATCGCTCAGACCGGCATTGACGTCACCGTCCGCGGCGCAGCCTCGGCTACCCAGCCCCTCATGGAAATCGTCAACTCCTCCCACCCCCACCTGTGCTTCGTCGCCTCCTAGAAGTCACGGCTGACGCCCTCTGAGCAGCCCTTCCTTGGCCGCCAGTCCGGCGTGGATAAGTCCGGCTTGCGCTGTGACGAGCACCGGTGTGTGGGCGGATGCCGCGCTCACGGACGCAGCAGTTGCCGCACCCGTGCGGCTTCTCGGGTGAGGTGGTCGCGCTCGGGCACGCTGGTAGCGGCGCGGGAGGCTTCGGCGTACAACTCGGCGGCGTGTTCGAGGTCACCGGCGCGTTCGTGCAGGTATGCCACCACTGCGGCGTACCGGGGCAGGTCGGGGCTCACCTCAGCCAGCGCCGCCAGGCCGGCCTGCGGTCCGTCGGCTTCCCCGACCGCCACCGCGCGGTTGAGCCGCACCACCGGGCTGCCGGTGAGGCGCAGCAGTTCGTCGTACCACTCCACGATCTGCACCCAGTCCGTCTCGGCGGTGCTCCGGGCGTCCACGTGCAGGGCGGCGATCGCGGCCTGCGCCTGGTATTCGCCCAGCCGGTCGCGGGCCAGCGTGGCCTGCAGAATCGCCACCCCCTCGGTGATCAGGCCGGTGTCCCAGCGCGATCGGTCCTGCTCACCGAGCGGTACCAGGCGACCTCCCGGGCCGGTGCGAGAAGCGCGACGCGCATGGTGCAACAGCATGAGCGCGAGCAGCCCCGAGACCTCAGGCTCGCCGGTCAAGGCGACGAGCTGGCGGGTGAGACGGATCGCCTCGGCCGCCAGGTCGACGTCCCCGCCGTATCCCTCGTTGAACACGAGGTAGAGCACCCGCAGCACCGTCCCGAGATCGCCGGGCTGATCGAGCCGGAGCCCCGCGATCCGCCGTTTGGCCCGGCTGATCCGCTGCGCCATGGTCGCCT
Source organism: Streptosporangiaceae bacterium (assembly GCA_036555725.1). Classification (GTDB taxonomy): domain Bacteria; phylum Actinomycetota; class Actinomycetes; order Streptosporangiales; family Streptosporangiaceae; genus CALAED01. The sequence continues at coordinate 10,916 of DATBKU010000038.1, read as the reverse complement.
CGGGCACGAGGTATGCCGCCGCGATCTGCCGCGTGGTCAGGCCACCAACCGCGCGCAGCGTCAAGGCGACGGCCGAACCGTGCGGCAGGGTGGGGTGCGCACACAGGAAATAGAGCCGCAGCGTGTCATCCTTGGCGGACGCCGAACCGGCGGGAGGCTCGACCTCCACGGCGAATTCCCGCCCCCGCCGCGACGCCTCGGCACGGGCGGCGTCGAGGAACTTGTGCCACGCGACCGCGACCAGCCATCCCTTCGGATCGCGAGGTGGATCGTCCGGCCAGATGTCCAGCGCCCGGATCAAGGCTTCCTGCACGGCATCCTCAGCAGACGCGAAGTCGGCTCCGCGCCGGACAAGGACACCGATCACCGCGGGCACCAACTCCCGCAGCAGCGACTCGTTCACTCGGTCACCGGGGACGACCCGGTAAGAAACGGCCGAACCTCGAGCCACTCGTGGATCGGCTCGCCGCCGGCCCCGGGCGCGGCGGACAACTCCCCGGCCAGCTGGACCGCGCGGTCCCAGGACTCCACGTCGATGATGTACCAGCCGGCGATGAGGTCTTTGGTCTCGGCGAACGGACCATCGGTCACCGGTGGGCGCCCCTGGCCGTCATACCGCACGAACGCGCCCTCGGGCGCCAATGCCTGGGTGTCGACGAACTCACCCGTCTCTTCCAAGCGGGCTGCGAAGTCGCGCATGAACTGCACGTGGGCGTCGATCTCCTCCGGCGTCCATTGGTCCATCGGTGCCCAGTCGACGGCGGGGGCCGGGCCACCTCGGTAGTGCTTGAGCAGCAGATACTTCATGGTAGTTCTCCTTCTTCGGCACGCGGCCGGTCGTGGCCACGCGTGTCCCTGGGACGAAACCAGCACTACATCCTCGACATCCACAAGCGTGCCGATTTCTCCGGCCTGCTGCTGGCCGTCAACGCCCCTGCGACGCGCGCACCGCGGTCACGAGGGCCGCGCGCTCACTCCGCAGGACTGACCCAACCCCCGTGCGCGGACACATGTTTGACCACAAACGCCCCGCATCCCGGACAGGAGTGAGTACTCACTTCTCCATTACGGAGTGAGTACTCACTCCGTAATGTTGGGGCGCATGACAGAGATGACAGAGACACCGCGTACCCGGCGCCGCGCGCCGAGCATGAGTCCCGACCAACGCCGAGAGATGATCATCGCGGCCGCCCTGCCGCTGATCGCCGATCACGGCGCCGCCGTCACCACCAGCACGATCGCCCGGGTCGCCGGGATCGGAGAGGCCACGATCTTCCGTGTCTTCGCCGACAAGGAAGAACTGCTGGACGCCTGCATGGCCGAGGCGCTCAGCCCCGACCACGCGATCCGTGAACTGGGCTGTATCGACCTCGATCAGCCGCTGGCCGAACGGCTGGCGCAGTCGGCCGAAGCGCTGCAGGCCCACCTGGTCCGCCTCGGCGCGGTCGCGGGTTCGTTGCACGCCTCCGGCCACCGCCGACGTCAGGCCCCCTCCCGGCAACAGACCACTGGCACGGACATGAGCACGGAACGGGGCATGGGACGGGAGAAATCACTGGCCAAGGTCGGCGCCGCGGTGGCCGAACTCCTGGAACCCGACCGGCACGCCTTGCGGCGACCCCCAAACCAGATCGCGGCGCTGTTTCTCGGGTTGTTGTTCACCCAAGCGCGTGACCGAGACCAGCCGGTGCTCGCCACGGCGGACCTGGTGGAGGTGTTCCTGCACGGCGCACTGACAGCGCAGCCGTCCTGATGACGGATGCCGCCGGCCCCGATGCAGTCATGGCGCGTGTCATCGGGTCAGGTCTGCGAGGCGGGCCCAGTTCAGCTTGATCCTGATGGGGACGTCCACTTGAGACCTCGTGCCGGCGGGCTCGAACACGTGGTGGAGCCGGTAAGCACCCAGCGTGTGGTCGAGGACGTGGACATCGATCGATGTCACCCGGTTGTCCGAGACCCATACGACCCAATACCACGGAATACCCGCGAGGGCGTACTCGGCCATCTTGTCGCCGGTGTCGACCTTTTCGTTCCCCGGCGAGACGACTTCGACAACGATCTTTACGTGCGAGGCGGGCAGTGGACGTACATCGTCCGGAGCGCAGTCGTACAAGGCGAGATCCGGGCGCCTGATCGTGGTCTTCGGCAGTTCCCACAGCGTGACGTCGAAGTCTGTGTCCACGTCCAGGCAAGAACCCCGCTTCTGGTTCATGTGCTGGTCGGCGGCCGATTCGATCATGTCGGCGAGTCGGCGTGCTGCCTTCTGATGTGGTCTGCTCGGCGCCTCACAGCGGATCGCCTGGCCGTTCACGACCTCGACCTGGCGGCAGTAGGCCTCGGGCAGCTTCTGCCAGATCTCGAGCGTGATCGGCTCCGGCTGGAGATTCTCCGGCGTTGCCCAATCGAAGATGGCTGACATCTGGCCTCTCGACCTATCCGTACGCCGCTCGCCGGGTTGGTCCCGGATCGCCTTCAGTGTAGAGATGTACCGCTCAGGCCGTTCCCCCCGAGCGAGTCGAAGGGGCCGCAGCTCTGGGTCTTTGGGGTCGAGGCTTCGATGTCAACATCACCGTGGCCCGCCGGGTTATTCGCCGGTGGCGCCGTCGATGCGTTCGCGGAGCAGGTCGGCGTGGCCGTTGTGGCGGGCGTACTCCTCGATCAGGTGGAGGTAGACCCAGCGCAGGTTCATCTCGACCTTCAGCCTTTCGTGGTAGAAGGTCTCCTCCAGCGAGTGTCCGGCGACCGCCGCGCGGATCAGTTCGATCTCACGGGAGTGGGTGTCGAAGTCCGCTTCGGCGTTCGCGGGGTCGACGTCGTCGAAGTCGCCGTCCGGATTGGTCTCCATGTCGCAATAGAGGAAGTCGAGCGACTCCCCGGCGAACCTGCGCCGGAACCACGCGCGTTCCACCTCGGTCAGATGCCGTACCAGGCCCAGCAAGGACATGCTCGACGGCTCGACGCTGCGCAGCGCGAGTTGCTCGGGAGTCAGCCCGGCGCATTTCAGCAGCAGGGTCTGCCGATGATGGTCGAGCAGGGCCGCCATGAGAGTGTGCTCGTCGCCCTTCGGCGGCATCCTGACGCGAGTGACTTGCGGAGCGATCCAGTTCATCGCTCCATGATGCAGAAGACGTGCGCGGAAGATTGGGCGACCCCGTTTGGTGCCGTGGTGTTCATCGGCGATGCTGATGGGGTGAGTACGGACATTGATGTCGATGTGGCGTCGCTCGGCGCTTTTCTGCACGGGCTGCCCGGCGTCGATCAGGTAGGGGCCGAGGAGCGGGCCGCGCGGCTGGCCACGCGGTCGATCAAGACGACGGCCAAGGCGCAGGCCATCGACATGGCCATCTCCATGGTCGACCTGACCACGCTCGAGGGCGCGGACACGCCAGGCAAGATACGGGCGATGTGCGCCAAGGCCGTCCACCCCGATCCGACCGACGCGAGCGTGCCCAAGGTGGCGGCGGTCTGCGTGTATTCCGACCTGGTGGCCGAGGCCGTCGCGCACCTCAAGGGGACCGGCGTCGGCGTGGCCAGTGTGGCGACCGCGTTCCCGTCCGGACGGGCCCCGCTCGATGCCAAGCTGGCCGACACCCGCCGCGCGGTGGCCGACGGCGCCGGCGAGATCGACATGGTGATCGACCGGGGCGCGTTCCTCGCCGGCGACTACCGGAAGGTGTACGACGAGATCGTCGCGGTCAAGGAGGCCTCCGGCAAGGCACACCTCAAGGTGATCCTGGAGACCGGCGAGCTGGTGACGTACGACAACGTGCGCCGGGCCTCGTGGCTGGCGATGGTGGCGGGCGCCGACTTCATCAAGACCTCCACCGGAAAGGTGGCGCCCGCGGCGACGCTGCCGGTCACCCTGATCATGCTCGAGGCCGTACGGGACTACCGCGCCCGGACGGGGCGTCAGGTGGGCGTGAAGCCCGCGGGCGGCATTCGTACGACCAAGGACGCGATCAAGTACCTCGTGCTGGTCAACGAGACCGCGGGCCCGGACTGGCTACACGCCGATCACTTCCGGATCGGCGCCTCGTCCTTGCTCAACGACCTGTTGATGCAGCGCCAGAAGCTCACGACCGGGGCGTACGCGGGCCCCGACTACTTCACCCTGGACTGAACGCCCGAAATGTCCGGAGAGGCGTCGTACGGCCGTCCGGACATCCCGCGCACCGAGCCGGCTCGGCGTCGGTAAATCCAGATAGCGCCGCTGGTCCTCCTTGACAGTGGGCGGCTGGATTCACAGAAGTGGGATCTGCTCCGACGGCACCCTGTACCACCGCTGGGAGTCGTGAGCCCGGCTCGCGGACGGCATACGCTGAGGTTGTGTTCGAGTACGCGCCCGCGCCCGAGTCGCGCGACATCGTCGATATCAAGCCGTCGTACGGCCTGTTCATCAACGGGGAGTTCGTCGACGGCCACGGTGAGCCGTTCAAGTCGATCAACCCCGCCAGCGAGGAGATCCTCGCCGACATCGCCAGCGCCGACGCCGCCGACGTCGACGCCGCCGTGACCGCCGCCCGCCAGGCGTACGAGTCAGGGTGGGGCGCCCTTGCGGGCCGGGACCGGGCGAAGTACCTGTTCCGGATCGCCCGCATCATCCAGGAACGGTCGCGCGAGCTGGCCGTACTGGAGTCGATCGACAACGGCAAGCCGATCCGTGAGTCCCGCGACGTCGACGTGCCGCTCGTCGCCGCCCATTTCTTCTATTACGCGGGCTGGGCGGACAAGCTGTCGTACGCCGGGTTTTGGCGGAGCCGAACAGACGGGCAGAGCGGGGCGGAGCCGAAGCCGCTGGGGGTGGCCGGGCAGGTCATCCCGTGGAACTTCCCGCTGCTGATGCTGGCCTGGAAGATCGCGCCCGCGCTGGCCTGCGGCAACACCGTCGTCCTGAAGCCCGCGGAGACCACGCCGCTGACCGCGCTCGCGTTCGCCGAGATCTGCCGGCAGGCCGACCTGCCGCCCGGCGTGGTGAACATCATCACCGGGGCGGGCGAGACCGGGCGGCTGCTCGTCGAGCACGACGGCGTCGACAAGGTGGCGTTCACCGGGTCGACCGAGGTCGGGCGGCAGATCGCACGCAGCGTCGCGGGCTCGGCCAAGAAGCTCACCCTGGAGCTTGGCGGCAAGGCGGCCAACGTGATCTTCGACGACGCCGCGCTCGACCAGGCCGTCGAGGGCGTCGTCAACGGGATCTTCTTCAACCAGGGTCATGTGTGCTGCGCGGGCTCCCGGCTGCTCGTCCAAGAGTCCGTGGCCGAGGAGTTCCTCGGCAAGCTGAAGACCCGGATGGCGACGCTGCGGGTGGGCGATCCGCTCGACAAGAACACCGACATCGGCGCGATCAACTCGGCTGCGCAGCTGGAGAAGATCCGCATGCTGTCGGAGATCGGCGAGCGGGAGGGCGCCGAGCGCTGGTCGCCGCCGTGCGAGCTGCCGTCCCGCGGGTTCTGGTTCGCGCCGACCGTGTTCACCGACGTGGCCCAGTCGCACCGGATCGCCCGCGAGGAGATCTTCGGGCCGGTGCTGTCGGTGCTGACCTTCCGTACGCCCGCGGAGGCCGTCGAGAAGGCCAACAACACGCCGTACGGCCTGTCCGCCGGAGTCTGGACCGAGAAGGGCTCGTTGATCCTGTGGATGGCCGAGCGGCTGCGGGCCGGGGTCGTGTGGGCCAACACATTCAACAAGTTCGACCCGGCCGCCCCGTTCGGCGGCTACAAGGAGTCGGGCTTCGGTCGCGAGGGCGGACGGCACGGGCTGGAGGCCTACCTCGATGTCTGAGCCCACCGCTACAGCGGGATGCACGAGCAGCAGGACGGGGAAGGCGCGAGGGGGTTCGTGGTGAGTGATCGGCTGGCGGTGCGGAAGACGTACAAGCTCTTCATCGGAGGCGCGTTTCCGCGGTCGGAGTCGGGAAGGTCGTACGAGGTGACCGACGCCAAGGGTGGCTTCCTGGCCAACGCCGCGCGGGCCTCGCGGAAGGACGTACGGGACGCGGTGTCGGCCGCCCGCAAGGCGTTCGGCGGCTGGTCGGGGCGCACGCCGTACAACCGCGGGCAGATCCTTTACCGGGTGGCCGAGATGCTCGAAGGGCGGCGCGCCCAGTTCGTCGACGAGGTGCGCGCGACCGGCCTCCGCCGGTCCGCCGCCGAGGCCGAGGTGGACGCCGCGATCGACCGGTGGGTCTGGTACGCGGGCTGGGCCGACAAGGTCGGCGCGGTCGCGGGCGCGGCGAACCCGGTCGCCGGGCCCTACTTCAACTTCTCGACGCCGGAGCCCACCGGCGTCGTAGGGATCGTGGCGCCTGATTCCGCGCTGCTCGGGCTGGTCTCCGTCGTCGCCCCGGCGATCGTGACCGGCAACACGTGCGTCGTGATCGCGGCGCAGCCGCTGGCGGCCATCACGCTGGCCGAGGTGCTCGCCACCTCGGACCTGCCGGGCGGCGTGGTCAACATCCTCACCGGGCACCGCGCCGAGCTTGCGCCGTGGCTGGCCTCGCACATGGACGTCAACGCCATCGATCTGGCCGGCGCGGACACCGAGCTCGCGACCGCGTGCGCCGAGGCCGCCGCCGAGAACCTCAAGCGCGTGGTCCGGCCGGCCGCGGTCGACTGGACGGCCGACCCCGGTACGACACGGCTGACCGCGTTCCTGGAGACCAAGACCGTCTGGCATCCCGTAGGTGTTTGAACACAGAGTGTGTAGATCGTCGCAAGTCGTGGAATAGATCTCTCCGTAACTGATCACTACGGGGGGACAGATCAGCCGAAGCCGATGCCGACGCAGCACTCCACGCAGACCGACGGCGGCGTGCTGTCCGGCCTGCTCCGCACGCCCTGACGAGCAGCAGGCCGCACGGCACGAACGGCGTGGAATCGCCGAGGCCTCGCCCGCGCTGCATCGAGTGGGGCCTCGCCGCTCCCCACGAGGCGGTCCGGCAGGTTCCGCGAGGAGGCAGCCATGACCGACTATGGGCAGCCGCCGCGGTTCGGCTTCTTCCTGGAGCCGCGCGCCGACGCGCCGCTGATCGAGACGGCCCGCGAGGCCGAACGCCGCGGCCTCGATCTCATCGGCATCCAGGACCATCCGTACCAGCGGCGGTTCGTCGACACGTTCGCGCTGATGGGGACGCTCCTCGGTCGTACGGAACGGATCGGCGTCTTCCCCGACGTAGCCAACCTGCCGCTGCGACCGCCGGCCGTCCTCGCCAAGACCATGGCGAGCCTCGACATCCTCAGCGGCGGCCGGGTCGACCTGGGCCTCGGCGCGGGCTCGTTCTGGGACGCGATCGAGGCGTACGGCGGGCCGCGCCGCACCACCGGGCAGGCGCGCGCCGCGCTCGCCGAGGCCATCCACATCATCCGCCGCCTCTGGGGCGGCGAGCGGGGGATCAGGTTCGACGGCGAGCACTACCGGTTGGCGGGCGCGCAGTCGGGACCGCTGCCCACCCGCCCCATCGGCATCTGGCTCGGCGTGTACGGGCCGAAGGCGCTGGAACTGACCGGACGGGTGGCCGACGGCTGGGTACCGTCGTCGCCGTACCTGCCCCCGGACGTCCTGCTGGACCGGCACAAGATCATCGATGCGGCCGCGCAAGCGGCGGGCCGGGAGCCCTCGGCCGTGCGGCGCGTCTACAACGTGTCCGGCCAGATCGGCCCGTCCACCGGCTTCCTCAGCGGCCCTGTCGATCAATGGGTTGAGGAGCTGACCGAGTTGGCCGTGGGCTATGGCATGGACACCTTCGTGTTCGCCGGAAACGTTCGCGATCTCCCCGTGTACGCCGAGGAGATCGCGCCGGCCGTACGGGAACAGGTCACTCAGGAGCGGAGTTAGGCTGCCCCACATGGACGACACCGAGATCCTTACCAATATCAAGGGCCTCGTGGCCGAGGAGCACGACCTGCGCGAGCGCCTCACCCGCGGCGATGTGACGGCCGCCGAGGAACACGCGCGGCTCAGGTCGCTGGAGGAGTCGCTCGACCAGTGCTGGGACCTGCTGCGACAGCGGCGGGCGCGCCGGGCCGCGGGGGAGAACCCCGCGGACGCACAGGCCCGCCCCAAGGGCGAGGTGGAGGGCTACCTCCAGTAAGAGAGACCTACATTCGTTCCGGCGTCGGCACGCCGAGCAGGGCCAGGCCGGTCACCAGCGTCCGCATCGTCACCGCGCACAGCGCCAGCCGCGACGCGCGAGTGGCATCGTCGGGCGCTCGCAGTACGGGACAGTTCTCGTAGAACGTGGTGTACGCGTCGGCCAGCGCGTAGATGTAGGCGCACAGCCGATGCGGGGCCACGTCCGCGAGCAGCGCGTCGATCGCACCGCCGAAGCCGAGCAGCTGCAGGGCCAGCGCGCGTTCGGCCGGATCGCCGACCACGATCGGCCCCGTCGCGTCGGTCACGTTGAGCTCGGCCCGGCGGAAGATGGACCTAATCCGGGCGACGGCGTACTGCAGGTAGGGCCCGGTGTTGCCCTGCAACGCCAGCATCCGGTCGAGATCGAAGATGTAGTCGCTGTCGCGCGCCGTCGACAGGTCGGCGTACTTGACCGCGCCGATGCCGACGGCCGCGGCGATCTCCTTGCGGGTCTGGTCGTCGTAGCCGCGATCCTCGATGACCTTCTCGGCGCGTTCGACGCCCTCCTCGATCAGCGTCATGAGCTTGATCGGCTCACCGCTCCGGGTCCGCATGAGCTTGCCGTCCGGGCCGAGCACACTACCGATGGCGGCGTGGAACGCCTCGGTGCCGCCCTCGAGCCAGCCCGCCTTGCGCGCGGTCTCGAACACCATCCGCAGGTGCAGGGCCTGCGGAGCGCCGATCACGTAGACGATCCGGTCGGCGTGCAGGGTCAGCGCGCGATAGCGGATCGCGGCGAGGTCGGTGGTCGCGTAGCCGTAGCCGCCGTCGCTCTTCCGGATGATCAGCGGGACCGGCTTGCCCTCGCGGCCCGTGAAGCCATCGAGGAACACGCACAGGGCCCCCTCGCTCATCGTCGCGATGCCCTTGCGTTCGAGCTCGTCGCAGACGTCGGCGAGCATGTCGTTGTACATGCTCTCGCCGGCCAGGTCGTCGTCGGTCAGCGTGACGTCGAGCCGCTGGTAGACCCGGCCGAGGTAGGACTTGGACAGCTCGACGAGCTCTCGCCAGAGCTTGAGCGTCTCCGCGTCGCCGCCCTGCAGCCGTACGACGCGCTGGCGGGACCGCTCGGCGAAGGTGTCGTCCGAGTCGAACTTGGCCCGGGCGGCCTGGTAGAAGAGGTTCGGCTCGGTGGCGAGCTGCTCGGCTTCGGGCGAATCGTCGCCGACGTCGAGCAGATGCTCGATGAGCATGCCGAACTGGGTGCCCCAGTCTCCGACGTGGTTTTGCCGAATGACCTTGTGGCCCAGGAACTCCGCCGACCGGGTGAAAGCGTCGCCCACGATCGTGGTGCGGATGTGGTGCGCCAGCATCTCCTTGGCGATGTTGGGGGCCGAGTAGTCGACCACGAGGGTCTGCGGATGCTCGGTCACGGTCAGGCCGAGCCGCTCGTCGTTGTGCACCGCCTGGGTCTGCGCCGCGATCCAGTCCTCGCGCAGCGTCAGGTTGAGGAAGCCCGGCCCGCTGATCTCTACGTCGGCGCACACATCGGCGACGTCGAGGTGCGCCACGATCTCGGTCGCCACGTCGCGCGGCTTGCGGCCCAGCCGCTTGGCGAGGGCCATCGCGACGTTGGCCTGGAAGTCGGCGAACTGGGACGGCCGGATCAGCGGGTCTTCGTTCGCGTACTCCTGGCCGATCGCGGCGGCCAACGCGGCCTGGACGCGTGCGGCGAGAACGAGCTGCGGATCGGACATGTCTCAAGGCTATCGGCGGAGCGGATGGCCCTCGACCACTTAGTCGGGGCGGCGGCCGAAGCGCGGAGTCTTGGTGGCGCCGACCCGTTCCCTGATCCGTTCGACGATGTCGGCGGTCGACAGATCGTAGGCCAGCGTGCAGGCCGACTCGATGGCGCGGGCGTTCGAGCCGCCGTGCGCGATGACCACGGTGCCGTTGAGCCCGAGCAGCACCCCGCCGCCGTACGTCTCGGAGTTCAGCCGCCGGGAGAGCTCGCGCAGCCGGTTGCGGTGCACCCTGGCGGCGAACCGCGCGGCCGGCGTCGCCGTGATGGCCGAGCGCAGCTCGCTGAACGTCAGCCGTACCGCGCCCTCCATCGCCTTGAGCGTGACGTTGCCGGTGAAGCCATCGGTGACGATGACATCGACCTTGCCGGTGAGGAGGTCGTCGCCCTCGATGTTGCCGGTGAAGTCGAGCTGGGTCGCGGCGAGCAGCTCGTGCGCCCGGCGGATCATCTTGTTTCCCTTGCCCGGCTCGACGCCGATGGTCAGCAACCCCACCCGCGGCTCTTCCACCCCCAGGGCCACCTGGGCATAGGCCGTGCCGAGCGCGGCGAACTGCACTAGCATCTCGGGCTTGGCGTCGGCGGTGGCCCCGGCGTCCAGCAGCACGGTCGGGCGGGGCAGAGTGGGCAGCGTGACGGCGATCGCCGGACGCATGACCCCGTGCTGGCCCCGCAGCCGCAGCCGCGCGGTCGCCACCACCCCGGCCGTCGTTCCGGCCGACACCACGGCCGCCGCCTGGCCACTGCGGATCAGCTGGCAGCAGGTCGCGATCGACGAGCGGGGTTTGCGCCAACTCGCGAGCGCGCCTTCGTGCATGGCGAGGGCCTCCTCGGCGTGCACGATCGACACCTGGTCGGCCGCGCCGTTCTTGGCGAGCAGGTCGTGGACCGTACGGCCGTCGCCGACCAGCACCAGCTGGACGCCGTCCGCTCGGACCGCGGCAAGCGCCCCGGCCACCACCTCGGCCGGGCCGTGATCGCCGCCCATCGTGTCCACGGCCACCAGCCCGGGCGAGATGTCGGGCATGGTGGCGCTCCTAGACCG
>DATBKU010000037.1:0-79829 GCA_036555725.1 Streptosporangiaceae bacterium | reverse complement strand
TCAGGCCGCGGCACAGAGCCTAGGATGCGGCGTACCTTGCGGCGGTCGATGTCGTGCTTCGCGGCGAGGAAGCGCTGCGAGAGCGGCTTGCCGGGGCCCTGGAGGCTCGCGAGGTAGTCGGACAGGACGGCCTGTTCCGGGGTCTGCTCCAAAGTGGTGCGTGCGGTGTCTTTATTTCGTGTCTCCGCAGGTGGTGGAGAGGGTGCTTTGCGGGTCAGGGACATCAGGAGTTCGAAGGAGCCGACGAGCGCGAGCGCTGGCCAGGCGCTGACGATGGCGCCGATGGGGCCATGGGACATGCCGTGCGCCAGGTTGGCGCCGATAGTTGCGGCTATGCCCACGCCGAGGCTCCACTTGGCCAAGGCCGGCACCGGTTGCGTGCGGCGGCTGGCGTCGAGGATGGCCATGGAGGCGGCCCAGATCAGGCCGTCGACCGTAAAGGGCACCAGGCGAGCTGTTGTACCCGACTCGCCGTGCGCGCGGACCAACTCGTACGCGTGGCGGTAGGAGATGACGGCCGCGACGGCAGCAACGACCACAACGGCGAGAGCGGTAGTGATCCGGATGAGTCGATCAGCCATGCGCCAGCTCCGCGTGCAGGGCGACCACGATCAGGTCGTGGTGGCTGTAGCCGGTCGCGAGGAGTTCGGCGATCGTCAGCGCGGTGATCGCCTGGTTCCGAGTGAGGTTGTGCGGGCAGGTGCTTGCGGTCCAGTGGTCTCCCGTCCGGGTGGCTGCGGCTATCTCGACTCTGTCGATGGTGGTGGACATGCTGTTTTCGTTGATCTTGATTGTCATATGGGGGTCCTCTCTCCGCCCGAGAGGAGCCACGGGAGCCAATTTAGGGAGCCAACGTATTTAGGCGTCGTTGGACCTCATTGAGACTCATCGCGACTCCGTCAGGAGGCGTTAATGCAGGTGAGAGGCTCCCCGTTGACTCGGAGCCGACCAGGACAAAGATCAAAACTGGCGGAAGCAGTTCACACCGAAGAGGTCACTGGTTCGAACCCAGTATCGCCCACGGCGTTAAGCCAGGTCAGAGAGGGTTTCGGAGATCACTCCGGAGCCCTTTTCGATCTTTGAGGGGTCGGCAGGAGCCAACTGTGTGTCACGATCCCGCCATGTTCGGCCCCGACTCGCCGGGCGGGTGTGTGCCCAGACGGCGGTGACCAGCGATTGGAATGTGCCGTCGGTGATGTATTCCGGTTGGCCAACACGTAGTCCTCTAGCGCGGTGACCTGCTGACGCCGCAGGTCGTTGGCGAACGCCCCCGAGGTTGGCCTCTTTGGTGTTGACCGCCTCCAGACGGCACCGCTGCTGCAGCGCGCCAGCGGCTGGCGATCACCAGCGGCGGGAGGCCAGGAAGACGACCCTCGCCGCCCGGCTGACCGGTGGCTCGACCCGCCGCCAGCGGGCCTCGTACAAACCCTGGCTGTTGTTTCAGGGGCAGCCCGCGACCGGCCTTGATGGGGCGTGGCAATAGACGGTGTCGTTGCCTCGGCGCTGCCGTGCGTAGCCAGCGGCGATGCAGGCCTCCGATGCCGGCGACGGCCGGGGGTCAGGGATGCGCGAGTCGTCACGGCGGCGCTGCTGGCTCTTACCATGCTGCGCTCGGCAGAAGCGTCGCCCCCGCAGCCCGCACCGCTGACGGCAGACGTTGTGACGGCCCAAACGGACTGACTGTAGCGACCGAAATCAGGGAGCATTCATACCATGGAGGCATTTGGCGGGGTGCTTCGCGCTCGTCGCCTCAGCCGCGGGCTGACGCAGGAAGAGCTTTCGCGGCTGGCCGGGGTGAGCGTACGGGCGGTACGTGACATCGAGCGCGGCCGGGTCCGGCGGCCGCGCAAGGACTCGGTCCGGCGGCTGGCCGCGGCGGTCGGCTTGGATCCGACCACGCTCGCTGAACGGCCGGGGGCCGATCGGCTGGAGATCAAGCTGCTCGGCCCGTTGACCGTGCACCGTGCCGACGCACCGGTTGACGTCGGGCCGCCGCGGCAGCGCTACGTGCTCGGACTGCTAGGGCTGCAGCCGAACCGGGTGGTGCGGCAGGAGGAGATCATCGACGTGCTGTGGGGTGCGCATCCCCCGGCGACGTCGCGGAACATGGTGCACGCGTACGTCTCCCGGCTGCGCAGGCTCCTGCCGCCACGGAAGGACATCGCGCTGATCACCGGCGGTGACGGCGGATACCGCCTCACCGTGGACAGCGACCAGCTCGACCTGTTGCGGTTCGACGAACTCGTGGCCCGGGCCGCGGCAGATCCCGGATCGGCGCTGGACCTCTACGCCCGGGCGCTGGCGTGCTGGCGCGGGCCGGTGCTGGCCGATCTGGCCGCTCGACTGCGGCAGCACCCGGTGGCGGTTGCCCTGGCCCGGCGCCGCGTCGACGCGGTGCTCGCCTACGCCGACCTCGCGATCGCCGCGGGGCTGCACCAGGGGGCGGAGGAACAACTCCGGGCGCTGACCGCGGAGGAGCCGCTGCACGAGGGCGCACACGCCCGCCTCATGCTCGCCCTGGCCGGCTCCGGGCGGCGAGCGGCCGCGCTGGATCTGTTCGCCGAGGTACGCGGCCGGCTGGTGGAAGAGCTCGGGCTCGAGCCCGGGTCGGAGCTGCGCGACGTGCAGGCCCAGGTGCTGCGCGGTGAGCTGTCGCTCGCCACTGTGCGGCCGACCCCTGCTCAGCTGCCGGCCGACGTGGTGGGGTTCACCGGCCGTACGGACCACCTGGTCCGGCTGGACGGCCTGCTGCCCATGACCGGTGCGGTGGTGATCACAACGATCGCCGGCATGGCCGGGGTCGGCAAGACCGCACTGGCCGTCCATTGGGCGCACCGCGTGGCAGAGCGATTCGCCGACGGGCAGCTGTACGTCAACCTTCAGGGGCACACGTCGGCCGCACCGGTGCGGCCGCTGCAAGCACTGGCCGGGTTGCTGCGCGCGCTGGGCGTACGCGCCGACCAGGTACCGGTCGACCTGGAGGAGGCCGCGACGCTGTACAGGTCGCTGCTGGCCGGGCGCCGGATGCTCGTGGTGCTGGACAACGCCGCGAACGCCGAACAGGTCCGTTCGCTGCTGCCCGGGAGTCCCGGATCTCTGGTGGTTCTCACCAGCCGCGACCGGCTGACCGGCCTGATGGCCACCCATGGCGTGCACCGGCTCACGCTGGGCGTGCTCACCCCCGCGGAGTCGGTCGCTCTGCTGTCCCGGATGCTGGGTGCGGACCGAGTGAACCGGGAGCCCGAGGCCGCCGCGGAGCTCGCCCGGGTTTGCGGCGGGCTGCCGCTTGCTCTCCGTATCGCCGCCGCCAACCTGACCGATCGTCCCGCGCGGTCCATCGCCGACCACGTCGCCGCGCTGCACACCGACGACCGGCTGTCCGAGCTGGCCGTCGACGACGATCCGCAGGTCGCGGTCCGCGTTGCCTTCGACCAGTCGTACGCGCGGCTAGGCCCGGACGTACGGCGGACGTTCCGGGAGCTGGGCCTGGCCCCGGGCGCCGATCTCAGCCTCCCGGCGGCGGCGGCGCTGGCCGGCCACCCGCCCGAGCAGGTGGCGAAGTGGCTGGGGCGGCTGGTCGACGCGCATCTTCTCGAGCAGCGCGGACCCGGCCGCTACGGCCTGCACGACCTGCTCCGGCTGTACGCCCAGGAGCGCGGCGAGCACGAGGACGGCACGCGAGAGCGCGTCGCGACGCTGGAGCGGCTGCTCGACTGGTATCTCTACGCCGCCGACCGAGCGGCCGCGTTGCTCTACCCGGGCATGCTGCGCCTGCCGCTGCCCGCGATGGAGCCGGCGACGACGGTGGAGTTCGGCGCGCCCGCGGAGGCGGTGGCGTGGCTGGACACCGAGCTGGCCAACATGATCGCCGTCGTCCAGCACGCCGCCGAGCACGGCCCGCACCGTACGTCCTGGCTGCTTGCGGACTCGCTCCGCGGCTATTTCTGGCTGCGCCGGAGCACCGTGGACTGGCTGGAGATCGCGGGCGCGGCGCGATCCGCGGCCGAGCGCGCCGGAGACGTACGAGCCCAAGCCGCGGCCGAGCACAGCCTGGGCGGGGCATACCAGGGCGCGGGCCGCTATCAGGAGGCGATCGAGCACTACTCCAGCGTGCTGACACTGGCCCGCGAGGCCGGCTGGACGGGCGGGGAGGCGGTCGCGCTTGGCGCCCTCGGCATGGCGCACTGGTGGTCCGGGGCACTACGGGAGGCGGCCGACTATCATGCCCAGGCGCTGGCCCTGCACCGGCAGCGCGATCCGAACGCCGGCGCCAACTCGCTCCTCAACCTCGGTCTGGTGTACCGGGACCTGGGCCGGCTCGACGAGGCGGCCGGTCACCTCACCGAGTCGTTGACACTGCATCGCATTGACGGCGCGCGCGACGGGGAGGCGCACGTCCTCGGCACGCTGGGCGAGATCGAGCACGATCGCGGCGAGCTCGACCGCGCCAGGCGGCACCTGGACGAGGCGCTGGCCCTGCACCGGGACGTCGGCGATCGGTTCGGCGAGGCGTACGTCCTGGGCACCCTGGCCGCGGTGCATCGCGACGCGGGCCGGCCTGACCAGGCGCTCGACCTGGCACGGACCGCGCTGACACTGGCGGGCGAGATCGGTCACCGGTCCGCCGAGGCTCGGATCCGCAACATCCTGGGCAGCGTTCACCTACGGCTGGGTGACCACCGGGAAGCCTCCGACCAGCATCGGCATGCCCTGGACCTGGCCCGGCAGACGAGCACCAGGGCCGCCGAGGTGGGCGCGCTGCTCGGCCTCGCCGCCGTCCACGCCGACCGGCCGCGGGAGTCTCTCGACTATGCGGAACGGGCCTTGGCACTCGCCGCCCGGACGGGCCTCCAGGTCCTGGAGGGGCAGGCGTACACGCTGCTGGCCGCCGCCCGGCACGGGCTCGGCGACCACGACCGAGCCGCCGAAGACGCGGGGCGAGCACTCGTGCTGCACCGGCGGACAGGCCATCACCCCGGAGTGGCGGACGCCCTGCGCGTGCTCGAGATCATCCGAGCCGATTGAGTTTCTGCCGCCCGATTCTGCCGGTTCTCGTGGTTCGGGCGACCGGCGCGCCCGCTTCGGCGCAGTTGACGGAGGGTTTTCCGGATGCGTGTTTCGCCTGGTAGTGGCGTCAGAATCGATTCATCGCCGGGCTAATCCACGCTGCTAATGTGAGCGCTCTGTTCCGCGCATAGGGGGCGAACGATGCGATTTACGGTGAACACCTTCCTGTCGCTCGACGGGGTCATGTAGCGCCGACGGCCCGGAATGAATCGGCCGGACGGCCTGTGCTGCGACCGATGAGGTCGGCGCCGCGTCCGGTGGTAACGAACGACTGCAAACCCAGCGAGAAGGGAACTGCGACCATGAAACTGACGACCGTCACGATGGTCACCGTCGACGGAGTGATGCAGGGACTCGGCGGGGCGGACGAGGACCGCAGGGGCGGATTCGAGCGCGGCGGATGGGCCGCGCCGGGGTTCGACAAAGAGGCCGGGACATTTCTGAACCAGGTCTACCAGCGCGCCGACGCGTTTCTGTTCGGTCGGCAGACCTACGAGATCTTCGCCGGCTCGTGGGGAACATGGGCGGATCCGGGCGGCAACCCCATTTGGACGGCGTTGAACACGCGGCCCAAGTACGTGGCATCGACCACGCTCACCGACCCGCAATGGGCCGACACGACCGTCCTGTCCGGTGACCTCGCGGCGGCTATCGGCGAGCTGAAAGCCAAGCCGGGAGGCGAGCTGCAGGTGCACGGCAGCGGCAACCTGATCCGCTGGCTGTTCGACAACCGGTTGGTCGACGAGGTCACCCTGCTCGTCTGCCCCGTGGTCGTCGGCCAGGGCACGCGGCTGTTCCCCGACAACGGCCCGGACGCGGCGCTCGAACTGGTCGACTCGCGGTCCACCCCAAGGGGGGTAACGATCCAGGTCTACCGCCCCACCGGCCGCCCGCAGTACGAAACGGCCACGCCCGACACGACCACGTGACATAGGTGCAGCAGTCGGCGAGAGTCGATCATGGGTGGGTGCGAGCCGCAGGGCTGGGAGATGTCGAGGAATGACCGGTGCGTTGCAGGACCTGCTCGAGCGGCACGTCGCGAGTGGCGCCGTCCCGGGTGTCGTCGCGAGCCTCGGCACAGCGGAGCTCGAGATCGTGGCCGCCGGCGCGATGTCCGTCGGCGGTGCGCCCATGCGCGCCGACGCAATCATGCGCATGAAGTCGATGACCAAGGCCGTCACCACGGTCGCGGCCCTGCGCCTGGTCGAGGCCGGACGCCTCAGACTCGACGAGCCGGTGGAACGGTGGCTGCCCGAACTGGCGGATCGACAGGTGCTGAAGAGTCCCGCCGCCGATCTGGCCGACACATCACCGGCCGTTCGGGCGATCACGCTGCGGCACTTGCTGACCAGCACCTCCGGTTACGGCATGCTGCTGACAGAGTGTCCGCTGCAGCGTGCGATGGCTGACAGCGAAATCGACATTGGCGTCGACCCCGTGGTGTTCGGGGCCGACGAGTGGCTCGCCCGGCTGGCGGCGCTGCCGCTGGCCTTCCAGCCGGGCGAGGGCTGGCGCTACCACCATTCCTTCGGCATCCTCGGAATCCTGATCGCTCGAGTGGCCGGTCGGCCGTTGCAAGATCACCTGGCCGACGACCTACTCGGACCCCTCGGCCTCCGCGACACCGGACTGTGGGTGTCCGCAGACAGCGTCGAGCGGCTGCCGGCCAGCTACCGGCACACCGACTCCGGTCTGGTGGAACTCGAACCGGCCGGCGGCGGCTTCTACGCCGGGCACCCGCCGTTCGACGTGAATCACGCCGAGCTCGTCTCGACGGTTCGCGACTACACCCGCTTCGCCCAGATGTTGGCCGGCGGCGGCCGGTTCGAGGGGCGGCAGATCGTGTCGGAGGAACATCTCCGGCTGATGACCAGCGACCAGGTGCCGGCTATCGCCAAGACGCCGGACAGCTTCTTCCCGGGCTTTTGGGACGGTACCGGCTGGGGCTTCGGCGTCGGTGTCGACACCGAGGGTGGGCGGGCCGGCCGCTACGGGTGGTCCGGCGGACTGGGCACCAACTTCTTCGTCGACCCTGACGGCACCGTGGGTGTCCTGCTGACCCAGGTAGAGATGGGCGAACGGATGCAGATTCTGCTTGAGGAGTTCCACGCCCTGCCGGAAGCGTCATGACGCTCGAAGACGTCGGACCAGACAACCGGCGCGCCTCGCCCGCCGCGTCGCCCGGAAGTGGAAGGCCTCCCGGCGCCCGGCCCGGCGGACCGCTCGGCCGCGGCCGGTCGTCCAGCCCGCCGAGGGATCACCCAGCACCACTTCCCAAAGCGTGCGGAAACGACCGTTTCCGCACGGGCATTGACGAGAAGGGATATCGCCATGACCAACCAGCCCACCGAACCCAACGTGTCAGCCGTCCGCGACGCGGCCAAGCCCCCGATCGCCGACCGGGCCGCGTTCCAGGCCGAACTGGACCGGCTTCGGGTTCGAGAGAAGGCCCACACCCGCGAGGGCGACGCGATCGCTGCCGCCCGCCGCCGCCTCCCGATGGTCGAGGTCGATCCGCAGACTCCGCTCACCGGTGCGGACGGGCCCGTCCCGCTGATCGACATATTCGACGGACGGTCGCAGTTGATCGCCTACTTCCACATGTGGCACACCGGCCGACCCGCCGCGGAGCAGTGCGAGGGCTGCACCTTCAATACGTCCCACGTCACCGAGTTGGACTACCTGCACTCACGGTCGCAGATCGGTACTTCGGCATCCTGGCGTGCTATCTCCGAGACGGTGACCAGGTCTTCGAGACCTATTGGACCAGCGGCCGGGGCGACGAAGTGATGGCACCGTCGTACGGGCTGCTGGATCGGACCGTTTACGGCCGGCAGGAGTTCTGGGAGGACTCGCCGGAGAGCTGGCCGCAGCGTTGGGGTTCCCAGGGCGGCCAGTTCCGGCTGGACGACGGGCGTCCGGCCGCCCAGCGGTCGCGGATCCGGGCCGGGCGCGACGACGACCTCGGGCCGATGCCGGACGGATGGACTGCGTGTTCCTGCTCACTGCACACCGGACCGGCGGCCGGGGCGACGAAGTGACGGCACCGTCGTACGAGCTGCCGGCAAAGCGGGCTGCCAGGACGGGGCGTCATCCAATTACTTGGGCGGAACGATGCCACCCGGAGGGGTAGCCGGACCTGGAGGGGCGGCCGGGCCAGGTGGTGCCGCTGGACCGGACTGCCAGCCCGGTGTGCCGGGGGGCGGGGCAACCGGATAGCCCGATGACCCGGCCGGATAGGCGGGGGGCGGACCTTGGTACGGATAACCGGGGCCCGGGTAGGCGGGCGGGCGCCGGAAGTAGGGCCCCGACCGCCCGTTCCAGAGCAGGATGATCACAACAAGGCCGACGAGCAGGGTCAGGATCTCGACCACGGCGGTGAAAGGCGTACTGAACAGAGTGATCCGGAAGCTGCTTTCGCCGCTCTGCGTTGAACTCGCGGATCCGTTGAAGTTGGCGGTAGGTGCGGCGAGGACCGCAAGCCCGAAGAACACGGTCGCGGTGATCCGGGCCCACTGCTTGCCGGCCCTGTTAGCGAACGCCATCCAGATCCACAGGCCGGCGAAGACGACCCCGACGACAATGGAGACCACGGTGAACCCGGTGATCACGTCGTCGGCGACATCGCTGTCGAAGACGTCGCGAATATCGCTTTCGGAGGATCGGAGCGCGGCCACGAGAGCGACGATCTGAGCAAGCTCGAAGACGGCTCCGGCCAGCATGAAATAGAAGGCGTACCGCACCGTGGCCGGCATTGGCGGCTTGGTTTGCTGCGGCGGGTACGGCCCACCCTGCTGCGGATACTGGGGGTACGGGCCCGGCTGTGGTGGTGTCATGAGTTCTCCTGTCCGGCTGGGCCCTGGGGGCTATTCATATGGTCCGATATGGATGACCCTTTTTCGCGGTAAGTGACCGAAATCGGCCGTCGCTGCCCAGCGACGCGACCGTGCAGACATGCACGGCAACCCAAGCGACAACGGAGGAGCGGCTAGCCAGCGATACCCTGAAGAGCCTGGTCTTCAGCGGTGTTCTCCGGTCCCTGTATGTCCGTCTCGGCTTGACACCGAGATTCTTAAGGCACCTGCACAAAACCCGGTCACCAGCCGAAATGGTCAGGCGGACCCTTGGATCGATTTGGCAACCGTGCGATTACCCTCTGATGTCGATTCCAATAGTGCTGCGAATAAGCCGTGCACGCGGTTCTTGACCTGGCCTCGGCCTGACTCTGGACAGCGGAGCATAGCGTTCGGCGTCAGGGGTCGGCCGCGATCTCCGAGTCTCTAGTCGATGCCCTGTACGGCGACTATCCGCAAGTGTGCCGCGCCCTCGCGCAACTTCTTCGCATCTTGGTAGGCCTCCGACTCGTACCAGCGCTTGGCGGCCGCAAGGTCTTCAAACTCCAGTACGACCAAGCGGGACGGGTGCCAGTCGCCTTCGAGGACGGCGAGCTCGCCGCCACGGGCCACGAAGCGGCCGTCGCCGGCGGCGATCGCGGATGGCGCCGCGGCTGTGTACTTTCCGTACTGCTCCGCGTCGGTTATATCGGTCTCAACGATGACATACGCAGGCACGGCAGCGAATCTACCTGACCGGGCTATTGCGGACAGTACGCAGCTCTGCCGGTTCAGCACGATTTGCGGGTGGGTCGGAGCGAACGCTGGGGCAGGGGTCAGGCGGCCGGGGCCTCCTTTTGATGCGGGGTTGGCTCGGGAGCACCGGCGAGCCCTGGGAGCGAGACCGTCAGGAGGGGCAGAGCGGCCGCCAGGGTGCCGAGGGCGAATACCCACAGTGCGGGGCGGACGCCGACGGCTTGACCGAGGACCCCGCCGACGAGGCCGCCCACCGGCATTGCTCCCCACATCGCGAAGCGCATCGTGGCGTTCACCCGGCCGATGAGGTCGGGCGGGGACACGACCTGTCGCAGCGTGACCTGGGCGACGTTGAACACGGCGGCGCCGAAGGAACTGGTGAACGCGCCCAGCGCATATAGCAGGACCCGCCAGTCCTTCTCCGCGAACGGCATTAGCAGCATGAAGGGCGTCGTGATCGCGAATGACAGGCGCAGCACGCCGACCATCCCGAACCAGCGGACCGCGCGGTCCGCGCAGAGTGCCCCAGCGAGACCGCCCGCGGAACCCAGCGCGAGCAGGAGTCCGTAGACGAACGGGGGCAGGCCGATCTCTCGTATGAGGAAGACCGGCTGGATCGCCATCCAGGCCGTGTCGAACAGCATGAGCAGTGCGCCGGCCGTCATCACGGCACGCAGGGCCGACGACCGGACGACGACATCGATGCCCGATTTGATCTGAGGCCACAAGCGCTCGTCGCCGGGCCGCGTCGCGTCATCCCGGGCGCGGATTCGACTGACGAACAGGAAGGAGAGGCCGTAGCTGGCGGCATCGGCGGCCAGTGCTGCAGGCGCGGTCAGCAGTTGTACGAGCGCACCGCCGAGGCCGGGCCCGACGGTGAAGGCGGTGTAGTCCACCGCCTCGAGGCGCGAGTTCGCGGTCATGAGCCGGTCCCGCCCGACCAGGAACGGCACGTAGCTCATGTGTCCAACGTCGAACAGCACCGTCGCCACGCCGACGAGGAAGGCGATGGCGTACAGATGCGGCAGCCTCAGCAGACCCAGGGCGGCCGCGACCGGGAGGGTGAGGATGGCCACCCCCCGCACGAGATCGGCGCCGAGCATGACCGGCCGGCAGCCCAGCCGGTCCACCCACACGCCGGCGGGGAGCCCGATGAGGAGGAACGCCGCCGTCTCGGCGGTCGCGAGCAGCCCGGTCTCGAGGGGGGAGGCGTGCAGCGCCACGACCGCGACGAGGGGCAGCGCGATCACGCTGACCTGGGTACCCGCTCGGCTGATCGCGGTGGCGGCCAGCAGCAGTCCGAAGTCCGCCGGGCGGGGAGGCGTCATACGGCGGCGGTGTACGGGATCGGCCACCTGCGCAGCCGGCAGGGCAGCACGTGCGTAACGGTCCCGACGGCCACCGCCAGACCGGCGGCCACGAGCTCATCCTGTAGTTGCCGGCCCGGCCCGTCGATCACTTCCGCGTCCTCGGTCACAAGGAAGCCGAACACGTCCGCCCACGGGCCGTCGACCACTACCCGGAGATGCGGCCCGCCCGGGCGGACATCCCGGATGCGAACGAAACCGGGCCCGACGCGATACGTGCACAGCCCGTACCGGTGCTCCCGACGCCACTGTGCGGCGTACCGCTGTGCGATCGGGTCCGCCCCGTCGCCGGGCGGCGGTAGATGGACGAGCGTGCGTACGGGCCATGGCGGCGCGCCGGAGAGCGTCCAGGTGAGATCGGCCATTTGTACGGCCACCTCGGTGAGGAAGCGAAGCGCCGCAAGGTCGCGGGACGGGTCCGTGCCGAGCCGCAGCGGAACCGACACCTTCAGCCGCTGGGAGCGGGCGATGGCGAGGCCGACATGCCCATGACGCGAGGCCAGTTCGTCCGGGCCAAGAGTGAGCGTCTCCGGCCAGGCCTCGCCGGCAGCACGCTGCCCGGGCTCTGCGACGCGCATGCCGGATCAACCCGGCCCGGACGGGGTGGCCTGAGACGCTGGTACGCCGTCACGTACGGACCGGCCCCGGTGCGCCGGCCGGATTCGCAGCGTGCGAGTGTCCGGCCGTACGAACGCGCCCTCCCGTCCGGGCGCGTCCTCCCGTCCGGGCGCGTCGAGGAGGACGGTGGTCGTGGCGAGAGCGACCCAGCGACCGTTCGCGGTGAACACCAGACCGCGCTCGTGCAACTCGCCGAGCCAGCGCGACAGCGCGTCCGCGTCCCAGGCCATCCCCGCATCGTCGAGTTTGCGGAGCATCCCGGTCATTGTGCCGCCGTACTCGAGGAGCTTCCAAGCGTGCCGTTCCAGCGCCGTCTCCAGTACGTAGTCCGCCCGCGGCCAGCCGGCCCGGCGATCGCGCAGCACCACGGCCTCGTCGGCGTCCAGCCGCCGCAGTGAGCTTTCCGGGTAGGCGCGGCGCCACACGTCCACCGCGGCCCGCAGCGGCTCGACCTCCTCGTCGCTGAGCCCCGCAGACGGCGTGTCGAACAGGTAGACGAGGTCGTCGAGCTGCTCGGCGGTCAGGTCGTAAACGTACCGGTACGGCTCGGCGGGGCTGCGCGAGGGGAAGCCGAGCGACGGATCTTCGAAGTGCGGGCTGAAACGGTTCATGCCGATACGGGAGACGCCGTCCGGCGGCTGCAGGTGAACCAGCCTGGACAGCTCCGCGAGCACCGTCGCATAGTCCTTCTCCTGCTCGCCCGGAAAGCCGTACAGCCAGTTCCAGGAAACCGTCAGCCCGGCGGACTCGCAGTCACGCATCGTCCGTACGTTGTGTACGGCGCGGACACCCTTGTCCATGCGGTCGAGCACGTCATCGACGAGCGACTCGATGCCGGGCTGCACGCTGTAGACCCCGGCCGCCGCGAGCGTCCCGACCTGAGCGGTGGACAGGTTCGCCTTGACCTCGTAGTGCAGGCGCAGGTCCCAGTCACGACCGGCCATCTCGGGGAGCGCGGTGCGCAGGTAGGTCGGCTCCAGGATGTTGTCCACCACCGTGACGTCCAGCACCCGGTGCCGCCGGACCAGATGGTCGAGCTCGGCCACGAACGCCTCCGGCGGCTTTGCGCGGAACGCCATGGCGCTGCCGTTCAGCCCGCAGAACGTGCAGTGATGATGCTCTCCCCACCAGCAGCCGCGTGCCGACTCGACCGCCAGCTCCGGCTCGAGGTAGCGGCCGATACGCGAGGCCTCGAACGCCTCGAACCAGTCGTCGAAGTCCGGGCGGGTCAGCTTCGCCGGAGGTACGAGGCGGGGCAGCGGATTGACCCGCTGTTCGCCGTCCGCCCGCCAGCACAGACCCGGGATCTCGGCGAGCGCCGTCTCCGCCCCGTACGACCGAAGCAGCAAGGGAAACGTCTCGTCGGCCTCGCCACGCAGGACCAGGTCGACGAAGCCGAATTCACGGTGCAGGGCGACGCCCATGGGACCGTCGCAGTTCCCGCCGCCGAACAGCATCGTGATGTCCGGCCGGCGCTCCTTCAGCCGCTTGGCCACCGCCAGGCTCGGCACGTTCTGCATGAACGTCGTGGTGAATCCGACGAGCTCCGGATCGTGGGCGACCAGCTCGTCGACCACCAGGTCGACGAATTCGTTGGCATGCTCGCGCATCACCATTACCGTGCGGAAATGCAGCCGCTTGCGGGCGGCATAGCGCCGCATCTCTTCGTAGCCGAAATCGGTGCCGTACAACGCCCCCGCGAACACCCAATCGCCGAGCACGTGCATAAAACCGCTCTCGGCGACGGCGGTGTATTCGTACGGCGTCAGCGCCCCATCGCTGCGTTCCAGCAGGAATTCGGCGAAGCGCAGGCCGCCATGGTAAGTGCGCGGAACCGGAAGGTCTTCGTCAGCGCAGACGCCGCGCAGCACCCCAATGGACAAGGAAGGCCGGGACAGCTCCTGCCAAGGCATACATACCAGGCACGTCCGCGGCGGAAGCCGTCCCAGCGGGTCGTTCACCAATCCTAGTTTTCTTCGCCGGAAGCGTTGTCGTCGGCGTCGAAACTGCAATTGGCGAGAAGGTCGCGTGGCGCGCGTGTGACCCGCGTGCCGACCTGTGAGGGACGGCTCGAATCGGCCAGGAACTGCACCTTCAGGGCCTCAGCACTCACGGTTCTCCCTCCGTTCGGTGGCCACCGGGTTGCTGCCGGAGCCAAACTTCCGGTGCTACAAAAGTGCCCGCTGAGAAACCCGGCAATTGCGGTTATGCTACGTCGGGAAACGTGCGATGGATGCCCTGATGTCCAGTTGTTGCAGTCCTCTTGACACGTCCATGGTGTGCGTTCTCACTGAGGAGGCTTGGTGACGGTGACCTTCGGCGCGACGCCACCGCCGTACCCCGAGCGTCCGAACGCCGTCGATCCGTCGCCGTTGCTCGCCGGCCTCCGGGAGCAGGCCCCGGTGTGTCCGGTGCGGATGCCGTCCGGCCAGGTCGGCTACCTCGTCAGCCGCTACGACGACGCGCGGCGCGTGCTCTCCGACGAGGCGTTCAGCCTCACCAAAGTGTGGGAGCCCGGCGCGCCGCAGTTCGGCGCCGGCCCCCAGGCCGACGTCACCGGCACGCTCGCCGCCCTCGACCCGCCTCGGCACACCCGTGTACGGCGGCTGGTCGGCCGGGCGTTCGGCGGACGCCGCGTCGAGCGCCTGCGCGACGCAGTGTGGGAGGTCGCGGATGAGTTGCTCGACCGGATGGCGGCCGCCGGTGCCCCCGCCGACCTCACCGAGGCGTATTGCGCACCGCTGCCGACGCTGGTCACCTGCCGGCTGCTCGACATCCCGGCCGAGGACCACGCGGCCTTCGCTCAGTGGTCGTACGCGCTCACGCCGTACGCGGCGGGCACGGCCGAACAGTGGCGGGCGGCGTGGCGGGACATGGGTGCCTACCTCACCCGCCTGATCAGGGCCAGGCGCGAGGACCCCGCTGATGACGCGCTGAGCGAGCTGGTCGCCGGGTTCGATCGCGACGGCGGGGTGACCGACTTCGAGCTCGTCATCCTGCTCATCCAGCTGAGCGCGGTAGGCGACGAAGCCGTCCGAGAACAGTTGAGGATCTTCGCACTCGCACTGCTACGCGACCGCGACGGCTACGCTGCGCCGCCCGCGCAGAACGGCCACACGACGCCGCGCGATAATGACGACGACACGCCGGCCGACCGGGACGGCCACGCAGTGCTGCGCGCCGACCCGGCATTGATCCCAGGTGCCGTCGAGGAACTCCTGCGCCTGCACCCGCGTGACGACCCGCTCTATCGCATCGCGGTCGAGGACCGGAAGATCGCGGGGGTCGTCATACCGGCCGGCAGCGGCGTCATTGTCGACCCGTCCTCGGCGAACCGCGACGACTCGATCTTCACCGACGCCGACCGGACGGACTTCCGGCGTGCCGCGCAGCACCACCTGACCTTCGGCTACGGGCCACGCTTCTGTCCCGGAGCCGCCCTCGCCCGGGTCGAGCTGCAGATCGCTCTCGACGCCCTCGTGCGCCGCTTCCCCCGGCTGCGGCTGGCGGCGGGCAATGCGGCGGCCGAGCGGTCCGGTCTTCTTGTGACCTGGTAACGGAGTGGGCCTTAGACCAGGCCGTTCTGGGCGGCGCGCATTCCGGCCTCGAACCGGCTGGACGCGCCAAGGCGTTCGCACAGCTCGGTGACGTACCGGCGATAAGTACGTACGGAAACGCCCAGCTTCCGGGCGGCGGCCTCGTCCTTGATCCCGCTTGCCAGCTGCGCGAGTACTCGGCGCTCCCACCGGCTCAGCGCGTGCGGGCCGTTCGGCTGCGGCAGCGGCGACGCGGTCCGCCACGCCTGCGCGAACATCCACAGTGCAGAGCGGACCTGGCCGGCGCGGTGAAGCAGGACCAGGCCGGCGCCTGCGTCGTCGGGGTCCCGCGGCACGACCACCGTCTTCCTATCGACGATGAACAGCCACGTGGGTAGTCCCACGTGCTTGCGGACCGCGGCGCCGGCGATCACCGCGGCCCGCAGGACCCCCGCGGTGTGCGCGGGGTCGCTGCCATGGGCTCCATTCGAGGTAAGGATTCGGGTGCCGTGGTGCGGGGCCGCGACCAGGCCGTCGTGAAGAACGCGCGTCAACGTATTGTCCAGACGAGATGCCGGCACCATGGCGAACACTTCTGGCGATGCGGATATCAGCCGGTAAAGGAGGCTGTACGCATCCGATGCCCTGCTTATCTCAGTCTGGCCGCAACGACGGTCTGCGTCCTCTGGCAGCTGCTGGTGCCCCCTTCGGTCCCGAGCAGTGACCGCTTCTCCTCGGGCATTCTTTTGCGTTGCACAGATAGGGCGGGCACGCTAGCAAGCCTTGGATTCATATCTGCTTCATGGCCTCGAGAAGTGTGTGCCGGGCCGCCGGCAGTGATAAGCGGGCTCTCAGGTCATGAGGCGGTGAGGCGCTTGACGTAACGGTGGGCGGGGACGATGAGGGGCCCGGCGGGGCCGGCGGCCTCATAGTCGAAACGGCCCTCGTCGGTCCAGCCTTGGCGCTGGTAGAACCGGCGGGCTCGTTCGTTGCCGGCGACCACGGCGAGCCAGGCCTGCTCATGGCCGTTTTCTCGGACGAGGCGTTCGGCTTCGTTCAGCAGGGTCGTCGCCACGCCCGAGCCGCGGTGTCGCGCCGCGACGTAGACCTGCTCGACCTCGTCATCGACCACCATCACGAACCCGGTGACCGCATTGCCGACGACCGCGACCACCGTGTCGTCGACCCGCTGGGCGGCGCGCGATGCGAACGATTCCGGGGTGCGGACCGCGACCAGCTCGTCTGGCACGTTGCCCAGATGGCCGTCGCGCCAGCCGCTGCGCCAGATGTCGGCCACCGCCGCCGCGTCGTCGGCGCTCGCGGGGCGAAGTGCGACGGTCTCATCGGTGACTGACACGGGTCCAGAGTAGCCGGCCGGCCTATGTAGAGATCGGAGTCTCGGCTACGACCCGTCCCCAAAGGCACCCGTTCGGAGGGGGCCGCGGAATGGCCGGAGGACCGAGATGGGACAGGTCGTGTTGAGCGTGTCGATGTCGCTGGACGGCTTCATCGCCGGGCCGGACGTAAGCGTGGAGCTGGGGATGGGCCGGGGCGGTGAACGGCTGCACGACTGGATGTTCAACAAGGAACCCGAGGACGGGGGCTCTCGGACGCCGGCGAGCGACGTGGACGCGACGGTCGTACGGGAGGTGTTCGCGACGACCGGGGCCGTGGTGATGGGGCGGCGGACGTTCGAGGTCGGGGTCGGGCCGTGGGGCGATACGCCGCTCCCAGTTCCGTGTTTCGTGCTCACGCATCGCGAACGCGACGAGCTCGTCATGGACAGTGGCACGTTCACCTTCGTCACCGACGGCGTGCCGAGTGCCCTGCGGTACGCGGCGCGGGCCGCCGGCGATCGGGATGTCCTGCTGATGGGCGGGGACGTGGCCGGGCAATTCCTGAACCTCGGCCTGCTGGACGCGCTGCACCTCCATCTCGTCCCCGTGGTGATGGGCGGTGGCCGCCGATTGTTCGGCGACGTGGACATGGAAGGCACGGAATTCGAGCAGACCAGCGTGGTTCAAACGCCGTATGTCACGCACTTGCGCTTCCGTGTACAGAAATAAGGGGCACGCATAACCGCGAAAGCGCTGTCTTCGATCGTCCTTTCTTCTACGGTCGGATGTCATGCGCCGTACTCGTGCCCTTGCCGTTGTACTGAGCGGTCTGATCGCCGCAACCGGAAGCGTCGCAACCGGAGGCATCGCCGATGCGAGCGTCTCGCCGGCCCGCGCCGAAGCGGCACCCGCCAAAGCGGCTCCGGCAGATCTCAAAAGCGATCTGGACGCCATTCTGCGGGACAGCCGGCTGTCAGGGGCGACCGTCGACCTGCTGGTACGGAACGCCAGGACCGGCGAGGTCCTTTACGACCACGGCTCCGACACCTCGGTAACGCCGGCCTCGAACAACAAGATCCAGACCTCGACGGCGGCGTTCGGCATCCTCGGCGCGGGATACCGGTTCCGTACGAGCGTGTACGCCAAGGGCGGCAACCTCTACCTGAAGGGCACCGGGGACCCGACGATGCGGGCCACGGAGTACGACGCCCTGGCCGCGGCGGTCGCCGCCAAGGGCGTCACGACGGTCAAGGGCGACCTGATCACCGACGACACGTGGTTCGACGCCCAGCGGACCGGGCCGGACTGGGATCCCTCCGACTTCCCCTTCGCCTACGCGGCGCAGGTCTCCGCGCTGACCATCTCGCCGGACGACGTGTTCGACACGGGCTCCATCGATGTCGGCGTCACCCCCGGTCAGCCCGGCGAACCCGTCCACGTGGCCCTCACCCCCGAGACCAACGTCGTCAAGATCGACAACCGGGCCGTCACCGGCGCGGCCGGTTCGGCCTCGACGCTGTCGATCAACCGGAGCAACGGCAGCGACACCATTGTGGTCAGCGGCTCGTACCCGGCGGACGGCGCCAAGGTCGACAGCCTGCGCAGCGTCGAGAACCCCACGCTGTACGCGGCCGATGTGTTCCGGAACGCGCTCAAGGCGCATGGCGTGGCGGTCTCCGGCACGACCGAGCGCGGCCGTACGCCCGCACCCGCGAAGCAGCTCGCCACCCGCAGGTCGGTGCCGTTGTCGCAGCTGGCCACCCCGTTCCTCAAGCTGAGCAACAACGGCATCGCCGAGATCCTCGTCAAGGCGATCGGCCGGAAGAAGGCCGGCCAGGGCTCGTGGGCGGCCGGCCTGCCGCAGGTCGTCAAGTATCTCAAGACCGTGGGCGTCGACACCTCGCAGGTGACGATGACCGACGGCTCGGGCCTGTCGCACACCAACCACACGACGGCCCATCAGCTCAGCAACATCCTCAAGGCCGTACAGACCGAAAGCTGGTTCCCGGCCTGGTACAACGCGCTGCCCATCGCCGGGCAGGCCGATCCGCTCGTGGGCGGCACGCTCGCCTCCCGCATGCAGAACACCCCGGCCGCGGGCAATGTGCACGCCAAGACCGGCACGCTGACCGGCGCCACCGCGCTGTCCGGCTACGCGACCGACCCGAACGGCACCAAGCTGATCTTCTCGAGCGTCTTCAACGACTACTCGGGCGGCGCCCCGAAGGATCTCGAGGACCGGATCGCCGTCCGCCTCGCCTCGGGGACGACCACCGCCACGACAGCATCGTTCGCCACCCGCCTGACGCGGCCCAGCTCGCTGGAATGCTCCTGGACCGGGACCTGCTGATCGACTGGACCCGGGACCGCTGACCGAACCGATCAGGTCGTCGTGGGCTCCACGAACGACTCCTTGATCTCCTTAGGCCCCGAACGGCCAGGTGTGCTCTACGCGCGCCCAGATCAGGTACGCGATCGTCCCGGCGGCGAGCCAGCAGATGGACAGCACGATCTGCTGCCCGCCGGCCGACTTGTAGATGTAGACCCAGCCGGCCAGCGCGACGAGGCTCGGCAGTGGATAGAGCCACATCTTGTACGGACGGGGCAGGTTCGGCTGTCGTCTGCGCAGCACGGTCAGCGCGACGATCTGGCCGACGGACTGGACCAGCACGAACACCGAGCAGCGCCGGCTGCGGCTGGCGCCCAACCTGCCCGGATGGGGCCGTCCCGGGGTGATCGACCAGCTGGCGCCCCGGCTGCCCGCCCCGTACACGATCGAGAACGACACGGCGCTCGCCGCGCTTGGGGAGCAGGCGTACGGCCTGGGTGCGGGCGTGGCCGACTTCGTCTTCGTGTCGATCGGCACCGGCATCGGGATGGGCATCGTCATCGACGGCCGGCCGCACCGCGGGGCCCGGCGGGCGGCGGGGGAGATCTCGTTCCTGCCCATGGGGGAGTCCGATCCGCGCACCGGCGCGCCCGCCAGCCGCCGGCACGGCATGCTCGAGACTGTCGCCTCCGGCCCCGGCGTGGTCGCGATCGCGCGGCGGCTCGGCATGACCGGACGGATCACTGCCAAGCGGGTCTTCGACGCCGCCCGCGCCGGCGATCCCACGGCCGCCGCAGCGGTCGCCCACGAGGCCGGCCTCGTCGCCCGCGCCCTGGCCAGCGTCATCGCCGTCCTCGACCCGGACCTCATCGTGATCGGCGGCGGCATCGGCGGCCACGGCGCGGACGTGCTGCTCGGCGCCGTCCACGACCAGCTGCAGACCATGACGCCACTCGGCCCGCCACGCATCGAGGCCTCCGTCCTCGGCGACGACGCGGTCGTGCTCGGCGCGCTCGCCACCGGCCTGGCGACCGCCCGCCAGATCGTCCTCGACACCGCCCTCGGCCCGCACCTCGCCGCACGGCCGTCGGCGACGACGAGGTAGCCGCGGCTTCCGCCCTGGTTTGTACGTACGGGTGGATACGATGCGGGCAGTGATGGGGGAGTAGGCGCCGGGAAGAGGAGATGGCCGTGGCGGCCAGTGACGAGCGGGTTCCCGCAGGGCTCGACATCAGCAGGCCCAACATCGCCCGGGTCTACGACTACACGTTGGGCGGCAAGGACAACTTCGCCATCGACCGGCAGGTGGCGGAGCTGTCGCATCAGGTCATGCCGGCCGAGGCCGGCGCGCGCGGCAACCGCGCGTTCCTGCGGCGGGTCGTGCGTTACCTGGTGACCGAGGCGGGGATCCATCAGTTCATCGATATCGGCTCCGGGCTGCCCACGCAGGGCAACGTGCACGAGGTCGCGCACGCGATCGAGCCGTCGGCCCGGGTCGTCTACGTGGACAACGATCCGATGGTGCTGGTCCACGCGCGCGCGATCCTGGGTCGTACGGACGCTACCGAGGTCATCACGGCCGACGTGCGCCGGCCGGAGGAGATTCTGAGCGATCCGACGGTCACCGGGTTCCTCGACTTCGACCGGCCGATCGGGCTGCTGCTGTTCGCCATCCTGCATCACGTGACAGACGAAGAGGACCCGGAGGGCATCGCGCGGACGCTGCGTGACGCGCTGCCGCCGGGCAGCTATATGGCCCTCTCCCACTTCCACAATCCGGGGGGCGCGAACCCGCGCTACGCCGCGATGGCGGTCGAAGCGGAGAAGGTGTTCTCGGAGAACCTGGGGACCGGACGGTTCCGCACCCGCGACGAGATCCTCGCCTACTTCGGTGACTTCGGCCTGGTCGAGCCGGGCCTGGTGCCGTACCACGAGTGGCGGCCCGCGTTCGGCGATCCGCAACTGCCGGAGGCCATGCACCACCTGGCGGTGGGCGGCGCGGCGAGAAAGAAATAGGTCGCGAGAAGAGCGGGAAAGAGTTGGAAGGCGGGCGGCTCGTGGACGAGGCTTCCGGCCGGGTGGCCGTGGTGACGGGCGCCGGCTCCGGTATCGGCCGCGCGGTGACGAGAGGGCTGCTGGGCGCGGGCTGGCGCGTCGCGCTGGCCGGCCGCCGGGCCGAGGCACTGCGCGAGACGGCGGACGGGCCGGACGGCCAGGTGCTGACCGTGCCGGCCGACGTGACCTCGCCCGAGTCGGTCGCGGCCCTGTTCGCGGCCGTACGGGACGCGTGGGGGCGGCTCGATCTGCTGGTGAACAACGCCGGGATCTTCGGCGTACCGGCGCCCATCGAAGACGTCGACCACGAACAGTGGCGAGCCGTCGTCGACACGAACCTGACCGGCTCGTTCCTGTGCGCCCAGCAAGCATTCCGGATCATGAGGGAGCAGGAGCCGCAGGGCGGCCGCATCATCAACAACGGCTCGCTGTCGGCGCACACCCCGCGCCCGCACTCGGCCGCCTACACGGCCACCAAGCACGCTGTGACCGGGTTGACCAAGACGCTGGCGCTGGAGGGCCGCCGGCACAACATCGCCTGCGGGCAGATCGACATCGGCAACGCCGCCACCGAGATGACCGGCGGCTTCAGCCAGGGCACCCTGCAGGCCGACGGCTCGATCAGGCCCGAGCCGGTGATGCACGTCGAGCATGTCGTCGACGGTGTTCTCTACATGGCGGGCCTGCCGCTGGACGCCAACGTCCAGTTCCTCACGATCATGGCCACGACCATGCCGTCCTTCGTCGGCCGCGGCTAGCGTTCCGCAGCGGTACGGGTCGTGGCCGGCGTTGCCTAGTGTGTGGTCGCCAGCATGGTGGCGAGGGCGAGGTAAAGCGAGCCGGTCAGGGTGTTGAGGCGGCGTCTGCCGCGTTCGCGGGTGGTCAGCAGGGATCCGATACGGCCCGCGAGCAGGCCGACGGTGCCGTCGATGACGATCTCCAGCGCGAGGAACAGCGCGCCGAGGACGACGAACTGCGCGATGACGTGCCCGCGGGCGGGTTCCACGAACTGCGGGAGGAAGGTGATCGTGAAGACGGCCATCTTCGGGTTGAGCAGATTTCCGACCATTCCCCGCGACAGCGCGCGGCGAGGGCTGCTCGCGCCGCCGGGTGCGGCGACCTCCGATCCCCGGGAGCGCAGCGCATGGATGCCGAGCCACGCCAGATAGCCGACTCCGGCCAGGCGGGTCCCGTCGTAGAGCAGGGGTGAGGTGCGGAAGAGGGCGGCCAGGCCGGCGGCGGCCGCGGTGATGTGCATGGCCTCGCCCAGCGCGCAGCCCACCGCGGCGCAGAACCCGGCCCCTGGCCCGCCGCGGATCCCGCTGGCGAGGGTCAAGAGCATGTCGGGTCCCGGCATGATCTCCAGGATCAGCACCGTCACCAGATAGGTGGCGAGCAGTTCGGGACGTACGATCACGGCCGCGCTCCGAGCCGGCGACAGAGCATCATTCCTCCTGCGAGGCCGGGAGTCTTCAATGCACGACGCTACGGAGCTTCTGGACCAGACCTATAGTCCAGATCCATGGAGGAACAGTGGTCCAGACGCGAGCTGGACCTGCACCTGCGGATCGATCGGGCACACGGCCTGCGGGCCGGCCTGGAGCGGGCGCTGCGCGACGCCGTCCGCGACGGGCGGCTGGCGGCGGGCACACCACTGCCCTCGTCGCGAGCGCTCGCCCGCGATCTCGGCGTCGCACGCGGCACCGTCACCCAGGCCTACGACCAGCTCATCGCCGAGGGATATCTGTCGGCCAGGCAGCGATCGGGAGTCCACGTCGCGCCGCAACCCGCCACCCGACCCGCTCGTACGCCCGGCATGGCCACTCCGTTCCCCCAGCTGTACGTGCCGCCCGCCGCCGGAGTGGATCTACGTCCGGGGCGGCCGGACCTGTCGCTGTTTCCGCGCGGCCCATGGCTCGCCGCCACCCGCAAGGTCCTGCAGACCGCGCCCAACAGCGCGTTCGGCAACGCCGACCCGACCGGCGACGCCGTCCTCAAAGAGGCGCTGGCGCACTACCTGGGCCGGGCCCGCGGCGTAGTGACCACCCCCGACCGGATCGTCGTCTGCGCCGGGTTCACCCACGCCCTCCGGCTCATCTGCCAGGCGGTGCGTCTGGACGGCGCGGCAGCCGTCGCCTTCGAGGACCCCTTTCCGCGCGACTACCGGCTGCTCGCCGAACGGGCCGGGCTCGACACCGTCCACATCCCGGTGGACGGCGATGGGCTCGAGGTCGACCGGCTCACCGGCCGGCCCGCCGCGGTCGTCACCACCCCAGCCCACCAGTATCCGCTCGGCGTCACCCTGCGCCCGGACCGCCGTACCCGGCTGGTCGCCTGGGCGCACCGCACCAGGGGGTTCATCGTCGAAGACGACTACGACGGCGAGTTCCGCTACGACCGCCAGCCCGTCGGCGCGCTGCAGGGCATGGCTCCCGACCGGGTCGTCTACGTCGGCACGACCAGCAAGACCATCGGGCCGGGCCTGCGGCTCGGCTGGCTCGTCGTGCCCGACGGCCTCTTCTCGCCACTCCAGCAGGTCATGGACGGGGACGCCGCCCACGTCAGCGTCATCGACCAGCTCGTCCTCGCGCACCTCATCCGTACCGGCGAGATCGACCGGCACCTGCGGCGGTGCCGGTCCCGGTACCGGCGGCGCCGCGACCTCCTCGGCGCCGCCGTCGCCCGGCGGCTGCCACACGCCCGGCTGTCCGGAATCGCGGCCGGCCTGCACGCAGTCCTCCAACTCCCCGGTGGCAGCGCCGCGGAGCCCGCGCTGCTCCATCATCTGGCCGGCCGCGGCGTCACGGTCGACGGGCTCTCGGCGTACTATCACCGGCCGGAGCGATCGCCGTACGGCATCGTCATCGGCTATGCCGCACCGCCCCAGCACGGCTACGACCACGCCGTCAACACCCTCATCGACGCGGTGGACGCCGCCTGACCGGCCCGCCGGAAACTCAGTCGATCGTTTCGTACGTACGGACGCTGCGTTCGACGAGGTAGTCCAGCGCGTAGCCGAACACGTGCTGCTGAAAGTACGGCGCGTTCTTGTGGTCCTCGTACGCCTGCGCGTCGGTGTACTGCTCGTACAGCAGAAAGGTCTCCGGCTCGTCGGGGGAGACCTGGGCCTGGTAGAAGAGGTTCCCCGGCTCGGCGCGCGACAGCGGGGTCAGCGTCTTGATCACCTCGGTGATGCGGCCGGCCTCGCCGGGCTTGGCCTTCCAGATCGCGGCGACGACGAACGCCATGTCAGCGGTCCTCCCTATCTGCGAGCCAGGCAGCGGGCCTAGCCCGCCGTGGCCGTACGGTTGCGGCCGTGCGCGTCGTGCGGCAGGTCGGCGTAGTGCCATTGGTGGTCTCGCGCATCGCGGCACGCGGTCTCGAGGTCGCCCCGCTCGATCGCCTGGAGCAGCACGGCGTGGTCGTGGGCGATCTCGGCGGGGGTCACCTCGGTCGCCACGATGGTGACCGACGTCCGCGCCTCGATCTGCAGCGCCTCCCACGACAGCTTGAGCAGCTCGTTCTGCGCGGCGTCGATGACGTGGCGGTGGAAGGCGACGCTGGCCCGGGCGGACGCCTCGATGTCGTCGTCGCGGGCCGCGGCCCGCATCGCCGCGACCTCGGCGCGCAGCGCGTCGAGCGGCATGGTGCCGGCGAGCATGGCCAGCCGGGTGGCCGTCTCCTCCAGCGCGGCCCGTACGACGTAGCTCTCCCGCAGCGTTTGCTGGATGAAGTGCCGTACGTACGTGCCGCGGCGCGGCCGGGTCTCGACCATGCGCATGGCCTCGAGCTCGCGCAACGCCTCGCGGACGGGGGCCTGGCTCGTGCCGTACGCCGCCGCGAGCTGGGTTTCGACCAGGCGCTCGCCCGGCTCGATCTCGCCGGAGACGATGCGGCTGACCAGCGAGTCGCGGATGTGCTGCGACAGCGTCAGGTGCGGCACGTTAGTGGTCACGGCGCAATCGTATTCAACGCGGACATCGGTGATCGTTTCCCGTTCTCTCGGGGTGGTTGACGACCGGAGCAACCCGGCCAATACTTTAGCGATAATCAATTATCGATAATTTATCAGGAGGACGGCATGACCGTCCGGGCAGTCCATGTGCCGGAGTCGGCCGAGACGGCGGCCGCCCTGGTCGCCGCCGGAGGCCGGGTCATGGGTGGCGGCACCGTCGTCATGCCGCTGGTGAACAACGGCGGCGCGATCGAGCCGGAGTGGGTCAGCCTGCGGCGGGCCGGGCTCGACGCCATCCGGGTGAGCGAGGGGACGGCCGGGATCGGCGCGGCCACCACCTTGTCGGCCATCGAGGCGCATCCCGCGCTGGGCTTCCTCCGCCCTGCCGTCCGGTCGATCGCGTCCCCGGCGGTACGGAACCTCGCGACGGTCGGCGGCAACCTGTTCGTCGCGCAGCCGTACGGAGACCTCGCCGTCTGCCTGCTCGCGCTCGACGCCACCTGCGAGATCGCCGGCCCGGGCGGGCTCCGCGTCGCCGCCGTGGCGGACGTGCTGACCGCGGGGATCGCCGCAGGCGAGCTCGTCCAGGCCGTCCAGGTGCCGCTGCCGGGGGGCGGCACCTGGTACTACCACAAGGCCATGCGCCGCCGGCTGAACTCGGCGTCGATCGTGACCGTCGCGGCCGTGGCAGTGCTCGCGTCCGGAGTCGTCGCCTCGGTACGGATCGCGCTGGGCGGGGTGGCGCCCCGTCCGGTCCGGGCGGCCGCCGCCGAACGCGCTCTGGTCGGCCGGCCCCTGACGCACGACGTGCTCGACGAGGCCGGCCGGGCCGCACGGACGGACATCGAGCCGTTCGACGACGCGTACGCGAGCGTCTGGTACCGGACCCGCGTGCTACCCGTCCATCTGCGCCGCGCCTTCCTCGGCCCCGACTGACGGCGCCGACAATCCCACCCCGGGTCGCGCAAACCATCCCCACGGAAAGGAGGCGGCCATGGCGTCGAAGATCGTGTCGCTCGTCGTCAACGCCACGGAACGAGAGTTCATCGCCAGGCCCGGAGACTCTCTGCTGTCCGCGCTGCGCGACTCCCTCGGCCTCACGGCGGCCAAGCGCGGCTGCGCGCAGGGCGGCTGCGGCACCTGCACGGTCCGCGTCGACGGCAGGGCCGTGCCGTCCTGCCTGGTGGCCGTCGAGACCATCGAGGGCGGCGCCGTGCAGACCCTCGAGGGCGTCGCCGCCGACGGCGAACTGGACGAGGTACAAAGTTCCTTCGTCGACAACTTCGCCACCCAGTGCGGCTTCTGTACGGCCGGGATGATCATGGCCGCCGAGGCCCTGCTGGAAACCAACCCCGACCCGAGCGAGGCCGACGTTGCCGAGGCGATCTCCGGCAACGTCTGCCGCTGCACGGGCTACCGGTCCATCGTGAACGCGATCCTGGACGCGGCCCGCCGGCGCGCGACGGCGACGCCGTCCATAGAGCGGGTGGCCCGATGACGTTCCGGCCGGCCCCCATCGACAAGTCGTACTTCGCCGCCGAGCGCGACGATGAGTTCAACGTCATCGGCTCGGTGGTACGGCGCTCGGACGCGCTCGGCCACGTCACGGGCCGCACCCAGTTCTTCGAAGACCTCAACCCGCCGGGGCTGCTGCATCTCAAGATGCACCGCTCGGCGCGGCATCACGCCAGGATCCGCGGCGTCGACCTGACCGAGGCGCTGGCCCTGCCCGGAGTCGTCCGGATCGTGACGCACGCCGACATCCCGAACAACCTGTTCACGCCGCTGAAGCTGATCGGCGTCGAGCCGGACGACGAGCCGATCCTGGCGGAGGGCACCGTACGGTACCTGGGCGAGCCGATCTGCGCCGTGGTCGCCGAGACCGAGGCCGCCGCCTACGACGCGGTGGCCAGGGTGCGGGTCGACTACGAGGATCTCCCGGCCGTCTTCGACGTCGAGGAGGCGCTCGCCGAGGGAGCCCCGCTGGTCAACGAGTATCACGGGCGCAACTACTTCACCTACGAGGGCCACCACTGCCGCCGGGTCCGGTTCGGCGACGTCGAGCGGGCGTTCGCGGAGACCGATCATCTCTTCGAGTGGCGGTACGACTCCGCGCCGATCGAGCACGCCCCGACCGAGACCACCGGCTGCATCGTGGTCCCACAGGCGGACGGACGGCTCCGCATCCACTCCGATACCCAGGCGTGTTTCTTCACCCTCGACAACACCGCCCTCATTCTCGAAACACCGTTCAACAAGCTCCGCATCGTCGGCGGCACCGTGGGCGGCGGCTTCGGCGGCAAGGTCGACGTCATGGTCGAGCCGGTCGCCTGCGTGGCGGCGATGGCGACCAACCGCCCCGTGAAGTTCGTCTACAACCGAGCCGAGGAGATGCAGGTCTCGTCCCCGCGGGCGGCCGAGCGGTTCTACATCAAGGACGGGGTGATGAACGACGGCCGGATCGTGGCGCGCAAGATCACGCTGTACGTCGACGCCGGCGCCTACGCCCGGCACAGCCCGTACGGCACCACCAAGGCGGCCGCGCACATGCCCGGTCCGTACTCCGTTCCGAACGTGTGGGTGGACGCTCACTGTGTGTTCACCAACCGCACGCCGTCGAGTGCGATGCGCGGGTTCGGCGTCACCATCGGCGACTTCGCGCTGGAGTCGCAGATGGACCGCGTCGCCCGCGAGCTGGACATGGATCCGCTCCAGCTGCGGCTGATCAACGCGTACCGCGACGGCGACATGAAGGCGCACCGCAAGGTCGCCGAGGGCACCGCGCTGGTCGAGGTGATCCAGAAAGCCGCCGAGCTCGCCGGGCACGAACTGCCCGCTGCCTATCGCCGCATGTCGTCCACCGCACGGGAGGGGCTCTGATGGCCAGGCTGCGCGGGGTCGGCTACGCCGCGGTGAACTACCCGACCGGGATGAACCTCGGCGGCGACCCGTCCCAGGCGCTGATCCACTCGACCACGACCGGCACGTTCGTGGTGTCGCTCTCGTCGGTGGATCTCGGGCAGGGCCTGAAAACGGTCATCGCCCAGTGCGCCGCCGAGACGCTCGGCCTGCCGTACGAGAACGTCCTCATCGACACCGCCGACACCGACACCGGGCCGCACTGCATGGGCACGTTCGCCAGCCGCGGCACCCATCGGGTGGGGAACGCCGTCATCATGGCCGCCAAGGAGGCACGCGAGGTAATGCTCGAGGTCGCCGCCGAGGAGTTGGAGGCAGACCCGGCCGACCTCGAGACCGACGGCACCGGCCACATCATGGTGAAGGGTGTTGCCGACAAGAAGATCCATGTCACCGACGTGGCGCTGGCCGCGCACTTCAAGCACGGGCGCACGATGTCCGGGCGCGGCATCTACCTCAAGGAGCCGAGCACGGTGGTGCCCGAGACCGGGGAGATGGACCCCGATTCCTGCCAGGCGCACGCCTGCACGGTCGCCGTCGTCGAGGTGGACGACGAGACCGGGGTCGTCGAGGTGATCGAGCTGCGCAACACCTACGAGATGGGCCGGGCGCTCAACCCGGCGATGGCGACCCAGCAGATCGAGGGCGGCGCCTGGATGGGGCTGTCCCATGCGCTGTTCGAGACGACCGAGCCGTACTATCCCGTCCGGGACCACGGGCCGACGGATTTCAGCGAGTACCTGATGCCCACGGCGGCCGACATCCCGCTCCAGCACAGCGCGATCTTGGAACGGCCGGCGGGAAACGGGCCGTACGGCGCCAAAGGGATCGGCGAGATGACCGCAAACGCCCCGATCCCGGCCATCGCCAACGCCATCTTCGACGCGTGCGGCGTACGGCTCGAGGCGATGCCGTTCACCCCTGAGCGCGTGCTGCGCGGCCTGGACGCGCTGCGCGCGACCCAGGAGAACCGATGACCGAAGCCGGCGACCCTACTGCTCAGCCGATCGACGAGCTGGTCGACTCGCACCACCACCTCTGGCGCCGGGCCGACCTGCCCTGGCTCGACGAGGGAGTGCCGCGCATCTTCGGTCCGTACGAGCCGCTCCGGCGCGACTATCCGGTCGGGGAGTACACCGCCGAGGCCACCGCGTGCGGCGTGTCCGCGGCGGTCTACGTGCAGGCCAACTGGCCGCTCGACCGGAGCCTCGACGAGGTGCGCTGGCTGCGCGACGTGCATGCCGCGACCGGCTGGCCGACGGCCGTCGTCGGCTCGGCGGACCTGTTCGACGGGGGCGCGGCCGAGGTCATGCGGCAACAGGCCGCGCTCACCCCGTTGATGCGCGGCACCCGGCTGCAGCTGCACTGGCACGAGCGGCCGGAGTTCCGCTTCGCCGCCGGCCCGAGCCGGATGCACGACGCGACGTTCCGGCGCAACATCGCCGCCCTCGCCGACCTCGGCTGGGTGTTCGAGCTGCAGGTCTTCGCGCCGCAGATGGCCGACGCGGCACGGTTCGTGGCCGACTTCCCCGACGTCACCTTCGTCCTGGTGCACGCGGGCATGCTGGAGAGCACCGACTCCGGCCTCGTCCACGAATGGACCAGGGGGCTGAAGCCGCTCGCCGACCAGCCCAACGTCGTCGTGAAGCTCACCGGCCAGGGCACCTTCGTGCACCGCGTCGACCAGGCGTTGATCGAGCTGGTGACCGGCACCTGCCTGGACCTCTTCGGCTCCGCGCGCTGCATGTGGGGGAGCAACTTCCCGATCGAGAAGCTCTGGACCGACTACAGCGCCTTGGTCGCCGCGTGGCGGCAGGCGCTGTCCGGATACGCTCCGGACATCCAGCGCGACGTCTTCGCGCGCACCGCCCGCCGCGTCTACGCCCTCTGACGCGGCGCACCGCTCAAGTAGACGCGAAGACGGCCTGCCGGTCCGGGTCGCCCAGACGTACGGCGGGCGACTGACCCACCAGGCTTCGTGCCGGGCCGGTACGGCCGGGATCGGCCGTTGACAGCCTCACCAGTCGATTCTAACGTT
The DNA here is from genome assembly GCA_036555725.1 of Streptosporangiaceae bacterium. GTDB lineage: Bacteria > Actinomycetota > Actinomycetes > Streptosporangiales > Streptosporangiaceae > CALAED01. The sequence goes on along the minus strand of DATBKU010000037.1, from coordinate 50,019 downwards.
GCGATGCGATCATCCGAATAGAGTTCGAAATATCGAACGCCATGGGCCCATAAGCCCGCGGAGCGGGCGCGTTCGGCCGCCGGCCGCAATCCGGTTGGCGGGCGAACGCATCCGTAGCCGCTATCCCTGTCCGGTTACGTCCACCCCCGCAACCGGTCCTACCGGGTCGGATCGGCGCCGACCCGCGTGACCGCCGCGGTCCCGAGGAGGGTCCGAGGTGTCCGCAGCACGATTCGACCGCCGTGATGTGTCCGCCGATCGACTCGACCGGCGCGACGGGTCCGCGGCGCCGTTCGACCGGCGTGGCTTTCTAAAGGCCGCCGGCGGCGTCACCGCCGGCAAACCGCTGGGCCCCTGGACGTATCGGGGCCGCATTCTCGACACCGTCACCAACACGACGACGAACCACAGCGCGATGGTCGAATACAAGGGCCAGTGGTACATCGTGTACCACAACGGAATGCTGCCCGGCGGCGGCGAATTCCGGCGCTCGGTCTGCATCGACAAGCTGTTCTTCAACGAGGACGGCACGATTCAGAAGGTCGTCCAGACGCTGAGCCCGCGGGCGCGGCAGCCGGTCGCCTGGTACCGGTTCGACGAGCGGTCCGGCACCACCGCGGCCGACTCCGCCGGCGGCAACTGGCCCGGCACGCTCGCCGGCGGGGCGACCTTCGTGCGCACTGCTCACGGCGGCGCGCTGCGTTTGAACGGTACGGACGGGCACGTCAGCCTGCCGGCCGGCATCGTCTGGAACATGTACGACTTCACCCTCGCCGGATGGGTGAAGCTCACCGCCGCGGACGGCCACCTGGTCGACTTCGGCACCGGCACCACGGCCTACATGTACCTGACGCCGGGCGGCGCCTCGGGGCCGGTCCGGTTCGCCATCACCACGAGCGGCGTTACCCGCGAGCAGCGGGTCGACGGCACGGCGGCGCTGCCGACCGGCCGCTGGACGCACGTGGCGGTGACCAAGTCCGCCCTGGTCGCGACCCTGTACGTCAACGGCGTGCAGGTCGGCCAGAACACCAATCTCGGGCTTTACCCGGCCCGGCTCGGAAACACTCCCAACAACTGGATCGGCCCAGGCCATCGGGGTGATCAACGACGATTTCGTCGCCGAGGTCGAGGATCTGCGCGGCGGCCGGATACCGGACGCACTGGCGACCGAGCTGGTGCGGTGGGCCGCGCTGATCGTCTCGAACATTACGGCGGGCATGGCGTAGTGGCGTATTGGAGCGGGTGACAATGAAGCGACGCGCACGTGGCGCGATCACGACGGCCTTGATGCTGTTCGCCGGACTTTTGTACGGCGCCGGTACCGCGCGGGCGGCCGACGATCCGCCCGGCATCGACCCGGGGGACCCTCCCTTCACCGGGCTGGCCAACCCGGTGCCGGCCGAACCGGCCGCGTTCAATCCGGAGAAGAACACGCTCAAGGCGATCTATGACGCCGACGTCGCGGCCGGCGGGACGTCCTACTGGTTCGACCGCATCCTGGCGCGTCCGTTCCTCAACAACGCCGACTCCACGCTGTTCACGCGCGGCCGGGCGCTGTACATGTACACGCACAACCCCGGCGTGCTCGGCTTCGGCGCCGGCGGCCAGGGCGCGAACGGCGGCGGGGGCTACGCGTACCGCCAGCCGCCGACCACCGGAGCGCCGCGCAGCCTTTATACGCTCAACGTCTCCGGCGCGACGCTGACCGAGGACACCGCGCAGCGGGTGCAGTACCCGAGCTACTACTCGGCCGTCTTCGCCGGCGACGGCCTCAAGGTCGCGGAGAAGAAGTTCATCACCAATAACAACGTCGCCGTCACCGACCTGACCCTCACCAACACCGGGGACTCGGCCGCGACGACGACGGTGACCGCGGCCTCGCCGATCGCCACCACGGCGTCGGCCGACGGCAGCGAGCTCACCGGCACGGTCCAGCTGCGCTACGGCCTGAGCACGATCTTCCCCCGGATGAGCGGCGACGGCTTCACGGTCAGCGGGACGAATCTCACGCGCGACGTCACGCTCGAACCAGGCGCGTCCGCGACGGTCAAGGTGCAGCTCGGCGCGATCGCGAGCGAGCTGCCCGACTCGGCGGCCGACTACCAGCGCTACCGCGGCTACGACCCGAACACCGCGTGGCTGACGCAGATGCGCGAGTACAACAAGTGGTGGGTCGACAACGTGCCGTACGTCGACATGCCCGACGCCAACGTCAAGAAGATCTCCTACTATCGGACCTGGGAGAACCGGTTCAACTCCTTCGACGGAAACATCCCGGGCAACGACTACCAGTTCCCGGTCGACCTCGAGGGCGCGCTCGGCTACAACAACCAGATCTCGCTGACCGTGCCGATGCGCATGCAGGACCTGCAGTACTTCCGGGACCCGCTGCAGTCGTACGGCCCGTGGCTGTCGCAGGGCGAGGAGTCTGGCTGCCAGGCCTTCCACGACAACCCCGGAAACACCGGAAACTGGAACAACACCTACGAGCAGTGGACGGCCTCCCAGGCGTGGCAGAGCTACCTCGTGCACGGCGGGCCGAAGTCGATCGTCAAGAACCTCGCGAAGTACGCCGAGTGCGACGTCAAGGGCACGCTCGCCAAGTTCGACACCAACCACGACAACCTGATCGAGTACTCCTCCGGCACGCTGCCGGGCAACGACGCCGACTCGGTGGCGTTCAAGTACTACGGCACCCGGCCGCAGGACCGTACCGAGTCGTCGTTCTGGTACGCGGGCGCGCAGGCGGCCGCGGCGGAGTACGCGCTGCTCGGCGACAAGTCCAAGGCCGGCGAGATGAAGGGCATCGCGGCCGACATCAAGCAGGCCGTTCTCGGCACGCTGTGGGCGAACGGGCCGGTTACCAACGCGCCCGAGAGCAGCGGCAACGCCACCGGCCCGCGCGTCACCGGCAAGATCGGCAACGCGGTCAAGCTGAGCGGCCAGAGCGAGTACGTCAACCTGCCGACCGGCATTGTCAGCGGCCTGACCGGCGACTACACGGTCTCGGCCTGGGTCAACCCGGCGGCCCTGTCCACCTGGTCGCGGGTCTTCGACTTCGGCACCGGCACCGGCAACTACATGTTCCTGACCGTCAACTCGGGCGGCGGGCCGCGGTTCGCCATCACCGCCGGCGGTTCCGGGGGAGAGCAGCAGCTCAGCAGCACCACGCAGCTGCCGCTGAACACCTGGTCGCACCTCGCGGTCACCCTGTCCGGAAACACCGGGACGCTGTACGTCAACGGCAACCCGGTGGCCACCAACACCAACATGACGCTGCACCCGTCGAACCTCGGAAACACCAACCAGAACTGGCTCGGCCGCTCACAGTTCTCCGACCCGTACCTCAACGCCACGGTCGACGACGTCCACATCTACGACCACGCGCTCAGCGCCGCCGACGTGCAGGCCCTGGCCGGCGGGCAGCAGGGCGCGGGCAACGTCGCCGCGTACCGCTTCGACGAGGACGGCGGGGCCACCGCGACCGACTCCTCGGGCAACGGCAAGGACGCGACGATCGTCTCGCTCACCAAGCCGACGATCACCTGCCCGGGCAAGGTCTTCCTGCAGAAAGACCTGACCACGGGCAACCTGGTCTGCTGGAAGGACCAGCAGAACTTCGCGCCCTTCATCGACGGCATCCCGCCCAACACCGACCAGTACACGCAGGCGCTGCGCTACTACTCCGACCCGGACGAGTTCCCGTTGATGCCGGTGTACACGGCGAACCAGGCCGACCAGGCCGCCGACGCCGCGTGCGAGGCCTGCCAGCACGGCAGCAACAACTTCTCCAACATCAACGCGACGCTGCAGGCCAGGCTGTTCTCCCGGGCGCTGCGCGACTACCCGACGCAGTACATCACGCCGCACATGTACCGGCGGATGATCGAGTGGCTGTCGTGGAACGAGTACATCAACGGCGACAACCGATTCCCCGACAACAACGAGTTCTTCTTCAACTGGAACCCGACGACCAAGACGCTCGGCCGGTCCGGCATTCACCACGACGTGCTCGGCTCGTACAACTGGATGTTCTTCGAGGACCTCGCCGGCCTGCGGCCGCGCATCGACGACTCCATCGAGCTGTGGCCGATCGACATGGCCTACGACCACTTCGCCGTCGGCAACCTGAGCTACCACGGCAGCGACGTCTCGATCGTCTGGCAGCAGCCGGGCGGCACGCGGTACTACCCGGACGCCCCGTTCGGGTACTCGCTGTACGTCGACGGCAAGCGGGCCTTCACTACGAGTGAGCTCGCGCACGTGCGCTGGGACTCCCGGAGCGGGCAGGCGCGGGTTCTCGATCACAGCAAGGCCAAGGTGCTGCAGGATGACCGAGTCCGGCTGAAGGCGGCCGACGAGGTGAGCCTGACCGGAAACGCCCGCATGGTCGACAGCTTCCAAAAGGCCGGGCTCGACCTGACGAAGTCCCAGCACAACCTGGCGCTGGGCAAGGCCGCGACCGCGTCCTTCACCACGACCGCCCCGGCCGCGCAGGCGACCGATCCGAAGAACGCCGTGGACGGCTTCACGATCAGCGGGCTGCCCGTGACCTCCGGCGCCTACATCGGCACCAACCCGATCTGGGGCGACCTCGGCTCGCCGAACGCCCAGGACTGGTGGCAGGTCGACCTCGGCGGCAAGAAACGGTTCGACCACGTCCGGCTGTACTTCTACAGCAACAAGGCGTTCGGCTCCGGCGGCAACACCTACCGGGAGCCGGCGGCCTACACGATCCAGTACTTCGACGGATCGTCCTGGGTGGACGTGCCGGGTCAGGTGACGACCCCGGCGACGCCGGCGCCCAACTTCAACGAGGTACGGTTCCCGCCGGTCAACGCCTCGCAGGTCCGTGTCGTCATGGACCGGATGCCGAACTTCGCCGTCGGACTCAAGGAGGTGCAGGTCCTGTCCCGATAATCCCCGCCAGTTCGTACGACCCCCGTAGGGACGGGAAGGCTACCAATGAAAAACGACATCTCCCGGCGTGACGTCCTTCGCTACAGCGCTCTCGCCGCCGCCGGGGCATCGTCCGTCATGGCCATGACGCCCGACAAGGCGGCCGCGGCCGCGGAGCGGGCATATCCCGCCGCGCTTCCGGTTCCGTCCGCCTGGGTGGCCAGGGATTTCCCGCTGAGCCAGGTGAAACTGGGCGACGGGCTGTTCGCCGCGCATCGCGACCTGATGCTGGAGTTCGCGCGCAGTTATCCCATCGACAACATGCTGTACAACTTCCGCGCCAACGCCGGGCTCCCGAACCCGCCCGGATCCCGTCCGGTCGGGGTGTGGGACACCCCGACCGGCAATCTGCGCGGCCATTCCACCGGGCATTTCATGACGCTGCTCGCCCAGGCGTACGCGGGCAGCGGCGACACGACCTACAAGGACAAGCTCGACTACATGGTCGGCGCGCTCGGGGAATGCCAGGCCGCGCTCGACAAAACCGTCGGCCAACCGGCACCACCGCCCCCGCCGGTGACCTGGGTGGCGGGAAAGTTCGGCAACGCGGTCAAGCTGAGCGGCACCGCGCAATACGTCTCGCTGCCCACCGGCATTGTGAACGGCCTCACCGATTTCACGATCGCGTGCTGGGTGAATCCCGCGTCGCTCAGCACGTGGACGAGGGTGTGGGATTTCGGCACCGGTACCACCGCGTACATGTTCCTCACCCTCAGCGCCGGATCGGGGCCGCGGTTCGCCATCACGACCGGCGGCAGCGGCAATGAACAGCGCGTCAACGCGACCCAGCGGCTGACCGCCAATCAATGGACGCATCTCGCGGTGACCCTGTCCGGAAGCACCGCCACGCTCTATGTCAATGGCACCGCCGCCGGCACCAACAACGGCATGACGGTGACCCCGTCCGGCCTCGGTGCCACCGACAAGAACTGGCTCGGCCGCTCGCAGTTCGGCGACCCAGAGCTGAATGGCGCGCTCGACGAGGTGCAGATCTACGATCGGGCGCTCGGCGCGACAGAAATAGCCGCGCTGACCACCAGCGCCGACGGCGGGCTCGGTGGCGGCAACGTGGCGTGGTACCGGTTCGACGAGACCGACGGCAACGCCGCCGCCGACTCCTCGGCCCATGGCCGCGCGGCGACCGTGTTCACCGGCAGCGCCGGCGCGCCCGGGCCCAGCCACGCCGGCTACCTCGCCGCGTACCCGGAGACGCAGTTCATCGAGCTGGAGAAGTTCGCGACCTACCCGACCATCTGGGCGCCCTGGTACACGAACCACATGACCATGCGCGGGCTGCTCGACGCCTATCTGCTGGCCGGGAACCGGCAGGCGCTCGATATCGCGCTGGGCATGGCCGACTGGGCGCACAGCCGGCTGGCCGGTCTGCCCCGCGACCAGTTGGACCGAATGTGGAAGATCTACATCGCCGGCGAATACAACGCGATGCCGGTGGTGCTGGCCGACCTGTACGGCTTGACCGGCGACAAGAAGCACCTGGAAACGGCCCAGTGCTTCGTCAACACCTATCTGTTCGACGCCGCCGTCAAGGACGAGGACATTCTCGACGGCGAGCACGCCAACCAGCACATTCCGCAGTACCAGGGTTACCTGGAGATCTTCGACTACGCCAAGAAGACCGGCTATCGCACGCGGCCCGAGTACTACGCCGCCGCGAAGCACTTCTGGGACCAGGTCGTGCCGCACCGCATTTACACCGACGGCGGCATGGCCGGGCGCGGTGAGATCTTCGGCGCGCGTGACGTCATCGCGGCGACCATCCAGGACACCAACGCCGAAGGGTGCCCGCTCTACAACATGCTCAAATTGAGCCGCGGGCTGTTCTTCCACGACCCGAACCCGAAGTACATGCAGTACTACGAGCGAGGGTTGTACGGGCAGATCATCGCGCGGCGGCAGAACGCGCACAGCACCACCGATCCGCTGGTGACGTATTTCCTGCCGGTGGATCCCGGCGCCGTACGGGACTACCGCGGCAACCTCGGCGACTGCGACGGCGGCACGGGCCCCGAAGACAACACGAAATTTCAGGACTCGATCTATTTCCGGTCGGTCGACGAATCGACGCTGTACGTCAACCTCTACATGGCCTCGACGCTGACCTGGCCGGAACAGGGATTCGTCATCGAGCAGACGACGAACTATCCCACCGACCCGTCCGGAGCGGTCCGGCTGACGCTGCGCGGGAACGGCCGCCTCAGGGTCAAGCTCCGCGTGCCGTACTGGGTGGAGAAGGGCTTCACGGTACGGGTCAATGGCGTGCACCAGAAACAGCACGCCAAGGCCGGGTCGTACGTCACGCTGAGCCGGCACTGGAAATCCGGCGACACCATCGACATCTCGATGCCGTTCACTCTCCGCATGGAAAGGACACTCGACCAGCCGCAGACGCAATGCATCACGTACGGGCCGATTCCGCTCGTCGTGCAGAGCGCCACCGAGACGTACCTCGATTTCGGGTTCTACAAGGACTTCACGTTGTCCGGCGAGCTCGCGAGTGCGATCCAGCCCACCGGCGAACCGATGACGTTCACGACGAACGGCTACACGCTGGCGCCCTTCTACAACGCCGATACCAACCCGTACCACGTCTATTTCCATCGCGCCGAACCGGAGGTCGTGTTCGGATCGGTCGACTCCGGCGTGCCCAACCACGCGGACGCCGACGGCCTGACCTTCCTCGACGCCGTGTGGGCCAAGGCTCCCTTCGCCACCATGGGCCGGTTCCGCGCCACGGTGGCCAGGATCGCCGGCGACTGGCAGGAGCGCGGCCTGCTGACCCAGGCCGAGCGGGACGCCATCGTGGCCGCCGCCGACCGGGCCGAGCTCGGCCCCTAGGAGGCTTTAAGGCTGGAAGACGCCCAGGTTGCCCTGGCTCCAGAGGGCGGTCAGCTCGCGATAGGTGAACCGCCAGCCGTCCGGCGTGCGGCGCAGCCGGTCGTCGTAGCGGCCCCCGGCGGTGTAGAGCTCGCCGTCGGGGGCGCCGCGCCGGAGGTGCTGCGCCTGGAAGTAGCACGTGTGATCGGCCTCGTCGCCGTGCACGGTCACGACGTGGTTGCCGTTCAGGTGCTGCGTGGCGTCGAGCGGGCGCAGGCTCTCGCTGATCGTGGTCATGATCGCCGTACGGCCGTCCAGCCGGCCGAGCATCGCCTCGTACACCCAGGCGGCGTCGTCGGTGAACAGGGCGCCGAAGCCCGTCCAGTCCTTGGTGTCGAGCGTGTAGGCGTACGCGGCGACCACGTCGAGGACGGCAGCGCGGTCGGCGAGCTCTTCGGGAGACACGCGCCCAACTTAGGGCTTCGGGTGGCCGCCTACCATCGGGGCGTGAGCAGACGCGCGCCGGCCTGGCCGGAGGGCGGCTGGCTGGACGCCGTCGACCGCCGTTCGAAGGCCCACCCCTGGGTCACCGACATCTTGTTCGCGCTGATCTTGGCCGCGGTGCTGGGCGGGCTGTCGGTCAGCGCGGCGGGCAGCATCGCGGTGGCGGCGCCGTGGCCGGCCGTGCTGTGGGTCGCGTTCGGCGCGCTGCACGCCGCCGTCGCGCTCCGGCGCCGCGCGCCCATGACCGCGTACGCCGTCGCGGCCGTCGCCATGCTGACCGTCGTGCTCGTGCCGAACGGGCGGACCACCGACGCCGCGACCGGCGGGTCCGTCGCGGTGCCGATGGTGTTCCTGCCGTCGAGCCTGGTGTTTCTCGTGGTGCTGGCCGCCGTCGCCGCTCGGGTGCCGCGGCGGCAGAGCGCGGTCGCGCTGCTGGTCGCCGTGGCCGGGGCGGTGCTGGTGACCTTCCGCGTGACGGACGGGGTTCGGAACGTCTACCCGGGTGACTGGTGGGTCGGGGTCTACGTGGCGGCGGCCCTGGTGACCACCGCCGTGGCGACGTGGAGCCTCGGCCGGTTCCGTATGGTCCGGCGGCGACGCGACGCGGCCGCGCGGTCCGAGGCCACCCGCCGGGCGGTCCTCGAGGAGCGGGCGCGCATCGCCCGCGACATGCACGACGTCGTGGCGCACTCCCTCGCGGTGATCGTCCGGCAGGCGGAGGGCGGCGCGTTCGCCGCCGAGCGAGCGCCCGATCAGGCGACACGGGCGCTGCGGACGATCGCCGAGACCGGGCGCGACGCGTTGGCCGACATGCGCGGCCTGCTCGGCGTGCTGCGCGAGCGGGACGACGAGCAGGACGACGGGGGCACGGCGCCGCAGCCCGGGCTGGCCGATCTGCCCGAGCTGCTGGACCGGGTGCGCGACGCGGGCCTCAAGGTGGACTTCGACCAGGACGGCGTCCCGTACGAGCTGGGCGGGGCCACCGAGCTCGCCGCGTACCGGGTCGTCCAGGAGGCGCTGACCAATACGATCAAGCATGTCGGGCCGCGCGCCCGCGTCCACGTACGGCTGGCGTGGTCGGCCGACGAGCTGGCCGTGACCGTCGCCGACGACGGCGGTGCGGCCGGGCCCGGCGCGGCCGCGGTGCCCGGCACCGGGTCGGGCCTGCGCGGGCTGCGCGACCGGGCAGGCGCGGTCGGCGGTACCTTCACGGCGGGCCGGGACGAGTCCGGCTTCCGGGTGCGGGCGGCCCTCCCGCGCCGCCGCGGCGGCCGTACGGAAGGCCGGACGGGAGGGCGGTCATGACGATCCGGGTGGCCCTGGTCGACGACCAGGAGCTGATCCGTACCGGCCTGGCGATGGTGGTCGACGCGGTCGACGACATGCGGGTCGTGGCGCAGGCGGGCGACGGCGCCGCGGCGCTGACCGCGCTGGCCGGGATCGGCGTCGACGTGGTCCTGATGGACATACGGATGCCGCACATGGACGGGATCGAGGCCACACGGCGGCTGGTCGCCCGCGACGATCCGCCCAAGGTCATCGTGCTGACCACCTTCGACCTCGACGAGTACGTGTACGCGGCGCTCCGGACCGGTGCCAGCGGCTTCCTGCTGAAGGACGCCAAGGCCGAAGATGTGCTGGACGCCATCCGTACCGTGCAGGCGGGCGACGCGGTGATCGCGCCGTCGACCACCCGCCGCCTGCTGGACCGGCTGGTCGAGGCGCAGCCGCGTCCCGCCGACGACACGGCCCTGGCCGCACTCACCCAGCGGGAGCGCGAGGTGCTGGCCGAGATCGCGGAGGGGTACGCCAACCCCGAGATCGCCAAGCGGCTGTTCATGGCCGAGGCGACCGTGAAGACGCACGTCGGGCGCATTCTCGCCAAGCTGGGGCTGCGCGACCGTGTGCACGCGGTGATCTTCGCCTACGACCACGGTCTCGTCCGGCCGAAGTAGAGATCAGACCACGGGTGGACGCGGTCGACACCGCGCTCCGATGCCCGGGACGCCGTCCCGGAACGAGGCTGGATGTCACACCCCACGTTAAGGAGCACCAACCGTGGTCACCGCATCGGTCTCCCCGCCTCGAGAGGCGGTCCGCCCGGCACCCCGGCCCTGGGCCGGCTACATCGGCTTCGCCTGGGCCCTGTCGTACATTCCGATCCACGTCTACTGGGCGCTCGGCGGGCTGACCCCGGCGATCGGCATCACCACCGGCGGGCCGAACTTCCGGGCCGCGAACTGGGGCGCCTGCCTGGTCATCCTCGGCGCCGGGCTGGTAGGCCTCTCGCTGGTGCGGCCGTGGGGCGAGGTGCTGCCGCGGGCGGTCCGGCACGGCGCCGCCTGGGTCGGCGCGGTGTTCGGCATCCTGCACGCCCTCGCGTTCTGCACGGTGAGCGCGCTGCGGCTGGCGTCCGTCATCGCCTACCCCGAGAGCGCGGACTTCACGTCGCGGCAGATGCACGCGTACGACTGGTCGAACCTGCTCTACTTCGAGCCCTGGTTCGGGATCATGGGCGTGCTGCTGATCTTGACCTCGCGGTACGCCCGTCGGCACGGTGCGGCCGGCCGCCGGGAGCCGGTCGCGTGGATGCGCCGTGCCACCTGGGCCAGGCCGGCCTCGATCACCGCCCTCGGCCTGGGGATCGCCCTGCACCTGCTGTGGGCGTTCGGCGTACTGGTCCCCGCCCGGACCGGCGACGTGGTGCCCCGGCTCGTGTCGTACGGCGTCTTCGACGTCGCCGCGGCGATCCTGCTGACGGCGCTCGCGGTCGCGATCGCGCGGCGCCGGTCCACCGCCTGGCGCCGGGGTGGCACCGCGCTCACGCTCGCCGGGCTGCTGACCGTCGTATGGGGCGTCTTCACCTTCGACCCCTGGACCTTCGCCGCGTACGGTCCCGCCCTGATGGCGGCCGGGCTGCTCGCCCTGCTCGCCCACATCGCGTCCGGGTCCAGCAGGTCGGTACGGCGAGCTGGACGGTCGGCGCAGGCTGGGTAACTTTGTCAGCCGTCCCGCTGAGGACGGCAACTCGGCGCCGTAGCCGTTGACAGACCGGTAGTCAGGACCTACGGTCGGGCAAACGCTTTCTCCAAACGTTGTTCGGTATGCCGAACGTAGGGCGATGCGCTGCTCGATGGCAGGAGACGAACGATGCGGCGTATTACGGGATCGCGCCGACCCCGCCGATGGCTCGCCCTTCTCATTCCGCTGCTGGTGCTGAATATCGCGGCGCCCGCCAACCACCTGGCGGCGGTCGCGGCGGCCTATCCGAACCCGATCGTCGTGTCCGGCGATACGCGAGTGCACGATCCATCGATCGTCAAGACGCCGGGCGGGACGTACATCATCGCCTCCACCGGCACCAACCTCGAGCTGCGCACCTCGGCCGACCGGGTGAACTGGCGGTCCGCCGGCGTGGTGTGGCCGAACGGCGCGTCGTGGACCGACCCGTTCACCGGCGGCAGCCGCGTGCTGTGGGCGCCGGACATCTCCTACCGGAACGGCAGGTACTACCTGTACTACGCGGCCTCGTCGTTCGGGTCGCAGAACTCGGCGATCTTCCTGGCGACCAGCCCGACCGGCCTGTCCGGCTCGTGGACCAACCTCGGCATCGTGACGCAGACCAGCAGCGCCAACGACTACAACGCCATCGACCCCAACCTGGTGGTGGACTCCGCCGGACGCTGGTGGCTGACGTTCGGCTCGTTCTGGACCGGCATCAAGATGATCCGGATCGATCCCGCCACCGGCAAGCAGTCCGGCGCCGACCGGACGCTCTACAGCCTCGCCCAGCGCCCGGCCAGCGTGCAGGGGGCCGTCGAGGCGCCGTTCATCGTTCAGCGCGGCAGCCTCTATTACCTGTTCGTGTCCTTCGACTTCTGCTGCCGGGGGACGAGCAGCACCTACCGCGTGATGGTCGGCCGGTCCACGTCGATCACCGGCCCGTACGCCGACCGCAGCGGTGTGCCGCTGATGAACGGCGGCGGCACCGAGGTGCTGGCCACGCACGGCGCCATCGCCGGCCCCGGCCACGAGGCGCTCATCCCCGATACCGACGGCTGGCTGATGATCTACCACTACTACACGCCGACCGACAGCCGGCTCGGCATGAACCACGTCGGCTGGAGCGGCGGCTGGCCCAGCCTCTTCTGATACTGGCCGAGCCGCGCCGGTTCAGTCCCAGGCGACGCGGAGGACGGTTGTGGCGGCGAGCGGGTCCTCGCCGACCGCCGGGTGCGCCTGCCGGATCGCGTCCTCCTTCTCCGGGGGCAGCCCGTACTTGATGAAGTCGTCGAGCAGCTCGACCCAGTCCTCGTCGGTCGGGGCGTGCCGGTGCTCCTCACGCAGCCGGGCGCCCGGCGGCAGGCCGAGTAGGCCCGCGTGATGCATCCGGAGTGCGGCGGCGGCCAGTTCGGGGGAGTCCTTCTCCAGCCGCCCCCATGACAGGCCTTCGCTGTCGGCCGCCATCTCGCGGCGCACGAACCGTGCGTCCAGCCAAGACAGGAAGCCGAAGGACGGATCGGTGAGGTCGGTCGTCAGCTCGGCGAACCGCTCGGCCTCACCGGCGATGGAGGACGCTTCGACCGCCGTCGGCGTGGTGAGCCAGGCGAGTTCGGCGAACGGCGCGAGGTGCCCCTGCCGTACCAGCGCCGGGATGGACGCGCCCAGCAGCGGCGCGCCGAACAGCGTGTCGACGAGCGCCGCCTCGGCCGGGCTCAGCGACTCGGGCGGGGTGCCCGTCAGGCCGAGCACCAGCGCGTCCGGCAGCCGGTCGAGCACCTCGACCAGCAACCGGCCCCACACGTCGAGCAGGTGATGGCACTCGTCCAGGACGATGGTCAGCGCCCCGGCGGCCCGCAGCGCGGCGATCAGCTCGCGCCCGTTGTCGTGTAGCCGGCTGATCAGCCGGGACGCGCGGCCCTCCTCGTCGGCCTCCTCGTCCGGGTCGAACACCGCCAGGGACTGGTAGGTCAACACGGTGACGTCGGCGGTGAGCGAGCGGTCGGCCCCCGTCGTGGCCGTCGCCGGGACGAACTGCTCCCAATGCGCGATCCACTGGTTCTGGATCGCGGTGTTGGGCACGAAGACGACCGTCCGGCGGCCGAGCCGGCGCGCCGCCTCCAGGCCGACGAGTGTCTTGCCGGCCCCGGGCGGCAGCACCACCCAGGCCCGGCGCCGGCCCTGCTCCCACCCGTCCGCCAGCTGTGTCAGCGACTTCCCTTGGTAGGAGCGGAGCTTTCCCGGCCGGCCGGTCTGCCCAAGGGGGTTCATGGGGCCATTCTGCTGGGGCCCGGCGGTCCCGTAGGCTCGGGTCGCGATGTCCGTGGTCATCCGTCCGCGATCGCCGGTGCTGGCGCCGTTCGTCCAGTCCATCGGCTACTACGACGGGGCGCAGCTGCCGTCCCGGCGCGAACGCGTGCTGCCCGGCGGCGGCGTGAGCCTCATGGTCAACCTCGCCGAGGACGAGTTCCGGACGTACGACGCCGGGGATCCGCGCGTCGTGCACCGGGTCCGCGGCGCCGTGGTCGCCGGGCCGCGGTCGACGCCGGTTGTCATCGACACGGCCGAGCAGCGGTGCGTCGTCGACGTCTCGTTCACCCCGGGCGGCGCGGCGGCGTTCCTGCGCGGACCGGCCTCCGACTGCCGCGACCGGCTGGTCGAACTCGCCGACCTGTGGGGCCGGTCCGGCGCGGTGCTGCGCGAACGGCTGCTCGAGGCGGCGCACCCCGCCGACGTGATCGAGGCCGCGCTGCTCGAACAGCTCACCGGGCCGTCGGCCCTCGATCCCGCCGTGGCGTATGCGGTCGCGGCGCTGGAGCGGGGCCACGCGGTGGCGGCGGTTACCGGGGTGCTCGGCGTGAGCTCCCGGCAGTTCGTCCGCGCCTTCCGCGAGCAGGTAGGGCTGACGCCCAAGCGGTACGCGCGCGTACGACGGCTGCAGCGGCTCCTCGCCGACGTCCACGGCAGCCGGCCGGACGTCCGCGGCAGCCGGCCGGCGGACTGGGCGGAGGTGGCCGTACGGCACGGCTTCTTCGACCAGGCCCACCTGATCAACGACTTCCGCGCGCTGACCGGGATCACGCCCGCGGTGTACGCCGCCACCGTCGGCGGCGAGCGCAACCACGTGCCTTTTTCTCCAATCCCGGAGGCAAGCCCCGCGCTTAGCGTGTGAGCATGACGAACTCACCCACGCTGCGCCCCCGGCTCGTCGTCGCCGACGCGGTCAAGGCGATCGACTACTACGCCATGGCGTTCGGCGCCGAGGTCATCGACCGCTACGCCGCCCCGGACGGGAAGATCGTGCACTGCGAGCTCGCGGTCGGCGAGGCCCGGTTCACGCTGAAAGACGAGGACGCCGCCGACCGCGCTCCGGCCGCCGCGGGCGGGTCCGGGGCATTGCTGATGCTCGAAGTCGAGGACGTCGACGCGGTGGCCGCGCGCATGGTGGCCGCCGGTGGCACCGTCGTCTTCCCCGTCGCCGACGCCGATTACGGGCGGAGCGGACGTGTCGCCGACCCGTTCGGGCACGCGTGGCTGCTCCACCAGCGCAGCGCCCCGGACATCGACCTGTATCGGCTGACCGACCTGCAAACCCCCTGGTGCGTGCACGTCGCGGCGACGCTGCGGATCGCCGACCACATCGCCGCGGGCGTCACCGACATCGACGGCCTCGCCGCGGTGGTCGGGGCCGACCGGACGGCCCTGCACAACGTGCTGGTCCACCTGGTCAACAAGGGTGTGTTCACCCAGACCGGGCCCGGCCGGTTCGGGCTGAACCTCGCCGCCGCGGACGGGCTGCGGGACCCGTTCCTCGACCTGGACGGCATCGGCGGCCGGATGGCGCACGCGTGGAGCACCCTGCTCACCTATGTACGGACGGGGAAGCCGGGCTACCACGAGCTGTTCGGGCGGCCGTGGTGGGAGGACCTGGCGGCCAATCCCGAGATCGGGGCCGAGTTCGACGCGCTGATGGGGCCGGCCGGCCACGGCACCCCGAACCCCGACATCGAGCTCGGCGACGGCTGGGCGGGCGTGCAGACCGTCGTCGACGTCGGCGGCGGCACGGGGGCGCTGCTCGCCGAGATCCTGCGCGCCCGGCCCGGCCTGCGCGGCACGCTGGTCGACCTGCCCGCCACGGTCGCGCGCGCCACCGAGACCTTCGAGGCCGCCGAAGTGGGCGACCGCGTCACCCGCCGCGGGCAGAGCTTCTTCGACCCGCTCCCTGCCGGGGCCGACGTGTACCTGCTGAAGAGCGTGCTGAACGACTGGCCCGAGGAGGAGACGCTCGCCATCCTGCGTCGCTGCGCCGAGGCCGCCCGCCCCGGCGGCCGGATCGTGATCATGGGCGGGGTGGCGCCGGACGAGACGCCGCCCGCCCTGTCCATCGAGATGGTGCTGGTCGGCGGCACGACCTCCAGCATCACCGAGTTCCGGGAGCTCGCCCGGCGGGCCGGGCTCGAGGTGGTCGCGGCCGGCCGTCAGGCCGCGGGCCGGTATGTCGTGGAGTGCCGGACTACGTGACCGGCCTGCCATGCTGGAGGTATGTGCAGGAACATCCGCGTACTCCATAACTTCGACCCGCCGGCCAGCGACGAGGAGATCCAGGCGTCGGCTCTGCAGTACGTCCGCAAGATCAGCGGCTCCAGCAAGCCCTCGGCGGCCAACACCGAGGCCTTCAACGACGCCGTCGCCGCGGTCGCCGCCGCCACTCGTACCCTGCTCGACAGCCTGGTCACCCACGCGCCGCCGCGCGACCGTGAGGTCGAGGCGGCCAAGGCGCGCGCCCGCGCCGCCGAACGCTACGGCACCCGATCCGCCGGCTGACCGCACGGAGCCCCGGTGCGGGCGCCCGACGCGACTTCCGCCGGCGCCCGACGCTCTCGGCCGCTCCCGACGCTCTCGGCCGCTCCCGACGCTCTCGGCCGCTCCCGACGCTCTCGGTCGCCGCCCGACGCGACCGCCGGCCGGGACGGCTGCGAGGATGGAGCGGTGCGGGCCCGGCCGATCTCCCCAGCGTCGCTGATCGAGGAGCTCGCCGAACGGATCACGGCCGTACGGCCGTCGTCGTGGGCGCGGGTGGCGGTCGACGGCGCGCCCGCCGCGCGGCCAGAGGCCCTCGCGGACGCGCTGCACGACCCGCTGCGGCTGCGCGGCCGCGCCGTGCTGCGGGTCTCGGCGGCCGACTTCCTGCGTCCGGCGTCGCTGCGGCTGGAGTTCGGACGCGACGACCCTGACGTCTACTACACGGAGTGGCTCGACACGGGCGGTCTGAACCGGGAGGTACTGGCGCCATTGGAGCCCGGCGGCTCGGGCCGGGTGCTGCCCGCGCTGTGGGACAGCGCCATCGACCGATCCGCCCGCGCCGACTACGTGCGCCTGCCGGAGCGCGGCGTGCTGCTGCTCGACGGGACGCTGCTGCTCGGCCGGGGGCTGCCGCTCGATTACGTCGTCCACCTGGCGATGGCGCCGCCCGCACTCGCCCGCCGTACCGCGCCGGAGGAGCAGTGGACGCTGCCCGCGTACGAGCGCTACGAAACCGAGGTCGCGCCGACGCGGGTCGCCGACGTGGCCGTCCGGATCGACGACCCGCGGCACCCGGCGCTGATCGAGAGCAACTCTCCCACCGTGTAATCGCACGACCACGCTGTGCCATCGCCGCTGGCCGCGCCCTGGCGGCCGTACGGCCGCCGCAATGTGGCCTGAAACGGCCTGAATGAGCCCTGTACGAGACACCTCGGTGGTGTTTGTCTCAAGATCGGCCGTTTGATCCCCCACGGCCGACTCGAGGCCGGGCCGCATCAATGCCCGGCTCCTCCCCGCAGGAGGTTTCACGTGCCCACGACGAGGTGGATCCGCGCGGCCGCGGTCATCGCCACGGCCGCGCTCCTATCGACGGCGTTCGCCGGGGTGGCGCAGAGCGCACCGCGCCCGCAGCCCCCCAAGATCCAAGGCGACGCCACCGCGCTGCCGGACAAGGACGTCCGTCCCGGCCGCGCCGCACCCACGCAGCTACAGAAGTCCGAGGCGGGAAACAAGACCGTACGGTGGAACGCGCTCGGCACGCCCGCCACGCTCACCGGCCATGGCGCGCCGCTGGCGACCGGCCTATCCACGAACCCGGAGCAGGCCGCCCGGGCATATCTCAAGGACCACGCGGCGGTGTTCGGCCTGTCCGAGGCGTCGCTGAACGCCCTGGAGACGGTCGCCGTCAGCCCGATCGGCAAGGGCGCCGCGGTCCTGCTGCGGCAGCGCTTCGGCGGCCTGGAGGCCGGGTACGACGGGCAGGTCGCGCTCGGCATTGTCAATGGAAAGGCCGGGGGCACCGTAATCTCTGTCACCTCCACCCTGGCCCGCGACACCGGCGCGCCCGCGGCGGCCACGCTGACGCCGCAGCAGGCGCTCGACGCGGCCGGGAAGGACGCCGGCATCTCCGTGTCCGCCGCGCAGACGAAGAAGACCAAGCTCGTCGCCGTCCCCACCACGCAGGGCGCGCGCAGCGCGTACGAGGTGACCCTGATCAACTCCGCCGCACCGGCGGCCGTGACCTCGTACGTGGACGCGCGCACCGGCCAGGTGCTCGTCCGGCAGAACCTCGTCGACAACGACACCGACAACCCAAAGTGGGCGGTGTTCCCGGCGACTCCACCCGCCGACTACTCCTCCGCGGACGCCCGGCAGACGTGGTGCTTCGCCCCGGCCTCCAACTGTGACCTCGTGGTCGGTGGAGACCCGGCGGAAGGGAAGGCGTGGGACGTCGACCACGTCACAGGAGCGCCCACCAACACCAGCCTGGGCAACGCCGCGCACACCTTCGAGAACCGCGACAACGGGAACCCGAACTCGGTCGGCACCCGCACCAACGCGCTCAAGCCGGACCGCAACTACAACACCTATCCCTGGACCAACCAGTGGTTCGAGCAGGGCTGTAACCCGGCCGCCTTCACCTCGCCGCAGGAGGCGGACCTGGAGGCGGCGATCTCGAACCTGTTCACCGGGCACAACCGCATGCACGACTGGGCGTACCGCCTCGGCTTCACCGAGGCGACCTGGAACATGCAGGCCGACAACGGCAACCGCGGCGGCCTCGGCGGCGACCCCGAGCTCGGCAACGCCCAGGCCGGCGCCCGCGGCACCCCGGAGCAGCGGGACAACGCCAACCAGATCACGCCGCCCGAGGGCACCCCGACGATCACCAACATGTACATGTGGCAGCCGATCGCCGGCGCCTTCTACTCACCCTGCGTCGACGGCGACTTCGACGCGACCGTGTTCGGTCACGAGTACACCCACGCCATCTCGGGTCGCATGATCGGCGGACCCAACGCCGGTTGGAGCGGCACCCAGGCGGGGGCGATGAACGAGGCCACGTCCGACCTGTTCGCGATGGAGATGCTCAACGAGAACGGCTTCCGGCCGCCCGGTGACACCCCGTACGTCATCGGGGCGTACGCGACCGGCGATCAGCATCAGGGCATCCGCAACTACGACATGAGCAACACCTCGCTCAACTACAGCGACTTCGCCTACGACCTCACCGGCCAGGAGGTGCACGCGGACGCGGAGATCTGGAGCGCGACCCAGTTCGACGTCCGCGACGCGTTCATCAAGAAGTACGGCAAGGGCACGCCGTCGCTGCAGCGCAGGTGTGTGCTGGGCCAGGTGCCGGTGACCGGCTGCCCGGGCAACCGGCGCTGGGCGCAGCTGTCCTTCGACGCGCTGCTGCTCATGGCCAGCGGCGCGGTGAGCTACGTCGACCACCGTGATGCGCTGCTGGCCGCCGACACCATCCGGTTCGGCGGCGCCGACCAGGACATCATGTGGAACGCGTTCGCCAAGCGCGGTCTGGGCTCCGGGGCGTTCAGCGCCGACCAGAACGACCCCGACCCGGTCCCGAGCTTCCAGTCGCCGACCGGCAAGAACGCGGCCGTCACCTTCCGGCCGTCCGGCGACGCGAAGGGCGGCTCCGTACGGCTGTACGTCGGCGACTACGAGGCCAGGTCCGTCCCGATCGCCGACACCGACCCGGCGACGACCCGCGGGGCGACGTTCCGGATCGTGCCCGGCAAGTACACGTTCCTGGCCGTGGGCGCGGGGTTCGGCGAGAAGCGGTTCACCGCCGACATCAAGCCCGGCACCAAGACCCTGGACCCGTCGCTGCTGCGCAACCTCGCGGCGGCGGCGAACGGCGCCACCGCCAGCGGCGACGGCGTCAACCAGGGGGCGCTGGTCGACGAGACCGAGGCCACCGACTGGGCCTCGCTGACCGCCCCGGTCGCCGGCCGGCAGGTGACGGTCGACCTCGCCGGCGACACGCCGGTCACGGTCCGGCGGGTACAGGTGAGCGCGCTGCTGCGACCGAACATCAACGACCCGGCCGACCCCGGCACGCAGAACCGGTTCAGCGCGCTGCGCCAGTTCCAGGTGCTCGCCTGCAACGCCGGGAGCGGGGTCAACTGCGCGGATCCCGCGTCGTACCGTCTGGTCTACACGAGCCCGGCCGACGCGTTCCCGTCGGTGAAGCCACGGCCGCGGGCGCCGGAGCTCATCATGCGGTCCTTCGCGGTGCCGGCGACGAACGCGACGCACCTGGTGCTGCGGGTGGTGTCCAGTCAGTGCACCGGCAACCCGGCGTACGCCGGTGAGCAGGACTCCGACCCGCGGTCGACGACCGACTGCGCGACGGGCAGCGCTGCCGCGCCGCAGGTCCGAGCGGCCGAGTTCCAGGCGTTCGCGCGCTGATCTCGGCAGCGGCGATCCCGGGCCCGGTCGTGAAAGGCGCGGGCCGGGCCCGGGATCGCCGCGATGACTTTCCCCGTGCCACCGGGTCTTTACTTGCGTCGGACGTTGTGTGAACGGAAGGCGCGGTACGGCATGGCGCACGGTCGCGATGAGGGCCCGGAGGACGGGGAGTTCGGGCGGCTGGCGGAACCGTTCCGGCGGGAGCTGCTGGCGCACTGCTACCGCATGCTCGGGTCGCTGCACGATGCCGAGGACGCGGTACAGGACACATACCTGCGGGCCTGGCGGGCGCGGGCGACCCCGACGACATACGGGCCCGGCTCGGGGACACGTTCACGCCGGTCGCCGCCGACGTCACCGACCCGGTCGTCGCCGGTCGGCTCGTCGAGGAGTACCGCCCGCGGACGCTGGTGCTCAACGCCGGCGCGACCCCGCTGATGCGGCCGATCCAGCACCACACCTGGGAGACCTTCGGCCGCACCTGGGAGGTCGACACCCAGCACGTCTTCCACTGGGTGCGCGAGGCCCTGCTCCTTCCGCTCGACCCCGGCAGCGTGGTGGTCGCGGTCTCCAGCGCGGCCGCGCTCCGCGGCTCGCCCATGAGCGGCGGGTACGCGGGGGCGAAGGCGGCCATCAGGTTCATCGCGTCCCTACGCGGCCGAGGAGTCGGAGCGCGGCGGGCTCGGGATCAGGTTCGTCTCGGTGCTGCCCGTCCTGACGCCCACCACCGACGTGGGCCGTGCGGGTGCGAGCGGCTACGCCAAGCGGCAGGGCGTGAGCCTCGCCACCTTCACTGACCAACTCGGCCCGATCCTCACCGCGGAGACGGTGGGGAAGTCGGTCGTCGACCTTGCCCTCGACCCCGCCCGAGACGAGGGCACCTACCTGGTCAATCCGGCGGGCCTGGCCCCGGCCGGCTGAGGTAGGGGTTTGCCTATCCCGGCGCGCCGTGTTATGCATGAGTTATGCATGAATTGCGGACGGCGAACCTGCTCGGCGCTGCGGCGCTGACGATCGCGGACCGGCTGCGCGACAGCGCGGCGGCCGCGGCCGGGACGAGCGCCAGCGGCACAGCCGCCCTGATCACGCTGGTCGGCTACCCGGGCCTGGGCGTGACCGAGCTGGGCGCGCGGGTCGGGCTGAGCCAGCCGGCCGCCGCGCGCATGATCGACGGACTGGTCGCGCTCGGCCTCGTGGAGCGACGGGCGGGGTCGACCGGCCGGTCGGTGGCGATCCATCCGACGCGCCGGGGCCGGGCCGCCGCCGAGCGCGCGCTGCGGGCCCGCGAAGGCGAGCTGACCAGCGCGATCGAGCGGCTCCCCGCCGACGAGCGGGCCGCGCTGACCCGGGCGCTGGAGCGGGTCCTGTACGGGCTGTTCGACCGGCCGGGGTCGGAGCACGTGGTGTGCCGGCTGTGCGATCGGGGGGCCTGCCTGAGCGCGGGCCAGGCCTGCCCGGTGGGCCAGGCGGCCCGCGATCGGGGCGGCGCCCATGGGTGAGACGCTCGCGCTCGTCACGGCCGTCTGTTACGGCGTCACCCACTTCTGCAGCGGCATGCTCGCCCGGCGCTCCAACGGCATCGCGGTGGCCTGCTACGCGCAGGTGGGCGGGAGCATTGTGATCATCGTGGTGGCGCTCGCCTTCCCGGGCGGCCCCGCGACCTGGTCCGCGCTGGCCTGGGGCGCGCTGTCCGGCGTCGGCACCGGGCTGGGCATGGCGTTCCTGTATCGCGGCATGGGCCGGGGCAAGATGAGCGTGGTCGCGCCGGTCAGCGACGTCAACGCCGCGCTGCTCCCCGTGCTGGTCGGCATTGTGCTGCTGGGCGAACGGCCGTCGGCGATCGTGCTGTACGCCATGGCCGCCGCGGTGCCCGCCATCTGGCTGGTGTCCCGCTCACCCGGCCGTACGCGTGAGCTCGTCGCGGGGGCGGGGCGCGCCGCCGCCAGACGGGGGCACACGGGGGTGGGCGACGGCCTCGCCGCCGGTGTGGGGATCGCGCTGACCTGGGTGGCGCTCGAGCGGATCCCCGCCGGCACCGGGCTGTGGCCGCTGGTCGTCAGCCGGGTGGTGTCGGTCGCGGCGATCATCCCGCTCGTCCTCGCCACCCGGACCTCGCTGCGCGTTCCGTCCGGCCTCGCGGTCAAGGCCGGACTGGCGGGCACCGTCGGCACCGTCGGCACGTGGCTCTACATGCTCGCCACCCGCGAGCAGCTCCTCGCCATCGTCTCGGTGCTGTCCGCGCTCTACCCGGCGATCCCCGTGCTGCTGGCCCTGGTCTTCCTGCGCGAGCGGATCACCGCGACGCAGACGGCCGGGCTGGCCATCGGCGCCGCGGCGATCTCGATCATCGCGCTCAACTAGACACTGTCGGCTAAGCGCGCTCCTGTGTGATCGGTTCCAGCAGTTCCACGAGGGCCTGCCGGCCGAAGTACTGGGCCCAGCCGAGGGGCGTCGCGTCGAACCGTGCGTCGCGTACGGCCGGGTCGGCGCCGAGCCGCAGCAGCAGCCGGGCCTGGTCGGCGTTCCCCGTGCCCGCGGCGTGGTGCAGGGCCGTCTCCCAGGGCTGTTCGACCGGCCCGTCCGTACGGGCCAGCGCGTTGACGTCGAAGCCGTGCTCGGCGAGGAGCGCGATCGCGGCCGTTCCGCCCTGCGCCGCCGCCCAGACGATCAGGCCCGGGCGGTCGCGCCTGGCCTGTTCGAGCACGGCGGGGTGGCGGGCGAGCAACCGGTCGAGTGCGGGCCGGTCGACCCGGAGTGCCGCGCCGGCGAAGGCATCGACGGGGGAGAGGTCGGGCGCGGCGACTCCTCGCGAGGCCAGGTAGTCGACGATCGCCGCGTGGCCGTTGCGGGCGGCATGACCCGCCGGGGTACGGCCGTCGTCGAACGGCGTGCTCACGTCGGCGCCATGATCCGCAAGCAGCTCGACCCGTTCCAGGTAGCCGTGACAGCAGGCCCATCTGAGCTGGTATCGCAGCAGCTCGGCCGGTGAGCCGACGGCCTCGCCCAGCCGGGCCCGCCACGGCCCGCCGTCGCCGCGGCCCAGCCCGTACGACAGCAGCAGCCGCAGATGGTCGTTGCCCGGCCGGAACATGCGGTTGTAAAGCGTCTGGCCATCGTTCGGGTCGGCGCCGGCGTCCAGCAGCAGCCGGGCGAGCGCGGTCTCGTGCGGGTGGGGCGGGGTCCGCTCCGGCCCCTGCTCGCCCTCGCCGAAGACGCCGGTCAGCACGGTGAACGGGGTCGGCATGCCGTGCCACAGGTAGCCCTCGTTCGGGTCGGCGCCGGCGTCCAGCAGCAGCCGGGCCGTCGTCAGGACGGTCTCCGCCGATACATCGAGACGTGCGTACGCGAGGTAGTACAGCGGACGCCAGCGCCGCGGGCCGCCCCGCCGGTGGGCCAGCCCGGGGTCCGCGCCGAGAAAGTCGCGTACGGCGTCGGCGTCGGCGGCGGCCGCCGCGGCCCAGACGTTGGCCCGCGTCAGGCCGGGGTGGTCGGCGAGCAGCCGGCGAGCCTGCGCCCAGCGGTCCGGGCCGTCATCGGCGTAGGTGAGGCAGGCCAGCTCGCATAGGCGGTCGGCCGGGTCGTCGTACGGATCATTGGGTGCGGCGTCCCAGCGGTATTCGTCCGCGACGTCGAAGTAGTGCTTGAGCCGGGGCCAGCTGGCGAAACCGCACTCGCGGGCGATGACGAGCTGCGCGGCGCTCAGCGGGAAGGTCTCCGGCCGGTTCGGCGCGCCGTCGGGATGGCGCGCGGCGATCCGCTCCAGCGCCGCCTCGTCTCCGGCGCGTACGGCCTGCTGCAGGGCACGCGCGCGGCGCCGCATGCGCTCCAGGCTTGGGTTATCGGGCAGCGAAATGGCTGCCATCGCAGCCTCCTCTCGTCCGCCTGATGTCCGCGTCGTCAGGCCGAAAGGAGGGGAAAGGCCACCTCTGTTCGCGCTCATCAGGGTGCGCTCTGCGCTTCCCGCGGACCGGAGGCTCCCTGCAAGCCCACCTAGACGATAGCGCGGCCGCCGGTCTCGGGCATCCCGGGACGGGCCTGAATGCGCTGGTACGGAACGGGGCCTGCGGCACGGTCTGACCAAGGTCCGTTCATGCTGTCGACAAAGCTTGATATTTCCTGATTTACGGCAAATTGCGACCCTCCTTATGACTCCCGCTCCGCGCGAACGACCAGGACCCCCGCACCTGGCCGGGCGGGAGAACGAAGGAGACACTCGTGAGACGAGTGGTTGCCGCCCTGTTCACCGCCGTGTCCGTGCTGGCCCTCACCGTCGGCCTCACCGCGAGCGCGGCCTACGCCACCCCGCCCAACATCCCCTCGGCGGCCACGGCCGCCACCCGGCTCGCGGCGCTCACCGTCGCGGCCGAATCCCACGCCTCCACCTACGACCGCGACCTGTTCCCGCACTGGATCACCATCTCGGGCGCGTGCAACACCCGGGAGACCGTCCTCGAGCGCGACGGCACGAACGTGGTGACCGACTCCAGTTGCGCCGCCACCTCGGGCACCTGGCACAGCCCGTACGACGGCGCGACCTGGACCGCGGCCTCGGACGTCGACATCGACCACATGGTGCCGCTCGCCGAGGCCTGGCAGTCCGGCGCCTGGGCGTGGACCACCGCGCGGCGCCAGACGTACGCCAACGACCTCGGCGGCCCGGAGCTGTGGGCCGTCACCGATAACGTCAACCAGTCCAAGGGGGACCAGGACCCCACCACCTGGAAGCCGTCGCTCACCTCGTTCTGGTGCACGTACTCGCGGGCGTGGATCCAGGTCAAGTGGTTCTACGACCTCACCGTGGACAGCAGCGAGAAGTCGGCGCTGACCTCCATGCTCGGCACCTGCTAACGCCTCTGGATCACCGCCCGGAGTCCGGCCGGCCCTGCCGCCACGCGCGCAGCGGCCGGCGCCGGCCTGTCGCGTGAACTAAGGCGCCCGCTCATCGACGGCCTGGAGCGGGCACGACGACGCGTCCGTCGCACAAGGCGTACGGGCGGTACTTCGAGGTCGCGCCGTTCACGTCTCCGTCGTCGCACAAGGGCGATCAAGCCCGCCGATTTCGAATTGTGTGAGGCGGGACCGATGAGTTTCGCGGAGCCGGACGGTCAGATCAGGTGCACTCGATCGATCGGCGCGAAAGGCGCGACGCCATGGGCATAGCGAGCTGGAGCCGTACGGCCTGCGAGAGGACGGTGGGGGCGACGTGAACGCTGCGGAACGGGAATTGTCGGGGGGCCGCGTTACGGTCTCGGGCATGAACTTGGCGGTGGAGGCCGAGGGCCTCGTAAAGCGATATCACGGCCGCGGGGGCACGGTCGACGCCGTGCGCGGCGTGGATCTGAGCGTCGGCGCGGGAGAGGTGTTCGGCTTTCTCGGGCCGAACGGCGCCGGCAAGTCCACCACGATCCGGATGCTCACCACGCTGATGACGCTGACCGCGGGCACGGCGCGGGTGGCCGGCATCGACGTGGTGGCCGAGCCGGACCGAGTGCGCCGGAACATCGGCGTGGCGCTGCAGGAGGCCGGGCTCGACGCCCGGCAGACGGGGCGGGAGTTGCTCGTCCTGCAGGCGAGGCTGTTCGGCATGTCGAAGCGGCAGGCGGCGGCCCGGGCGGCGGAGTTGCTGGAGCTGGTCGAGCTCGTAGAGGCCGCCGACCGGCGGATCAAAGGTTACTCCGGGGGCATGAAGCGGCGCCTCGACCTCGCGTCGGCGCTCGTCCACGAGCCCGAGGTGCTGTTCCTCGACGAACCGACGACCGGTCTCGACCCGGCCAGCCGGCTGACGGTGTGGGACGAGGTGCGGCGCATCAACGACCGGGGCACCACGGTGTTCCTGACCACGCAATACCTCGAGGAGGCCGACCAGCTCTGCGGCCGGCTCGCCATCATCGACGGCGGGCTGATCGTGCGCGAGGGCACGCCCGCGCAGTTGAAGGCCGAGCTGCGCGAGCGCCGTGGCCTCGCCGACGAGCCGACGCTGGACGAGGTTTTCCTCGACGCCACCGGCCGCAAGCGCGAACGCGTCGCCGGCGAGGTCCAGGAGGTGTCCGTATGAGCGAGCCGAAGGTGCGCCGCGCGCACTGGACTGAGGAGCGCGCGGAGCGACCCCGCGAGCGGAGCGAGCAAATGAGCACTGCGAGTGGACGAGCGAAGCGAGCCCTGCGAGCGGCAGCGAGTGAGCACGCGACGAGGGACGTGCGCGCACAAGGCGCACTGAGGCTGAGCGGGGGACGGGCATGAGTGCGATCGCGCAGGCCAACATCATGGGCGGGCGCTCGCTGCGCGACGCTCTGCGGACGCCGGAGTCGCTGGCGCCGACGCTGTTCATCCCGATGTTCTTCCTGATCGTCAACTTCGGGCAGGCCGGCAAGATCTTCCCGTCGAGCTCCACCGGCTTCCTGCACGGGCAGAGCTACGCCGCCTTCCAGCTGCCGAGCTCGTTGTTGCTCGCGGCCTCGTTCGGGAGTGCGGCGCTGTTCCTGGTCGAAGACATCGAGGGCGGCTACTTCGACAAGCTGCGCGCCGCGCCCGTCGCCCGCAGTGCCCTGGTGCTCGGCCGGCTGCTCGCCGAGGGCGTGAAGAGCGTGGCCATCACCATCGCACTGGTGCTGCTGTCGCTGCCGTTCGGCATCTCGATCGCGAGCGGCCCGCTGGGGTTGGTGCTGCTGCTCGCGCTGACCGCGCTGTGGGCGGTGGTATTCAACGGGTTCATGCAGCTCATCGCGCTCAAGACCAGGAGTGCGGCGGCCACCCAGTCGGCCGGGCTGGTGTTCTTCCCGCTGCTGTTCCTGACGCCCAACTTCGTGCCACGCGACCTGCTGACCAGGCCGATGGAGATCGCGGCCACCTTCAACCCGGTCACCTACGTGATGGAGACGCTGCGCTCGCTCATCCTGCAGGACCTGCAGTGGGACGTGCTGGCCCGCGGGTTCGCCATCGTGGCGGCGCTCGGCGTCGTGATGGTCTTCCTCAACGTGCGGCTCATCCGCAACTACGACTGAGCCCCCGGCTCGCGCGGGGTGGGTCACGGGCTCGTGCGTCCGCCCCGCACGGCCTGTGCCCCCGCGCCGAGAAGGCAGGGGTAGCCGCCGTCGGCGGTGCTAACGTGATCCGGCGTGACGGGTATTCAGCCGGAGTTGTGGCTCGATCGCGCCGCGGCGGCCGTCGCCTTCTACGGCGAGGCGTTCGGCGCGACGGTCCTGCACCGCGTCGGCGACGGCGACCAGATCGTCGCGCAACTGGCCGTCGGTGACGCCGCGTTCTGGATCTCGTCGGCGGACGGTCACAGGCGGCTCAGCCCGCAGGCCATCGGCGGCGCCACGAGCCGCACCCTGCTGGTCGTCGACGACCCCGACGCGTTCATGGCGCGAGCGGCGAGCGCCGGCGCCACCGTGATGGGCGAGGCGGCCGACGAACACGGCTGGCGGCTCGGCCGGATCGTCGATCCCTTCGGCCACGAGTGGGAGATCGGCAGGCCGCTCGGGGCCTGGCCGCCGACCTGACCCTGGGGTGCCGATGTCCCAGCCCGATGGCGCAGCCGAGGAGCCCGGGGGCCTAGCCGCTCATGTGACCCCGCGCTACTTCTTCTTTTCCGCGAGGCAGAGCACGTTGCCTGTCCGCTAGCCGCCGCCCTCGGGCCCCTCCCAGAAGACGGCACCCGGCCGTGCGGTCGTCGACGCCCATGCCTACCGGAGCCGCCCGCGGACGGATAGATCAGTCAGGTTGATCTAGTCGCGGACGGAAGCGGTGCCGATACGGCCGGTGATCGGCGGCGCGCTTGTTCGAGGCCGCCGAACCACGGAGCTGCTGCATGTGGCCGTGATCGCGATCCGATCGGGCCGCTCCGCCGAATAGCCGAGTAGCCGAGTAGCCAAAGAGCCATCGGGCGTGCACGCGGAGCCGGAACCGGGGTGACATGAGACAGGCATGGCCGTTCGTGGGCAGGCGGCAACTGCGCGACATCGAGGCCTGCCTCCGCACCGCCGACGAGGCCGGCGGCTGGCTGGCCGGGGCCGAAGCCCTCGATCGTACGATCGAGCACCGCACGCTGCGGGCGTGGACCGGGCTGGACCGGGCCTGGGTGCCGCTCGCGGCGGCGCACAGCAGCCGCTAGATCTCGGACAAGCTCGGCCTGTCGCTCAACACCGTCAACAACTACCTCGCCCGGGCGTACGCGAAGCTGGGCATCACCGGCCGCCGCGAACTCGCCTCGCTGATCAAGACGCTGCCTCCGCGGCCGGACGATCCCGGCTGATACGTGGCCCCGTCAGTGGCGGCGGATGACGAGCACCGCGGAGTCGACCGCCGGCGGCGGCCGGAAGGCGCGGCGGGGGAGCGGGCGACCGGCGCGCAGCCGCCACCGGTCTCGCCCGGCGCCGGCCCGCCGTCCCTCGGTGTAGCGGCGTACCACCGCCCGCTGCAGTACGAGATCCGCGGCGACGAGTCGGGAACGCGCCCCCAGCAGCCTGCTCAGCAGCGGGCTGGAGATCGCGTACGGCGGGCTGGCGACCACCCGGAACGGGCGGCGCGGCAACGGCAGGGCGAGGGCGTCGGTCTCCACCACCGTCACTGGGGCCTCGGCGAAGCGCTCCCGCAGGCGCCGGGCCCGTCCCGGATGCAGCTCGACGGCGACCACCCGGGCACCGGCCTGGAGGAGATGCGCGGTCAGCACCCCGCACCCGGCGCCGATGTCGAGCACGAGCTCGCCGGGCCGTACGCCGGCGTCGGCGACGATGAGCGCGGCCCAATGGTCAACGAGCGGATGCCAGCCCCATGCGCGTCGCGGCGACCCGGAGCCGGACACGGCGGGTCACCATGAAGTATGTCGTCATGTCGATCACCGTAGAGAGCCCGGCCCAGGGCCGCCAACCGATTTTCCGCCGCCCGCCGCGGTGCGATGAGCTCGGTGCGCGGAAGTAACGGTGGCACCTCACGGCGTACGTGTCGTGGAGGATGCCGCGCGGCGCAGCCGGGCGGACAGCGCACGGAGGTATTCGACGAGCTCCGGCGGGTCGAGCACCTCGAAGTCGAAGCCCTTGACGGCAACGTAGACAGCGAGCTCCTCCAGCGAGTTGGACCCGGTGTGCAGGACGCAGGTGCGCTCGTCGACCGCCTCCAGGTGGCCCGCCGCCGGGGACGCCCGCGGCGCCACGTCCTCGATGGGGCCGTGCATGAGGATGCGCGCCTGGTATCGGTACGGCGCGGAGGACAGCGACCGGGAGACGAAGCCCGCGACGTCGTCGTCCGGGGGCGTACGCGGCTGGAACCGGGGCCCGGGTGGGGGCAGCGGGCCCTGGATCCGGTCGACGCGGAAGGTCCGCCAGTCCACGCGGTCGTGGTCCCAGGCCAGCAGGTACCAGCGGCGCGGCGTGTGCACCAGGCGGTGCGGCTCGACGACCCGGGTGCCCGGGTCCCCGTCGCGGCCGCGGTAGACGATGCGCAGCCGCCGGTGGTCGCGACAGGCCGCGGCCAGGCCGGTCAGCACGGCCGGGTCGACGACATCGGTCGCCGGGGCGGCCATGGCCAGCGAGGCGGCGCCGATCGCGTTGACCCGGTCGCGCAGCCGCGACGGCAGCACCTGTTCGAGCTTGGCCAGTGCGCGGACCGATGTCTCGGCCATGCCGGCCACCGCCGCGGTCGCCGCGGTACGCAGCCCAACCGCCACCGCGACCGCCTCCTCGTCGTCGAGCAACAGCGGCGGCAGGGCGGCCCCCGCGCCCAGCCGGTAGCCGCCCGCCACGCCGGGCACGGCGTGCACCGGGTAGCCGAGGACGCGCAGCCGCTCGATGTCCCGCCGCACGGTCCGCAACCCCACCTCGAGCCGTTGGGCCAGCTCAGCGCCCGTCCAGTCGCGCCGCGACTGCAGTAGCGACAGCAGCCGCAGCAGCCGGGCCGAGGTTTCCAACATGAAAGGAAGTGTGCCAGCTATTGGTGCCTAGACCTGTCATCAATAGGTCATAGCGTCGTGGTCATGGACAACGACATCAGGCCCTTCCGCATCGACATCCCGCAGGCCGACATCGACGACCTGCGCGACCGGCTCACGCGCGCCCGCCGCCCCGCCGATCTGCCCGGGGTCGGCTGGGAACGCGGCGTCCCCACCGCCTACCTGCGTGAGCTCGCCGACTACTGGGCGAACGAGTACGACTGGCGCAAGCACGAGGCGGCGCTCAACGACCACCCGCAGTGCATCACCACGATCGACGGCGCCGACGTGCACTTCCTCCACGTGCGCTCCGCCACGCCGGACGCCACGCCGTTGCTGCTGGTGCACGGGTGGCCCGGCTCGGTGGTGGAGTTCCTCGACGTCATCGGCCCGCTGACCGACCCGGCCGCGTACGGCGAAGACCCCGCGGACGCGTTCCACGTTGTGATCCCCTCGCTGCCCGGGTATGGCTTCTCCGGCCCGCTGACCGAGCCCGGCTGGACCGACGGCCGGACGGCGGCGGCGCTCGCCGAGCTGATGGCCCGGCTCGGGTACGAGCGGTACGGCGTGCAGGGCGGCGACGTGGGCGCCTTCGTCGGCCCGCTGATCGGCCGGGCCGCCCCGGACCGCGTCATCGGGGTCCACGTCAACGCGCTCGTCACCTTCCCCAGCGGCGACCCGGCCGAGATGGCCGCGCTGACCGAGGCCGAACGCCGGCGGCTCGCCGGCCAGCAGGCGTGGCAGGAGCGGGAGAGCGCCTACATGCAGCTGCAGGGCACCCGGCCGCAGACCCTCGCGCACGCCCTGCTCGACTCGCCGTCCGGGCAGCTCGCCTGGATGATCGAGAAGTTCCAGTCGTGGACCGATCCGGCGGCCGAGCTACCCGAGGACGCCGTCGACCGCGACCGGCTGCTCACCAACATCAGCATTTACTGGTTCACCGCCACCGCCGGCAGTGCCGCCCACACCTACTACGAGCGGTTCCACGACGCGAGCATGTGGGCGCCCAAGGAGCGGTCGACCGTGCCGACCGGCGTCGCGGTCTTTACGACCGATATTTCGATCCGCGCGTTCGCTGACAAGCTGAACAACGTCGTGCACTGGTCGGAGTTCGACCACGGCGGCCACTTCGCCGCGCTCGAGGCACCCGATCTGTTGGTCGGGGACATCCGCGCGTTCTTCGGCACGCTGGGCGAGCGTTGAGCTCAGTCGATCAAGGGCCGGCCGTCCTCCGTCACGGGAGCGCGGCCGGCCCGGTGCTTTGAGGTCGCGATCAGGCCCATGGCCATAGCAGACAGTCTGTTGACGGTCGTGATCAAAAGTGACTACTGTTCAAGTAAGTTGGCCGATCGTCGTGCGGCGGGAGGGCGCATGCTCAAGGGCAGGAGGCCGGTGTGACCAAGAGCGCGGTGGATCCCACGACGGTGACGGCCATCGATGTCCACGTCCACGTGCACGCGTCGGTGCGGGGCAAGGCCGTCAACAGCGATGTGCTGCAGGACATGGCCGACTACTTCCGGACGAGCGGTGTCACGCCGATGACCGTCCACGACATCGCCGCCTACTATCGCGAGCGCACCATGGCCGCCGTCGTCTTCGGCGTCGACGTCATGGGCGATCATGATCGCGACGCGCACCGCGGCAACGCGCCGACCAACGAGGAGGTGGCCGAGCTCGCGGCCGAGCACGCCGACGTGCTCATCCCGTTCGCGAGCATCGACCCCAACCGCGGCGCCGAGGGCGTGTCCGCCGCC
The DNA here is from genome assembly GCA_036555725.1 of Streptosporangiaceae bacterium. GTDB lineage: Bacteria > Actinomycetota > Actinomycetes > Streptosporangiales > Streptosporangiaceae > CALAED01. The sequence continues at coordinate 18,303 of DATBKU010000037.1, read as the reverse complement.
CGCAAGCTGATCGCCGACCATCCGCAGGTGCGCGGCTTCAAGTTCCACCCGAGTGCGCAGCGCTTCTACCCCAATGACCGCACGGCCTACCCGCTGTTCGAGATCCTCGCCGAGAACGGCCTGATCGCGCTGTTCCACACCGGCCACACCGGCGTCGGTGCCGGCACGCGGGGCGGCGGCGGCATCAGGTTGAAGTACGCCAACCCGATGTACATCGACGACGTCGCCGTCGACTTCCCCGACATGCCGATCATCATGGCGCACCCGGCGTTTCCATGGCAGGACGAGGCGCTGTCGGTGGCGCTGCACAAACCGCAGGTACACATCGACCTGTCCGGCTGGTCGCCGAAGTACTTCCCGCCGCAGCTGATCCAGTACACGAACACGCTGCTGAAGGAGAAGATGCTGTACGGCTCCGACTTCCCGATGATCACGCCGGACCGGTGGATGGCCGACTTCGACAAGATCGACATCCGGCCGGACGTGCGCCCCCTCGTGCTCAAGGAGAACGCCGCCCGGCTGTTCGGCCTGGGGCAGGCTGACACGGGCTGAGCCGTACGGCGCCCGCAAACGGCGAGGAGGAACCGAGATGCGGGAGAACCTGGCGACCCTGCTCGAGATGGTCGCCGACGCCGCCGGCGACCGCCCGGTGGTCATCCAGGGTGACACCCGGCTCAGCTGGCGCGAGCTGGACGAGCGGGCGTCCCGGCTGGCCCAGCGGCTGGCCGACGACGGTCTCGGCCCGGGCGACCGTGTCGCCATCGCACTCTACAACGGCCCTGCGTACGTGGAGACGATCTTCGCGGTCCTGAAGCTGCGCTGCGCCCAGGTCAACGTCAACTACCGGTACCGCGAGCGCGAGCTGCGCGACCTCCTCGACGACTCGGCCGCCACCGCGCTGGTGCTTGACACCGCGCTGACGCCGGTGGCCGCCGCCGCGCTGGCCCGGCTGCCGCGTGTCCGGACGATCCTGCGGCGCGGCGCACCTGCGACCGGGTCCGATCCGCTGGCCGGGCGCGCGGACGACTATGAGCGCGTCGCCGCCGAGGGGCCGTCGTCGCCGCGCGCGCCCGGCTCGGGCGAGGACGAGTGGCTCATGTTCACCGGCGGTACGACCGGCCGCCCCAAAGGGGTCGTCTGGCGGCAGGCCGACCTGATCCGGCACGTGCTGAACTCCGGCTACGGGCAGCTCGGCCGGCCGGCGCCGGCCGACATGGACGAGTTCGCCGCGTCCACCCGAGAGGTGGTGGCCGGCGCACTGGGCCCGGTCACCCTGGTCGCCCCGCCGCTGATGCACGGCACCGGCATGTACACCACACTCGGCGCGCTGATCGTCGGCGGCGCGGTCGTCTTTCTCACGTCGCGGTCCCACGATCCCGAGGAGATGGCCGAGGTCATCCAGCGGCATCCGGTCACGGACCTGTGCATCGTCGGCGACGTCTTCGCCCGGCCGCTCGCCGACGCGCTCGAACGGGCCGCCGAGCAAGGCCGTCCGTACGACCTCGATGGCCTACGCCGGATCTTCAGCGTCGGCGTGACCTGGAGCGCGGAGGTCAAGGAGCGGCTGCTGCGGCACTGCGACGCGCGCCTCGACGATGTGATCGCGGCCTCTGAGGGCGGCCCGTTCGCCCGGTCGGTGACGGTTCGCGGCGAGCGCAGCGTCACCTCACGGTTCGAGCTCGTTCCGGGCGCGCGGGTGATCGACGAGAACGGCACCGACGTCGAGCCGGGCTCCGGCCAGGTCGGGCTGCTCGCCGCGCCGGCCCCCGAGCGCACGCACTACCTCGGCGATCCGGTGAAGAGCGCGGCCACCTTCCGCGACGTGGACGGCCGTCGCTACTGCGTGCCGGGCGACCTGGCCCGGATCGAGGCCGACGGCTCGCTCACGCTGCTCGGCCGCGACGGCCGGGTGATCAACACCGGCGGCGAGAAGGTGTTCGCCGAGGAGGTCGAGCAGGTCATCGCCCGGCATCCCGACGTCGACGACGTCTACGTCGTCGGCGTTCCCGATGAGCGCTGGGGCCATCGGATCGCCGCCGTCGTCGCCGTTCCGGACGGCGCGCACGTCAGTCCCGAGCAGGTGCGGGCCCGCGTAACGGACGAGCTCGCCGACTACAAGCAGCCCCGAGACGTCGTGTTCGTGCCCGAGCTGCGGCGGAGCCCGGCCGGCAAGCCCGATCTCGCGTGGGCGCGCGCCGTCGTGGCGGACGCGACGGCGCCCGCCGCGGAGCGGCGCTGACTATCCGGGCCCGGCTACGGCCTCGGCGCCGGCTACTGCCTCCGAGCCAACAGCCGCCGTTTCCCGCCGTGCTCCCGCTCCGGCAGGTCGTGCTGGTCGAGGACGCCGAAACCGGGCGGCAGCAGCACGGCCGGTTCCCCGGGCCGCAGGCACCAGGCGACGGGCAGCTCGGGCCGGGCCCGCCGCGCGTCGATGGTGAACGCCTCCCAGCCGAGCAGGCCGCCCGCCGCCACCGCGGCCGCCGCCGGGCCGAAGACGGCCCCGTCCCAGAACCCCGTGCACAGCACGAGGGCGTAGCGGGACGGCTGCGGGCGCCACTCCGCGACGTCGGCCTGGACCGGCGTGATCAGCTCGCTCAGCCCGCGCCGTGCGGCCTCGGCGGCGAGCAGGTCGAGCGCCACCTCCGAGACGTCGACCGCGGTCACCGGCCGCCCGGCCGCGGCCGCCAGCAGCGCACTGCCCGACGGTCCGCACGCCAGATCGAGGACGGGGCCGTCGGGCGGCGTCATGGACAGGGCCTGCACCGCGAGGGGATGGGCGGTGAACGCCGCGGCCGGGGCGGCTTCGTACGCGGCGTTCCACCGGAGCCGGTCCGGGTGGCCGGCGAGCTCCGCCGGGACCTCCTGCATGGCCCGCACCCTACCCGGGGGATCAGGCAGCGTCCGGTTTCCGCAGCCGTACCTCGATGCCGATCCCGTCCGCGCGGATCTCGCTCGAGCCGAAGGCGCTCGCGGCGGCCAGCCGCTCGAACTGGGCCTGGGAGAAGGCGCGCCGGCGGAGCATCGTGAGCGTGACCTTCGTCATGAACGCGTTGGGCCGGCCGAGCTCCATGCCGCGCACCTCGCGGTCGATGTCGGCGCGGGTCGCCTCGTTGCGCATGTCCTGGATCACCGCCGTGCCGTCGGCGCGCAGCACGCGGTGCATCTCGTTGAGCGCGTCGACCGGCCGGGTGAAGTTCTTGAACGCGGCCTGGCAGGCGATCAGGTCGAACGACGCCGCGTCGAATGGCAGCGCGGCCGCGTCGCCCTGCCGGAACTCGGCCTGCACCCCGGCCCGCCGCGCGTTCTCGCTCGCGATCTGCACGAACGTGTGGCTGATGTCCAGGCCCGTCACGGTGACCCGTCTGGAGCGGGCCATCTCGATGGCCAGGAATCCCGGGCCGGGCGCGATCTCCAGTACGTCGGCGCCGTCGGGCAGATCCGCGGTCAACTCCACGCCTTGCCTGCGGTACGTCTCGAGCTGGTGCCCGGAGCTGCGCAGCCGGGTGTACCAGCGGGCGATACCGCCCTCCATGCGCGGCACCCTGCCGCGCCGCTCGCGAACGCGTACGTCGGGTCGGGTGGGTTCGTGCTGGTGGAAAGCCATGATCGCCTCCAGGTGTCGCGGAGCGGCGCCCTGGCTATCCTTGGGTTGCCGCCTAGCCGCCGGGCCCGCTCCATGGTGGGTTTCGGTGGAAGGTCGAGGTCCGGTGGTGGTGTTCGCAGCACCGCCGCCGGGCCGTCTGCCGTCAGTCCTTGGTGGCGCCCCTTTCCGCGAGGTCGGCCAGCTCGGGCGGGACCGCGCCGGTGCGATGGAACTCGCGCCATTCGGCGAGCCCGGGCAGTGAGCCGTCGGTGAACTCGGCGAGCATCGCCCGCACCCACGCGGCCTCGGCCTCGTGCATGGCCAGGTCGTACTCGGTCTCGATGAGGAAGACGCGCGGCACGTCGCCGTGCTCGGCAAGGGTCGCGCGCAGGTGGGCGACCCGTTTTTCGAGCAGCGCGATCCGCTCCAGCAGCAGTGCGGTGACCTCGTCGGGGGACAGCACCCCCATCACCGACAGCCCCGCCTTGAACCGCGGGAACTCGGGCTCGGGCACACCGATCAGCTCGCGCACCCAGTCGGCCATCTCGCCATACCCGGCGTCCGTGATGCGATAGACCGTGCGTTCCGGCCGCCCGCCCTGCCGGCCGCTCTCGACCGCCTCGATGAAGCCGTGTTTCTCCAGGTTGCCGACGACCGTGTAGAGCGAGCCCCATTTGAGCTTCATGTCGTCGTCCTTGCCGCGGGCACGCAGCACCGACGCCATCTCGTACGGATGCATGGGACGCCCGGCGACGGCGGAGAGTACGGCGAGGCCGAGCATGTTGCCGACCTTGCGTCGCTGAGCCACGTCCAATCCTTACTTGCTGCCGAATACTCGTCTACGAATATACGCAGGCGAATAATGGGTCGCAAGGCCTCTCAGCGGAACGATGTACACGTGGCCACGGTGCCGAATCCCGCCCGGCTGCCGCCGCCGCAGGCCCACAGCCGGCCGTGGTACGCGGCGAGCGCGATCCCGTGCCGGGGCCCCACCATGCGCGTGGCCGACCAGGTTCCGCCGGTCAGCACGGCGAGCTGATCGACGATCGTGCCGTTACCGGGGTCCTCGCCGCCCGCGACGTACACACGGCCGTTCAGGTTGCCTCCTCCGGCCCCGCTCGTCGGCTTGGGCAGCCCGGGCAGCTTCGTCCAGCGGTCGCCCGCCGGGTCCCAGCAGTCGACGTCGGCGGTATTGGGGGAGCGGCCGCCGGCGACGCAGACCCGGTCGCCGTAGGTGAACCCGGCAACATGGTTGCGTGGACGGGGCAGCGGCGGCAGCTCCCGCCAGCCGTCGCGCGCCGGGTCGTACTCCTCGGCCGGGCCGACGTTGCCGTTCTGGTCATTGCCCCCGACCGCGTACAGTCGGCCGGCCACCGCGATGAGCGCCAGCCCGGCGCGGGCGTGCCGCAGCGGCGCCACCTCCCGCGGGCCGGGGAGGGCGAACACGCGTCCGCTGGTCCGCCCGTTGCTGTTGCCGCCGGCCACATAGACGACGCTCCCCAGCGCGGCGGCGGCCGGATGGTCGAGCCCGAGAGGGAGCGGCGGCGCGGCGTGCCAGCGCGAGCCGTCGAAGCGGAAGACGCTCGGGCTGCTGACCCGCTCACCGGTGAAGCCGCCGACCACCCATAGCCCGACCGCGTCGCTGGCCGCGGCGGCCACCTCCTGCCGCGGTTCGGGCAGCGACCGCTCGACGCGCTGGTCGACGGAGATCGAGGGCGCGGCCGGGCCTGGCGGCGCCGGCGAACCACCGTCACACGCGGTGAGCGTCAGCCCCAGCCCGAAGACCAGCCACCGCGCGAGCGTGTCCACGGATTCGACGGTACGACGGGCACCTCCGCCGTACCTCATAAACGCACGTTCACGGGGTTGACTGTATTGTGACCGGACTCGGACAATGCTGTGACGACGAGTGACAGTTGTGTCCGCATGGCACAAGGAGCACGTTCGAGCACGGCCTGAGGTCTGGGGTGGGCGGCGCCGGGGTGAGGACGGATAGGAAAGGTGGACAGTGCCCACCCGTGGCCGAGCGCCCCGTGGCGTAGACGTCACCACACCCAACGTTGCCCGAATCTACGACTACTGGCTGGGTGGGAAGGACAACTTCGCCGCCGACCGTGAGGCCGCCGAGAAGATCCTCGGCATCGTGCCGGAGGCGCGGCTCGCCGCCAGGGCCAACCGGGAGTTCCTCGGCCGTGCGGTGCGCTTCTTGGCCAAGAACGGCGTCCGCCAGTTCATCGACATCGGCGCCGGGCTGCCCACACAGAACAACGTGCACGAGGTCGCCCACGCGGTCATCCCCGACGCCCGGGTGGTGTACGTCGACAACGATCCAGTCGTGCGGGTGCACGCCCAGGCGCTGCTGCACACCGTCGAGACGACCACGTTCATCGAGGCCGACCTCCGCGAGCCCGAGAAGATCATCGAGCATCCCGACCTGCAGAAGCTGATCGACTTCGACGAGCCGGTGGCGGTGCTGATCGTGACGACGCTGCACTTCGTCACCGAGGGTGAGGAGCCGTACGAGATCGTCTCCACATTCCGCGAGGCGATGGGGCCGGGCAGCTACCTCGCGCTTTCCCACGTCACCGCGGATCCACGGCCGCAGGCGGAGGCCCCCGTCACCGAGATCTACAGCCGGGCCACGGCGCCGATGGTCCCGCGCACCCGCGAGCAGTTCACACGCTTCTTCGAGGGCCTCGACCTCGTCGAACCCGGCGTCGTCTTCGCGCCGCAGTGGCGCCCGGACGCGCCCGACGCGATCAACGTGACCACCGACCCAGAGGTGTCGTTCATGTTCGCCGGGGTCGGCCGCAAGTCGTGAGCCGGCCGGCGACCTGGTGAGAGTTACCAGGTGACCTGCAGGGACAGCGGCCCCCGGTGGTCCAGCGACGGGCGGAAGGCGATTCGCTGATCCGGCACGAGACGCAGGCCGGGGAGCCGGTCGGTGAGGACGCGCAGCGACACCTCGACCTCGCGGCGGGCCAGCCCCGCGCCGAGGCAGAAGTGGGCGCCGTGGCCGAAGACGACGTGGGGTTGCGGCTCCCGCGTGACGTCGAACTCCTCGGCCCGTTCGAAGGCGGTCTCGTCACGGTTGGCGGCGGCCAGCCAGACCGCGACCTCGGCCCCGTCCGGCAGCCGCTGCCCGGCCACGGTCGTCTCCTTGGTCGTGATCCGCAGGAAGATGTGGGTCGGCGTGTCGTAACGGGCGATCTCCTCCACGGCGTTCGGGATCAGGTCGGGCCGTTCGCACAGCAGCCGCCACTGCTCGGGGCTGCGCAGCAGCCGGAGCAGGCCGTTGCCGAGCAGTGCCGAGGTGGTGATGTGGCCCGGCAGGGTGATCCCGAAGACGATGTTCGCCAGCGCGGCCTCCTTGTCGGCGGTGAGCGGCCCGTCGCCCGGCCCGAACGCGGCGATCATTTCGCTGATGATGTCGGCGCGCGGCGCGGCCCAGCGGTCGCGTACGTACCGGCCGATCGTGTGCTGGAACCGCACCCACGACTGGGCCGCGTCGACCTGCTCCTGCTCGGACTGGAACCGATGCCCCATGCCGAGGGAGGCCGCGGCGCGGCTGTCGTCGCCGATCTGCTCGTGGTCCTCCGGCTCGAACCCCATGAGGTGGCAGATCACCGAGACCGGCAGCGGGTTGGCATAGGCGCCCATGAATTCCGTGCGTCCATCCGCGGCGAACCCGTCGACCAGGGCGGTCGCCCGCTTGACGATGTACGGCTCCGCGGCGGCCACGCTCTCGGGGGAGAGGCCGGCGGCCTGGGGGGCCCGCTGCCGCCGGTGCTCCTCGCCGTCGACCGTGATCATGCTGGTCGTGTACGGGTAGCCCTGGGCCAGGACGGCATACACCTCGGGGCTGAGCGGCGAGAACGGCCGCAGCACATTGGCCGACGAGAAGGTCTCCCCGTCGCGAAGGACCTTCCTGACGTCCGCCATACGCGTCACGACCCAGGCCTGCAGCACCGGCGAGAAGAAGATGGGCGTCGCCCGCCTGGCCTGTGTGTAGAACGGATACGGATCGTCCAGATGCGCGCCGAGGGGGTCGTATACATCGCCGAGCGAGTCGGACATGGGGCTCACCGCCGTGATGGGGGGCATACCGACGCCCGCACCATAACGCGCCGGGCGGCCCCGCGCCCCTGCCGCCCGCGGCCACGTTTTTCTGTGTGCTACGCCGAACCCGTCGTACGGTCCCGGAAGGTGCGAGGGGCGCCGGTGCCGGCCGAGCGGGGGTCGACGTGGTCGGGCTCGGTCAGGCCGAGCCGGCGCATCGCGATGCCGGTGAGCGCCTCCATGATCGCGCGCCGCGCGAACAGCGCGGTGATGCCGGGCCCGACGTCGTACGGCGGGCTGACCTCCACGACGTCCATGGCGACGATGCCGACCTCGGCGGCCAGCCGCCGGACGGCCCACAGCACCTCGGCCGTGGTCAGCCCACCCGGCTCCGGCGTGCCGGTCCCCGGCGTGAACGCGGGGTCGCAGACGTCGACGTCGAGGGAGAGGTAAAGGTGGTCGGCATGGTCGAGCGCTTCGTCGACGGCCCGCTCCAGCACGGTGCCGAAGCCGTCCCGGTGGATCTCGGCCATGAAGTGGGTGCGCAGCTCGTGCTCCTCCATCCAGGCCAGGACGGGCGGCTCGGGCCAGTAGCCGCGCAGCCCCACCTGTACGAAGTTGCGGCCCGGCACCGCGCCGCTCTCGATGAGCCGGCGCATCGGCGTGCCGTGCCCGTGCAGCGCGCCGCGCATGTCGGGGGCGGTGTCGGCGTGCGCGTCGAAGTGGACGATGCCGACTCTGCCGTGTCCGTACGCGTCGGCCACGGCCGTGCCGGCGGGCCAGGTGATGCCATGGTCGCCGCCGAGGATGATCGGGATCGCACCGCCGTTGAGGATCTCCGCGACGAACGACCGGATGTTGTCGTACGTGCCCTGGGGGTCGCCGATGAGCACGTCGGCGTCGCCGTAGTCGGCCACCACGAGATGGTCGAGCGGATTGACGCGGACGTTCAGGTGGTTGAGGTGGCGCGCGCCGCTGATGTAGTCGCCCTGGCGGATGGCGCGCGGCCCCAGGTGGGTGCCGGTCAGGCCGGTCGCGGTGCCGTCCCAGGGCGCGCCACCGACCGCGACGTCGACGCCGCCGGCCCGCAGGTCCTCGGGTGTCAGGCAGACGGGGGCCTTGAGGAACGTCTGGATACCGCTCCAGTCCATCTCCCGCTCGTGCCGGTTGACCGTCATGGGCCCGGGCGGACGGGCGCCGTCCGGCGATATGCGTGCGGTGGGATCTTTCGGCGCCATGCTGCTCCCCGTGGTCTCAGCGTGCCGGGCCGTGGTACCGGCGGTGCAGGTCGCGTACCTGCTCGGCGAGTTCGGCCGCCGGTCCCTCGACGACGGCTCCGGGCACGATGTCGTTGACCGGCAGGGTCCGTACCGGAGGCGGCGGTACGCCCAGCTCGGCCAGCCAGCCGGCCAGCTGCTCGGACGACGAGGCGTACACGATCCGGCCGAGGCCGACCCAGCCGTGGGCGGCGGCGCACATCGGGCAGTGCTCGCCCGAGGTGTAGACGGTGGCCGCCGCGCGCTCCCCGGGGGTCAGGTTGCCCGCCGCCCAGCGGGCCAGCTCGAACTCCGCGTGGCGGGTGTGGTCGCCGCCCGCCACATGACCGTGGTCCGCGAACAGGACGGTGCCGTGGGCGTCGACCAGTACGGACCCGAACGGCTCGTCGCCCTTCTCCAGCGCCTCGGCCGCCAGCTCGATGCAGCGTCGCAGCTGCCGCAGATCCGCCTCGTCCATCATGATCGCCTCCTGCCCGATCGATGCTACGGCCACGGTCGTTGATCAGGCGAATGTCGGAGCCAGGGCGTACAAAGGGAGGGTGACGCGGTCTCGGTTGCTGCTGCTCGACGGACACTCGCTGGCCTACCGGGCGTACTACGCGCTGCCCGTGGAGAACTTCAGCACGACCGGCGGCCAACCCACCAACATGATCTACGGGTTCGCCTCGATGCTGGCCAACACGCTCCGCGACGAGCGGCCGACCCACGTCGCGGTCACGTTCGACGTCTCGCGGCGAACATTCCGTACGGAGCAGTTCGCCGACTACAAGGCCAACCGCTCGCGCTCGCCCGAGGAGTTCACCAGCCAGCTGGGCATCCTCGACGACCTGCTCGACGCGATGCGGCTGCCGACGGTGCGCGTGCCCGGTTTCGAGGCCGACGACGTCATCGCCACCCTCGCCACGGCGGCCGCGGCCGACGGCTTCGAGGTACTGATCAACACGGGCGACCGCGACGCGCTGCAACTGGTCAGCGACGACGTCACCGTGCTCTACTTCATCCGCGGCGTCTCCGAGGCGACCAGGTTCACGCCCGAACGGCTGCGGGAGAGGTACGGCCTGAGCCCGAGTCAGTACCCCGACTTCGCGGCGCTGCGCGGCGACCCGTCCGACAACCTGCCGAGCATCCCGGGCATCGGCGAGAAGACGGCGGCCAAGTGGATCCGCGAGTTCGGCTCGCTCGCCGTCTTGACCGAGCGGGCCGACGAGGTGCCGGGTAAGGCGGGCGACAAGCTCCGCGCAGCGCTGGAGACGGTCACCCTCAACCGCCGGCTGACCGAGCTGGTCCGCGATGTGCAGGTGCCCGTCGGCCTCGCCGACCTGCGACGCCGTCCCTACGACCTGCCCGCCTTTACCGCACTGCTGGAGAAGCTGGAGTTCCGCAACGCCAGTCTCCGCGAGCGGCTGTTCTCCGCCGACCCCGGCGCGGAGGCCGCCAGGCTCAGGCCGCGCCCCGCCGCGACCCAGCCGACCGACGGCCGGGTGCTCGCGCCGGGGGAGCTGACCGGCTGGCTCGCCGGCCGAACCGGCACGATCGCGCTCACCGCGACGTACACCTGGGTGCGCGGCGCCGGGCAGGTGTCATGGCTGGCACTGGCCGCCCCCGGCGGTCCCGCTGCGGCCGTCGAGGCCGCCCGGCTGACCGAGCTCGACGAGAAGGCGCTCGCCGCCTGGCTGGCCGACCCGTCGCGACCCAAGATCGTTCACGACGCCAAGGGGCTGCTCCGGGTCTTCGGCGAGCACGGCTGGCCGGTCGCCGGCATCGCCTGCGATGTGGAGCTGGCCGGCTACCTGCTCAAGCCGGGGGTCGCCGCGTACAGCCTCGACGAGCTGTCGTCGCAGTACCTGGGCCGCCGGCTGCCCACGGCCGATGACGACGGCGCCGCGCTGGTGGCGCAGGCCCGCACCGTGCTCGACCTGCTGGTGAAGTTCGAGCCGCTGCTCGCCCGCACCGGCTCGGAGGGGCTGCTGCACGACGTGGAGCTACCGCTGTCCGGGCTGCTCGCCCGCACCGAGCGGACCGGGGTCCGCGTCGACCGCGAGCAGCTGGTCGAGCTGGAACGGCAGTTCATCGCGCGCATCGAACACGCCACCGAGGAGGCCGCGCGGGTGGCCGGCCGCCCGTTCAACCCGGGCTCGACCAAGCAACTGCAGGAGGTGCTCTTCGGCGACCTCGGGCTGCCCAAGACGAAGAAGATCAAGTCCGGCTACTCCACCGACGTCGACTCGCTGATGTGGCTGGCCGAGCACACCGACAGCGAGCTACCGGGCATCCTGCTGCACCATCGCGACCAGTCGCGGCTGCGCATGACGGTGACCGGTCTGATCAAAGAGATCGGCCCTGACGGCCGCATCCACACCGACTTCAAGCAGACCGTCGCGGCCACCGGCCGGATCACCTCGACCGAGCCTAACCTGCAGGTCATCCCGGTACGTACGGAGGACGGGCACCGCATCCGGCGGGCCTTCGTCCCGGGCGGCGGCTTCGAGTCGCTGATGACCGCCGACTACAACCAGCTCGAGCTGCGCATCATGGCGCACCTGTCACAAGACGAGACGCTGCTGGCCGCGTTCAGCTCCGGCGAGGACCTGCACGCCACCCTGGCCGCCCAGGTCTTCGGGGTGCCGCCGGGCGCCGTCACCGCCGACATGCGCCGCAAGATCAAGGCGATGTCGTACGGCCTGGCGTACGGTCTGTCCGTCTTCGGGCTGGCCCGGCAGCTGCGCATCAGCATGGACGAGGCGCGGCCGTTGCGCGACGCCTACTTCGAGCGGCTCGGCGGCGTCCGCGACTACCTCCACCACGTCGTCGAGCGGGCCCGCAAGGCCGGCTACACCCAGACCGTCCTCGGCCGCCGCCGCTACCTGCCCGCCCTCACCAGCGACAACCGGCAGCGCCGCGAGACCGCCGAGCGGATGGCGCTGAACGCTCCCATCCAGGGCTCGGCGGCCGACATCGTGAAGCTCGGCATGCTCCGGGTCGACGAATCCTTCCGGGCGGCGGGGCTGCGCAGCCGCCTGCTGCTCCAAGTGCACGACGAGCTCGTCCTCGAGGTGGCGCCCGGCGAGCGGGCACCGGCCGAGGAGCTCGTCCGCGCCGGGCTCACCGGCGCCTACCCGCTGTGCGTCACCCTCGACGTGGCCGTCGGCACCGGCCCCACCTGGGACGCCGCCGCCCACTGAAGCGAACGGCGATGAGGCCGCCGGTTGCCGGATCCACGCCGGGGTCGCGATTCCTCGACCGTCGCGATGACCGGCTGGAACGCCGTCGGGTCGATGAGCCCCCGACAGTGACGGACCACGCTGTCATAGACGTAGTCCGACACGATGAGGCAGAGTTCGGCGCCGCCCGCGGTGGGTGCCTCCCCGGACCCGGGGGTCTCGACGAGCCGGACGACGTGGTTGATCGCGGTACCCGCGAAGCCGTGGTGATCGCGATGGACTTCGCCGATGTGGATCGCGACGCGCAGCCCGATCCGTGCGATGGCGGCGGAGAGTCGATTGTGCAGGCGCAGCCCGGCCTGGAGGTGGGGGAGCAACGGGTCGATCAGGACCGCCGTGGGCATGCGCAACGGGACGATGACGAGGACGCCGTCGATGCGGTCCTCGTGCGGGCACTCCTCCCAGCCGACGCCCGCGGCGTCGAAGGCGGTGATCAGCATTTGGAAGACGGCCGCCCGGAGTGCCAGTTGGACCTCGTCGTCGCGCCCCTGGCCGGTGAAGCCGACGATCTGCACGGCGACGATCGCGCAGTGCTGGGACGACCCGAGATCCAGCGGCCGGCCGCGGTCGACCGCCGCCGAAACGCTTGGGCGAAGGTCCCGCTCCGCGAAGCAGAATGGTCGCGTCATCTCCCCGTTGTAGGCCGGCCCGTCGGCCCTTGTCGTGCTGCCCACCCGCGTGGACCCGGCCGCGCACCGGTGCCGGGGACACTACAGCGCGGCTGCGCGCCTATGAACGGCCGGTGTTTTCGAGGGAGGGTCGGAAGATGGACGAAAAGCGGCCGCTCAAGCAGCAGCTTCCCTACCCCTACAACTTGGATCTGTCCCAGGTGTTGCGCCGGCTCAACCGGCGTACGCGGTACAGCCGGGACCGGCTCGCCAACGACCCGGTGACCGCGGCGTACCTCACCGCGGCGATGCGGCTGATCAGGCGGCATCTCGGCCCAGGTGCCGAGCGCACGCCCGTCGATCCGGAGGACGAGAGCTCGCTGCAGCGGCCGCTGCTGGGCTTTCTCTCCCAGCGGGCGGTCGCGGACGAGGTCACCCGCAACCCGTCGCCCTTTCCGCGGATGGGCAACGTCTCGACCATGCGGTCCACCTGGAGGTCCCATTCGGACTTCATCGCCGACCTGCTCCATTTCGGCCTGTGGTCGCAGTACCACCCGACCCATGCCTTCAGCGAAGAGGCCGCCGATCCCATCGAGGAGCTCATCGACGGGTCCGGCTTCGTACCCGCCATCCACAGCCTGGGCTTCTCCGACATCGTCGAGCTGGTCGGCAATCCCCGCTTCCGGTTGAAGCTCGTCGCCACCGCGGCCGCCGAAGGCGACCACGTGATTCGTGACGCGATGGCCGAGAGCTACCAGGGGGTCCAGGAGCCATGGAAAGAGGTCTGCGCGGAGGTCCTTCAATGCCGCGGCCTGCGCCTGCGCCCCGGGATCACGCTCGACGACTTCGTGTCGCTGCTGATCGCGATAGGGGAAGGCGTGGGGCTGCGCATCCTCGCAGACCCCGACGCCAAACTCCTCGATTACGGTGAGCGCCGGTCCCTGCTCGGCACCGGCGGCCTTGCCCTGATACTCGGCTGCATCGAGCGGGATGAGGACGCGGACGGGCAGACGCTCGAACAGGCCGTCCACACGATGATGTACGACCGCCGGCGACCCCGGGCGAGCCGTCCGAAGCGGCCCCTGACCGAGCGCTTTCCGGTCGCGGCCAAGGCGGCACGCGCCGTCCGACGGTTGCGGGACGCGCTGCGGCGACGCCGTCGACCGGCCGGCCGTGCGCGGCGGCGATCAGAGCCCTGACAGGGCCGAGGTGACCAGGTCGACGGCGTGTTCGGCCGTTTCGATGCCGGCGCCCAGGTCGCGCATCGACAGCGACAGCTCTCCGGAGCGGTCGTCGAGGTACCGGTCGAGCGCCCGGGTCAGCTCCGTACGCAGCCCTCGCGCGGATTCCTTCATACGGCTCGGGGAGGGGGACGGGGGCGGGCGCCGGCGTCGCGGTCGTGACCGGCGTCTCCGTGGGTACGGCGGAGGCGGATGGTCTCGGTAGGCCACGCCGCCACCGTCCATCGCCACCATCAACCTATGGCTCCGCGCCGTGGCTGACACGACGTCCGGAACGGCCTAGCGGCGTACCTTGAACCTCAGGTGTAGCACCCGGTCGCCCTGGATGATCACGTGGGGATCCTCCAGTAGATGCTGCCCATCGATGCTGCCGAAGTAGCGTTTGCCCGACCCGAACACCACCGGCACCACGTCCATCGCCACCTCGTCCACGAGGCCGGCCGCGAAGATCTGGCTGCCCACATCGCCGGAGTTCACAATGACGGTTCGCTCCCCGGCGAGCTCCTGGGCCTTGTCGATCGCAGCCGTCACGCCATCGACGAAATGGTACGACGCCTCGGGGTGCCAGCCTTCGGGCTTCGGCCGGTGGGACACCACGACCACGTGGTCTCCCGCGGGCGGCTGACCCTCCCAGCCGTTCACCAGGTCGAACAGGTTGCGGCCCAGCACGCTCGTGCCGATCGCCTCCCACATCTGCCGGACGTACTCCGCCGACGCACCTGAGACCTTGAAGCCGCTTCCCACTCCGGAATGGTCGTACTGCTGGTCGCCGCCTTTGGTGATCGGAGTGTCCCCACTGAAGTACCACTCGTGAAGTGGCCCGACGTCGTCGTTCTCGTCGGCGATGAAGCCGTCCACCGACACCACGTTGTGCATGATTACTGTGCCCACAGGTTCCCCTCAAGTCTCCTCGCGCATTCGCAACCGATCTTGTCGCCCCCGAGGGGGTCTGGGCTTGTAAGAAATCAATCAGCGGGCATTGGACCGCTGTCCGGCGGGAACCCCGGCTCGGGTGGGAATCGGCGCCGCAGGGCCAGGTATTCCGTCGGGGTGTGGCCGGTGAAGTCCTTGAACTCCCTGCTGAAGTGGGCCCGGTCGAAGTAGCCCGCCGTTTGAGCGAGCTCCGACCAGTCGACCGGACGCCGGGCGTCTACGGACACGATCAGCCGCGCAAAGCGGTAGATCCGCGCCACCCGCTTCGGGGTGACCCCGACATGAGACTTGAATTGAGTGGCCAGGTGATTGCCGCTCACCCCGGCGGCATCGGTCAGGGCACCGACCGAGACCGCGCCGTGGGAAGTCTCCAACCGCCCGCCTGTGCGCTGGACCAGGTCGAGACCGCGCGACGGTGCCTCGGCGAGTCGCGATCGCAGCTCGTCCTCCAATACCCGCAGTGCCTCGGTGGCCGATGCGATGTCGCCGACCCGGTTGCGAATCCGGTCCAAAGACCGTTGCCAGACGGCGTCGACCGGCACCCATCGGTCCCGCAGCTCGACGGCCGGCATGTCGACGAACGGCGACATCCCCCAGGGCTTGAAGTGCACTCCGACGAGCCGCACCCATTGGGGGTACTCGAAGAGGAAACGCCTGGTCCATACGCCCATGAACCACCCGTCGGTGAACACTGCCGGCGGCACCGAAGGGTCGGAATCCCATAGACGGACGGGTCCGCCCAGGTTGACGAACAGGTGTGCCGACGGCATCGGCGGGACGTTCATCCGGCGGTGGCGCGGCACCCCGGTCAGGCAGTAGATGTCGTCGATGAACCGGTCGAGCGGTGGGGCGGGCACCCGGCCGACGTATTCCATGGCCTCAGTGTCGCCGACGATGGTTCAGTCGCGAGGGAGGTCCCCGGCCCTGCCATCAATTGCGTCAGCCAGCCGGGCTCAGGCCGAGCGGTCGGTGCTGCCGATCCGCGGGAACGGCGTGGTAGAGAAGATCACTTCCACCGGTACCTCGAAATACTCCGCGATCCGCAGCGCCAGGTAGAGGCTCGGACTGTATTCGCCGCGCTCCAGGTAACCGACCGTCTGGTAGTGGACGCCGAGCGCGTCGGCGAGTTGCCGCCGGGAGATGCCCCGTTCCGCGCGGAGCATCGCGATGCGGTTGTGGATCGTCTCGGCCATCAGTATCCCCGGTGCAGCGCCCGCTCCTTGCGGGCCTCCATGGTCGACCCCGACTCGTGGCGAGCCATCCGCCGCAGCACCGCGGGAGCGATCAGCAGGCCCACGACGGCCCACGCGCCCAGCACGCCGATCGTTTCGACATGCCGCCAGGATCCGCCGATCTCGGCCGCTGCGGCGGCGTCCGGGAGGATGGCCGCGCGCATGCCGAGGCCGAGCCAGTAGATCGG
The DNA here is from genome assembly GCA_036555725.1 of Streptosporangiaceae bacterium. Classification (GTDB taxonomy): domain Bacteria; phylum Actinomycetota; class Actinomycetes; order Streptosporangiales; family Streptosporangiaceae; genus CALAED01. The sequence continues at coordinate 1,961 of DATBKU010000037.1, read as the reverse complement.
GAACACCTGGCCGATCCACTGCACCCAGTCCGGCAGGGCGGTGATCGGATAGAAGATCCCGGAGATCGCGACGACGCCGGAGATGGGCAGGAAAGTCAGCCCGAACCCGGAGGCCGCGCTCTTGACCAGCGAGCCGATGATCGCACCCCACGGAAGCGTGGCGAGCATCCCGAGGACGAGCACCCCGATCAGGGCCAGCCATCCGGCGGGCCCGACGCTGGTGAGGCCGTCGACCACGAACAGGCCGGGGACGAGGACGAGCGCCATGCCGAAGATCGTGGTGAGGAACGTCAGCACGATCTGGGCGACCAGGTAGCCGATCATGCCGTTCGGTATAGCCTTGGCGCGCAGCAGCGTGCCGTCCTCGCGGTGGCTGGCCAGGATGCTGGTCGCGCCCATCAGCCCGCCGGTCGCGACCGACATGCCGAGCAGGCTCGGCAGCGTCAGTAGCGCCAGCGGCACCCCCTCGACCGTGGAGTTGCGCTGGAGGACCAGCACGAGGAAGAACGCCCCGTTGATGACGAAGGTCCAGATCAGCTCCTGGGAAGCGGCCATGGTCTGCTTGAACTCCAGCCAGCCGCGTGAGAGCCCGAGCCGCGACGCCGCGACCACTACCTGACTCATAGGGAGAAGACCTCCTCGACGTGGCCCGTCTCGACCCGGTGCACCATGGCCATGTAGGTGTCCTCCAGCGTCGCGCGGCGCACCTCCAGGTCGGCGATCTCCTCGCCGTGTTGCGCGAACAGCTCACGTACGAAGCGGGTGGCGTCGGCGGTGGAGTGCACGAAGAACTCACCGCCGCGGCTCCACCGCACCTCCGCGTTGGCGGAGACCTGACGGGCCAGCTGGTCGGCGCTCCCGTCGGCGACGATCCGGCCGCCGGCCAGGATCAGGATGCGGTCCGCCAGCTTCTCGGCCTCGTCGAGGTCGTGGGTGGTGAGCAGGATCGTCGTGTCCTCGAGGTCGGACAGGCGATGCACCAGATCGTGGAAGGCGCGCCGCGCCTTCGGGTCGAACCCGGCGGCCGGCTCGTCCATGAACAGCAGCTCGGGACGGCCCACCATGCCGATCGCCACGTCCAGGCGGCGCCGCTGCCCGCCAGACAGCGTGGCCAGCTTCTGGCCGGCGTGCTCGCCGAGGCCCACCGTCTCGATCAGCTCGTCCACGTCGTACGGCCGCGGTCGCTCCGCCGTGGCGTACGGCTCGTAGTACCGGCCCAGGTGGCGGAGCAGTTCGCGCACCCGCCACCTGCCGTGGTCGCGCCAGTCGATCCCGTCGAGCACGTCGAGCGAGCCGTAGCGCATCCGCAGGCCACGAACGTCGATTACCGGCGCGTCGACCGCCACCTGGGCACCGCGAGCCGGCTCGTCCCGCTCACCCACCACAGTCATGAACCTTCGTCCTCCCGTCTAAGTCCCATTGCGAACGATAGTACTTCTACTACATCTCGCCGCACCAGTGCTTTAGGCGGCAGAATTTGTCTCGTAGCGCTGTCCCCTCTCGCGGGTTCCGTTCGTCTTGGGGGCGAAAGCAAGGCGACGGAGAAGGAGGCGTCATGCAGTATGCACTGTTGATCTACGAGGTGCCCGGGTCCTTTACGCAGCTCAGCGAGGAGGAGCAGAAGGCGGACATGAGCGTGTACTACGCGATCGGCGAGGACTCGCGCGCCTTCGGCGGCGCCCAGCTGATGCCGGTCGAGACCGCGACCACCGTACGCGTGCAGGGCGGCGACACGCTCGTCACCGACGGTCCGTTCGCGGACACCAAGGAGGTGTTCGGCGGCTTCTACCTTTTCGAGGCCGATGATCTCGACGCCGCGATCGAGGTCGCGTCCCGGATCCCGGCCGCGCGGCGCGGCGGCAGCGTCGAGATTCGCCCCCTGGTCGAGCGTTGATCGACCAGGTCTTCCGCGACGAGTGGGGCCGTGTCCTGGCCTGCCTGATCGGCGTCCGCGGCGACGT